>CAILTK010000059.1 GCA_903837135.1 uncultured Caulobacterales bacterium
GGTGATGGCCCTGTCGGGCGGACGCGACAAGGTGCTGCTGGCGCCGCAGGCCTCGATCGCCGAGGTCAAGGGCCAGGTCAGCCGCGGCATGGAGCCGATCGGCCGTCTCGCCTGGCCGGGTTGCCTGCGCCAGCTCGACCGAGAAAGCCCCGGCTACGACGTCTGACAGCCGATGACGTCGATCGCCCCCCCGCGATCGGCGCCGCGTCGGGTCCCGACACCCGGCCGCACAACGGGCGCGGCAAAGCGCTCTACCGCATAGTATAAACTAGATATTCCATCCATCTCGCCCACGCCCTTCCCGCCTTCCGACGGGCAGTCGCCGCCACGCGCAAACGGCCCACTCCGGGCGCGCCCGCAAAAAGCGAGCAGTGATTCAGTCGCTTATGCTGAATTTGACGGCGGTTCTGTTCAGTATCGGGGCGCCCCGCCCGCCCCCGCGCCCGCCGTCATCAAACCGTTGCCATGCATATAGTTTTCGCTATGTTGACTCGGCCACGGGGAAATGGCGACGGAGGGGAATTCAGATGTCTTTGCGATTTCGATTGGCGCTCTCAGCGAGCGCGGTGAGTTTGACGATGCCGCTCGGGTCGGCGGCCGTGGCGCAAACCGTCGCCGCGCCGTCGACGACCGCGCCGGCAAGCGTGGTTGAGGAGATCACCGTCACCTCGCAGCACCGGAGCGAAAACGTCCAGAAGGTGCCGATCTCGATCAACGCCTACTCGGCCCAGGACATTCAGAAGCTGGGGATACAGAGTTCGACCGACATTGGGCAGGTTACGCCCAATGTGAACATCGCCCTGTCGCAAGGCGCCGGGAACCAGCCGATCATCACTATCCGCGGGATCGGCATCAATGACGAGAACACCAACAACGCCGGTCCGATCGCCGTCTATGTCGACGATGTCTATCTAAGTTCGCCGGCGTCGCAGACGTTCGCCACCTTCGACCTCGAACGCATCGAGGTCCTGAAGGGCCCTCAGGGCACGCTGTACGGAATGAACACGACCGGCGGGGCGATCAACTACGTGAGCGCCAAGCCGACGGACGACGCGACCGGCAACCTGCACGTCGAATATAGCTCGTTCAACACCTGGAACATCGAAGGCGCCGTCGGCGGCCCGATTTCATCGACGCTCGACGGCCGCATCGCCTTCGTCAAAAACAATTCCGACGGTTATGAGAAGAACGCGCTCACTGGGAAAATGGAGAATGGTGCGAACGACTATTCCGTGCGCGGTCAACTGCTGTGGAAGCCAAGAGACGACCTCAAGGTCCTTTTGAACATCAATGGCGGGCAGATCGACACCCGGCCCGCCGAATATGGCCACCTCGGCGACTTCAAGCCGGGAACGACCTTTCTGAACCCGACCCTATGCTCGGTGTCGCAGGTTCGCGCCGATCAGTGCGTCGACATATTCGGCTATACCCAGGGCAAGGGGTTCTACGATGGAGCTTTCAACAAGCAGGCCCACCTTCGCGTCAACGACATCAATGCGAACCTGCGCATCGACTGGTCACCGGGCTATCTGGCTCTAACGTCGATTTCCGCGATCGAACACAGCGACAAGATCGAGCCGGAGGACACCGATTCCTCGCCCTACCGGGAGCTTGAGATCAATTGGGAGGTGCGCAGCACCTCCTTCACCCAGGAGTTCCGCGCCAGCCACAGCGAGACGAAGTACAACTGGACCGCAGGCGTCTATTATCTTCACGAAAATCTGCAACAGAACCAGCCGTTGGCGCTGCTGCTGGATTTCGATCAGTTCTTCGGGCCCGGATCCGGTGACGGTCTTGCTCAGAAGCAGACCGATCGCAGTCGCCAGGTCACCGACGCCGAGGCTATTTTCGGTCAGGGCGAATACAGCGTCACCGATAAGCTCAAGCTGATCCTCGGCGGTCGTTACACACATGAGCGGCGCACGTTCCAGTACCAGGGTACGGTGGCCTACCAGGACGGCGGAGAGGGCAATTTTGGGCCCCCTTCGTCGCTGCTGCCGGCCGGCGTCGCCATTCCGGCCCTTGATGACGGTGAGTTCACTTGGCGCGCGGGGGTGAATTACAGCTTCAACCGCAACGTCATGGCCTACGCCAGCATCGCCACGGGATTCAAGAGCGGCGACTTCAACGGCGGCTTCCTCAGCACGGACCCTGTCCAGGCCGCCGTACAGGTGCAGCCGGTCCCGCCGGAAACCGATACCTCATACGAGGTCGGGATCAAATCCAACCTGTTCGATCACCGCTTGTTGGCGAACGCCTCAATCTTCTACACTCGGTACAATGACCTGCAGGTCTTCTCGCTTGTGCCGAGCCCTGCCGGTCCGCTGAACTCCCTGACCAGCGCCAAGGCCGCGCACAATTTCGGCGCCGATCTCGAGTTCGTCGGCAAGCCCATCACCAATCTGACGCTGACCGCGAACGTCGGCCTGCTCGATACGCGCATCGACACCTTCGCCGTGCTGGTTCCCGGGACCTCGTCGCTCCAGGGGCTGCAGCTCGCCTTCTCGCCTCACGTCTCGGCCTTCTTGATGGCGGAGTACAAGATTCCGATCGGCCAGGACACATTGAGCTTCCAGCTGAACGCCAGCTACAAGGGCCACCAGTTCTACGACAGCACCAACGACCCCTATTTGGCCCAACCGGGCTATTGGCTCGAAAACCTGCGGGTATCCTACGACTTCGGCCGTTTCGAGGTCGCCGGCTACATAAAGAACCTCAGCAATCTCCACTATTGGAACGATGCGTTCGATTCCACTTCACCGTTCGGGTTCATTCAGCCGGTGGTCGGTACGCCGCGCCGGTTCGGCGTAGAGGTCAACTACCGGTTCTAGGGGTGTCGGCGCGGTCTGGGCGCGGGTCGCTGCGTCCGGATCGGCGCGAGGCCGATTTTCAGCGCCTCCACCCCGGCCGGCGGTCCTCTTTGAGGATCGCCCCGGAGGGTCGCCTGACGATGATAGACTCTGTGCGATGCAGGACCGCCTTCAGTTGCGGAGCGGACATCTGGCTCTCGCAAGCCATTGAAACAAGAGAACACCAAATTCTGGACGCCGCCACCACTATATAGTTATTGCTATATAACGGCGCGCTCTGCATATTGCGGACATAGCGCTATTCGCCCGATCCTTCAGGCGACGGCAGAGCCGGGCAATATCATTCGAGAGTTGAAATGCCAAAGAAATCCTCCAAAGCTCTGTTCGTCACCGGCGCCGCCAGCGGGATCGGCGCCGCCATTGCGCGCGCCGCCGTTGCGCGCGGTGATCGCGTCGTGCTCGCCGACATCAATCTCGCCGGCGCCAAGGCGGTCGCGGGCGATCTGGGAGACGCGGCGCTCGCCGTTCAACTCGACATCACCGACCCATCGGCGTGGGAGAGCGCGCTCGACGTCGCCTGGGCGCGCTTCGGTCGCGTTGATGTTCTGATCAACAACGCGGCGGTCGTTCATGTCGGCCGCGCCGAAAATGTCGCCCTGTCCCAGCATCAGCAGACCGTGAACGTCAACTTCATGGGCCCGCTCACGGGCATGTTGGCGATCCTGCCCCGTTTCGAGGCCGAAGGGCGGGGCCAATTCGTCACCGTCTGCAGCATGACGGCCTTCCTACCCTTCCCAGGGTTGGCGAGTTATGCCGCCGCCAAACATGCGCTACGCGCCTTTCATCATGGCTTCGCGATAGAGCAGCGCAACAGCCCCTTCGCCTTCTCCATCATCCATCCCACTTCGACCGAGACGCCGATGCTTGAGCAGGAGGCCGCGAGCGACGAGGCGCCTCTATGTTTTTCGTCGACATCCGTGTCCGCCGATCACGTCGCCGGCGTGGTGCTCCGAGCGATGGATCGCAAGACAGTCGAGGTCTTCATGCCGCCTGACCGCGCCAAGACGGTTCGCTTGCTGGGCACCAATCCTCGCCGCCTCAAGGCCATGGTCGAGCAGGGCGAGGCTATTGGCGCGGAGAGGCTCAAGGCGCGGCGCGCGGCAGCCGCCTAGGCAGCGCGTCCAAGATCAGCCGCTGCGCCCAGCCAGATCCCCCAAGACTCGAATGGGCGCCGGAAATTCGATCAACTCGAGCCGCAGGCCGTCCGGGTCCTGAAAGAAGAAAAAGCGCACGCCTTTGAAGACCGTCGGCGCCGCTTGCTCGACGCAGCCGCGCGCCTTCAATGTTTCGAACGCCGCCTCAATGTTCGCGACCGCGAAGGAAAGACAGGGCGCCGCCAATGGCGAAGGCGAATGGCGACCGCCCCCATCCCCCGGCGCCGATAGCGCTTGCGCAAGTTCGACGCCGAACCCAGCAACCAGGCCTTTCACATTCGGTTGGCGCGGATTGGTCCGGTCATCATGAAAGATGACCAGGCCCAGGACCTCACGATAGAAGGCGATCGACCGCTCGAGGTCGGCGACCTCTAAGGCGACATGGGACAGAGCCGTAACCACGGCGACGGGCGGTGCGCCTGCGAGGCTCATGGCTGGCCCGCTCCCGCGACATCGACTTCGATCGCCAGGAGCCGCGCGGTGTGGGTCGCTCTGCAGAACTCTGGATCCGTGCTTTCGGCCGTGCAGACGAATAGCGTGCGTCGCTCCGGACCGCCGAGCATGACGGCGACCGCCATCTGCTCAGTCTCGAGGCGCTCAAGCACCGCCCCGCCCTCGGCCAGCCGCAGGAGTTCGCGCGTCGGCGGCGAGGCCACCCAGATCGCATCCTCCTCGTCCAGGCAAATGCCGTCTGGAAAGGCGTTGTCCGGCATCTGCGCCCAGAGGCGCCGATCGACCAGCTCGCCCTCCTCGGTGATGGTGAACGCCGTGAGGCGTCGGCCCGCACTCTCGCCAACGATCAGCGTGCGCCCGTCAGGGGAGATCACCGCGCCGTTCGGGAACCAAAGCTCGCCGGCCGCGACGCTGACGCGGCCCTCAGGCGAGACCCGCGCCAAGTTGGCCGGCCGCGCCTCTTCACGCCGAGGCGCGATCGAAAATCCGAAATTGCCCACATAGGCTACGCCCAGGCGGTCGACCACCATGTCGTTGGCGTGCCAGGTCGCCACGGGGCTCAGATCAGCGTGGACGCGGAACACCCCGTCAGCGTCGCGGCGGAGCAGGCGACGGTCGTGCATCGAGACCACAAGGAGGCGGCCATCCGGCAACCAGCCGAGACCCGAGATGGGGCCATCGAAGGCGGCGATCTCCTCGAGCTCGCCATCGAGACGCTGCAGCAGCACTCGCTGAGCATGGATGTCGGAGAAATATAGTCCCTCCCCTTCCCGCCACCGCGGCGCCTCGCCAAAGGACAGGTTCGATTGAAGGGTTTGGACAGAGCGCATGGTCGAACGTCCCGAACAGGTTCCGCATTAGACCGGCGGCCGGCCCGATCGCTCCGCATTATATAGTCAAAACTATATCCACGGAGACCAGGTCGTTCGCCGAACCCGCTCGACGGCCTACCGGAGATCAGGGTTGCCAGCGGTCGAAAAGGTATCTAGTAAAAACTATATGATGTCCAGCGACACTGCCCTATCCGCCGCGATTCCGCTGCCAAGTCATCCGAGCGAAGCCCCGCTTGGTCCGCGTGAGAAGGGCGTGCCTGGCCGCGCCGGCCAAGTGAAGTTGGAGGAGGTCGGCCAACAGAATTGGAGCCTGCTCGCCGAAGACCTACCCCTCCCCGTAGCGGTGATCAAATTGAGCGCCCTGCGCGGCAACAGCGCCTGGATGAAGGGGTTCACCGCGCTTTCGGGAACCGATATCGCCCCGCATGGAAAGACCACGCTCAGCCCGAGCCTGTTCGACCTGCAGCTCGCCGACGGGGCCTGGGGCATCACCTTATCGACGCCCCACCATCTGCAGGTGGCCCGCAGCTTTGGGCGCCAGCGTATTCTTCTCGCCAACCAGCTGATCGGTCGCTCGGCGATCGAATGGCTGGTCGAGGAACTCAATGCCGATCCGGATTTCGAATTCTATTGCCTCGTCGACTCCGTCGCGAACCTTGCCCAACTCATAGCGACCGGCCGCCGCCACGGCTTGAAGCGGCCGCTTCGCGTCTTGGTGGAGATCGGGTTCGAGCAGGGGCGCACGGGGTGTCGCACCGTCGGCCAGGCGCTGGATGTCGCGCGGGCGTGCGCGAGCGCGCCCGACGTCATCGCTTTGTCCGGCGTCGAAGGATTCGAAGGGATCATTCGCGGCGCCGACTACGCCGAGACCGTGGCACGAGTTGAAGCCTTTCTCGACACCATGGTCGACTTGATCGACGCCTGCGCTCGCGAGCAGCTTTTCGCGCCGGGCGAGGTGTTGCTGACGGCGGGCGGCTCCGCCTTCTTCGACATTGTCGCCGCCAAGCTTGGCGGCGTGGCGCTGGCCCAGCCACACCGCGTGCTCCTGCGCAGCGGCTGCTATCTGACGCATGACGCGGTCATGTACACCTACCTCTTCGAACAGTTGAAAGCGCGGCGGCCTGATCTTCCGGAGAGCCTCGGCCAGTTGACCTCGGCGCTCGAGGTTTGGGGTTATGTCCAGTCCATACCGGAGCCCGGCCAGGCGATCGTCTCGTTCGGCAAGCGCGACGTCTCCTACGATCACATGCCGACGCCGTTGACCTGGTTCCGCCCAGGGGCTGGGCTCGATCACCCGACGAGCGCGCCAAGCGGACATCGCGTCGTCGCGCTGAACGATCAGCACTGCATCCTGCAGACGCCCAACGACTCTCCGCTGGAGATTGGCGACATGCTCGGCTTCGGGATTTCCCACCCGTGCCTGACCTTCGACAAGTGGCGTGTGATCCACCTCGTCGACGACGACTATCGCGTGGTCGGCTCGATCCGCACCTATTTTTGACCCTGCCTCCCAACCCAAGGAAACCCCGTGGCGAACCCGCTTAAAGCCCGTCTGCAGGAGGGCAAGATCGCCCTGAACGCCTGGTCGCTGCTGCCATCGACCTACACGGCGGAGTTCATGGTGCAGGCGGGCTGGGACAGCATCACCTTCGACATGCAACACGGACTGCATGACTACACCTCCGCCGTCGCCTGTATCCAGGCCTGCCAAGGTCATCCGGCGACACCGCTCGTCCGGGTTCCCTGGGCCGAGCCTGGCATTCTCGGCAAGGTCCTCGATGCCGGCGCGTG
The DNA here is from genome assembly GCA_903837135.1 of uncultured Caulobacterales bacterium. Taxonomy (GTDB): domain Bacteria; phylum Pseudomonadota; class Alphaproteobacteria; order Caulobacterales; family Caulobacteraceae; genus CAIOYC01. Next base: position 7,102 of record CAILTK010000059.1, read on the forward strand.
GGGTGTGATCATTCCCATGATCAACACGGTCGACGAGGCGCAGGCCCTTGTGAAGGCGTGCTACTATCCGCCTCTGGGGATGCGCTCGAACGGTCCGGTCCGCGCAGCGGCCTACGGCGTCGCCTCGCCCTACCAGACTATCGCCAATGACGAGGTGCTGATCCTGCCGCAGATAGAAACCCGCGAAGCGGTGGCGAACGCGGAAGCCATCCTCGACGTGGAAGGCATCAGCGGAATCTACGTGGGTCCGTCGGATCTCGGCTTGTCCTATGAATTGCCTCCGGTGCTCGATCGGGAAGAACCGGAAATGCTCGAGATTTACAGGGATCTGCTGAAGCTGACCAAGGATCGGGGAAAAGTCGCCGGCATCCAGAACATGACGCCGGCCTATGGCGCGCGAATGGCCGAGATCGGCTTCCAGCTCATCACGATCGCCAGCGACGGGGTATTTGTGGGCAGAGCCTCTCGTGAGGCGGTCGCCGCGACGCGAAAGCTTGTGGGCGACAGAAAAATCTAGCCCAACTTGCCGGCCGGGACCAGCACGGCCCGCTGGCTAACGCCGCCGGGCACGACAGTCCTGGATGGACATGCTTCGAGACCCTGGGCGCGCGCGACTCGTCAACGCCGCGCGGCGCGGGTTTGACCGGCCACAGCGCCTGTGCGTTCAGAGGTGAGCCAAGCCGAAGAACCGGCGGCCCAGGCGCCGGAATTTCGTAGATCGAAGCGACCGAGCGAGCGCTCGACAGCGACGCGGCCGCGGGCAGGTCAGTGTTGGCGCGGCAGCTCAACCACATACAGCTCCGTGTCGTTCGCGCCCCGCAGCTCGGCGGAGTCGCCGATCGGGCTGTAGTAGGAGGTGTGGGCCGGATAGGCCCGATTGGCGTCGTCTACCCGCAGACCGTCGCTAAGGGTCATGCCGATCTGGTTCCGCTCCGCGCTGAGCGTGAACACGCCGCCTTCGTTCAGCCTCACCATCATTATGCGCGTGTCGCCGTTCTCTCCCGGATGATCGTAGAAACAGCCCAGGCGCCTGATCTCGACGCCGGGCGCGACCCTGTAGTAGGCGAACGCCGCCGGGCGCATCACGATGGGCGCCTGGTAACCGGCCGGCGGAATGGCGTAGGTGTCGCGTCCCTGCGATTTCAGGCGGACGGCCTCCGCATAGAGCGCCTCCACGCCGTCCACCTCTTCACCGCGCCGGCCGCTTTCCGGATCGACCGGGGTGTAGCGCCCGTTTTCCATCACCCCCCGCGCACGCAGGTTCGCCCGCGCCTCGCGGCGGAAAGGCTCCCAATCCGGCCCGAGCTGGTGCTGGTCGCCAAACCCGAACTGGGTGGACCAGCCGGAATAGGCGCCGTCCTTCACCTCGGGACCGTAGTAGGCGCCCTTGGGGAAATAGGCCACGTCCCCGGCCTCGATATACTGGCCGGGCGCGAAGTTCTTGCGCCCGGAGTCGCACCACCGAACCTGCTGGAAGGCGTGGTGATGACGCGGCGCGCGAAAAGGGGCTTTGCCCTCCTTATGGACGCCCCGACCAAGATGGAGCCGCAACCCGTCAGGGGCGACCTCTGCGAGCGTGCGCCGCCCTTCCGATTCGCCGTGGTCGCGCGCCTGCTCCCCACGGGTGTCCTGGCTTCTGTTCCTCGGTGGCGCGTCGTCCAAGGTTACGATCTTCATCGTTGTGTCCCTTTGAATGGAAGCGGCTCATCGAACCACCCCTGCATCGTCGCTCTGCAGTTCGACCCGCGTGGCGGGCAACAGCCGATGATCGGCGACAAGCGCCCGATCGCGCTGATGAACGGCGCCGGGCCGTATGGGCCGCCCGGCGCCTGACCGGCGAAAGATCCCGGCTCTGAACGGTCCAAGGTCGGGGCAAAGGTCACGGCTATCGGTCGTCCTGGGTGTCGATCGTCGTCAGGTCCATTCGCACGGCCGCCAAGTCGCTCGAAAATCGGCCCGGCCGGCGTCATGTGCGAACTATTTTGATAAAGTCGGATCAGGCCATTAGCATGGCGATCACGCAGAGAACGGGCCATGGACGATCCAAACGATTCGGTAGTTGAACGCACTATCGCGACGATGCGCGACGCCATCCGCGACGGGCGTTACGTTCAAGGACAACGCCTCGTGGTTGCGGATGTCACGAAAGCTCTTGGAGTGAGCGCCGGCCCGGTTCGAGAAGCGATCCGCCGCCTTACGGGAGAGGGTTTGGTCGAAATCACCCAACATCGCGGAGCTACGGTTCGAACTTTCAAACGAAAGGACGTCCGCGAGATCTATCAGTTGAGAGAGGTTGTCGAAGGCTTGGCTGCCCGCCTAGCCGCGGAACATATCGACATCGGAAATAACGCCGCGGAATTGAAGGCTTCCGTCGCGGAAATGCGCACAATAGTCCGCAACCATGGCCGCAACTATTACCAACACAATCGAGATTTCCACGAGCTCATCTATAAGATCGCCGATAACGAAGCGATGCGCCAGATGGCGCGGCAACTGGTTCTTCCGATCTACAAGTTGCAGTTCCACAGTTTGCTCAGCCCCGAATACTATCGTGTCTCGGCGAGCGAACACGAGGCGATCGCGCAAGCCATTCTGGACGGCGATGGGCCGGGCGCGGAACGGTTGATGCGCAATCACGTCCGCAATTCAGGCGCTGCCGGGCCGACGCCCCCACCCGCAAACGCCGGCTCCATAGAAGGGATCGGTTGAACGAGGCGTCGCTTCACCCACCGCGCTGAAACGCCAAGCCAACCGTCGCGCCGCGGTGTCGTGCGCTCAAAAGGCCGACCCGACGGGGGGGCCGAGGAGATTTCCGATGACGCTCACGTCCTTCACCTTATCCAAGGTCAGAACGGTCTCGATAATGCGTTGCTGACGGTCCTTTGTGATGAGGCCATCGGTGAGTCTATTGAATTTGTGTATGATGTCTTCCCGCGTCAGCGCATGGGAGAACGTCTTCGGCGTGCTGATTAGGATTTCTCGCGTCGAACGGTCGTTCATGGTCACACGAAGTCTTGTGCTAAACTCGGTAGCCTTACCACCCTCGTTGAAGCCCTTGTCGTTATGCGCCGTTATCTTTGGGATCAAACCCCATACGTCATCGCGGTTGATGCGGTTCGGTGAAAACTGACGGACGGTGGATTCGCCGTCGAGGATTGTCGCGGCCACGGCATAGGCGAAATTCATCTGAGCGCCGACGGGCGTTATGGGCCGTTCGAGCTTCCACCAGCCATGTTGGTAGGCCGCGTCCGAAACGTAGATATCTATCGACTTTATGGCTGGCGCGCTCAGCGGCCGCTCGGCCATCAGCGTCAGCGTTCCCTCGATGGCGCCATGCAATGCGCCCATCGCCGCGTAGGGCTTTAATAGAATCCCGGGCGTCTCCCAGCGGACTCCGAGGCCCGAAGCGACCTCCTCGGGAAGGGGATCGTGCCCCTCTCCGAACATGGCCAGGTAGCCCCCATACTTCCGTTCGAAAACGCTCTTGATTCCCGTGTACCCCCCTGCCGCCATGAGCGCCGAAAACATGCCATTCCGAGAGGCGAAGCCGTGGTGCATGCGCTTGCACATGGCTTCGAACTGCGCAGCCATGAGACCGGCCGACTGGGCGCCCGCCATCCCGAACGCGTCCTCAAACCGTGACGCGTCGAGGTTGAGGAGCATGCCCGTCGCGGCCGCCGAGGCATGGGCGCCAATCACCGCGCCGGAATGCCACCCTCGGGAGAGAAGTTGATCGCCGTGGAGCGCATTGCCCACTCTCGGCCCGACTTCAAAGCCCGCGACCGCGCCCAATAGAACCTGGGCCCCGCTCGTGGGGCCACGTTCCTCCGAGCAGGCGAGGAGGGCGGGAATGACCAATGACCCGCAATGAAGGGGGCCTTTTGGATGGACGTCGTCCAGTTCAAAGCCCTGGATGAACGTGCCGTTCAACAACGCGGCCGACATCGCCGGGGCCTTACGGCCCCAGCCGATGATGGTCCTGTCCCCGCGCCCCTCGAACTTCAGCGACGCCTCGACCGCGGTGCGCGACCAAGGCAGCTGGGCGCCGACGATCGCGCAGCCGACCCCGTCCAGCAGCACATCCTTGGCCCGTTCACGAACCGCGCCCGGAACATCATCGAGATGAAGATCCGCCAGCCAGGTACAGAGCCTCCCCGTCGGGCCGGCGGGATCGGACGGCGCCTCTCTTGGCCCTGTCCAATCAATCTTCGACGTGTCCGACGTCGGTTCAGCCTCTGTGGCGGTCGCCGCCGTGGCGACAACCACGCTTCCACCCAGCGCGCCCGCGCCGAGAAGCGAACGGCGGGAAAGAGGCAAGGGATACATGGACATTTTCCTCTTTTTCTTGTCGTCGAGCACCGTTCAGCCAGCGGGGCGCGGCGCGGTTAGGCGGTCGTTTTTCGTAAGCCGCTCGTCGCCCAGACCCACGGCCGTTCCTCACGGTCCCGGGCCTGCCAGCTGCGGATCAAGCTCATCTGCTTCAAGGTGAAGCCCACGTCGTCCAACCCCTCAAGCAATCCCTCGCGCCGCAATGGGTCGATGTCGAACCGATAGGGCGTACCGTTGGGCGTGGTCACGACTTGTCCAGCGAGATCGATCTTGAAATCCCCAGCGCCCGCCTGAGCCTGCGCCATCAGGTCGGTCACGGCGGCTTCGGAAAGACGGATGGGTAGAAATCCGTTCTGAAAGCAATTGCTGTAGAAGATGTCGCCGAAGCTCTCGGCGATGACGCAGCGAAAGCCCATGCCTTGGATGGCCCAGACGGCTGTTTCGCGCGACGAGCCGCAGCCGAAATTGGCGCCGGCGATAAGGATCGGCGCGCCGCGAAACGCCGGTTGGTTGGGGGGAAACTCCGCCCGCTCCGACCCGTCCGAATTATATCTCAAAGGCGCGAACGCGTGACGGCCGAGATTTTGGCGATCCACGGACGCTTCGATCCTGATGATCACGTCGGTATCGACGTTCGCCAAAGGAAGCGGAGCCGCCCGCCCGACAAGTTCCACGAAGGGCGTCATGTCACAGCCGCCTTACGTCGAAAATTTCACCGGTGATCGCCGCCGCCGCCGCCATGGCCGGGCTGGCGAGATGGGTTCGCGCCCCCGGACCCTGGCGTCCCACGAAGTTTCGGTTCGACGTCGATACCGCTCGCGCACCGGGAGCGACCTGCTCGCCGTTCGCCGCGACGCACATGCTACACCCCGGTTCGCGCCACTCGAAACCAGCGGACCTGAACACCTCATCCAGGCCTTCGGCTTCGGCTTGTCGCTTCACGGCAAGCGATCCCGGCACGACCCAGGCGGTGACCGTCGCAGCAACCTTGTGGCCCTTGGCGATAGCCGCAGCCTCCCTCAGGTCGGAAATGCGGGAATTGGCGCACGAGCCTATGAAGACGCGATCGACCTTGGCGCCGGCGATGGGCTGACCCGGCTGAAGACCCATGTAGTCCAACGCCGCCTGGATCGCGCCCCGTTGACCGGGGTCCGGCGTGGACTCCGGATCCGGCGTCCGCCCCTCGATCGGCAACGCGTGTTCGGGGCTGACGCCCCAGGTGACCGTCGGACCGAAGTCGGAGACGTCCAGGGCGACGTCCTGATCGAAGCGAGCGTCCGCGTCGCTGTAAAGCCGCCGCCAGTGGTCGACAGCCCGTTCGAACTCCGCGCCCCGGGGCGCGAAAGGCCTCCCCTCGATATAGGCGAACGTGGTTTCATCCGGCGCCACGATGCCTGAACGGGCGCCGAGCTCCACCGACAGGTTGCAAAGGGTCAGGCGCGCTTCGATGCTCATCGCTTCCACCGCAGAGCCAGCGAATTCGATCGCGTGCTCAGTGCCCGCGGCCGTGCCAAGGATGCCGATCGTCTGCAGGATGACGTCTTTGGCGGTCACGCCCCGCCCCAGGCGGCCTTCCAGCTTGACGCGCATCTGCTTGGGTCTGCGTAGCCTCAGCGTGGAGGTCGCCAAGGCGTGCACGCCCTCCGTGCTGCCGACGCCAAAGGCCAAGGCGCCGAGCGCGCCGTTCGTGCAGGTGTGACTGTCTCCACAGATCAAGGTCAGGCCTGGCAGCACCAGCCCAAGCTCCGGGCCCATGACGTGGACAATGCCTTGTCCGTCCTCGCCCAGATCGAACAGACGCACGCCGGCGTCGGCCGCGAGCCCCTTGAGCGCCGTCCATAGCCTTCCTCCGGGGGGATAGGTCATGCCCGTTCGGCCGGGAGCGCTGGAAACCGCGTGGTCCGCGGTCGCGAAGACAAGATCCACATCCGCAGGCTTCAGACCGCGATCCAGGAGCGCTTGCAGCGAATGAGGCCCCGAAAGGTCATGGAGAAGCTGCCGGTCGATGTGCAGAAGCGCCCAGTCGTCGCCAAGATCGTGGACGACGTGAGCATCCCAGATCTTATCGAACAGAGTCGCCATGACTACGCCGCCGCGCCCGCCGTGGCGTCGAGAGCCCGGCGCAGACCATCCCATTCCTCGGACCCAAACCGCTTGTAGGTTCCCGCGACGGTCGCCCCCGCCGGCGGCTCCTGAAGCGTCTGCGTCTCCGAAAGGTCGTGAAGCACACGATCGATCGATACGATGACCTCGCGAAGGAGCAGGCCGGGCAAGATCGTCAGGCGGTAGCCCATCGCCGCAGCGTCCGGCAGCTTGACAAGGGGCGTCTTACCGCCCGGAACCAGATTAAGGAGGCAGGGGCCTTTCACGTTCTGCGGAACCCCCGCCATTTCCTCCAGCGATAGAACGCCTTCAACGAACGCAACGTCAGCCCCCACCTCGAGCGCGAGGTTCGCCCGCGCGATCGCCTCTTCGTATCCCAGCACGCCGCGTGAGTCGGTCCTGGCGATCACCGTGAAGTCGGGGTCGCGTCGCGCGGCGACGGCGGCGCGGATTTTCGAGACGAATTCCTCGCGGGAGACGACTTCCTTGCCGTCGAGGTGGCCGCAGCGCTTGGGCGACACCTGGTCCTCGATGTGGATCGCCGCCACGCCGCGGGCTTCGAACTCCCGGACGGTCCTCGTTACGTTCAGCTCGTTGCCATATCCGGTATCGGCGTCGGAGATGACCGGGATCGTGGTCGAGCGGACGAGAACCATGGCGTTCTCAACCATCTCGCTCATGGTCAGCAGTCCGTAATCCGGGTACCCCCTGGCGGCGGACGTGCCGGCCCCCGTCATGTAGATGGCCTTGAAACCCGCCTGCTCGATAAAGCGCGCCGTGATCCCATCATAAGCTCCAGGGGCGACGATCATCTCGCCGGCCCGCAGCATTTGGCGGAACTCAGCCGCCGCAGAGCGTACCTGACTCATCATACTTTCCTCGTATTTCTTATTAAAATCCTAGTGACAGCGGCTGGGGCTAGGGTCAATCCCCAGTTGGCCGGATCTCCGCCTTGGGCCCGATCACGCCTTCGACAAGGACCATGCGACGCTCCAAACAGACGGGGGCTGGTTCCTATCGGTCAGACCCGCTCGGCGCATGGCGTTTGGGTCTGGGCCGTAAGCCGGAAAGGACAGGCAGCTCAGTATTTGTAGCCAAGGCGAACGCCCCACGTGTCGGGCATTCCCGCAAATCGCACCGCACTTTCCGCCGTCACACGGGCGTTGGTCCAATAGTAGGTGTTGGTGACGTTCTTGCCGAAGAACTCCACCCGCCAGTGACCATTGTTGGACGTCACGCCGGCTCGAAGGTCCAGGACCGCGTAAGCGTCGTCGACAGTGGATAACGTCCCGGGCCGGGCCGGCGGCGTAGGTGAGACATAGCCCGCCGCCAACGCTTCGTAGCTACCAAACTCCCCTTGGCTTTTTGATTGATAACGAGCGTCCAGACCGACATAGCCGGACAGACTATCGTTTATGGCGAAATTATACTGCGCGTCGGCGTTGAGCGACCACCGGGGTGTACTCGGGAAGGGCTCACCCTTCAGGTTTATGGGTGTGGTGGAGAAGGGATTGTAGCCAAGAAAACTGCTGGTGACCTCAGAATATATGTATTCCGAGTGCAGAGAGATCTTCAGATTGCGAATGGGAAGAAAGGTCGCCGACATCTCGACCCCGGTTTCCTCCGATTTCGGGATATTGACGACGGTGTTCAGGAGTCCAAAAACGCCTTGCGGGTCGGGCTGCCGCATCTCCAGCTGTTTGTCGGTGTAGTCATAATAAAATATATCGCCCTCTAGGCGCAGACGGTTTTCCAGAACTTGGGCTTTTACGCCAAGTTCGTAGGCCAGCACCGACTCCTGCTTGACAGGCCGCTCCGCCAGATAACTGATCGCCGCCAGTGTCGGAAAGTTTCCAGCCTTGTAACCTTTGCTGATCGAAGCGTAGATCAGGGTGTGCGCTAACGGCGTCCAATCGGCGCCAATCCGCCAGGAAACATTGTCTTCGTTCAACCGCTGTTTGAAATAGTAGGGCGTCAAGCTTGGCCCTAAGGTCAGGCATCCGCCCGGCTGCACCTGAACGACCGGTCCTAAACTCGGCGTCAAACTGTGGAGAACGGTCTCCAGCGCTGTGATGCCCTCGGCGCCCGACGCATCTCCACGGGAGCATCCCCCATGGTTGATATCGGTGTCCGTGTACCTGACGCCGGCGTGCAAATTGAGCGCGGACAAGGGATGGTACTCGACGTTGCCAAATACCGCCTTACTTTCCGCCTGATCGACCGAATCATTAAATATGAAATTGGCGGGGTTTGGGGTTTCGTGAAGAAGACTCTCAAATCCAAGATAACTGAAAGCCAATGTGCTGCCGGTTATGTCCTCGTTTTGATGTTCTATGGTCGATGCACGCGAGTAATCCGCGCCAACGAGCCAGTTTACCTTGCCGTCCAGGGCCTTTCCGCTAAGCCGTAACTCCTGCGAAGTGGAGTCTACGGAGCCGGCCTGATCGAGTTCGATCTCGTAGCTCGAGCCGCCGGGCTCCTCCAGATCGTTCTGCTGATACTTCGAATAGCTCCCGAGGTAGGTGAGCTGGAGGTTGTCGTTGATCTGATATTCGACCCGCGCGGACCCTTGGAAGTAGCTCTCGTCGTTGCGCGGATGAGCGCCAGGCGCCCACCCCGCCGCCGTAGCCTTTTCCGGGGCCTGCGGCGAGTTGATGAGCAGCGGCTCGTTGGCCGCAAAGGCGGGTTTCTGCGGGAAGGCGCCTTCAAACTGACCCGCCTGCGTATCGGATTTGTCTGTCCATCCGTTGAGGTTGAAGGTGACCTTCAGCCGTTCTGTCGGCGTCCACTGGACGATCGCGCGGGCGAATTTGTTGTCCCGATCGCCGAGGTGAGCGCCAGTCTGGTAATCGCGCTGCCAAGCCCCACCCTCGTCAATGTCGAACGACAGTCGAGCTTTCAGTGTGTCGGTGACGGGGCCGCTGACGTAACCATTGAGATTGAAGGCGTCGTAGCTACCGTAGGTCGCTTCGAGCTCGGCCGCGGGCGTGTTTGTCGGTTTGGCGGCGATGTAGTTGACCGCGCCGCCGGTCGCGTTCTGGCCATAGAGCGTGCCCTGGGGACCCTTGAGAATTTCGACGCGCTCGAGGTCGAAGGGCGCGCCTTTGGTCATCTCCGGATAAGCATAGGGGATCTCGTCTGTGTAGACACTCACCGCCGGTGCGGCGGCCAGAGAGAAGTTGTTATAGCTGACCCCCCGGATCTGATAGATCGGGCTGCCCCATTGACTTTGCGCGACGACGAAACTTGGGTCGATCTTCGTAAGGCCCGCAACGTCGGTTACGCCCTGCTCTTTGAGCTGCGCCCCGGTTTCCGCCGTTATGGCCATGCCGACCTTGCTGATCGACTGCTCCCGCTTTTGCGCGGTGACGACGATTTCCTGCAGGGCGGCCGGCGCGGTTGGCGGAGCCTTGATCGCCTCGGGGACCGATTGCGACGGCGCCGGGCTTGATTGCGCAATGGCGCTCTGCGCCGCCGCCAGCCAAAGCAGACCGGAGCTCGACGCCAACAACAGGGCGCGACCGCTTATTCGGTGTTCCAATTTGTCCTCCCCATTTGCGAACTTCGCCGCTTTTCATTCGTCGATGACCCGACGAGAAGCTCTAGATCATATTATGATTGTGTCGTAAAGTCTCGTCGGTACGGATTTTTCAGGCCGGACGTGCGCCCATAAATCCCACTATTGATGGCCAAACTCCGACCCACCAACAGAACACGTCGTCTCGATCCTAGCCATTTATCGGTCTAATAATTCAATTAACGCAACAATACCCGGATTATTTGAATAATATATAGGACTTTATATTTAAGATATATTCGGTTATTCTAATTCGTGGCTACCCAAAGCTCACACGTAATTTCTTTATCTGATATATTAGCTTTCGTTATCGAGACGTGCGCGGGGCTTTGATTATTCGTTTGCTCGGGCAACCCCTCACGTCACACGGCACGATTTTATTAAATTATAGGTCGCGCCTTGGGCGGCAGGCGGACGCGCATGACATGCGGACCCTGACGGCCGCTGCGCACCTTCGGCGATGGCCGAGGCGCCCGCCCCATCACAGCATCGACACTATGGATCCGTCGCAGCGTTACACGCGTCCGTTCAGCCGATCTGCCGGGTCCAGCGGCGGCCGCAAGCCATGATACTTGGCCAGGCGCGCCTCGAAGGACTGGCGCAGGGCGTCATAGTGGTGCCCGTTGGTCCCGCCCCGCACAATATTTCCTTCGGCGGATGGAAAGAAACTCAGGAGAGACTCAGGCAAGGCCTCGTTGTCTCGAGGATTGAGCCAGAGGCGATAGAGAAGGCGCTTGCGCTCCGGTTCGTCATAATCCTCAAAGAGCGTCCGCGAATGCAGCGCTGTGTGGTTGTTGAGGATCTGCATATCGCCGGGCTCGAGCTTCATCTCGAACATCACGTCTGGCCGCCGTATGACATCGTCCAGCAGGTCCACGGCCTCGATTTGGCGGCTGGTCAGCCGCGGGACGTCTTCGCGCGTTTGCGCGGCTTCGATCCGGTTGCGGTTCCAGTTGCAGAAGGGCTTGCCATCTTTCACGGCGTAGATCGGCCGGCTCATCGTTGGAGCTTCGCCTTCCTGTTCTTCGCCCTGTAGGTTGAAGACGAAGGGCTCGAACAGGGCCTCGAGAAGATCCGGTCGCTCCGCGCGCATCACCTCGTAGGCGCGAACACTACTGGCGACCCGGCTCGCACCGCCGGCGCGAGCGACGTTGTAGCAGGTCAGCGCTACGAGATCCCCACCGTCGACATGGAAATCGAGCTCGGCGTTCGATGAGTAACCTCGACCGGTGGGGCTGCGATAGACGCCGCCGGCGTTTCTTACCTCCGACAGATACTGGCTCGCTCGACCCTGCGGCCTCGCGACGCCAATGGCCAGGCCGATCGCCCAGGTCATCAGCGCGAATTCTTCTTCCGAAACACCGTCGCGTGGTAGCCCGCGCACCAGGGCGATACCGCGGCCGTTCTGCGCCTCCAAAAACGCCCGAGATATCAGCTTGAGGCCTGGGCCGAGGTCGAAGTCCTCTGGGCTATATTCAAGCAGGTCGCGCCCTTCGACACGCCCCTGACGGACGCCTTCGATCAACGCCAGCGCTTCGGACGGCGTAAGCGGAAAAATCCAGCTTTTGTCTTTGGAAATTTCTTCGACAGACCAGTCCGCGGCCAGCCCGCGCTCCACGACATCGAGCATTCGTTCCTCCGTCAGCGCGTCGCAATCCCAACTCGGAGCGGCCTGCGATCTTGTCTGTAGGATTAAGGTCGCCGTTTTCCAGCGTCCAATATATAAGTTTGGACAATTCCATAAGCTGGAGGATATAGATTGGAGCTCAGGCGGCTCAGATATTTTTCGACGGTGGCTGAGGAAATGCACGTCACCCGGGCCGCCGAGCGGCTCGGCTTGGCGCAACCGGCGCTCACACAGCAGATAAGAGCGCTGGAGGCCGAACTTGGCGTCAAGCTTCTCGAAAAAAGCGGCCGTGGGGTCGCCCTGACCCCCGCGGGGGAAGTCTTCCGGCGTGAGGCGGCCTTCATTCTGGATCGCTGCGCGAAGGCCGCGGTTCTGGCGAGAGACGCGCAGAGCGGTCTGCTGGGCCGTTTGGCCATCGGCCTCACCGACACCGCGTCGTTCACTCCAGCGGTGACAGGCCTCCTGAAGCGGGCCAGGGAGGCATGGCCCCGCGTCGATTTCAAACTTGATCAAGGGCGCGCCGCCGACCTCTTGAATTCACTCGTGAATGGGGCTGACGACGTAGCCTTCATTCGCTCGCCCACTCAGGACGAGGGGTTGCTGCATTGGCAGCCGTTTACCTCCGAAGGGTTCATGCTCGTGGCGCCCCACGGTCATGCGCTCGCAGACCGTCCCTGGGTGGAGCCGCGGGATCTTGATGGCGAAGACTTCATCATTCCCCGTGGCCGATCGCCGGAACGAGATCGCCACGGCGGCATCCTGTTTGATCTGGCGGCGCTTGGACATCGCTTGCGCCTCGTACAACGCACCCCAGAGTACGTCACGGCCATCAACCTTGTGGCCGCGGGCTTCGGCCTCGCCCTGGTCCCCGAGGTGCTGTCCGGCCTGAGGAGCGAGGCGGTCGTCTACCGGCCTCTCCGGGCCCCTCAGCCGCTGACCACACAGTTGTTTGTCGTCTCACGTCGGGAGGATCGATCGCCCGTCGTTGGTAATTTTCGCGCCTTGGCCAAGGCGCTTGCCTCATGCCAGGTTGAGCGGCCGTTTATGGACAACGAAGTGCAAGGCCAGGACGCCCATGCTGGCGAGCGCTAGAGATCCCATCATGAATTGAAACGCACTGGCGTAGTTGTGCGAAGCCGCGACCAGCAGTCCGATCACGACGGGGGCCACAATGCCTCCCAGCTGGCCGGCGCTTGACAGGACGCTTGAATAGAGGCCGCGCGCCTTGATGGGCGCCAGATCGATGACGATGGCGCCGTAGATCGAAAAACCACCGTAGAGAAAAAAGGCTGCTCCGCTGAGCCCGGTGAGCGATAGCGGCAAGCTGGACGCCGTGAAGGCCAATCCGAGAAACACCGCAGCCAGGCCGTGCGCCGCGGCCGTGACGTAGAGCCGGTAAGTGTAAAGCGGACCGCTGGCGAGGTAGCCGATCACGACCAGGCCCAACGTCCCGAATACGAATGGAACGCCCCCTAAAAGTCCGATCTGACGCAGATCGATTCCGCGGGCGGCCGCCAAATAGCTCGGCATCCAGCCGAGATAGGCGAAGAACGCGACCTGGAAGGCGAAGTAGGCGCCCAAGGCGACCCAGATGGCCGGGGTCGCCAAGGATGCGCGCAGCGACTTTACGGCGGCGCCCCGCTCTTCTGAGCGGGTCCCATCGGCCGGGGCCGGCTGAGCCTCGCTTCGGGGTATCGCGACAGCGTTGATCCCCGCCATGACGACCCCAGGAACGGCCAGTATGAGGAATAAAGATCGCCAACCATAGGCGGACAGCAGAAGCGCGATGATCGGTCCAGCCAAAGCCGGCGCCAGCGCGATGCTCGTCGCCCAGATCGCCGAGGCCCGGACCCGCTCTCGAGGATGGAAGATGTCGCCGATAACCTTGAAGACGGCGGGGTTGGATGCGCCTTCGGCAATGCCGAAGCAGAACCTGAGAACGATGAAGCTCGCCAGGGTGCTCACCAGGCCGACCCAACCGGTCAAGAGCGCCCAAAACAGGGGGGCCACAATCAGGACGATCCGAGCTCCAAACCGATCGGAAAGCAAGCCGCCGGGGATTTGTGAGATAAAATAGCCTAAGGCAAACGATGACAGTATAATACCGAAGTCTTTTGGTCCGAGGTGCAGCGCTTTAATGATCGCCGGTCCAGCAAAGCTGAGAGTGGTGCGGTCTATGTAGTTCACGACCTGGAATAGCCACAAGACGAAAAGCACCTGATATTTCCGCATTCCCCACCTTTTTTTGCAACCGCCTTCAACAGCATTGGCTGTTCATCAGCGCGTTGCGGTGCAGCCTTGCCGCCTCACGGCTCGATATGGTTCGCGAGCGGCCGAAGATCGCATGACGATTCTTTATGAGAATCTGAACCTAGATACAATCGCCCGCTTGGCCTATCGATTTGATCCGGCGGGCAAGCGCAGGCTGGCCTCCATCGGCCAGGAGCTGCTCGATCCACGCGAACCTACCCGCGAGGTACACCGTGGTGGAAGTCCGCGCATCGGGCTGCAGCGCGGGATCGAACAGTCGGCTGAACGGCTTGTGCAACTCCGTGCAGACATAAGCCAGATGACTGTTGAACGTGCGCGCTCGATGGTTCCGGACAGGGGCGAGAGAGAACCCGGAGCATATTTGTCGACGAGACACTGCCTGATCGCCGGACCTTCGGTCGGAAGCTAGCCATCGTCGATCTCAAGCGCGGGCACGTAGCCCTTCGGATTGATCGCTGGATAGTCGTCTCCCGATGCGGTTCGTCCGGTCAGATTTTGCAAAAGGCATCCTGTCTCTCAAATAGGATTCGTTTTTCGACTATATAAACTTGCCATCATTTGGGATCCGCGCCGAAGAATCCCTCTCTTCCGTCGATCTACGGTCGGGACGCCACGGCGCTGCCGCCGAACACCAGCTGCTGACGCCCGCCGGGCGTGAACAGACCATAGATCATCGCCTGTTCCGGCGCGCTCGCCGCCTCGAGGGCCGCCAGATGCTCGGCGGCCAGATGAAGGTCGGTCGCGCGGATGTTGTCGTGCACCTGTGACGCGCGGCTCACGCCCATCAGCGCGACATCCACGCCCGGCCGTGAAAGCACCCAGGCCAGCGCGACCCGGGCCGGCGTTTCGCCGATGGTTTCGGCCACGCCGCGGAGCGCATCGACGATTCCCCAGTTCCGCTCGGTGAACAGCGTATCGCCGAAGGGGTTGGCGCCGTCGAGACGCTTGTCATCTTCGGATCGGGCTTCGCCCGTGCTCGCGTCGCTTGGCAGTCCGCCGCTCCGCGGCGCCCCCGCCTCCACCGCCGCACGATCGTACTTCCCGGTCAGCAGACCATAGGCCAGCGGGCTCCACGGCATCATGCCCATCCCCATGTCGCGGGCGAGCGGGAGGTGTTCGGCCTCCACCTCGCGGCTGACGAGCGAGTAGAAATATTGCAATCCGGTCGGTCCGGGGAGCCCGCGCGCCGAGGCGAGGGTCGCCACTTTCGCCACATACCACGCGGGCGCGTTCGACAGGCCCCAGTACCGGATCTTCCCCGCTCGAACGAGGCCGGTCATGGTTTCCAGCAACTCTTCCGCGGGCGTCACCGAATCCCACACGTGCACCCAGTAGAGGTCGACATAGTCAGTACCGAGCCGGCGCAACGAGCCGTCCAGGGCCGCATGCACGTGCTTGGCGCCGTTGCCGCCCGCATGGGGCCCCCTGCCCGCGGCGAAACCCGATTTCGTGGCGATGACGATCTGGTCGCGAAGCCCGCGCTCGGCGACGATCGCGCCCAGCATCTCCTCGCTCCGTCCACTCGCGTAGACATCGGCGGAGTCGACGATGTTCCCGCCCGCTTCCACATAGGCGTCGAAGACCGCCTCGGCGTCGGACCGCTCCATCCCCCAACGCGCCACGCCAAACGTCATTGTCCCCAGGGCGAGCGGACTGACGACGAGGCCCGAACGGCCCAGCGTGCGGTAATCGGTAAGCGACATGGCCCATCTTTCATAGCGATCGATATGAAACTTCTTCTAGTGCGTTGCGGCGCCCAGTCAACGATTATATGCTGAGCGCTATGAAACTGGTCTCGGCCCCTGCCGGCCGCAGGAGCGGCCGGCCGCTCTCGTTCGACCGCGATGTCGCGCTCAGTAAGGCCATGCGCCTGTTCTGGGCGCAGGGTTTCGAGGGGACGTCGATCGCCGAGCTTACCCAGGCGATGGGAATCACGCCGCCCAGCCTCTACTCGGCCTTCGGCGACAAGCGGCGCCTGTTCCTGGAATCCGTCGATCGCTATCTTGGCGGGATCGAGCGCCTCGTCCGCACCATTGATGACGCAGCCACCGCGCGCGACGCCGCCCGTGACCTGCTGACCTCCGCCGCGCTGGGCGACACCGGCGACGATACGCCGGCCGGGTGCCTGCTTGCGAGTTCGATCGTCAGTAGTTCGCGCGGCTCGGACGGCGTGCGTGAGGAGCTGGCGCACCTGCGGCGCAGGATCGAAGCAGCGCTGCGCGCCCGGATCGAGCGCGATATCCAAAGCGGCTCACTGCCCCTTGAATGCGATGCCGAGGCGTTGGCGGGGCACATGTTCGCTGTGGTTCAGGGGATGTCGACGCTCGCCAAGGATGGAGCCGGCCGGGGCAAGCTCCTGCGGATCGTCGATATCGCCATGGCGGCCTGGCCCGACGCCAAGCCAGCCAGTTAGGCGATGGGGCCTGCCCAGAGAAATCAGAACACGCTCTACGCCTTTGGTTTTACGCGCGTTTGATCCGAAAGCCGGGTTCCCGCTTTTCGGAACCTGCTTCCTAGGCCGCGGGCGGGTTCGACGAGTAGATGATGGAGACGATCCTCCAACCGTCGGCGCCTTTTATCATCTGCCAACTTTCGCTTCCCCGGTTCTGCTCCTTGCCGTCGATGAGGAAGCTGAAGTCGAAGGTGACGGTCGCGATGGCGCCGTCGCTGCGGATCTGGAGGTGGCTGTGCCGCGGATCGAGGCGCGATTTGCTGGTGGCCACCATTGTGACGAAGGACTCTACGCTGCCCGGCTTGACCTTCGTCGCCTCCGGAGACTTGGCGCGCGCCCGCTTCAAGCCGTCGTCCGAAAGCACGCTGAACCATGCTGTACCTTGGGGCGCGAACAACGCCGCAAGGCGAGACGCGTCGTGGGTCACCACGGCCTGATGATAGGCGGCGATGAGGTGGTCGACGTCGATCGTGTCGTCGGCGGTGGACGCCAAGGCGGAGCTTGACGTCAGGATCAGCACGCCGGCGGCAAGCGGGGGGAGCGATCGGAGAAGAAGGCTGAGCATGCGTCGAGTCCTCGTGACGGAGGCGATCGGCATGCCGCGCGGCGACACGATCAGCGAGTAAAGAAGTCTTAAAGTCGGGCTAGGCGGCGGGCGCTAGCGCATGATGCGTTTAGCGGGAGCCGCCTCCGTAGCTCACCCCACGCCGTCCTGCCCGGCCTTCGTGCTTGGTCTAGCGGCGAAGCAAGGGGCCGAGGGTCGCAAGCTTCGCCGTCGCGTGGCGCGCCAGCGCTTCGGTCGGCCCGGCGGCGAAACCAGACCATACCACCCGGCCGGAATCGATATCCCTCGCGCTCATGGCGAGTTCGGGCGCCCCGTTCCAGAGGATCAGGCGGGACCTGACGGCCAGCCGCCGCCCGTCGCCGTCGCGCGCGGTCGCGGTCGCGGTCGCGGTCGCGGAAGGAATTACCCGGCCGCCGTCGATCCTGACCGCTCCATCGATCATGACCGTGCTCAGCGACTTGGCGAGCGGCTCGAGCCCCGGCGCGCCGGTATCGTTTCGCACGGGCTCCACCACGAGTTCGACCGGACGGGGCAAAGGCCGGGACAAAACCGCGCCCAGTCCCAGCACCGCCACGGCGGCGGCGGCGGCAAGCGCCGCCGCGCCGCCCGACCAGGACCTTCGCTTCGGCTCGGCCGGATCACGTTCGGACGGCGCATCCCCTTTGGCGAGGCGGTAGCCGCGTTTGTTGACTGTAATGATATGCTGCGGCTCGCCGGGCTCATCGTCCAGCGCCCGCCGCAGGGCGCCGACGACGACCGCGACGCTGTTGGAACTGACTGAACGGCCGCGCCAGACCGCATCGATCAGCGCCTGCTTGCCGACCACCTCCCCTCTGTGGCGGCAGAGCAGCTCGAGCGTGCGGGCGGCCCGGTCCTCCAGACGACGCTCATCGTTTCCGTCGCGCAGGATCGCCTCGGCCGGATCGAAGCGCCAGCGGCCTATCTGATAGTGCTCACCCATCCCCGCAGAATCGCCCCGCCGGCGCGGCGCGGCAACCCCCGTTTGAGGTAGCGCCCTGGATTGGGCGGCGAAGCCCGCGGTCGGGAGGACGCCTCCGGCTGCGCTCCGCCCTGGACCACGACGTGTCTCCGTTCGCCGCCGCCCCAGGGCGCGACACCCCGCCGTGACGCCTTTTGCTGGAAGCAGTCGATCATGCCTGCGCGGTTGGACGGATGACGATGCTTCCCACATCAACCTCGGGCGGTTGCTCGATGGCATAGAGAACGCCTCGCGCGATCGCATCGGGTGGGATCGCGATGCGCCCCAGACGTTCCTCGATCATCGCCTTGGACGGTGGATCGGTTATGCTGTCTCCGAAATTCGTGGCGATCACGCCCGGCGACACTTCCGTCACGCGCAGGTGCGGCCCCGCTTCCTGTCTGAGGACCTCCGTCGCCGTGCGCACCGCATTCTTGGTGGCGGCATAGACTCCCATGGTCGGAACGATCTGGAGACCCGCGGTCGAGATGATGTTGATCACATGCCCGCTTTTCTGTCGCGCGAACACGGGAAGGGCGGCGGCGACGCCGTAGAGCGTGCCGCGCAGATTGACGTCGATCATGGCGTCCCAGCCTTCGACGTCCAGCGCGTCGAACCTTGAGATCGGTCCGATCCCGGCGCAGTTGATGATCACATCGAGTTTGCCGCCCCGTTCGACCGCCAATGCGACGAGCGCTTCGAGGTCCTCGCGCCGGCGCACGTCGGTCGCCTTGGATATGGCCCTCCCGCCGCCGGCGGTGATCGCGTCCACGACGTCCGCGAGCGCATCCCCACGGCGCGCGCCGAGCACGACGAACGCGCCGTGCTCGGCCAGCAGCATCGCCGTGGCTCGGCCGATCCCGCTGCTCGCGCCCGTGATGGCGACAACCTTGCTTTCGATGTTCATCGTCGATCTCCTCGACCGGGAGATGGGCGTTCGCCTGAAGATGCCCTATGATGTCGCGTCCATGAATTTGTCGCGTTCGTCCAAAACTCCCATCGACCCGCTGTCCGAGGTGCTGGGCGTGCTCGGCGCACGGGTCACGCGTCGCACCCGGCTGGAGGCGGCCGGACGATGGGCCTTCGCCTTTCCGGCCATCGACCGGCTCAAGTTCGTGGCCCTGCTGCGCGGCCGCCAGTGGATGCGCCTGCCGGGATGCGCGCCCCAGCTCATGGACGAGGGGGACGTGTGCCTGCTCGGGCGTACCGCCTATGCGGTCGCGAGCCACCCGGACGAGACGCCTGTCGACGGGCAGCCGCTCTATGCGGCGGGCTGCGACGTCGCGCACGCCGGAGGCGATGACGTGATCGGCATCGGAGGGAGCGTCGCCTTCACGGCCGGGAGCGCGGACTTCCTGCTCGACATGTTGCCGACGTTCATGATCGTCCCCCGATCCTCGCCAGCGTCCAATGCGGTCGCGACGATCCTCGCCCTCATGAGCAGCGAGCTCGAGCGAGACATGATGGGCCGCGAGATCGTCGGCGCCCGGCTCGCCGACGTGCTGTTGGTGGAGGCTATCCGCGCTTATGCCCGCCGCATGGAGACGACCGACATCGGCTGGCTCAGCGCGCTCTCCGACCCCCGGATCGGCCGGGCGCTTCGCGCCATCCACGACGATGTCGCGCGACCCTGGACGGTGGCGGGGCTCGCCGGCCTCGCCGGGATGTCGCGCGCCGGCTTTTCCGCCGAGTTCACCCGCCGCGTGGGGCGCCCGCCCCTCGCCTATGTGCGCGCGTGGCGTCTCACGCTGGCCCGTGCGGCGCTGACCCGCGGTGATGCGACGGTCGCCAGTATAGCGAACAGGATCGGCTACACGTCGCAGAGTGCGTTCGGGCATGCTTTCCGGAGCGCCTTCGGGACCACGCCGAAGGCGAATTCTCGGCTCAAAGAACAGCGGCTATCCGGTTAGGGCCGTGGTCAGAGTCGCACGGCCTCGCCGGATCCCAGGTGTTCGACCACCACGTCGATGAAACTCTTGAGTTTCGGTGTCTGTCGCCGATCAGGGTGGAAAAGCAGGTGAACGGGGCGCGGGGGCGTTTCGTAGTTCGGCAACACTCGGACGAGCCGCCCGGTCGCGAGGTGGGGGCGCACCAGATCTTCGGCGAGGAGCGCCAGGCCGAGTCCCGCCAGCGCCGCCTGTGTCAAGGCGGCCGCGCTGTTCGCCTTCAGGCGACTGTGGATCAGGGCCTTCGAGGTGCGACCGTCCCGCACAAACAGCCAATCGCTGAGCGTCGGCTCGGGCCAATTGGCGAAGCCCATGCATTCATGGTCGGCCAGGTCCGACAGCGTCGACGGAATCCCTCGCTCTTGCAGATAGGCCGGCGAGGCGCAGGCGACCCGTCCGAAAGGGGGCGAGCTCTATCGCCGCAAGGTTGGTTGTTCTTGGGGGGCCGATCCGGAACACCGCCTCAAACCCTTCGTCGATCAGGTCGACGAGGCGGTCATTGAGAACCAGGTCGACATCGACGCCGGGATGGCTGCGCAGGTAACGTGCGACCACAGGCGACAGGCTATGGGTTCCGAAGGAAACCGGCGCGTTGACGCGCAGCAGCCCGCGCGGTTTGCCCCTGGTCTCTTCGGCGATCGCATCCGCCCAGTCGACCTCCGCCAGCGCCACCTTGCACCGATCGTAATAAGACTTGCCGATCGTCGTCAGACTTTGTTTGCGCGTGGTGCGGTTCAGCAGGCGCGCGCCCAAGCGCGCCTCGAGATAGCCGACGTGCTTGGCCACCATCTGCGGCGAGATGCCGAGCGCCGACGCCGTCGCGGCAAAGGAGCCGCATTCGACCGCCTTTACGAACGCGGTCATGCTGGCGAGACGGTCCATTCCCCACTCCTGGTTGGGAGAGTCGGCTTCATGCCGCCATTTATCGATGGGGATCAAGGGTCCATTTTACTGGTCAATATTCGGTCCCCTACCGGCACATCTTCGAAAGGCGCAAACATGAAGATCGGCATTGTCGGCGCTGGCAATATCGGCAGCGCGCTCACCCGTCTCTTCCGGACCGCGGGCCACGAGGTCACGATCGCCAATTCGCGCGGACCGGAGTCCTTGGCGGAACTGTCGGCGGAGACCGGCGCGCGGCCGGCCTCGATCGAAGACGCCGTCCATGGCCAGGAGGTCGTGGTCGTCGCCGTTCCCGCAAACAGAATCCCCACCCTGCCCCGTGAACTGTTCGCGTCCACGCCGGCCGACGTCGTGGTGATCGACACGACCAACTACTACCCGCGACAGCGCGACGGTCGGCTGGAGGGAATCGAGGACGGCCGCCCTGAAAGCGAATGGGTCGAGCGGCGCCTCGGGCGCGCCGTGATCAAGGCCTTCAACACGATCGAAGCGACCCACCTTCAACCGGGCGCCAGGCCTGCGGGCGCCGCAGACCGCATCGCTCTGGCGGTGGCGGGCGACGACACCAGGGCCAAGTCCAAGGCCATGGCGCTGATCGACGGGATCGGTTTCGACGCCGTCGACGCGGGCGCCATCGCGGAGTCCTGGCGTCAGCAGCCGGGCTCGCCGGGCTACCTCAAGGACTTTGACGTCGAAGGCGTGCGGCGCGCGCTGGCCGAGGCGAACCCCGAACGTCAGCCTGAGTGGCGCGCCACGCCCAACAGCCCCGGCACATACGAGTCGCCCGCGTGAGCCCCTTGGTCCGCCAGGGCCCACCCCCTCGAGAACGCTCAAGGAGCCGCCGATGCGCGCGAAATGGTTGGCCTTGCTGGCCGCGACGACCGTGGTGACGTTCTCGCCGGCAATGGCCCAGGATCGCCAGCCGACGCGCGCCGCGCTACCGGCCAGGACGGGCGTGTGGACCTATTCAGGGACCGGAACCGTGAACACCTACTGGGTCGAGACACCGGGCGGCGGCCTGGTCGTCATCGATGTCCAGCGCGATCTGATCCACGCCGCCCAGGCGCTGGCGGCGGTGAAGGCGGTGGGCAAGCCGGTGCGGGCCATCCTCGTCACCCACGCCCATCCCGATCACTATACCGGGCTTGGCCTGTTCCGGCAGGCCTTTCCGGGCGTCCCGGTCTATGCGTCCAAGGCGACGGCCGAAGCGATCCGCAACGACACCTATGGCGCGAACGCCGGCGAGCAGGCGGAGGCGCCCGAGGTCACGCCGCGCGAGTTCGTGGCGCCGGGGATCACCTTCGACGGAGACACCACCTTGCAGATCGACGGCCTGACGATCGTCGCCCGCGAACTCGGCGCGGGCGAGGCGCCCGCCACGACGGCCTACTACCTGCCTTCGACGCGCGAGTTGTTCCCCGGCGACGCCATTCTCAACCGGCTCCACGGTCCGCTCAGAGAAGCCCATACCGGGGATTGGCTGGGTGTCCTCGATCGGCTCGAAGCGATGTACCCCAACGTCGCCGTCGTGCATCCGGGACATGGCGCATCGGGTCCGAAGGAGCCGATGTTCGATGACGAACGACTGTATCTGAGGACCTGTCGCGCGATCGCGGCGGAGGAGATCGTCAGGGGGGGCTTCACCGACGCCGCGAAGGCGGCGACCGTCCGACGGATCAACGCCCGCTTTCCCTATACCAACCCGACGGGCATCAAGGACATCGTCAGCGACAGCGTGGATGGCCTGTTCTGGGAGTTCTCGCGGCCCTCGTCCGCGCCGCTTCCGTGAGGCGACGCACGGTCCGGCTCCTTGCGGCGAGCAAGACGGCCGACGACGCCTTCAGCGATCGGGTCACCCGCCGCCCGTTTCCCTTACGCCGAAAGCCCAAGCAACGGCCCCACCTTGGCCAGCCATGCCGCCTCCTCGCCAGGTTCTGGCAGGATATGGCCGCCCTCCATCGCGTTGCTCGCCTTCACGTCGGCAATGGAGACCGTGAGATCCTTTGGCGAGATATCGCTCACGCGCATGACCAGTGCGGAAATAGCTTCCATGATGGCGGTCTTGACCGCCTGCTCCCGCCCGGCCCGGATACTGCCTCCGATCACCATCGGTGCGCCGATGACCCCCGCGTTGAAACCGAGACCGGCGCGGTAGTGCTGAAACACGACATTGACGAACTGGCGAAGGCCGCCGGCCAGATCGAGATGAATGTCGGTTATCCCCTGAGCGATCTCGGCGCGCTGGGCGTCGCTGAGCGAACCTTCTTGGGTCAGGACTTGATAGAGGGGCATCGCGGCGCTCGCTTTCTATGGTGATCGCCATACTATGGCGATCACCATAGCGCCGTCAAGCGGGGCGTGGTATGGTCGGGGAATGTCCCGTAAGACCGACGCCCGCGATCGCGCGATTGACACCGCCGAGCGACTGTTCCGTATCCAGGGCTACGCTGCGACTGGGCTGAACCAGATCATCGAGGAAAGCGGTTCCCCCAAGGGATCGTTCTACTTTCACTTCCCACGCGGAAAGACACAGCTGGCCGAGGAGGCGATCGATAATTACGTCGCGAGCAGAGCCTCTATATTGCGCCGCATCGCGGCGAATACGGCAGGCGATGCTCTGAGTTTTGTTCATCAGATTTTTGACGCGATCGCGGCCGAGATGATCGCCACCGATTTCCAATACGGATGCCTAATGCAGAATCTGGCGAACGAGCCGACCGCGATGGACCCTGAGCTGACCAGACGGATAGCGCGCGGATTTGTCGATCTGACCGAGATGGTTGCCGAGCATTTCCGCGGGTGCGGCTTTTCTCCGGCCCGCGCCGCCTCTACCGCCGCCGCCTTGGTCGCCGCCCTCGAAGGCGCGCGAACGATCGCCCGCCTGGAGCGAACGCCGGCAGTCTATGCGGCGCTGGCGGAAGTCAGCGGCGAGAGGCTCTGCGGTTCGCCAAGATGAACCGGTGAACCGACAGGCGCGCAGGAGCCGATCGTGTTGGACGCCTTGCGCGCATAGGCGATGATGGCGTCGTCGTTCAGAAACCACGAACAGGGCGCGCGGAAGCTGTTAGCCTCGAACGTTCTCACCAGCACGGCGAAGTCCGCCGCCGGCCAGAGGCAGGGTCGGGTTGGGTCGGGGGCGCACGGTGCGCGGCGCCGAACCGCCCGCCCTTGCGCGTGACCATGGCGTTCGGTGAAGGCTTGCCGATGCTGGCGGGGTCGCCTCGACGATAGATCGACGCCAGCGACGCCGCCTTGTCGGCGTCCAGGTCAGCGACCGCCGGCCTGAAGTGCGTCGTGTAGGAGCGGTAATAGTCCGATTGGCCATCCGGATACCGGTCGAGGGGGTAGATCGTCCGGTCGACCAGCGGGACGAGCGTCGACAGCGCATTCGCATCGGGGAAATACGGCGCCGAGATCAGTACGACCCCGCGACTGCGCCGGGGCTGGTGCGACCAGTTCGCCGGCCACGACACTGCCCCAGTCGTGGCCGACCCAGATCGCGGCTTCACCTTGAGGATCATTACTGAGGAAACGCGGGACGCCGCCAGTGATGCTCGGGGGTTTCGCAGTCGACGCAGGCGACATCCTCCACCGGCCGGCCGGTCACGGCCGCCGTGAACCAGTCGAGGAACCGCACGCCGTTGGTCTGACGAGTGTAGAGCCGGTCCAGCACATGGGGTCGACCGCGATTGTCCAGTGCATTGATCGCCAGCACCGCGTCGTAGTACCCGCCGATGATGGCTTCGTCGCGGCCCCAACTGGTGTAGGTGCGGAAGTTGGCGACCCGCGCGCGGATATAGGCGTGCGCCTCGTCCAGCTTCGCGGGAACGTCGGGCTTCCGCTCTCCGAGCAGCTGCATGAACATCGCCTGCACGGCGTCCTGCCGCTCATTGTACTGGTGAAAGACAATGTCGGGATTCAGTTCGGCCGCGCGGACATAGAGGTCTTCGATGGTCAGACCCGCGACCCGCAGATCCTCGAAGCCCTCGACGCGCTTGAGGACATTCTCCGTTCCCCACGCCTTGAATAGGGGGGCGAGCTTGTCGCCGAGGTGATAGGCGCCGCCGCCGTCGGCGAAGTGGGTGACCCGGGCGGCGGGATAATGCTTGGCGACGATGTGCGTGTAGAGCGGCGAGGCGAGCGCGCCGGCGCTCCAGCCCATCACCGCGACCGTGGTCGGCTGCGGGTAGGTCTTGAACATCCAGTCCAGGGCGAGCATGGCGTTGACGAAGCCCTTGTGCAGGATCGTCACCGTGCCTTCGGGGTGGCCGTTCATCGCCGGCGTGTCGTAGACCTGCGTCGCGTCTCCCAGAAAGACGTCCCCGTTGGCCGTGGGCAGGAAGACCAGGGTGTAGTCGGCGAGCGGATTTTCGGCGTTGCCCGTGTCGAACACCCCTCCCAGATGGGTCGGATCGAGCTCGAGGCCGGCGAACGGCCGGTAGTGCGGCCGGCAGTGCAAGGCGCAGTTCTCGCCCGTCCAGCACGCCCCTCCCCCGGCGAAGATGACCGCGAGCTTCTTCGCGTCGCCCTCCTTGACCCAAAACGCGTAGGGGGAGCCCTGCGACGCTCCCGGGGCTGCCGCCGGCAGGACGTTGCGCCAGGGTCGGCTGGCCGGCTGGACGGGTTGGGTGGGCATGTTCGTCTCCTTGACGATGCGGGCCTTGACGATGTGGTCTGGCGTCGATGTCGCGATTTTCCGTCGCGAGGCCGCGACAACGATCGCGAGCGTGACGATCGCGAGGGCCGCCAGCCCGCCCCACAGGCTCGCCTCGACCAAGGCTTGCGGGTCGTTGGGTCGGAGGCGGAAAAGCCAGACGGCGAATCCCCACGGAGGGTAGATCCTGACCGGGCCGACATCGGCCAGGCCGGGGCCTAGCGCACGGGGATAGTGGAGCGCTTCGGCGAGGTCCTGGGTGGCGACGGCCAGCCCGACCGCAGCGGCGAGCATCACCGACGGAAGGATGACGAGCGCGCGCCCGGCCAGGATCATGTCGACGCCGACCACGCGAACGGCAGGGGCGCTTCTCGAAAGGCGAACCGGTCGAGATGATCGGCGACGATTGCTTTCAGGCGCTCGATCGAGTCCCCATCCTGCGTCTCCAGGGTGACGAGCAGCGCGTCCGCGTCAGCCTCTATGGTCGCCACCGCCGACGGGAAGCGAATCTGTCCTCTGGTCGGCGAGAATTCGACCTCGAACCTATGGCTCCAGTGCTTGCAGAGCTGCTGGAGGTATTTCGAGCCGCTGGCGGTCTCTGCACGGCCTCTGGCGACGACCATCACACGGCCCCCTCGATGGGCCTGCTGGACTCATCGACCGCGGAAGGGCTCGTCGACCCGGTCAGGCGCAGCCAGTTGCCGTGGGCGAAGCCGGCCCGGGCGCGATCGTCCAGGCCGCAGTCTTCAAGGAACCGGCCGGCGTCGCGGCCGGGGCGGTACTGGTAGGGAAAATCGGTGGAGAAGAGCAGCCGATCCGTGCCGACCACCGCTGCGGCGCGCTCCAGGTAGTGGGGGAGGAACATCCCGCTGGCGGTGACGTAGAGGTTGTTGCGCAGGTAGTGGGCGACGGGGTGAGCCAGGCCGGAGACGCGGTCCATTACCGACAGGCGCTCGGCGTAGAACAGGACCAGTTCGCCCCAATGGCCGAGGATCACCTGCAGGCCCGGCAGGCGGTCGAACACGCCCGCGAGCACCAGGCGTAGAAACTGGATGCCCGCGTCATAGTGCCAACCGAGGCCGACCGTCGCGAAAGCGACGTCGACCGCGGGGGCAAAGCCTGAGTAGTAGGCCGACCTTACCGCCGGCTCGGGGGTCCGCGGATGCAGCAGGATCGGCGCGCCCAACGCCGCCGCGCACTGCAGGATGGGCCACAGGGTCGAATGGTCGAGGTTGTGGCCGCCCACGCGCCCGCACAGCATGGTTCCCTTGAACCCAGGCGCTTTCATGCATCGCTCGAGCTCGAGGGCGGCCTCGTCCGGCATGGCCACCGGCAGAGTGGCCAGGGCGTGGAAGCGATCGGGGTGTCGAGCGAGCACGGCGGCGACGGCGTCGTTGGTCCGCCGCGCCAGGTCGAGGCTCCCCGTCCCGAGATCGTGCAGCATGGGCGTGGTCAGCGACAGGACCTGTACGTCAAGTCCGGTCTCGTCCATCAGCGCGAGCCGTTCGTCGGCGAGATCGAGCAGGCGGGCCTCGAACGGTCCGGAGTGGAAGGCCAGGCTCGGATCGGCCGACTCCAGGCCTATCGCCTTCCAGGCCCGGTGGATGTCGTCGGTCAGAAAATGCTCCTCGACCCCGATCAGCGTCATCGGTCGCCTCGAGGGTTGGCCGGTCTTCCCCCGTCGACGCGGAGACCGACACGGCGCGGGCGGGCCTTCACCACGGAACGGCGAGCCCCTCGCGGTCGAGGTATTGCAGACCGGGACGCCCCCTCTGGGCGAGCAGCGTGTCCACGACCGCCGGAACAGCCTCCCCGACACTGAACGTCGCGCCCGGGCCGCCCAGGGCGGTGCGGATCCACCCCGGCGCCATCAGCACCAGGGCGCGGGGCGTTCCGGCGTGACGGGCCGCGTAGCAGCGCATGAACTGGTTCAAGGCGGACTTGCTGGCGCGATAGACGTCGTTTCCGCCTCTCTCGTTGTTGCTGAGACTCCCCTGTCCCGACGACATGACGCCGATGAGCCCATCCGCGGCCACGAGGTCCTGCAAGCCCTCGATGACGCGCATCGGACTGAGCGCGTTCGTGACCATGACGCGAATGAACGCGTCGGCGGACACCTGCCCGGCGGGCTCGTGCGGGTTGGCGTCGGCGACGCCGGCGTTGACGAAAAGGACGTCGAAGCAGCGGCCGGAGAGGCGCTCGCGCAGGGCTTCGATCTGATCCGGCTCGGTGATGTCGAGGGACTCGATCTCGACGCGGCCCGGATGCTCCTCCGCCAGATCGTGCAGTCCGGTACGGGCGGCGCCGCGCACCGTGCCCGTGACCAGCCATCCCTTCTTCAGGAGGTCGGCCGCCATCGCGAGGCCAAGGCCTCTTGAGGCGCCGATCAGGAGACTTCGCTCATCAGCCATGGACGCGTCCTTTGCGCTTTCACCGCCGCGAAACAGACGGGGCGGAGAGCGCTGCCGAGCCCATATTGCGCTGGGAGATTGGCTGCAGTAGGCGCACAGGACGCATTGTATTGTTGCGTCAGGCGCCATGCCCGCGGGGAGGCGCTGAAGAGTTCGACGCCAGGCCGCAGCGCCTGGTCGCCACGACCGCGTTGAGCGCCGGCCAGAGCGCCTTGCGCGAGTCTAGCTCGATCCCTGCAGCCGGTTGGGCCGGCGCGGCGGGGCCGCTTTGGAGCAGACCGCCATGACGGTATCGCGCAGCCAGCGATGGGCGGGATCGGCGTCCATACGCGGATGCCACATCGCCGAGATCGCAATCTCCGGCGTGCGGACCGGCAGGTCGAAGGGAACGAGACCCTGGCTCATCGGGTTCGACCGACCGTCGACCAGAGACGAGCGCGGTATCAGCGCCACCAGGTCGGTATGGCGCGCGATGCGCATCGCGTCGGGGAAACCAGGCACGACCGCCATGACCTCTCGGCGGAGGCCAAGCTCCTGGAGGGCGTCGTCGACCGGCCCCGCGAAGGCCCCTCGGCGGGACGCCACGACATGGCCGTAGGCGACATAGCGCTCGGGCGTTATCGAGGCGGTCAGCAGGGGATGTCCGGCGCGAACCGCACCGATGAAATCGTCGCGGAACAGAAACCGCGTGCGCACCTCCGGGGCTGAGGCCCCCAGCACCCCGATCTCCAGGTCGACCACGCCCTCCCGCAGCGACAGGGCTTCCTTGAGCGGCTTGGGTGCAAAACGCAGGCGGACGTGGGGGGCCGCCTGGAGGACGGCGCTCATCATGCCCGCCGCGAAGACTTCCAGAAACCCCTCGCTCGCCCGAATGGTGAAGGTCCGCTCCAGCGCGGCGACCTCCAGGACGCCGACGCTCGGCGTCAGCACCGCGCGCACGTCCCGGGTCAGTTCATGAACCCGCTCCCGCAGTTCGGCGGCCCGAGGCGTCGGCGCCAGCCCTCGCCCGGCGCGAACGAGCAAGGGGTCGCCCGTCGCGGCGCGGAGCCGCGTCAGAGTCCGGCTCATGGCGGAAGCGCTTAGCCCAAGGCGTCGCGCGGCGCCGGTCACGCTTCCCTCGGCGAGAAGGGCGTCCAACGCCGCGAGCAGGTTCATGTCCATGGCGTCCATCCATGAATTCTATTCGGCTCGCCCGGCCAAACCTAGCGTCCGGCGCAATCACGGCGACCCTATGATGCGTCCGGCGCCGGCGACGGGCGGGTGCGGCTTTGCCCGCCGATCGCGCGCGAACCTCGCTTGGCTCAAGACCTTGGGCCGACTCGCCCGGACGCCCGGACGCCCCCGTCAAACGCAGGCTTCTCTTCCAAAGTGATGAAGGAATTTCGCTAATTTCCCGTCGGAAATCATGGTTCCACTCGGGCGGAGAGTCGACCCGCACGGTCTCTTCATCAGCGGACGGACAACGGATCCGATCAACGCGCGACACCATCAAAGGTGCAGCGGATCGGGACGGCGCCGACCCGGGGGCTCAGCCGACCGGCTGCTGGGGAGAAGACGAGCACAGCGCGGGTGGGCGATCGCATGCGCGGCGGTTTCTTCAAGGGTTGAGAATGGCGAGCACCAGCGGCTTTGGACGTGTCTTCCTGCGAAAGTCCGTGGCTCAGATCCAATCGGAAAATGACGCCGGGGAATTGAAGCGGACCCTTGGCGCCCTCAACCTCGTTCTGCTGGGGATAGGTTGCGTCATCGGCGCGGGCATCTTCGTCCTGACGGGCCGGGCCGCAGCCCAGTTCGGCGGACCGGGGATCATGATCTCCTTCGTCATCACCGGCGTTCTGTGCGCCCTGGTCGCCCTCTGCTACGCCGAACTGGCGGCGGCTCTTCCCGTTTCAGGCTCGGCCTATTCCTATACCTACGCCTCCATGGGCGAAGGCGCCGCCTGGGTCATGGGCCTGCTGCTCCTGCTGGAGTATGGGCTTTCCGCCTCCACGGTCGCGGTAAGCTGGTCAGGCTATTTCAACAGCCTGCTGGCGGACATGCATCTGGCCATTCCGCCGTCCCTCACCGCAGCGCCGGGGGTTCCGGTCCGGGACGCCGCCGGTGCGGTCGTCGCCACCGGCCTCGTCAACATGCCCGCAATGGTCGTGATCGGGCTGGTGACGCTTCTGCTGGTCCGCGGCGTGTCGGAATCGGCCACGGTGAACAACATCATCGTGGCGACCAAGTTGACGATCGTTATCGCCTTCATCGTGATCGGCGCGCGCTATGTGCATCCCGCCCTCTGGTCGCCGCTCATTCCGGCGGAGATACCCGCACGTCCGCCCGGCACGCCCATGGACATCTGGAGCCAGATCGGCCGTGCGCTTGTGGCCGTGGTCACAGGGGACAACTCGACCAAATACGGCGTGGGCGGGGTCATCCACGGCGCCGCGATCATCTTCTTCGCCTATCTGGGGTTCGAGGCGGTTTCGACCGCCGGGGCCGAGGCGCGCAACCCCGGCCGCGATATGCCCATCGGCATCCTCGGCTCTCTGGTGATCTGCACGACCCTCTACATCGCGACCTCCGCCGTTCTGGTGGGCATCGTGCCTTATCAGGCGCTCGACAACGCCGCGCCCATCGCGCTCGCGGTGAACCGGATCGGCCTGCCGTGGTTTTCCGCCTTCGTGAAGATCGGCGCGATCGCCGGGCTCACCAGCGTCATGTTAGTCCTGCTCTACGGCCAGACGAGAGTCTTCTACACCATGGCCCACGACGGCCTGCTGCCCCCGTCGCTGGCGGCCGTGCATCGGAAGTTCCGAACGCCCTGGATCAACACCCTCGTGGTGGGCGCGGCGGCCATGGGCGCGGCCGGCTTTCTCTCCCTCGACGCCCTTTCGGACCTTTCCAACGTGGGATCGCTCGCCGCCTTCACCATGGTCTGCGTCACGGTAATCTACCTAAGGCGCTCCGAGCCCAAACTCGCGCGGCCGTTCAGAACCCCCCTGTTTCCTCTGACGCCGATCCTCGGCGCCGTCATGTGCCTCCTTCTTCTGCTCAGCCTGATGGCCACGCCCGCGACGCGGAATTTCTTTCTCATCTACCTGGTGGCCGGGGTGGTGATCTATTTCGTCTACGGCGTTCGAAAGGCGAAGCTGGCCAGGGTGTCGGTCTCGCCCGGACGCGGATGACGATCCCTTTGGACGAGGGACCGGCGCACCACCCGCCGACCCGACGGCTGACGCGCGTGAACTTTACGGCGAGCGCGGCGGGTCTCTCGGGGGCGACGGCGTCTCGCCCACCGGCGAAATTTCGTGGTCCAATGTGGTGAGGAGATTTCGCCAATCCGTCGGTGGACGCCGTGCTTATATCGAGTCGCGCCGCGCGCGGCCCCCGGCAGGCGGGCCCGATCGGTCTCACGAATGTCCCAGAAAGGTATGAGCGTATGGCTTCCGGTTATTCGAAGCGGATCCTCGGCGCGGTCGCGGGGCTGTGGCTGTGCTGCCTGCACGCCCCCGCGTCGGCGGAGGACCTCTGCGCCCCGAGCGAGGCGACCGATCCCCAGGCCCTGCACATCAACGGCTCCAGGCCCTTCGTCTACAAGACCGCGGGCGGCGCGGACCTTCGTCTCCACGTGTTCAGTCCCGCCGCGCACAAGCCTGGCGACAAGTCCCCTGCCGCGGTCTTCTTCTACGGCGGCGGATGGCTGTTCGGCGACATCCGCCGCTATCAGGCTCAGGCGACGCACCTGGCGCTGCACGGCATGGTGACGGTCCTGGTCGACTATCGCGTCAAATGCCGGAACGCCTCCACCATCATGGACTCGGTCTCGGACGCCAAGTCGGCCATGCGCTGGGTTCGCGGGCATGCGGCTGAACTCGGCGTCGACACCGGCAGGATCGCCGCTGTGGGAAGCTCCGCTGGCGGCCAGATGGCCGCCGCCACCGCGCTCATCGCCGATTTCGACGATCCGGCCGACCCGAAGATCGATCCGCGGCCCAATGCGCTCGTGCTCTACAATCCCGGGCTCGACATGGCCTCGCCCGCGGTCGTCCGCAGTCTGACGACCATGTGGGGCAAGGCCGTCGCCGATCGGGCCCGCGACCTCTCGCCCATGGATCATCTCGATCATGGCTTGCCGCCCACGATCATCTTCCAGGGCACGGGAGACAAGATCGTCTCGCCGGAGACCGCCGAAGACTTCTGCAAGCGCGCCAAGGCCCGCAATTCCAAGTGCGAGGTGGTGCTCTATCCGGGCGCCCCGCACGGATTCACCGAGGTCTGGCTGGGTCTGGAGGACGCCTCCATCGGCGCGAAGACCGAAGGCTGGCAGGAGGACACGAGCCGGCGGACCGACGCCTTCCTCACCAAGCTGGGCTGGTTGTCCGCCCAGTGACGAAGGGCGCCCGTCTGCGCCCTCCGCGTCTGCCCGACACGCTCGCACCCACGCTCGTTTTTTGAGCCGCCAGGGCGGATGCGACGCGCGGGCGCACGCCATTTTGCGTAAACCCCTTGAGTTGACAGAGGATTTTCACCAATCTGACGGTGCAGCGCGCGGGTGCTGAAGCCCTTGGTGAGGTGTCGATGTCTGAGCGGACGCTTCCGTTGCGCGGTATTTCCGTTTTCGAAGCGGCGGCTCGCTCGGCCAGTTTCCAGGCGGCCGCGGACGAACTGAACCTGACTCCTTCCGCCGTCAGCCACCAGATCCGGCTGCTGGAGGAGGTGCTGGGGGTTCAGTTGTTCGACCGGGTCGGGCGGGGCGTCACGCTCACGGCGGACGGCGCTGAGTACGCGCGCTCCGTCCGTCAGAGCATCCGTCGGCTGCGGCTGGCGACCAGCGAAATCAAGGCGCGGGGGAACAAGGGCAATCCCCTGGATGTGGTCAGGATCGAGATGCCGCCGTCGCTCGCGCACTGCTGGCTCATGCGCCGCCTCCCCAACCTCCTCGCCGCGCACCCCGGCGTCGACATCAGGATCAACGCCCAGGGCTCGCACCTGCAGGGAGATCGCCTGCCCTGGCCGGCCTTCGCCGATGCGCCGGCGGACCTGCAGATCGT
This sequence comes from uncultured Caulobacterales bacterium, assembly GCA_903837135.1. Lineage (GTDB taxonomy): Bacteria > Pseudomonadota > Alphaproteobacteria > Caulobacterales > Caulobacteraceae > CAIOYC01. The sequence goes on from CAILTK010000059.1 coordinate 39,955, forward strand.
CTATGGCGACGCCGACCTCTGGGACGACCGGGCGTCGCTTTTCCTGTCGGAGGTGTTCCAGGTCTTTTGCGCGCCGGACCTCATGAACACGCTGTCCTCGCCCGAGCGGCTGCTCGAACAGACCCTCGTCTGCACCGCCCGCAACCACGTGACCTGGGAGTCCTGGTTGGGCGCCCAGGGGATCGACCTTTACGATAATCCGGTCAGCACCATCCAGCTCGACCCGTCGCACCTCGCCATCGAGGCGGCCGTCAACGGCATCGGCGTGATCCTCGAGAGCGACGTCCTCGCGGGCCACGAATTTTCGGCGGGAAGACTGGCGGCGCCCTTCCCCGAGCTCAGCCGGCCGGGCATGTCCTATTGGATCGTGACGCCGACGCGGCGAAAGGCCAGTGGGGCGGTCGACGCCGTCTGCGGGTGGCTGAGGAAGACGGCCGTAGCCGAGCCCCTGAACTGAGCGAAGACGACCGAGGCGAAGACGGTTGAGGCGAAGACGGCTGACGCGAAAACGGCGGCGTCAGCCCTGCCCGGCGTTCCCGCCGACGGGCCGGATCGGGCGCGAACCGGGATTGCGCGATCGGTAGAGCGCCAGGCCCAGCAGAGCCCAGGTCGGCAACAGGACCCACTTGAACGCATCCGCCGGACCGCTGGACGCCGGCTGGGTCAGGGCGAAGACCACCATGCCCAGGGACGCCGCGAC
>CAILTK010000060.1 GCA_903837135.1 uncultured Caulobacterales bacterium
GCCAGCGGGGCCGGCGCGGACAACCGGGTGGTGCAGCGCCTCGCCGCGGCGGCCGAGGCGGCCGACCGGGCTCTGGTCGAGCTGACCGAGGCCCAGGCGGCGGTCGACGCCGCCGCCGACGCCTTCGACGTCGAGCCGGACAAGCTCGACAAGACCGAGGAGCGGCTGTTCGCGCTTCGGGCCGCCGCCCGCAAGCTGAACCTCACCGTGGACGAGTTGCCCGCCGCCCGCGCCCGGTTCGGCGAGGCCCTGCGCGCGGCGGAGAACCTCGACGCCGACATCGCCGCCGCCGAAGGCGCCGTCATCGGCGCGCGCGAGGCGTATCGCGCGGCGGCGGCCCGGCTCACCGCGTCGCGCCGCGCCGCGGGCGACGCCCTGGCCCAGGCGGTGACGGGCGAACTCGCGCCGCTGAAGCTCGACAAGGCCCGCTTCCGGGTCGCGGTCGATCCCGCCGACCGGCCCGGGCCGCAGGGCGCCGACCTTGTCACCTTCCAGATTTCCACCAATCCCGGCGCGCCGTTCGGATCGCTCGACGAAATCGCCTCCGGCGGCGAACTGGCCCGTTTCGCCCTGGCGCTGAAGGTGGTGCTCGCCCGGCGTGGGGACGCCTATGGCGGGGGCGGGGGCTTTGGCCCGACCATGGTGTTCGACGAGGTCGATCAGGGCGTCGGCGGTGCGGTGGCCGACGCGGTCGGCCTGCGGCTGAAGCAGCTCGCCGCCACCGGCCAGGCCATCCTCGTCACCCATAGCCCCCAGGTGGCCGCCCGCGCCGACGCCCATTGGCGCGTGTCCAAGAACGCCCGCGGCGAGGTGGTCGCCACCTCGATCGAGACCCTGGATCCCGCCGCTCGCGAGGAGGAGATCGCCCGAATGCTCGCCGGCGCCGAGATCACCGAAGCGGCCCGGGCGGCGGCGCGGGCGCTGATGGGGGCTTAGGCGGGCCTGAAATCCTCGCCCTTCGAGGCCTGCTTCGCAGGCGCCTCGGGATGAGGATTTCTGTTGAAAACCAATATGTAGCCTCATCCTTAGGTGCGTAGCGCAGCGCAAGCCTCGAAGGGCGAGGCGGACCCGCTACCCTCAATCCTTCACCAGCAGCCGCTCCATCCGGCGGTCCGGGATCAGCCACATCAGCGAGACCGCGGCGTAGCAGGCGTCGGCGATCCACGGGTTGAAGAAGGCGGCGCACACCCCGAGCAGGTAGATCGGCGGCGAAAGCTTGCCCTTGAGGTCGCCGCCAAGGGCCGTCCTGAGCGGCGAGTCGGGACCTTGGCGGTGGATGATGGCGGCCTGCAACACCATCCAGCCGAGCGCCGGCATCAGCACCGATACGCCGTAGACCGCCACCGGGATCGGCGCGGTGGGGTTCTCGCCCATCCAGGCGGTGGTGAACGGCACCAGCGAGATCCAGAACAACAGCTGCAGGTTGGCCCACAGGATCGCGCCGTCCACCTGTTTGACCAGGCTGAACATATGGTGGTGGTTGTTCCAGTAGATCGCCACGTAGACGAAGCTCAGAAGGTACGCGAAAAAGGTCGGCGTCAGCGCGCGCAGCGCGGCCAGATCGACCCCGTGCGGCGGTTTCAGCTCCAGCACCATGATGGTGATGATCACCGCCACCACCCCGTCGGTGAAGGCCGACAGCCGTTCCTTGCTCATGCGCGGTTCCCCCTCGCGGTTGTCTGGCTTCCCTTGCACCAGCACGACACTCGGTAGGATGACACAAAGGGGAAGGGGAAGGGGAAGGGGAAGGGGAAGGGGAAGGGGAAGGGGAAGGGGAACGGCGGCGCCGTTCGCCCTTTCCGCCGGCGGCCCGATACATTAGCCATCGTCGCAAAGGTGCGAGCGCGAATCTTTGAGATGACCACGCCGGAAGAGGATGTCAGCGGGCTCTCGCAGGCCGAGGCGGCCGACGAGCTCGAGCGGCTGGCGCGCGAGATGGCCGAGCATGACGCGCGCTATTACAACGAGGACGCGCCGACCATCAGCGACGCCGACTACGACGCGCTGAAGCGGCGCAACCTGGCGCTCGAGCAGCGGTTCCCGCAGCTGGTGCGGGCCGACTCCGCCTCCAGGCGCGTCGGGGCGCCGATCTCGACCCAGTTCGCCCCGGTCGAGCATGGGACGCCCATGCTGTCGCTCGACAACGCCTTCGAGGACGCGGACGTGGCCGAGTTCGCCGCGCGCGTCCGCCGCTTCCTGCGCCTCGGTCCAGAGGACGAGCTGGCCTTCACCGTCGAGCCCAAGATCGACGGCCTGTCGGCCAACCTGCGCTACGAGGACGGCGTGCTGGTCCAGGGGGCCACGCGCGGCGACGGCCGGGTGGGAGAGGACATCACCGCCAACCTGCGCACGCTGAAGGACATTCCCGAGCGGCTGGCGGGCGCGGGCTGGCCGGCGACGATCGAGGTGCGCGGCGAGGTCTATATGGAGAAGGCCGCCTTCGCCGCCATGAACGCGGCGGCCGCGGCCGCCGGCCAGCGCCTCTATGTGAACCCGCGCAACTCCGCCGCCGGGTCGGTGCGCCAGATCGACCCGACCATTACCGCCGGCCGCCCTCTGCGCTTCTTCGCCTACGCCTGGGGCGTGGCCAGCGCGCCGTTCGCCCAGACCCAGCTCGGCGCGCTCGAGGCGCTCGCGGCCTGGGGGTTCCGGGTCAATCCCCTGTCGGAACGCGTGGTCGGCGAGGCGGCGCTGGCGGCGGCCTATGAGCGGCTGAAGGCGCTGCGGGCCACGCTCGACTACGAGATCGACGGGGTGGTCTACAAGGTCGACCGCCTCGACTGGCAGGAGCGGCTGGGCTCGGTGGGACGGATCCCGCGCTGGGCCATCGCCCACAAGTTCCCGCCGGAGCAGGCGACCACCGTGCTCGAGGGCATCGACATCCAGGTCGGCCGTACGGGCGCTCTGACCCCGGTGGCGCGGCTGAAGCCGGTGTTCGTCGGCGGCGCCACCGTCTCCAACGTCACCCTGCACAACGCCGACGAGATCGTGCGCAAGGACGTGCGGGTGGGCGACACGGTGATCGTCCAGCGCGCCGGCGACGTGATCCCGCAGATCGCCGGCGTCGTCCCGGACGAGGGCCACGCCGGCCGGGCCGAGTTCGAGTTTCCCGCCGTCTGCCCGTGCCCGCTGCACACCCCGGTGGTGCGGGAGACCACGGTCGGCGGGGCCGAGACGGTGGTGCGCCGCTGCACGGGCGAGCTGGCCTGTCCGTTCCAGCGCGTCGAGCACCTGAAGCATTTCTGCTCCCGCCGCGCCTTCGACATCGAGGGGCTCGGGGAAAAGCAGATCAACGCCTTCTACGAGGAGGGCCTGGTCCGCGAGCCGGCCGACATCTTCCGCCTGGCCCGCAACGAGGCGGCCCTCGAGGCCCTGCGCCAGCAGGAGGGATATGGCGAGACCTCGGTCGCCAACCTCAGGGCGGCGATCGAGGCCCGCCGCAGCATTCCGCTCGAGCGGTTCATCTTCGCCCTGGGCATAAGGCACGTGGGCGACATCACCGCCACCACCATCGCCCGCGGCTACGGCACGGCCGAAGCGTTTCTGAGGGCCATGGACGCCATCGCGGCCGGCGACGCGGAGGCCCGCGCCGAACTCGACGCCATGGACCAGGTCGGCGACGCGGTGATCGACGCCGCCGCCGCCTATTTCGCCGAGGCGCACAACCTGGCGCGGGTGAGGGCCCTGGTCGAGCAGCTCGACATCCGGGACGCCGAACGGCCCAAGACCGACACGGCGGTGGCCGGCAAGACGGTGGTGTTCACCGGCGCGCTCGAGGTGCTCACCCGCGACGAGGCCAAGGCCCAGGCCGAGCGGCTGGGGGCCAAGGTGTCGTCGTCGGTGTCGAAGAAGACCGATATCGTCGTCGCCGGGCCCGGCGCGGGGTCGAAGCTGAAACAGGCGACCGAGCTGGGCGTTGACGTTCTGAGCGAAGCCGAATGGCTGGCGCTGATCGGGGCGCGGCCCGCCGAAACCGGAGAGACGACATGAACACCATCATCGCCGCCACGGCGCTCGCCGCCGCGCTCACCGCCGCCGTGGCCGGCCCGGGCGTGGCCTCCCCGCTCGACGGACAGTGGCGCACGCCTGAAGCCAACGCCATCGTCCAGCTCTACGATTGCGACGCCGCGGTCTGCGGCAAGCTGGTCGACTCCGACCGGATCAAGGCCAATCCCGCCGTCGCCGACGACAAGAACCACGCCGAAGCGCTGCGGTTGCGCCCGCTGAAAGGGCTGGTGTTCATCAACGGTTTCACCGGCGGCCCGACCGAGTGGAAGGGCGGCTCGGTCTACAACCCCGACGACGGCGGCACCTATCACGGCTCCCTGCGGCTGGTGGACCCCGACACCCTGAAGCTCACCGGTTGCATCATCGTGCCCCTGTGCCGGACCGACGTCTGGCATCGCGTGAAGTAGGGGGACGGGGAGGTAGCTGCTCCTCCTCTGGGGGAGCTGTCACGAAGTGACTGAGGGGGGAGCGCCGCCGTCAATGGTCAAGGCGTCAAGCATCGCGCGCGGGCCCCCTCCGGCCGCGGAGCCTGTCCTCGGGCCGGCCTTCGGCCGGAGCCGGGGGCGGCCGCCTCCCAGAGGGGAGGCGCTTTTGGGGCTAAGATCAGATCGCCGCGCACGCCTCCTCCAGCCAGGCCCGCACCTCCGGCTCCAGCTTCGGGCCGACGGTGGCGGCGACGCGGGCGTGGTAGGCGTTGAGCCAACCACGCTCCTCGGCGGTCAGCATGTCGGCCACGATCAGGGTGCGGTCGATCGGGGCCAGGGTCAGGGTCTCGAACCCCAGCATCGGCCGCTCGCCGCCGGGGATGGCTTCCGGCGCCGTCACCGTCACCAGGTTCTCGATGCGGATGCCGAAGGCGCCGGTCTTGTAGTAGCCGGGCTCGTTGGAGACGATCATGCCCGGCTGCAGGGCGACGGTGTTGGGGGCCTTGGCGATCCGCTGCGGCCCCTCGTGCACGCCGAGGTAGGAGCCGACGCCGTGTCCGGTGCCGTGGTCGTAGTCGAGGCCGTAGGCCCACAGGGGCGCCCGCGCCAGGGTGTCTAGCGCGGACCCCGTGGTTCCCACCGGAAACCGCGCCGAGCCCAGGGCGATATGGCCCTTGAGCACCAGCGTGAAGCGTTCGCGCATCTCGTCGCTCGGCGTCCCGATCGCCACCGTGCGCGTCACGTCGGTGGTGCCGTCCAGGTACTGGGCGCCGGAATCGACCAGCAGCAGCTCGCCCTGCCGGACCCGCCGGTTGCTCTTCAGCGTCGGCCGGTAGTGCACGATGGCCCCGTTCGGCCCGGCGCCGGCGATGGTGTCGAACGACAGGTCCTTCAGCGCGCCGGTGGCTTCGCGCAGGCCCTCGAGCTTGCTCACCGTCTCCACCTCGTCGGGCGGGTTGATCTGCCCCTCGGTGGCCAGCCAGTGGAGGAAGCGGGCCAGGGCGACGGCGTCGCGTTCGTGCGCGGTGCGCGCGCCCTGGATCTCCACCGGGTTCTTGCGCGCGCGGGGCAGGGCGCACGGGTCGGCGCCGCGCACCACCGTCGCGCCGGCGGCCTCCAGGGTGTCGAAATACCAGGCCGAGGACTGGGCCGGGTCGACCAGCACCGTCTGGCCCTTCAGCGCCGCCAGCGCTTCGGGCAGGGCCGCGTCGGATTCCAGCGACACCTGGTTGCCGAGCCAGGCCGGCAGGTCTTCGGACACCTTGACCGGATCCAGGAACAGCCGCGCCGTGCCGTCCTTGTTCAGGATGGCCTGGCCGAGCGGCAGGGGTGAGCGGATCACGTCGCCGCCGCGCACATTGAACAGCCAGGCGATCGAGGAGGGCGCGGTCAGCACCGCGGCCTCGGCGCCGGCCTTCTCGATATCGGCGCCGATCCGCGCGCGCTTGTCGGCCGACGCCTCGCCCGCATAGGCCAGGGCGTGCGGGACGACCTTGGCGGTGGGCTGGGCCGGGCGTTCGGCGGCCCAGGCCTGATCCACCGGGTTGTCGGCGACCGGCTTCAGCGCGGCCCCGGCCTTGGCGGCGGCCCGCTTCAGGCCGCCGAGCGCGTCCGGGCTGTGCAGGCGCGGGTCGTAGCCGATCACCTGGCCGGGCCGGGCCTCCTCTTCGAGGTAGAGCGGCACGCCGCCCTCCACGAGGTCGCGCGCCTCGAACAGGGTGGGATCGACCTGCGCCCTGACCTGCAGGGTGTAGCGGCCGTCGACGAAGACGGCGGCCTTCTCCGCCATCACCACCGCCGCGCCGGCCGAGCCGGTGAAGCCGGTCGCCCAGGCCAGCCGCTCGTTGGCGTCGGGCAGGTATTCGTTCTGGTGCTCGTCCTCGTGCGGGATCAGAAAGCCGTCCAGCCCCTGATCACGGAGCTTGGCGCGGATCAGCGGCAGGTGGCGCGGGCCGAAGGAAGGATCGGCGTGCTCGTCGAAAGTCTGGCGCATGGAGGCGCTCCCGCACTGAAGGTCTGTCACGTCCTCTAATCCGGCCGGCGCCTTATCGCCAGCCGCGAGGAGCCGCGGCGCTTGCCGCGCGGCGAGGGGAGGCGCAGGTTGCGCGCTTCATGATCGTCTTCATCCTCCTCGTCATGATCGGCGGGCTGGTGGCGCTGGGGTCGCTGCTGCGCCTTCCGGGCTTCAACAGCGTGCGCGGCCGCATGCGCTGGGGCATGGCGATGCTCTATATCGGCTTCGGCGTGGCCCACCTCACCGTGTCGCACCGCTTCCTGCCGATCATGCCGCCGCAGGTTCCGATGCCAGAGCAGGTGGTGCTGTTCACCGGGGTATGCGAGATCCTCGGCGGGATCGGCCTGCTGCAGCCGGCGCTCCGGCGCTGGGCCGGGATCGCGCTGGCGATCTACGCGGTGTGCGTCTTCCCCGCCAACCTCTACCACGCCTTCGCCCACATCGACGTGCCGGGCTTTCCCGTCGGCTGGTGGTACCACGTCCCCCGCCTGCTGCTGCAGCCGGTGTTCGTCTGGTGGGCCCTGTTCTCGCCGGGCGTGATCAACTGGCCGTTCGACGACCCTCGCCCCGAGTTCGCGCGGAAAGGGTTGCTGGGGGCGGCGCCGCCGGAGGAGTGAGGGGCGGCGAGGCCGCCTCGTCCTGCGAGGCTGCGCTTCGCTCCTCACCTCAGGATGCGGCAACTTTTTGCTGCGATATCAATGGAAAACCTCATCCTGAGGCGCCCGCGAAGCGGGCCTCGAAGGGCGAGGTTTCGGCCCCGTTACCCGCGCCGCAGCACCAGGGTGGCCCAGGCGTCGCGGTGGATGCGGCGTTCGGTGATGAAGCCGCGCGACAGATAGGCGCCGCGCACGAACCGCTCCTGCGTGCGCAGCAGGCCCGACAGGATGGCCACGCCGCCGGGCTTCAGCGCGCCCTTGATGTCCGAGGCCAGATGCACGAGCGGGCGCGCCAAAATGTTGGCGAACACCAGGTCGTACGGCGCCTCGCCGGCCACCGCCGCATCCGCCAGGCCGTCGGCGTGGACGAACCGGGCGCGGGCGGCGTTGAGGGCGGCGTTCTCGCGGCCGATGCGCACGGAGATTGGATCGATGTCGGTGCCGACCACCACCGGCGATCCCGTCCGGGCGGCGGCGATCGCCAGGACCCCGGTGCCGGCGCCGACGTCGAGCACGCGGGGGAACCGCTCGCGCTTCAACAGCTGGTCGAACGCCAGAAGGCAGCCGACGGTGGTGCCGTGGTGGCCGGTGCCGAAGGCAGCGCCGGCCTCGATGCGCAGGTTCACCGCGTTGGGCGGCCGCCGGCCCCGGTCGTGGGCGCCGTAGACGAAGAACCGGCCGGCCCGCACCGGCGGCAGGCCCGAAAGGGCCATAGCCAGCCAGTCCGCGTCGGCCAGGGTCTCGGTGACGGTGGTCAGGGCGGAGAAGCCGTGCAGCACCGCCTCCAGCCCGACCCGCTCCTCGTCGGAGGTCGGGAAGGCGTCGATGCGCCAGACGTTGCGATCCTCGTCCTCCTCGAGGATCGAGTAGGTGACGCTCTCGAGCATCGGATCGCCGTCGATGGCCACGGCGGCGGCCTCGGCGTCGGCGCGGGGCCCGCGGGCGATGATCTGCACCGCGGCGTCGTCAGTCATGCTCATGAATCTCCATCAGGGGGGCGAGGGCGCGTTCTACTGGGCGCTCGGAAGCGGCCAGGCCCGCGCGCACGCCGGCCCGGTCGGCGGCGTCCCTGTTCTGCGACAGTTTGCGAACGCCTTCCACCCGTTCGATCACCAGCCGCACGCCGACGATGGCGCGCAGCAGGCCGGCGACATAGGCCCCGGGCGCGTCGGCGACCGACCAGGGCGCGGGGCGATCGGCCTCGAACCGGTCGGTCAGGGCGGTCACCAGGCGGAGCAGGGTGTCGGCGTCGTCGAACCGCTCCAGCCGGCCGTGCACGTGCACCGCCTCATAGTCCCAGGTGGGGACCACGCGGCCGTGCGCCTGCTTGGACGGATAGAACCCCGGCGACACATAGGCCTCGGGGCCGACGAACACCGCCATGGCCGCGCCGTCGGCCTGGGCCGCGAGCGGATTGCCGCGCGCCAGATGGCCTACCAGGAGGCCGGCCTCGCGGTCATGCAGCAGCGGCAGGTGCGCGGCCTCCAGTCCGTCCGGCCCCGCCGCGACCAGCGTCGCCAGCGGCGCCCGCGCGATCATGGCGGCGAGCGTATCCGGATCATCGACGGCGAAGGCGGGGGGCGCGTACATGGCCGGCTGGCATAGCAAATCGGCGCGCGATTGAAACGGCGGCGTGATGCAGGCCGCGGCGACCGGTCGAAGGCGAGCTCTATCTTCCCTGTCCTGCACGGGGAGAAGGGATTGACGGGCTTGCATCGTGTGGCTGGGAATGGTGCTCTCCTGGCTCATTCAGAAAATGCGGGGACGAGCACGTGCACATGTCGAACAAGGGCGCTGATCGGCGCGGGCTGTTGTTGATGGCGGGCGCCGCCGGCGTGGCGTTGACCGCGCCGCGGCTGGCCTTCGCGGCCGGCCCCTACGGCGGGGATCTGACCGGCGTGCGCGCGGCGATCGACAGGCAGCAGCCCGAGGCGATCAAGCGGCTGCAGGACTGGATCGCCCTGCCGTCGAGCGCGGCGGAGCAGCGCAATGTGCAGGAAGGCGCCCAGTACATGGCGGGCCTCCTGAAGTCCGCGGGCTTCCAGAGCGCGAGCATCATTCAGACCGACGGCAGCCCCGGCGTGTTCGCGGTCATGGACAACGGCGCGCCGCGCACCGTCGGCATGTACTTCATGTACGACGTCAAGCAGTTCAACCCGGCCGAATGGTCCTCGCCGCCGCTCGAAGGGCGGGTGGTCGACCGGCCCGGCATCGGCAAGGTGATGATCGGCCGCGGCGCGGTGAACCAGAAGGGGCCGCAGGCCACCTTCCTCGCCGCCCTGCACGCCCTGCGCGCCGCCGGGCGCAAGCCGCCGGTCAACATCGTGCTGGTGGCCGAGGGCGAGGAGGAGATCGCCTCGCCGCACTTCCCGCAGATCGTCCGCCGTCCCGAGGTGCTGGCCGCCCTCGGCAAGTGCAAGGAGGTGTGGATGCCCTCCGCCGCCCAGTCGACCTCGGGCGGGGTGACCATCGACCTCGGCGCCAAGGGGGTGGTCGAGCTGGAGATGACCTGCAGCGACAAGGCCTGGGGCCGGGGCGCGGTGAACGACATCCACTCGTCCTACAAGGCCATGCTCGACAGCCCGGTCTGGCGGCTGATCAAGGCGCTGAACACCCTGGTCTCCGAGGACGGCAACGATCCGGCCATCGACGGCTGGTTCGAGCACGTCAAGCCGCTGACCGCGCGTCAGAAGGAGATCATCGCCGACCAGGCCATGCGCACGCCCGAAGCGGAGATGAAGAAGGAGATGGGCGTCCAGCACTGGGTGCGCGACCTGCCGTACCGCGAGGCGCTGGAGCGGCTGGCCTCCCAGCCGACGGTCAACATCGAGGGCATGTACGCCGGCTACATCGGCCCCGGCGGCAAGACCGTGCTGCCGTCCAAGGCCGTGGCCAAGCTCGACCTGCGCCTCGTCCCCGACCAGACCGCCAAGGACGCGGCGGCCAAGCTCAAGGCCCACCTGGCCAAGCGCGGCTTCGGCGACATCGACGTCAACGTCACCGGCGGCTACGACCCGACCCAGACTGACGAGCATTCCAGCCTGATCCGCTCCTCGATCGAGGTCTACCGCGCCGCCGGCCTTGACCCGCAGCTGTCGCCGCGCGTGGCCGGCTCCTGGCCCGGCTACATCTTCACCGACGCGCCGGTCAGCCTGCCCGCCGGCCACTTCGGCCTCGGCCACGGGGCGGGGGCCCACGCCCCGAACGAATACTATGTGATCGAAAGCACGGCGCCGAAGCTGCGGGGCATGGCGGGGGCGACGCAGGGGTATGTGGAGTTCCTGTACGCCCTGGCGGCGACGTAGCGGGGGCGATCCGAATTCGGCGTCCTTTGGGCCTTGTCACCCCGCCAATACGTCATCGCCGGGCACTGTCCCGGCGATCCAGACCTTCCGCGGCGCCGCTTCCCTGGATACCCGGCACGGGGCAGGGCATGACGGATGAGGGATCGCGCGAGGCTAATTCCACTCATCGCAAGGAATGAGCCATCTCACTCTATTCCTCCCATCCCGGCATTCGCCGGGATGAGAGGGCGAAGAGGCAAGAACATGGATGGTCGGTATTAGCGGGGATTGACGCCGCGACTCAGGCCTGCCCTTCGCCCTCCGCCGCCGCGCCGAGCAGGCCGCGGATCTTGTCCGCGTCAGCCGGGGTGGCGGGGTTGTAGATCAGAAGGTTGAGGTCGCGGCGGCCCTCGACGGAGAACTCCGAGAACTCCATCGACAGCGGGCCGACGACCGGATGCTGCAGCACCTTGGCGCCGTCGCCGTGGCCGCGGCCCTGCACGTCGTTGTCGCGCCACATGGCCGCGAATTCGGGGCTGGTGGCGCAGAGCTCGTCGACCAGGGACTGGACGTTGCGCGCGGCGCCGGCGCGGGCCACGTCGGCCCGGAACGAGGCCACCACATAGCGCGCGACGCCCTGCCAGTTGGTCTGGGCGGCGCGCACGCGGGAGTCTTGGAACATCAGGCGCAGGACATTGCGCTCGCCCGACGGCAGGGTGCTGTAGTCGGTCAGCACGACGGCGGCCGCCCGGTTCCAGGCGACCACGTCCCAGGTGGCGGTGCGGATCACCGCGGGGCTGTATTCGAGCGTGTCGAGAACGCGCTGCAGCCGCGGCGAGATGCCCTCGGGCGCCTGATAGTGGACCTCGGGGGGGCGGCCGAGCCCCAGCAGGAACAGATGCTCGCGCTCCACGTCGGCCAGCATCATGGCGCGGGCGATGCGATCGAGCACGTCGGCCGAGGGCGCGCCGCCGCGGCCCTGCTCGAGCCAGGTGTACCAGGTGGCGCTGACATTGGCGCGCTGCGCCACCTCTTCGCGCCGCAGGCCGGGCGTGCGCCGCCGGGTCAGTGGAAAGCCGAACGTCGCCGGATCGAGCCGGGCGCGGCGGTCGCGCAGATAGGTCCCGAGCGGGTTGGCGTCCGTCATCCTGTTAGCCTTTATACCCTTATAATCTAACTACTTTACCCGAATAGGCAGACTAGCGATATCCAGCCTCTCTGAACAGGGAGAGTGTCTCATGCGGGTTTTCGTCACCGGCGCGGCCGGCTTCATCGGCACGGGTGTGACCCGGGAATTGATCGCCCACGGCCACGAGGTGGTCGGCCTGGCCCGCAACGACGCCAACGCCGAACTGCTGGAGGGCCTCGGCGCAAAGGTCCACCGCGGATCGCTCGAGGATCTGGACAGCCTGCGCGCGGGCGCCAAGGACGCGGACGGCGTCATCCATCTGGCCTTCATCCATGACTTCGCCAAGTTCGCCGAGAACGGCCAGGTCGACAAGCGCGCCATCGAGGCGATGGGCGAGGTGCTGGAAGGCTCGGGCAAGCCCTTCATCGTCACCTCGGGCACGGGGCTGATCGCGCCGGGCGTGACGGTCACCGAGGACATGCGGCGCGAGGCCAGCGAGTTCGTGCCGCGGGTGTCCGAGCAGACCGGTCTGGCCTTCGCGGCGCGCGGGGTGCGGGCGATGACGATCCGCCTGCCGCAGGTGCACGGCGAACCCGGCAAGGCCGGCCTGGTGAGCTTCCTGCTCGAGGGCGCGCGCCAGAAGGGCGCCGCGGCCTATGTGGGCGACGGGAGCGCGCGCGGGGCCGCGGCGCACCGCCCGGACGTGGTCCGCCTCTACCGGCTGGCGCTCGAGAACGGGGTCGCCGACGGCATCTATCACGCGGTCGGCGAGGAGGGCGTGCCCCTGCGCGAGATCGTCGAGGTCGTCGGCCGGGCCCTGAAGGTTCCGGTGGTGTCGATCAAGCCGGAGGAGGCGGGCGACTACTACGGCCCGCTTGCCATGTTCGCCGGCCTCGACATGCCGGCCTCGAGCGCCCTGACCCAGCAGCGCCTCGGCTGGACCCCCACCGGCATCGGCCTGATCGAAGACATCGGCCAGGACGGGTATTTCAGCTGAGGGAGAAGAGGGCGCGCGCCAGGCCCGGGGCGCGCATGACTCCGCTCCACGTTCGTCATGCCGAGTAGGCCGCAAAGCGGCCGTATCGAAGCACGCAAGGAGAGTAGGTCAGAGGACCGGATCCGCGCTGTGGGTGTTTCGGCGCAGTCGGCTCCGCCGACTTACTCAGCATGAATCCGGTCCCTGGAATTTGACTTCGAAAAATCGCCAACCGATCGAGCGGACGTTGACTGGAGCAGGCAGAGTCGTTTGATCGAAATCCACTCAACCGGAGCCGTTCATGATTCTGGGGATCGACCTCGGGACCACCAACAGTGCGGTTGGGCTTTGGACGAACGAAGGACCCGTCCTGATCCCTAATAGCCTAGGGGACCTGTTGACCCCTTCGGCAGTGAGTATTGCCGACGACGGGGCGCTTTTGGTCGGCATGGCCGCGCGCGAGCGCCAGGTCACTCATCCGCAGATGACCGCGACGACGTTCAAACGCTATATGGGGTCGACCCGGTCGACCAGGCTCGGCTCGCTGAACCTGAGCCCCGAAGAGCTTTCCTCGCTCGTCCTGAGAAGCCTCAAGGCGGACGCGGAAACCTATCTCGGCGATCAAGTCGACAAGGCCGTCATCACCGTTCCCGCCTACTTCAGCGACCGGCAGCGAAAGGCGACCGTCAAGGCCGGCCAACTGGCCGGTCTCAACGTCGAGCGGCTGGTGAACGAGCCGACCGCGGCGGCTTTGGCCTACGGCATTCAAAATCTCGAGGAAGAGACGCCCTTTCTGATGTTCGACCTGGGCGGAGGCACCTTCGACGTCTCGCTGATCCAGATTTTCGACGGCGTCGTGGAAGTGCGCGCGTCGGCCGGAGACAATCGTCTGGGCGGAGAGGATTTCAACGACGCGCTCATCGCGCTGGCGGTGGAGAAACTGCAGGACCCGCGCGTCAGCGACCAGGCCGGCGGCGTCCTCCGGCAAACGCTGCGCGCCGCCGCCGAGCGGACACGACGGGCGTTGTCAGACGCCGATCAGGCCGCCTTCGCCTTCGTCTGGCGCGACCAATCCTATCAGGTCGACATTTGGGCCGACGACTTCGAGCGCCAGGTCTCGGGCTTGATCGACCGCCTTCGCGCGCCGGTGCTGCAGGCGCTGCGGGACGGGTCGATCAAGGCGGAACAACTGGGCGAGATCGTGCTGGTGGGCGGCGCGACGCGTATGCCGATCATCCGCAAGGCGGTCACGCGCATGTTCGGACGCTTTCCAAGCAACGCTCTGCATCCCGATCACGCGATTGCGCTGGGCGCGGCGGTCCAGGCCGGGCTCAGGTCCAAGGGCGAAGGGTTGGACGAGATCCGCATGACGGACGTCTGCCCCTACACGCTTGGGATCGATGTCGGTGAGCGGCTGTCCGGCGGCCGCTTTCGGAGCGGTCTGTTCCAGCCCATCATCGAACGCAATACCGTTGTGCCGGCAAGCCGGATGCGCAGCTTCACGACGATCTCGGACAATCAGACCGTCGTTCGTTTCGGCGTCTATCAGGGTGAAGCGCGCGAGGTCGCCTCCAACATCGAATTGGGCTCCGTCTCAATCGCGGTGCCGCCCAAAGCGGCCGGGCATGTGGAAGTCCAATGCCGGTTCAGCTACGATATCAGCGGCTTGCTGGAGGTCGACATCCTCGTCCCTGAAACCGGTGAGGCCAGGCAACTGGTCATCGTCGACGATGGGACGCCTGGGGAAGCGCTGGACGCGCGCCGGCGCGTGCTGGCTGACCTCAAGATCCATCCTCGGGACGAGGACGCCAACGCCGCCGTGCTCGCGCGGGCGGCGCGGTGCTACGAAGCCTTCATCGGCGAGGAACGGGCGTTCGTCGCCCAGCTCATCTCGATGTTCCAGGCGGCCTTGGACGACCAGGATCATCGGGTGATCGCCAAGGTGAGAAGCTCGGTTGAAGCCGCCCTGAATCAGCTTGAAGGCGAGCGTTACCTGTGAGCGTCTGGCAGGAACTCGATGTCGCCGCCACGACGGATATCCGCGCCATTCGAAGCGCCTACGCGCGCCGATTGAAGTCGATCGATGTCGACAATGATCCGGATGCTTTCATTCGATTGCGCGGAGCGCTGGAGGCGGCGCTGCGGCTGGCCGCCCTCCCTGAACCGTCCGAGCCGCCGACGTTTGAGCGCCCTGAGACACCGGCGTCGACCGAACGAGGGCGACCCGACTGGGCGGAGCGAGCGCCTCCGCCGATGGTTGACCATGCGCCGCGCCGGATCCTCGAAGACCAAATGCGGCGGTTGGAGCTGGGGCTGTCGGGCGATGTCGGCCAACCGTCTGTGCGCCAGGACTTGGAAAGCCTGGCTGGCGACATCCTCGCGGCGGCGCCGGTCCTGTCGATTGATCATGGAGCCCGGCTCGAACACTGGTGGGCCACGCTGCTCCAGCGCACCGCGCCGGCTTCGGACTTCCTGATCGAGCCGGTCGCCACCCATTTCGGCTGGACGGAAAAAGCGAAGGACTGGCGTACCCCGCCCGCGATACTGGCGGCGTTGAGCCGGCGCGCGGACGCGCGTTTCCGCGATGAAATCTCCAGCCCAGCGCACCGGTGGTCCGCAGCCTGGCGGCGTCTGAAAGCCCCGCCGCCTTGGCTCCCGTTCGAGTCGGAGCAACTCAGGGTCCGTATGCGAGACCTGCTGAGGACGATCACGAGCGATCACCCCGCCCTGTTGCCGGAGTTGAACCAAAAGAGCGTCGCCCGGCTGAGCGGGCGCAAGACGGCCAATGTTAGGAGGCCGTTGCGTCCGAGCGCCAGGCTGGTGTTCAGCGGACTCTGGATGGGGTTTATACTGGTGAGCATAGCGATCGGCTCGCTCAGGCACCCGCCCGGCTCGACGAGTCCCGCCCCGGTTCTGTCGGAGGCGCAGCCCGGGCTGCCTGGAAATTGCTCTTGGCAGGACGGGGTCGGCCCGCAGAGGCCGTATCTCAGGTGCCTGATCTCGGATCGGCTCGACCCTGTGTACTTTCCCTCCGAGCTTGGCCCCAAGTCGGTGACTGAAGCCGCTCGACCCGGCGGTGGTTTCGATCTCGGGGCGGCGTCCGGATGGTTCTATGCGGTCGGGGGACCGCCCGAACTGCGCGATCGGGACCGCGGCGCGGCCCTGTTGCGCCAAGCCGCAGACGCCGGAACGGTGAGCGCCATGTATTGGCTCGGCGTGGTCAACGCGCAACCAGACCGTCGCGGAATCACCTATCTGTCCGAGGCGAGGCGATGGCTCGACGCCGCCAAGGCGCGCGGCTTCGCCCCGGCCTTCTACAGCACGGGCCTGCTGTACGTGCACGGGGTGGGCGGCGCCATGAATGTGCAGGCCGCGGTCAGCGATTTCCGCGAGGCCGCTGCGCGCGGTTACGCCCCGGCCATGGCCTACCTCGCGTATCTCTACGAATGCGAGCCGGCCCGGCGCCGCGGCGACAGCCGGACGCCACAGCAGCTGATCCGTGAGGCCGCGGCGACGGGGGACCCGGACGGGCTGTTTCTGAAAGGCCAGCAGCCCCTTCTCAGGCGCTTCTACCCGTCCGACGTGGCCAGGGCGCTTCCCGATTTGAACGTCGCCGCCGGCAAGGGCAGCACCGCGGCCATGACGACCCTTGCTGTTCTCACCATCAAGGGCGTGGCCAACGTCGCCGAGCGCCCCAGGGAACTCTTGTTGCGCGCGGCGAAACTTGGAAACGCGGAAGCCATGTACGACCTCGGACTGCTCTACGCGAACGGCAAGTACGCGCCACGCGACCTCCAAATCGCAGGCCGCTGGCTGTCCCGATCGGCGAACGCCGGCTTCATCAAGGCGCAGACCGCCGAAGTGGAGCTGGCCAAGGGGGCGCCGACCTTCAACCTCAGCGCCGGTTGCAGCCTCAGTTGCGAAGTCCGTACCTGAAGGGCGTCGATGCTGTTCTTATGTTTTTTAATTTGGCACAGCTAATAGCCGCCGCGTGGGACGCGACGCGTTCCTTAGTCCAAGCGCTTCGGCCGATGGTCGGAGTGTCGCGCGGGTCGGACCCGCGTTTCGGCAAGGCTCTCGCAAAGGTACAGCGCGCTTCACAGTCACAGTCCGATTTCCAGGCGGGAAGGGGTATCGTGTCGCCGGATTCGAAGTCTTCGCTTAAGTTGTGTCGCGGATCTGCGCAGGAGCGTCATCCATAGCCGCGCCGCGAGGAGCAGAGCCATGTCCCGCGTGTGGTCCGCCATAGTCCTTGTCGTCATGCTCGTGGGGCCCGCTCTGGCCGCCGGCCGCGATCTCGGCCCGCAGGCGCCGGGCCGGTTCGATTACTATGTCCTGTCGCTGACCTGGGTCCCGGGATTCTGCGCCACCAACGGGTCGGACCCAGGCGAATGCGCCAAGGGCCTCGGCTTCGCCCTGCACGGCCTCTGGCCCCAGGACGAGGGCGGCGACTACCCCAGCAACTGCGGCGCCGATACCCTTACACCGAGTGAGAGGGCGACGTACGCGCCCCTTTACGCCAGTCCATCTCTCATCGCCCATGAATGGCCCAAGCACGGAACGTGCGCGGGCCTGGCGGCGGCGGACTATTTCGATCTGTCGAAGGCGGACGTCGCCAAGGTTGTGATCCCGGAGGCCTATCGTCAGCCGAGGACCATCCGGTCCAGGGAAGCGCGCGCGGTAGAGCAGGCCTTCATCGCGGCCAACCCCACCCTGCCGCCCGGCGCCGTCCAGGTCGTCTCGACCCACGGCGTCGTCGAGGAGGTCCACCTCTGCCTGACCAAGGCCGGTGATTTCAGGGTGTGCTGACGATGCGGCGCCGTCGGCGCTCAGTCTGGCGACGCGCCGCTCGACGCGGAATTACGGTGACGAATTACGGCGACACCATACCAATCCCCCTGGTGCGGACGGCGGGAGTCGAACCCGCACTCCCATGGGGAAGCGGATTTTAAGTCCGCTGCGTCTACCGGTTCCGCCACGTCCGCGCCGGGGCATCCTTAGCCGGAGGCGGGCCCGAGGTCACGGGGGGCTTGGGGGCTGCGGCGGGCGGAGGCGGTGCGACCTCGTCCTTCGAGGCTTCGCTGCGCTACGCGCCTCAGGATGAGGTCGACTTTGGAGGTTTGCGGTCCGGGCGGGTGGGGTTGGTGAGGCCGCGCCCTCAGCTCATCGGCTCGGGCTGCGGCTTGGGCGGGTCTTCCGGCAGGGGGATGAACTCCTGGTCGTCGCCGGGGGGGAGTTTCATGCGGCCGGCGGCCCAGTCGGCCTTGGCCTGTTCGATCCGGTCCTGGGAGGAGGAGACCAGGTTCCACCAGATGTGGCGCGGGCCCACCGGCTCGCCGCCGATGGCGGCGACGGTGGCCTGGGTGCGGGCGGTCAGCACCGGCTGGCTCGCCTTGGAGAAGACCGCCATCTCGCCCGCGCGCAGCACCCGGCCGTCGACCTCGACCTCGCCCTCGACCACGAAGGCGGCGCGTTCGGCGTGGCCCGAGGGCAGGGCGGCCTGGGCCCCGGGTTCGAGCGCCCAGTGGATGTAGAACAGGGGCGAATGGGTCTTCACCTGGGCCTCGGCGCCGAAGGCGGTTCCGGCGATCAGGCGGGCCCACAGGCCGGCGTGTTCGTAGGTCGGCAGGGCGTCGGGGCCATAGTGGTCGAAGGCGGGGTCGGTCTCCTCCGCCTCGTCGGGCAGGGCGACCCAGGCCTGCAGGCCGTGCATCCGGCGCGGGGCCAGGAGCTGGTCGGGCGTGGTGCGCTCGGAGTGGACGATGCCCGAGCCCGCGGTCATCCAGTTCACCTCGCCCGGGCGGATCGGCAGGGCCGACCCCAGGCTGTCGCGGTGGAAGATCTCGCCCTCGAACAGATAGGTCACCGTCGACAGGCCGATGTGCGGGTGGGGGCGCACGTCGATGCCCTGGCCGGGCGGGAAGTCGGCCGGCCCCATGTGGTCGAGGAAGATGAACGGCCCGACCATCCTGTGGGTGGGGAAGGGCAGCACCCGCCCGACCTCGAACCCGCCGAGATCCTTCCGGCGCGAGGGAATGACGAGGTCGATCATGGCGGGCGGCTCGAGCGGTTGCAGGGCCAGCTTTGAACGCGGAGGACGCCGGCGCCAAGACCCCAAACCGTCATCCCGCGTCCTGTCCTGCCGCTGCGCCGGCCCGCCGCCTGCGTCGGCGCGCGGGATCAATTTTTTATGACGCATGGAGGGGCGACACGGATCCCGCATCCAATGCTTAGGCTCAGCCTTTGAGCGGGACCGAGAAGCACGCCGTATGGGGTATGTGAGCGACGAGCGGTCGCAATGGCTGGCGCGCAATGTGCTGCCGCACGAGGGCGCGCTCCGGGCGTGGCTGCGCGGCAAGGCGTCGCTGGGGTTCGAGGTCGACGACGTGGTGCAGGAGACCTACGCCATCCTGGCCGCCAAGAGCGACGTCGAGGCGATCCGCAACATCAAGACCTACGCCTTCCAGGTGGCCTATTCGGTCATCCTGCAGCAGCTGCGCCGCGCCTCGGTGGTGCCGATCCGGGCGGTCGCCGACATCAACGCCCTGGAGGCGATGCTCGACGAGCCCTCGCTCGAAGAGACCGTGCTGCACCGACAGGAGCTCGAGCAGGTGCGGCGGGCGATCGCCGCCATGCCCCGCCAGACGCGCCAAGCCTTCATGATGCGCCGGATCGACGGCCTGTCGCAGCGCGAGATCGCCCGGCGCATGGCGCTGTCGGAGCACACCATCGAAAAGCACATCGCCCGCGGAATAAAATTGTTGCTGGCGGAGTTTGGGCGTGGGGGAAACGAAGCCTCCCGCGCATCTAGGTTGGAAAAGGGTCCAGCAAAGCGTGTTCTCCCCAAAGCCGACGGCGAAAACCATCGAAAGACAAGCCGCTGACTGGGTCGCCCGTCTTGATGGTCCGGCCTTGTCGGCCGATGAACAGGCCGCCCTGGACGACTGGCTCGGCAGCGACATCCGCTGCCGGGGGAGCTTCGCCCGCGCGCGCGCGGCCCTGTTCGCGGTGGACGGCCTGCAGGCC
>CAILTK010000061.1 GCA_903837135.1 uncultured Caulobacterales bacterium
GGACAGGCCGAAGGCCTTGTCCGGGACGACGACATTTACCGGTGGTCGGGAGCGTCCCACTGAACGCATCGCGCTTCAATTTGAGGTCGGCGGTTCCGGACGGGGCCGTCACGCAGTTCTGACACGACCACGCCGTCGAAATGGGGCGATCAGTTCAGGTCCGTCTCATGTTGACAAAAATCCTTTGCGTCTCACGAACGGGGGTTTAAGGTCACTCCACTTATGCTCATATAAAGCATAAGCCTCCCCGTCGCCGTTGAGCCCTGGTTCAGCCCGGCGGGTTTAGTCGGCTCCGGTAATGCTCAATGTGAGCATATGGAGGGTGAGATGGATGACGGCGCGCTGGCGTTTCGAAGCGGATCCCCGGTCCGGTTTCCGTTCACCCCGGCGGTGGAGGCGGAGACCGCGCCGCTGTGGGACAAGGTCAAGGCCCGCGTCACGCCGCTGGAATGGCGCGCGCACGCACCGCTGATCGCCGAGATCAACCGGCTGAAGCGTGACAAGGGGGCGGTGATCCTGGCGCACAACTACATGACGCCGGAGATCTTTCACGGCGTCGGCGACTATGTGGGGGACAGCCTGGGGCTGGCCCGCGAGGCCCAGCGCAGCGACGCCAAGGTCATCGTCCAGGCCGGCGTGCACTTCATGGCCGAGACCTCCAAGGTGCTCTGCCCCGACAAGCGGGTGCTGATCCCCGATCCCCTGGCCGGCTGCTCGCTGGCGTCCTCGATCACCGCCGCCGACGTGCGCATGATCAAGGCGCGCTATCCGGGCGTGCCGGTGGTCACCTATGTGAACACCACCGCCGAGGTGAAGGCCGAGACCGACATCTGCTGCACCAGCGCCAACGCCGTGCAGGTGGTCGAGGCCGCGGCCGCCGAATGGGGGACCGACCGCTGCATCCTGATCCCCGACGAGTTCCTGGCCCGCAACGTCGCCCGCCAGACGGCGGTGAAGATCATCGCCTGGGCCGGCCATTGCGAGGTGCACGAGCGCTTCACCGCCGAGGACATACGCGAGCTTCGCGCCGCCTATCCAGGCGCGGAGATCCTGGCCCATCCCGAATGCCCGGCCGAGGTGATCGAGGCCGCCGACTTCGCCGGCTCGACCGCGGCCATGGGCGAGTATGTGTCGCGCCGTCGTCCGGCCCAGGTGGTGATGATCACCGAATGCTCGATGGCCTCCAACGTCCAGGCGGATTCGCCCGAGACCAGCTTCATCGGCCCCTGTAACCTCTGCCCGCACATGAAGCGGATCAGCCTTGAGAACATCTACGAGGCCCTGGTCCATGACCGCTATGAGGTGACCATCGATCCGGTGATCGCCGAACGGGCCCGCGCCGCCGTGCAGCGGATGATCGACCTGCCGCCGCCGGCTCAGCCCGCCCGCTACGACCTGGTCAAGGCGCGCCACCATGTGGACGTGGAGCTGATCTGATGCAGCTCCGGCTCGAATTCGACGGCGTGCTGATCCTGGGCGCCGGGCTGGCCGGCCTGTCGGCCGCTCTGGCGGCGGCGGCCGAAGGGCGACCGGCGCGGGTGATCTCGCCTGTGGCGGTCGGCTCCGGGTGCGCCTCGTCCTGGGCCCAGGGCGGCATGGCCGTGGCCCTCGGCGAGGACGACCATCCCGACCTGCACGCCGCCGACACCCTCTCGGCCGGCGCCGGGCTCTGCGATCCCGAGGCGGTGCGGGTCCTGACCACCGAGGGCCCCGACGCCGTGCGCCGTCTTCTGGACCTCGGCGCGCCCTTCGACCGCGACGCCGCCGGAAGGCTGGTGCAGAGCCTGGAGGCCGCGCACAGCCGCCCCCGGGTGGCCCGGGTCGGCGGCGACGGCGCCGGCGCGGCGATCATGGCGGCGGTGATCGCCGCCGTCGAGGCCGAGCCGCTGATCGAGCTGTGGCAGGACGCGCGGGCGCTGGGTCTGACCACCGACGCCGCCGGCGCGGTGCGCGGGGCCCTGATCGAGCGCGAGGGCGAAAGACTGTCGGTGACCGCCTCGGCGGTGATCCTCGCCACCGGCGGCCTCGGCGGCCTCTACGCCACCACCACCGATCCGGCCGAGGTGCGCGGCCAGGGCCTGGCGCTGGCGGCGCTGGCGGGCGCGGTGATCGCCGATCCCGAGTTCGTCCAGTTCCACCCGACGGCGATCGACGCCGGCCTCGATCCCGCGCCCCTCGCCACCGAAGCCCTGCGCGGCGAGGGCGCCGCCCTGATCGGCGCCGACGGCGCGCCGTTCATGCGGCGCTATCACCCGCAGGGCGATCTCGCGCCGCGCGACGTGGTGGCCCGCGCCGTCGCGCTCGAGCGCCGCAACGGCGGCGCCTGGCTCGACGCGCGCAGCGCCATCGGCGCGCATTTTCCGACCGAATTCCCGGCCGTGTTCAAGGCCTGCATGGCGGCCGGGGTCGATCCGCGGATCCAGCCGATCCCGGTGACGCCGGCCGTCCACTACCACATGGGCGGGGTGTGGACCGATCTCGACGGCCGCACGTCGGTCCCGGGGCTCTACGCGGCCGGCGAGTGCGCCGCCACCGGCGTGCACGGCGCCAACAGGCTGGCGTCCAACTCGCTGCTGGAAGCGGCGGTGTTCGGCGCCCGCGCCGGCCGCGCCGCGGCGCGCGAGGCGCTCGGCGACCGCGCCGTCCTCGA
>CAILTK010000062.1 GCA_903837135.1 uncultured Caulobacterales bacterium
ACACCGTCGAGCGCCTGTGGGCCAGGCTCAAGGACTTCCGACGCGTCGCCACACGCTACGACAAACTCGCCGCCAACTTCCTGGCCGGCGTCCAGATCGCAGCCATCGTCGCCTTCTGGATCAAATGAGTCCGGACCCTAGGCCACCGGCTTTCGCCCAGTCTGATGATCATGGAAGAAAGACGTAATCCGCCGAATAGGTTTGCAGTTGGAGCATGCCGTCCGAAGGGCACGGGCCCGACAAGGCGCCGCCTTGTGTGTTGACGCGCCAGACCTGCCTTGCCGTCTGCAACGGGCCGTCTCCCCGGTGGGCGACAACCTCCAGCCTCAGGAGAGGGATATCGTTCGCCGTGGCGCCGGGGGCCGTCTCCAGGACTTTTCCCACGATCTCCTCGCCGCCGTTGAAGGACCAGACTGGACCCGCGTAGTGTCGGCCGACGGTCTTGCCGTCGTGGATCAGGGTCGCCAGGGGCTCACGGAAGGTCCACGTCAGGCGATCATCGTCGCCGCGCTTGCATTGATAAATCTGCACGCCGACGCCGTGATCGATCAGCAAGGGCTTGAGGTGGTCGAGATCGAAGCTCGCCGGCGCGGCGATCACGGCCGGTGTGCGCGCCGTGGCGCAGGCGCCGAGGACGACGCAGGCGGCCAGTGCGCCGAAGACACGACAACGGGACCGGACCATGACTCTGTGCCCTCGCGCGGCCAGCCTACGCCCGCCCGGAGGGGCGTCAATGGCGGCTCGAGTCGCCCGGCGTCGCCGGTCTTGCGCCTGACGTTCGCCGTTCCAACTCGCCCGGCCATCGCGCCCCAACAGCGGACCTCCAGACTGGCGCCAGGGGTGGACACCTGACCGGGTTTGGGTCGTAATCCAAAGCTGCAGTCCCTGAACTTTGCGGAAGAGTCAGAATGGCGACCCTGAGCTGGTCAAACGCCGCTCCGCGGGCCATGACGGCACGCTTTAATGACCGTGAGCTTCCCGCGCTCCTCTTGCCCGGGTTGCTTGCTGCGACCCTCGCCGTGACGGCGGCCGCCGTCGTGGCGGCGCGTTTCGTTCCAGCCTCGGTGACGCTGTCACCTGCGCCGCCGGCCAGCACCCAGCCTCTCGGCAAACCGGTGGTCGGATCCGGCCCGATCGGGAACTCGAGCGACCCCATCGACGTGCAGTCTGAACAAGCGGAACATAGCCAGCAGGCGCGGGTGACCATCTATTCGGGCAACGTCGTCGCCGTGCAGGGCTTGGCCCGGCTCAGAACCCCCAAGCTGACGGTCTATGTCGCGCCGCCCGATCCCGATGCGCTCAAGTCGCCAACGGGCGCCGCCCAGGGTGAGGCCGGCAGGATCGAGCGGATGGAAGCCGAAGGGCCGGTGAACTACACGACTCCGACGGAGCGCGCCATCGGCGATCACGGCGCCTATGTCGCCAGCAGCGACACCATCACCCTCACGGGAAATGTCGTCTTGGTGCAGGGCAGGAACGTCGGAACGGGGGACAAGCTGGTGATCGACAAGAGGACCGGCCACTATAGCCTGACCTCCAACGCCAGCCTTGGGCCGTCCCATCGCGTTCGCAGCATCCTGTATCCCGCTCAGCCCGGCGCGAGCCCCAACGGCGCAAAGCCAACCGGCCAAACCGGCGCCCCGGTCGAGGCGCCTAAAGCGAGCGGCGCGCCATAGCCGATCCGGTTGGGCGCTCAGGCGGTTGTGTTCGTATCTGAATGGGCAGGCAGGCTGGCGGTTCGTGTTAGAACCGTATCATCTTCTCAAGTTCGTTGGCCCGGGTGGACGTCTTTCCGACAATGCAGCTGCTGTTGATGGTCTGCCGATCCAGTTTGCAGTCGTAATCGCGCCTCTTCAACCATGAACGCTGCTCGCTGCGTAGAGCTAACTGCTTCGGCGGATCGCCCACTAGTTGGGCCATGACTTGCTGGTAGGCCTTGTTCAACCGAGCGTCTTGCGCCGCCATTTCTGTTTGCTCGCACATAGCCAATTGCACAGTGTTGCTGTGCGCGCGCTCAAGGCAGCGGCCATAGGCGGGAGACAGGCCTTGTGGCGACTGGACGGTGGTCGGTTGGGCAAGGGCGGGTTGCGCCAAAATGGCGGAACAGAAACACAGTATTGCCGCGGCATCGGCCAGTCTTGGGCTCATCGAGCATCTCCTCCTTGCAGCGTGGATGCCGCGTGAGTCGCGGTCGGGGGGAATGGAGCGAGGCGCGATGCCTCCGTCAAGTGGCGCACGACCGTTTCCCGCGGCTCATACTTTCCTTCCGCCGAACACCAGGAGTACGGAAAGCCGCCATTGGCGGGCCGCTCACAGCCAGGCCGAGCCGGGGGGCGGGGCACTATACCTATCCCCACAAGTCCGGTTGCTCCGCCGCACGCCGGAGCTTCGGCGGCGGTCCGGGACGGCCTGTCCCCGTATTCCCCTCTTTCCCGTCGTCAGATCGCCGCCGGAAACACGACATTCACCGCGCGGCGGTGATGTCCTTGATCAGCGCTTGCACCGGAGCCTTGCCGCCCGCGGACCACATCAGTTTGAGGTGCGCCAGGGTTCGTGCCGCGGCCTCCTCCAGCTTCCATTCGCAGTCGACGAATTTGCAGTCGGTCAGGGTGGCGGGCTCGCCGCCGGTATAGATCAGGCGGCAATCGCGAAATTCGCAGCCGGTGAAGGTTTCGGCCTCCAGCACCACGGTCTCATGACTATAGGTGACGTTGCTGGGCATCGGGCCTCACGGGTTGTCGGAGTCGGAGTTGGGGGCGTCCGCGGGGGCGGCGCCGTCCCGGGCGCGGTCCTGCTGCGCGCGCTTGGCGGCAGCCTTGTCGGCCGCCTTATTGGCTTTCAGGCGATCACGCTCACGGCGTTCGAATTGATAGTTGGGCGCTTTGGCCACGGCGTTCTCCTGCGTACGGGGCGGCGCCGATCAGGCGCGCCGCGCGGCGTTTTCCAGCTCGGCCGCCGAGTAGGTCGCCGAGCAAATGGCCGCGAGGTGGTCCCGGATCGAGCGCCTCGCCAGAAGGGTGTCGATCGCCCGGTAGCCGTCGGCGTCCAGGCGCGCCTTCAGCGCCGCGACGTCAGCGAACAGGCCGGTGCGCGCCAACTGATAGGCGCGTTCAAAAGTGGACATGGTCATCTCCGAAGGATCCCACGCGGCGGATCGGCGAATCGCCGGTCCGCCGCCCGGATAAGGCGCTCAGGCGGCCTGCAGTTGGCCGGCGGACATCTTCCCGCTGCGCTGATCGCGCTCCAGTTCGAAGGATAGCTTCTGGCCTTCGTGCAGCGACCCCAGGGTGGAGCGCTCCACGGCGGACACATGCACGAACACGTCCGCGCCGCCGTCGTCGGGTTGAATGAAGCCAAAGCCCTTGGTGGGGTTGAACCACTTCACAGTGCCGGTCGTCATGAGGGTATCTCTTTCAAAAACAAGTGTTCGCACGCCGCGGGGGCGCGATCAAAACGTCAGAAATGATTGGGGTAGGCCCGGGCTCGATCCTGAAATCAAGCGTGGAGAGCGACCGAACCAGAGCGATATTTGATTTGAACATCATGACACGGATGGCCTGAAAAATCCATGCCTTTGTCAGGAAGCGTCCAAAAGGACGCCTCCGTCCGCCCCCGCATAGCTGAGAGCGGAGCCCGTGAAGCGCGCTCACGGCGCTGCCGACCCAGCACGCTGTTGCGCCGCGTCCGCCCGTCCACCCCGCTGCGCGCGGTCACCTCCCCATCGCTTTGCGACAGGGAGGAATTGCCGCGGCGGGCGGCCTGGGCCGACCCCCTACATCCGCTCGATGATGATCGCCGGGGCCATGCCGCCGGCGGCGCACATGGTCACCAGGCCGCGCTTCAGGCCGCGGCGCTCCAGTTCGTCGAGGACGGTGCCGATCAGGATCGAGCCGGTGGCGCCGATCGGGTGGCCGAGGGCCATGGCGCCGCCGTTGACGTTGACCTTGTCGCGGTCGAGCTTGAGGTCGCGGATGAACTTCTCGGCCACCACCGCGAAGGCCTCGTTGATCTCCCACAGGTCGATGTCGTCGACGGTGAGGCCGGCCTTCTCCAGCACCTTCTTCGCCGCCGGGACCGGGGCGTTCAGCATCAGGGTCGGGCTGTCGCCGACGTTGGCGGTGGCCAGCACGCGGGCGCGGGGCTTCAGCCCGTGCGTCTTGGCGTATTCGGGCGAGGCCAGGAGGATGGCGGCCGCGCCGTCGACCACGCCCGAGGAGTTGCCGGCGTGGTGGACGTGCTCGATCTTCAGGTCCGGGTGCACCTGGCGGATCAGGCCGCCGAAGGTGGTGCCCTTGTCGTCGAGCGGGTATTCGGCCATGGCCGCGAACGACGGCTTCAGCGCCGACAGGCCCTCCATGGTGGTGCTCGGGCGCGGGAACTCGTCCTTGTCGAGGGCCACGGTTCCGTCCTCGCGGTAGACCGGGACGATGCTCTTGTCGAAGCGGCCCTCGGCCATGGCCACGGCGGCGCGCTGCTGGCTGACGAGGGCCAGCTTGTCCACGTCCTCGCGGGTGATGCCCTCCATGGTGGCGATGGCGTCGGCGCAGACGCCCTGGTGGCTCTGCGGGTGCTTGGCGCGGAGGCTGAGGTTGCCGGAGTCCATCAGCTGCGGCGAGGACGGATCGGCGCTGGACGAGGTGTAGGACATCATCTCGGTCCCGCCGGCGATGACCAGATCCTCCATGCCCGACATGATCTGCGCGGCGGCGAGGTTCACCGTGGTGATGCCCGACCCGCAGAAGCGGTCGAGGGTTACGCCGGAGGCCTTGACGTCATAGCCCGCGTCGAGCGCGGCCATGCGGCCGAGGTCGCCGCCCTGCTTGCCGCGCTGGGAAGAGGTGCCCCAGATGATGTCGTCCACGTCGGCAGTGTTGAGGTGGTTGCGCTCGGCCAGGGCCTTCAGCACGGTGGCGGCCAGGTGCTGGGGATGGTGCTCGGCCAGGGCGCCCTTGCCGACCTTGCCGATGCCGCGGGGGGTGCGCACCGCGTCGATAATCCAGGCTTCGGGCATGTTCAGTATCCTGTCGGAAGGAGGGGGTGGGATTTAATCAATCGGATAAATGAGGGTTTAGCCAGTCTTCCCTTGCGGCAGCAGGATGCCGTTCAGCACCATGTCGAGCAGGGTGTCGGTATAGTCCCGCCGCAGCTGGTCGTCGATCTCGTGGACGCCGAAGGCATGTCGCAGGGCGTGCTGGCTGAAGAACAGGTGGTCGCAGGCGCCGAGGATGATGAAGTAGAACAGCATGGGATCGATCGGCTTCAGCAGGCCCGCGCGCACCCCGTCCTCCACCAGCCGGCGCTGGGTCTCGGCCAGGGGGCGGGAGATGGTCTTGGCCACCTCCTCGCCCAGCACAGGGTCCAGCAGCATGGCGTGGATCAGCCGGTTCACGTACGGATAGCGGAAGTAGACGTTGATCACGCCCTTGATGTGCAGCTTGAGCTTGGTGACCGGATCGAGGTCCATGGTCACAAGCCCCTGCATCTGCACCAGGGCCTGGCCGAGCACATCGCGCACCAGGGCCAGCATCAGCCCGCTCTTGCCGCCGAAATAGTATTTGACCAGGGCGGTGTTGAGCCGGGCCCGCCGGCCGATCTCGCTCAGCGAGATGTCGATCACCCCGCGCTCGATCATCAGGTCGCTGGCCGCCTTGAGCAGGGCGGCGCGGGAGGTCAAGGGATCGGCGGGCGAGGTCAGACCCATCATCGAAACGACCGATCGATCACAATACTATTCCGCTCATCCCGGCGAATGCCGGGACCCAGATCGTATGGAGCAGGCGTATGTGTCTGGGCGCCAAAGTCTCTAATCGGCGGCGCCTTATGATCTGGGTCCCGGCATTCGCCGGGATGAGCGGAGAGGAGTCACGCTCAATGACCGAGGGTTTCACTGGCCAACATTTCACTGGGCGAGGCTTTGGCCGTCGTCGATGTCGATGACCGAGCCGGTGACCTGGCGGCTGGCGTCCGAGCAGAAGTAGAGGATGGTGGGATCCAGCACGTCGAGGTCGCACAGGCGCCGGCGCGGGAAGGCGGCCAGCATGGCCTTGCCCCGGTCCACGGTCCAAAGCTCCTCGTTGATGTCGGTGAAGATATAGCCCGGGCAGACCATGTTGACGTTCACCCCCTTGGTGGCCCACTCGCGCGCCATGGCGCGGCCGAGCTGGATCACCGCGGCCTTGCTGGCGGCGTAGGCCGACATGCTGTTCCACAGCTCATGGGCGGTGATCGAGCTGATCAGCACCACCCGGCCGCGCTCCTCGGCGGCCGGAAGCTTGGCCACCATGCGCCGGGCGCCCTCGCGCGCGGTCAGGAACACGCCTCTGAGGTTGATGGCGAGGGTGGCGTCGAAGTCCTCGATCGCCAGGCCGAGCGCGCTGCCCGCCCGGCTGACGCCCGCATTGGCGATCACCGTGTCGACCGGGCCGAAGGCGGCTTCGGCCGCGTCGTAGGCGGCGATGGTCGAGGCCTCGTCGGTGGCGTCCATGGCCACGGGCAGGGCGTGGCCGCCGGCGGCCTCGATCTCGGCGGCCAGGGCCTTCAGCATGTCGGTGCGGCGGGCCGCCAGCACCACCTTGGCCCCGCTGCGCGACAGGGCCCGCGCGAACTGGGCCCCGAGGCCCGAGGACGCGCCGGTGACCAGGGCGACGCGGCCGGCGAGGTCGAAGCTGTAGCCGCCGCTCACGCCGGGACCTTTTGGCTCGCCGTGACCACCATCCGGTCGAGGCGGGTGCGGATCACCGCCTCGGCCTCGGCGACGATGCGCTCGACCAGCTCCTTCACCGTGGGGATGTCGTGGATCAGGCCCTGGATCATGCCGGCCGACCAGATGCCGCCGTCGGTGTCGCCGCTGGCAAGGGCGTCGCGGCCGCGGGTTCCGGCCACCAGGGCCTGCACGTCCTCGAACTTGGCCCCGCCGCGGCGCTCGATCTCCACCACCTCTTGGCTGACCGCGTTCCTCATCACCCGCGCGGTGTTGTGCAGGGTGCGGAAGATCAGGTCGGTGGCGCGCTCGTCGTTCTCGACCATGCGCTGCTTGAAGGCCATCGGGATCGGCGCCTCCTGGGTGACGCAGAAACGGGTGCCCATGTTGATCCCGTCGGCGCCGAGCGCCAGGGCGGCGGCCAGGCCGCGGCCGTCGCCGAACCCGCCCGAGGCCAGCATGGGGATCTTCAGCTTGTCGGCGGCGGCGGGGATCAGGATCAGGCCGGGGATATCGTCCTCGCCCGGGTGGCCGGCGCACTCGAAGCCGTCGATGGAGACCGCGTCCACGCCCATCCGCTCGGCCGACAGGGCGTGGCGGACGGCGGTGCATTTGTGGATCACCTTGATCCCGTGCTGCTTGAAGTGGTCGACGTGCTCCTGCGGCTTGTAGCCGGCGGTCTCCACCACCTTGATCCCGCCGGCGATGATGGCGTCGCGGTATTCGGCGTAGGGCGGCGGCTTGATCGCCGGCAATATGGTCAGGTTCACGCCGAACGGCTTGTCGGTCAGATCGCGGGTGCGCCGGATCTCCTTGGCCAGGTCCTCGGGCGTCGGCTGGGTCAGGGCGGTGATGAAGCCGAGCGCGCCGGCATTGGCGACGGCGGCGACCAGTTCGGCCTTGCCGACCCACTGCATGCCGCCCTGGGCGATGGGGTGCTCGATGCCGAACAGGTCGGTGATGCGGGTCTTCAGCATGGGATCAGCGTCCCTTCCATTGGGGTGGGCGTTTCTGGGCGAAGGCCATGGGCCCCTCGCGCACGTCGTCGGAGCGGAACAGGGCCTTGACCGCCGGCTGTCCGCCCTGTTCGGCATAGGCCTGTTGCAGGGTCGGCGCGTTGAGCCCGAACTCCACCAGGGCCTTGGAGGCGCGGATCGACATCGGGCTGCAGGCCAGGATCTCGGCGGCCCAGCGCCGCGCGGCGGTCATCAGCTCGGCGGCCGGGACCACTTCGTTGACGAAACCCAGGCTCTGACCCTCGGCGGCCGAGACCCGCCGGCCGGTGAGGATCATGCCGAGGGCGGCCTTGCGACCGATCTGGCTCGGCAGGCGCAAGAGGCCGCCGGCGAGGGCGGCCAGGCCGACCCTGGGCTCGGGCAGGGCGAAGACGGCGGTGTCGGCGGCGATGATCAGGTCGCAGGCCAGGGCGATCTCGAAGCCGCCGCCCATGGCCACCCCGTTGACGGCGGCGATGATCGGCTTGTCGAGGCCGAAACGCGAGGTGAGGCCGGCGAAGCCGGTCAGCGGCGTCTCGGTGGGCAGGCCCTTGGCCATGGCCTGGGCGGTCCACTTCAGGTCGTTGCCGGAGGAGAAGGCCCGGTCGCCGGCGCCGGTCAGGATGGCGACCCACTGGTCGGGATCGGCGGCGAAGTCATCGAACACCTCGGCCAGTTCGGCGTTGGCGGCCGGGTGCAGGGCATTCATCGACTCGGGCCGGTTGATGGTGACCAGGGTCAATGGCCCCTCGCGCTCCACCGCGCAGAATTTGTAGGCCGGGCGGCCCTTGGCCAGGGCGGCGTCCGAGCGCCAGACCGGCTTGCCGAACGGGTCGCGCTTGACCCGACCGGACAGGCCGATCGCGGTGTGGTCGCGCGAGAGCAGGGGCGCGAGGGATTCGGTGTCGTCGGCCGGGACGCGCGCCATGCAGCGCCCGCCCTCCGGTGTCGTCACGATGACGATCCCGTCGAGCGGCTCGCCGTCGCGGCCGAAGCGGACAGTGTAGGTCTCGATGACGCCGGGGCCTTCATAATTCTCGACCAGCGGCGGGACCGGCCCCAGCGCGGCGTCGGCCTCGGCCTGGACCGAGTAGTCGAGCGCCAGCGGCGACGCGGGCGGCGTGGTCGAAACCAAGAGGGCGTGGTGCTTGTTCACATAGCCGCCCTGGCCGTAGAGCAGGCCGAGCTCGCCGGGGTGCGCCCGCAGGGTCCGCACCATGGCGCAGACCGCGTGCGACATATAGTTGTTGAGCGGCCCGCCGAAGAAGGTCAGGCCGCCGGCGACCGTGGGCGCGGGCGCGTCGTCGCCGAGGCCAAGGGTGCGCAGGGCCATCTTCGGCACCACCGGAAAGCAGCTGTAGAGTTCGAGAAAGCCGAACTCGCGGGCGTCACCGCCGGCCAGCGCCACCGCCTTGTCCAGCACCGCGGTCTGGGCCGTGGAGTGGTCATAGCGGTCGCGCTTCAGATAATCCTCGGGCTCGCGCGCCGCCGCCCCGCCCCAAATGTGGATGATCCGGTCCTCGGGCACGCCGGCGGCGCGCGCCGCCGCCAGGCTGGCGACGATCACCGCCGCCGACTGGTTCACGCTTGGGTTCGCCACCATCAGCTTGGGATAGGGCCAGTTGATCAGCCGGTTGTCGGGGGTGACGGTCCTGATGGCCTCGGCGTCGGGCGCGGTCTGGATCCAGGCGTGGGGATTGGTGGCGGCGACGGCGGCGTAGCGCGCCCAGAGGTCGGCGGAGATTTCGTCGGCCTCGGCGGGCGTCTGTCCCCAGGCGGCCTGGGTGGCCATCTCGTAAAAGGGATAGACCTGGGCCGGGTCGCGCATGCCCAGGGTCTTGGCCACCTCGCTCATGGCGAAGCTGGAGGAGGGGAAGCGGACGGTCTCCCCCGGCGGCGGCTGGGGCGTCCAGTCCAGCGCCTGGCCGGTCTTGCGCGCCTGGTTGCGCGCGGCCACCGCCTCGCCGCCGACGAAGGCGGCCGCGCTGATCTCGCCCTTGGCGATGGCGATCGCCGCCTCGTGCAGCAGGCGGATCGGCGTCTCTCCGCCCATGCTGGCGTTCACCGCCGCGGCGGGATGGATCTCGAGTTTTTCGCACAGCAGCCCGACCGGATCGCGATAGGGCCAGCTGACCAGGCCGACCAGCGACAGCGACTGCAGCCGCGGAAGCCAGCCGCCGCCCGCGTCCGCGTCGGCCGCGCGCAGGGCCGCCGCCATCAGGTCGACCGGCTCATGCGCCTCGCCGGGCGCCGGCCGGCGCTCGGTGATCTCGCCGACACCGACGATGACAGGCGTAAGCTCTGGCGAGCGCATATGAAGCTCCTGGGACGCGGCCGGCGGACCAGCTCTTAATCACCTGATTACACGCCCCCGCCGCGCGGGAACAGACTTCCCGGCGCGTCAACCGTCCGGTTCAAACGCGTGATTAAGTGGGCCGCGTCTGGAGAGGTTTCCTCACCCCTTGCTCCGCCCTGAAGCGCCGCGCGAAAAGTGGGAACCGGTTTTCGCTCTAGCGGCCCGTTCCGGTAAAGACCTCGAAGGCCCGGACCAGGCGACGGCGCTCATCGTCGGTCGAGAGGGCTTCGTACACGGCGAACAACCGGCGCAGATCCTCGTCGGCGGAAATCCGCGCCAGGATGGGATTCTCGGTGCGCGAGGCGTCGGACCGCAAGCCCTCGAACATCACGGAGATCTCCACGCTCAGGGCCTGCGTGATATCGAACAGCTTTGACGCGCTTACCCGGTTGGATCCGCGTTCGTACTTCTGGAGCTGCTGGAAGCTGATTCCCACCTGCCGCGCCAAGGCCTCCTGGGACAGGCCGGCGGCCTTGCGGACCGCGCGTATCTGCGCTCCGACGTGCTCATCCACAGGGTGGGCCATATGCTCTCCAGGACGCGACAGGGATTCGAAGCCCGTGTAGCTCCAAATGATCGCGATAACTACCTTATGTCATCCAAACTCCGTCAAGTGTTGCGCGGTCGAAATGAGCGGACGCTGTTTCTTGAGGGACGCCGACAACGAGCGTGAAAGCAGCATTCGGCAAGTGAATGTAATTATAGGTTGAAATCAAGCCTTACGAAACACACGCGTTTCGGTCGTCGCTGCGCGGTACTCTACGTCTCGGCTTCCACCTCTCTGTTATCGTGACTACCCCGGGGGACGATCGCGGCTTGAGAGGCGCGGCGGCGTTTGCTGATGACTTCCTACGCCGGGCGGCGCTCCATGGGGCAGAAGGCGAGAAGCCCGAGGTCGCCCGTCGATCAGCGGTTGACCTTTCCGCCGCCGACGGCGCCGGTTGCATCAAGCAATCTATTCGCGTGAAATGGGTACAGGAGCACTCGGAAACGCCTATGGTTCATCCTGTCGACCTTCACGTGGGCGCAAGCCTGCGCGCCTTCCGCAAAGAGGCGCGCATGTCGCAGGAGGCGCTCGCCAGGCATCTCGGCGTGACCTTCCAGCAGGTGCAGAAGTATGAACGGGGAACCAATCGGATGAGCGCGTCCAAGCTCTATGAGACCGCGCAGCTGCTGCAGCTCCCCGTCGGACTGTTTTTCGAAGGGCTGGAGAGCGCGCGGTCCGGCGACCACGATCCCCTGCTGGCGAGCATCGCGGGCGACCCGGAGCTTCGGCGGCTCATCCGCCTTTATCAGACCCAGCCTTCGGATCAGGCCAAGCGACGGATCCTCGAAACCATCGAGATCGTGACACGGCCCCTCTGAGCCGGCGGACATCTGACCGGGCGATTTGTCCGGGGGGCCGTCTCGACGCCCCGCTTATCGTCATCCGGCTCGACCCCGGCCTGGGCGCCCTAAACGTTAGACTCTGGAGCAAATAGCCGCCCTTAAACGAACCCGACTAAGGGCGGTTTGCTCTAGCGCAGGCCGTCAAGGGCGGGCCCTACTTCTTCTTCGGCTGAAGGATGAAGGCGCTGATGGCGACCGGCGGCTTGGCCTTTTCCGCCTTCGGCTTGCGGACTTCCTTGTTGCTTTTCTTCTGACCCTTGGCCATGCGCGATCTCCAGCAGCGGCGAGGCG
The DNA here is from genome assembly GCA_903837135.1 of uncultured Caulobacterales bacterium. GTDB lineage: Bacteria > Pseudomonadota > Alphaproteobacteria > Caulobacterales > Caulobacteraceae > CAIOYC01. The sequence continues at coordinate 11,732 of CAILTK010000062.1, forward strand.
ATCGCCTGAGTTGCGAAACGAAAAAAGGGCCGGGTCAGGCCACTTCAGCGACAACGGCGGCGGGCGCCTTGCGGACGCGCGGCTTGGTCACCTTGGCCGGCTTGCGGCTCAGCCGTTCGGCCAGTTCCGCTTCGATCAGCGGAAGCAGAGAGAGGGCCGCCTCGGACTGGGCGCCGCCGCTGAACTGCAGTCTGGAGGCGTTGGCCTTCAGCGTCTTGAGCGACGCGTCGTCCATGCTGGACAGTTTGTCTCCGATAGCCATTCGTCGTCCGTTCGTAAAAAGGGCAACCGCAGCGCCCGCCATTCCGATCTCATATGGCCCCTGGCTGGGTTGATGACCAGGGTTATAGGAGTTGCAAAAATAGAACTTGCGTATTTTCTGAAATTGTATAGACTAATCCGATCAAATATCGCATGGATCGCGCGCGATTTTCCTGCCGAAACCTTGGTTTTGGCGCATGAATTGGCTTTCGACCTCTCCGAAATTTTGATCTCGCTGCTCATTTCGGGCGCGAGACCCCATGTCCGGAAAGGGACAATCATGCAAGTTGGCACCGTAAAGTGGTTCAACAGCCAAAAGGGCTTCGGCTTCATCCAGCCTGACAACGGCGGCGGCGACGTCTTCGTTCACATCTCGGCGGTCGAACGCGCCGGCTTCACCTCGCTCCACGAGGGCCAGAAGCTCGGCTTCGAACTCGAGAAGGACGCGCGCAACGGCAAGATGTCTGCGGCGCAGCTGCAGGCGGCCTGACGTCAGGACCCGGCGGGGACACTCGCCGGGTCCATCTTCAGGCGGCGGGGACCAGGAGTCCGATGAACGAGACCGACCGCACGAGCTTCTCCGAACGTCTCAAGACGGCGGCGGAAGCCAAGAAGGCGCTGATGGCCGGTTTCCGGCCCAAGCCGAGTGTGGTCGATCCGCAGTTCCTGGAGCGCGCCGCCGCCCGGAAGGCCGAGCTACAACAGGTGCGCCAGACGCGCACCGAAGAGAAGGCCGCTAAGAAACAAGCCGTCGCCGACGCCCTCGAGGCGGCGAGGCTGGACGCCGAGGCGTCCGCCGCCGAGGCGCTGGCGCACAAGCGCGGCGTCCGCAAGGAGCGCAAGGCGCTCAGCGAGGCCGACGCCAAGGTGAAGCGCGACGCGCGCTACGCCGCCCGCAAGTCGCGGAAATAACGCATTCCTCTATAGTGCGACGCCTTGCGCAGGGATCGCTCCCCCGTTTGGAAGCCTCCCACTTCGTCGTGCCGGCCCCCGCGCCGGGCATCCAGGGACGCGCAACGCTGGAGGTGTGGATCGCCATGCCCGGCGATGACGTCCTTAGGGGGCGCTAAACGAGTCCTGCGCCGGCGGAAGGCGGGGCGGTGGCCGCGGTGGCTCTGTCAGCGTCCGCGCTTCTGATCCGTCCCGTGCGCCTGGGCGAACTGGGAGGCGGCGTCCAATCGCTTGTCGATCTGCTGGTGCACCGTTTCCGAAGCTTCGGGCTTGCCCGCGTGGGTGAACTCGGTGTCCACCAGGATGGCGCGCACGGTCTGCAGCAGATGCGGCTGCTCGAGCGCCAGGCTCCGCAGCAAGGCGTCCACGATCCGCTCCTGGGCGAGAAAGCGCGCGTCGTGGCTGAGGTCTCGTCGCGCCGTCACCGGGCTCAGTCCGAACCGGGGCCGGGCAGGACCGTGGCCGAATGAGTCTCCGGCTCGGCCTCGCCCAGCATTGCTTCGCCCTTGGCCGTGATCCGCCAGCCGCTCCGGTTGCGCTCCGCCAGTCCAAGTTCGGTCAGGGCGCGTGCGTCGGAGATGGTGATCCAGTCCACGTCCTTGCCCGCCTTCTTCATGGCGAGGTTTCGCAAGGCCATGTGCTGTCCGGCGTTGAGCGCGTTTCCGATGTCCGTATCCGGCGGCTGATCGTTCAAAGGCCGTCCCTCGTCAGCTCCGCCTGGCCGGCCGCGGATCCGGTCTGGCGGCGGATGACCGCCTTCAGCAGGATGGCGCGCCGGAAGCTGATGGTGGGGTCGGCGCCTTCGATCCTCGCGCCGGCGATCACGCGGCCCTGATGGCGCGTGCCGAGCGCCCAGGTCTCGGCGCGGACCTCGTCCACGGGAATCCAGAAGGATCGCAGCCAGGCGATGGGGGAGTTCATCATCATAGGGTCGATCTCGGCGAGTGAGGCGTCGGAGCGAGGGACATGCCGTCCTTTCATCCCCAACGCGGCTGCGCGAAAGCGCCCGCCGTTGGAAGGCTCTTATATAGCACGTCCTGGCGCGGATATCAGTCGGCGCGACCGGATTTCCGCCGATGCGTCGTCAATTTGGGCCTCATCCCTCAGGATGAGGCGAAAGCCGGGGACCGTCGCGGTAGATGAATCTCGGCCGCCAGATCGAGACGATGATGATCGGCAGGATGAAGATGGCGATCAGCACCCAGGAGATGAACCGGTAACCCTTGGCGATCAGGTCGACCAGGCCCACGCCCTGCGCGGCGGAGACGGCGAGGACCAGCACCGCCAGGGTGATCAGACCCCGGACCCAGGGGTTGGGATCGTGTCCGGTGCGCGACCGCAGGGTGTGGCGCGCCCTCTCCATGATGGCGTGCACCGACCCGACCCCGCTTTCCAGCAGGGCGAAGAAGATCATCGCCTGGAACAGGAGGCGTACGATCGGGATGCCGATCCGCATCAAAAGGAAATCCGACGGCAGGGTGGCGTGGCCGACCTCCGGATACCAGGCGATCATCGACAGGAAGAAGAACAGGCCCGGAACCATGGCCAGGGGCCCCGCGATCACGCCCGCGATCATGGCGTCACGCGGATCGTGCAGGTGACGCAGCACCGGCAGGATGACCACCGCCCCCACCGCGTTGTAGCCGGCGTAGGTGATCCCGCCGACGAGCCAGCCGGGGCCGGGCGCGGCGTGCAGATGCGCGCCGATCGCCGGTCCGAACTTCCACAGGCTGAGGCTGAGGAAGATGGCGTAGGTGGCGTAGAGCAGGACCGAGACGTATTTGAACAGGGGTTCGACTGCGGCCGAGCCTATCGCCACGAAGACCGCGATGGCGACCAGCAGGCAGCCCGCGCCGACCAGCGACGGCCAGCCGAACAGAGCCTGGCCGATGGCGCCGCTGGCTGCGGCGAACACCGACAGGATCAGCAGCACCAGGGCGAAATAGGTCAGCTCGAACAGGAACCAGCCCCGTCCGAGTAGCTTGCCGAAGAAGGCGCGGTAGTCGAGCAGGCGGAAGCGGACGGCGAAGACGAAGGTGAGGGCGCACACCACGCTCCAGACCACGGTGGCGACCAGCATGGCCAGAAGCCCGCCCGAGGGGCCGCTGGGCAGGAAGAACTCCGCCAGCTCGCGTCCGGTGGCGTATCCTCCGCCGATCACCACCGCCTTGAAGGCGAGGCCCGGCAGAACATAGCGCTGCAGCCAGTGGGGTGACTTCGCCGGCTGTGCGTCCAATACCCTGCTCCGAAACGACCGGGCCCCAGTTGAGGCCCGCCTGCGAAAGAATGGAAGCGCCCGGGCGGCAGAATCTTTCCAGATCGGACAAAAAGCATCCGTTCAGGACAAAAGCGCGCCGATCTTCCCGGGTCGCGGCGGATGCGGTCGGTCGGACCGAGCGGCGACGGCGGCCGCTGGCCGACGCGTTCTATCGTTCGACCGGCAGCCGCGGTTAAGCTATGGGACGCCGCGTCCCAGCCCCGACCAGACGGATACCGCCATGCCCTCCCTCGATCGTCGCGGTCTTCTGGTCGGCGCCGGCGCCGGCCTGTTCGCGGCGAACGCCGTGGCCAGGGCGGCGGCCATCGACGCGGACGTTCGCCACGGCTCGCTGCAGGACGTGCAGCACGTGGTGATCCTGATGCAGGAGAACCGCGGCTTCGACCATTATTTCGGGTCCTACGCCGGTGTGCGGGGGTTCGGCGACCGGTTCCCGATCCCCTCGGCCGTGGGACCGGCGCGAAGCACGGTGTGGACCCAGGCGCACACGACCGGCGAGCCGGCGGCGATCGCGCCCTTCCATCTCGACACCGTGCAGAATTTCCCGCTGATGGCGGCGCTCGGCACGCCGCACACCTGGCCCGACGCGCAGGCCGCCTGGGACGAAGGCCGGATGAGCCATTGGCCCGACGCCAAGACGGTACGGGCCATGGGCCATTATCGCGGCGAGGATCTGCCGTTCCAGTTCGCCCTGGCCGAGGCCTTCACCCTCTGCGACGCCTACCACTGCAGCCTGCAGTCCGGCACCAACAGCAACCGGCTGTTCCTGTGGAGCGGGACCAACGACCCGTCGGGGAGGCACGGCGGCCCGGCGATCGGCAATTCGCACGACCGGCTGCCGAAGGACGGCGGCGCGGCGGAGGGCTACGCCTGGACCACCTACATGGAGCGGCTGCAGGCGGCCGGGGTCGACTGGCGCATCTACGAGGACATGGCCGACAATTTCACCGACAATCCGCTGGCCGGGTTCCGCCGATTCCGCGCCGCGCACGACGCCGGTCCGGACGGGCCGGATCACGACCTGGTCCGGCGCGGCCTGTCCACCCAGAAGCTCGACCGGCTGAAGCAGGACGTGATGAACGGCGCCCTGCCGCAGGTGTCCTACATCGTCTCGCACGCCGCGGGATCGGAGCATCCGGCCGCCTCCAGCCCGGCCCAGGGCGCGGACTACACCGCCCAAGTGCTCGACGCCCTGACCAGCAATCCCGAGGTCTGGAGCCGCACGATCCTGTTGGTCATGTTCGACGAGAACGACGGCTTCTTCGACCATGCGCCGCCGCCCGCCCCGCCGTCGCGCGATCCGGCGATCCCCGGCGGCTGGGCCGGCGCCTCCACGGTTTCGACCGACGGCGAATACCATCTGGTGCCTTCGGCCGCGGACGCGCCGTCGGAAAAGCCCGCGCTGATCGGCCGCCCCTACGGCCTGGGTCCGCGCGTGCCGATGTATGTGATCTCCCCGTGGAGCCGGGGCGGGTGGGTCAACAGCCAGGTGTTCGACCATACGTCGGTCATCCGCCTGCTCGAGCAGCGCTTCGGGGTGCACGAGCCGAACATATCGGCCTGGCGGCGCGCGGTGTGCGGCGACCTGACCTCGGCCTTCGACTTCAAGCGCCCGAACGCGGCGCCGCCCGGCGAAAACGCGCCGGCGGGGGTGGCCTCGTGCCCCCCCCCGGCGTCGTGGCCCCTGACGCGCGCGTGGTTGGCGAGGGCGCCCCTGGAGCAGAAGACGGCGTCGCAGTCGAAGCACACGACGGGCG
>CAILTK010000063.1 GCA_903837135.1 uncultured Caulobacterales bacterium
GATCATCGATCGCGCGCCCACTCGAGGTTTGGTTCTTCCGCTTCAGGTGATAGGTGAGCTTTTCAACGTCCTGGTTCGCACGGGCCGTGTCGATCCTATGGAGGCGCGGCGAATCGACAATCTCTGGATCGGCCGCGCACAGGTGGTCGAGGCGTTTGCGGACGTCATCAAAGCGGGGATAGATCTGGCCGTGCGCCACCGTCTGTCGATTTGGGACGCCGTCGTCACGGCTTCCGCAGCCGATGCAGGATGTGATCTATTGCTGAGCGAGGATCTGCATGCCGGCTTTCGGTGGCGCGGCCTCTCGGTGTTGAACCCGTTCGACGACCCGATGTCGCCCTTGCCCGACGCCTCGCTGGATCAGGCCCGTGGCTGAAGTCGCCGCCCTCAACGGAGTCGAGGTGGCCTACGGCGGGCGGTCGGCGCTGGGACCGTTCGACCTCGCGCTCCAGGCCGGGGAGATCGTCGCCCTGGTCGGGCCGTCCGGCTGCGGCAAGTCGACGGCGCTGCGGCTGCTGGCCGGTCTCGAGGCGCCGACCACCGGCGAGGTCGTCCGTGCGCCGGGGCGCGGCGAGACCGCCGTGGTGTTCCAGGCGCCGACGCTGATGCCGTGGGCCACGGCCGCGGCCAATGTCGCCCTGCCGCTCACCCTGGCGGGGATCTCGCGGCCGGACGCGCTGGCGCGCGCCGAAGAGGCGCTGGCCCGGGTGGGCCTCGGCCAAGCGGCCAGGCTCAAGCCCGCGCAGCTCTCGGGCGGCATGGCCATGCGGGTGTCGCTGGCCCGGGCCCTGGTCACGCGGCCGAAGCTGCTGCTGCTCGACGAGCCGTTCGCGGCCCTCGACGAGATCACCCGCCGCCGCCTGGCCGACGACCTCCTGGCCCTGTGGACCGAAACCCGGCCCGCCATCGTCTTCGTCACCCACAACGTCGAGGAGGCGGTCTACATGGCCGCGCGGGTGGTGGTGATGAGCCCCGGCCCGGGCCGGTCGGCCGGCGAGACCGTCGTCGACGGCGTCGTCCCGCGGCCCGCCCAGTTCCGCACCAGCGAGGCGTTCCGCGCGGCCGCCGAACGGGTCTCCGCCGATCTCGAACAGGCCATGGCGCGGCGGGGCGCCGCGTGAGGCCGCCGGGGTCCGCCTTGGCCGCCGTTTTGCCGCCGCTGGTGCTGGTGGCCGTCCTGCTCGCCGCCTGGGAGGCGGCGTGCCGGCTGCTGAACATCCCGGTGTTTCTGCTGCCCTCGCCGTCGGCGATCGGGGCCGCGATCGGCGCGCGCTATCCGATTCTGGTGCAGTCGGCGCTCACCACCCTGTGGGCGGCCTTCCTGTCGCTGGTCTGGGCGCTCGCGGTCGGGGTCGCCCTGGCCTTGCTGGGCGGCCTCAGTCCGATGGTCCGTCGCGCCTTCGGGCCGATCGCGGCGGTGATCCAGGTGACGCCGGTGGTGGCGCTCGGTCCCCTGTTCGTGGTGTGGGCGGGGCTCGACCATCCCAGCCGCGCCCTGACAGCCCTCGGCGCGCTCGTCGCCTTCTTCCCGATCTACTCCGGGCTGGCCGCGGGTCTCGCCGCCGCGGATCCGGACCTCGAGCGCCTGTTCGACCTCTACGAGGCCGGCCGCTGGAGACGGCTCATTCATCTCTACATCCCTTCGGCCGTGCCGCACCTGCTGCAGGGGGTGAAGGTCGGCGGCGGCCTGGCCATCGTCGGCGTCGTGGTCGCCGAATTCGTCGCCGGTTCAGGCGATTCCCAGGGGCTGGCGTGGCGCATACTCGAAAGCGAGCACCAGCTGCATATCGCCGAAATGTTCGCAGCGCTGGCGGTGCTCGGCGCACTCGGCGCGGGCCTCAACCTGCTCCTGACGCTTGGCGAACGGCTACTGCTGAAGACCTGGAGCGGCCGCTAAATACTGGCGTGTTAGGCGTAGGTTAATCGCCGATGGCTATCGTCGCCCCAATTCCTCCGGGAGGCGGGTTTTGGACACACGTATGCAGATGGCGCTGCGTCTGATGTCGGCGCTCAGCGCCGCCATCGCCTCCGCGACGTCTGTCGAGCCAGCGCTTGCCCAGACCGCCTATGGTCAGACCTACGCGCCGGCCGCCGCTGTCCCCGCCAGCCCCCAGGCGCCGATGGCGAGCGCCCTGCCGCCGCCCCCGTACGCCGCCGCTCTGGCCAACTCCGCCGTCCGCTACGGCGGCGTGCAGGCCTACGACCGATACGGCGGCGAGACCCGCCACGCCGCGATCGCCGGGCCGTCCTCCGTCAATCCGTCGCCCACCGCGACGGCCGGAGCTTTCGCGGGAGCGCGGCTGTCGTGGAGCGGCAAGGTCGACGGACCGGCGGCGACCCGGCCCGCGCCGGTCGCCTACGCCCAGGCCCCGGCGCCCTATGGTCCGCCGACGCCCGTGCAGGCGCAGTCCGCGCCCGCCCCCCGGGGGTGGACCTACATGCCGCCGATCGGGCAAGGGGCGGGCGGGCCCGTTCCGGCGCCGCTGAATTCGATCTACGATCCGGCGCCCGCCGCGCGTCAGCCGTCGGCGGCCGCGCCCGCGCCGGTGCAGGTCGCACAGGGTCAGACCGAGGGCGGCGCGCGCCATTATTCGGTCCATCGCGACTACGGCATCGCTCCGGATCCGATCCCTTTGCCGCCGCAGTTCTTCGGCGCCACCGCCGACCTGAGCCAGCCGGCGACCTCCGATCCGATCCGCCGCGCCACCACGGCGGCCGGCAAGGCCCAGAACCCCCTCCAGCCCGCAGACGGACAATGACCGCGCCTTCCGCCAGCAAACTGGCCGACCTCATCGCTCTGGCGCAGGAGCCGTCCAGCGCCAAGCGCCGTGAACTGCTGCGCGGCGTCACCGACCTGTTCTTCGTCGGCGCCGAGACGCATAGCCCGAGCGAGATGCAGGCCTTCGACGGTGTCATGGGCGCGCTCGCCGAAGAGATGGAGCACGAGATCCGCGCCGAACTGGCCGGCCGTCTCGCCGATGCGCCACAGGCGCCGCAGCGCCTCGTCCGCACCCTCGCCGCGGACGACGTCGGCGTCTCGGGTCCGATCCTCGCGCGATCGAAGGCGCTCGGCGAGGCCGATCTGGTGGCCATCGCCAAGGCGCGCGGGCAGGGCCATCTGCGGGCGATCTCGGGCCGCAGCGACCTCACCACCAATGTCTCCGACGTGATCGTGGCGCGCGGCGACGACGCCACCCTCGGCGTCCTGCTCGTCAACCCGTCCGCGCCCCTGTCGCGCGAGGCCTCCGAAGCCGTGGTCGACCGGGCGGCGGAGAACCCCGCGCTGCACGACGCGGTGGTCGACCGGCACGACCTGCCGGTGGACCTGCTCAACGAGATGTACTTCATGGTCGAGGCGCGCCTGCGCGAGCAGATCATGTCCCGCAACGCCGCCCTCGATCCGGCCGAGCTCGAGGCGGCGCTGGCGGTCGGACGCCGCCGCCTGGCCACGCGAGACGGCGCCCTGCCGGCGGACTACGATCAGGCCGAGGCCCAGGTGCGAGCGCTCCGGACCCGCGGGGTGATCAACCCGCAGGCCCTGGCCGGCTTCCTTCGCCGCAACGAGCGCACCAAATTTCTGATCGCCCTGGCGGAGCTGTCCGACATCGACTTCCACACCGCGCGGCGCATCGTCGACCGGCGCGAACTCGACGCCCTGGCGATCGTCTGCCGGGCGGCCGATTTCGACCGCGCGCTGTTCCTGACCTTCGCGGTGCTGATCCTCGAGCCCGGCCAGGCCATGGCCCGGGCCAAGGAATACGGTCAGCTCTACGCCGACCTGCCCAAGGATACCGCGCTCAGGACCATGCGCTTCTGGCGCATGCGCCGCACCACCGGCGACGTCGCCGCGGCCTGAGCGCGATCGACCTCCCGTCGCTGCGCGGGGGAGGTTTATTCGGCCCTAAACCCGCTCCTTCAGTCGATCGAGCGCGGTCAGCGCGGCGTCCGACAGGGTGCGCAGGCCGCGCTCGCTGAACACGTCGAGGGCGGAGGTCAGGGCGAAGGCGGCGTCGGCGCGTTCGCCGGTGTCGGGACGGAGCGCCGACTGGGCTTCATAGATGCGGGCCAGCGCCACCTGGGTCACCGCCCAGGCGAGCGGGTCCGCCGCGGCGTTGCGGGTGCGCAGCGCTTCGCGAAACGCGACCTCCGCCTCTTCGAGCGCCGTCAGGTCGCCGCGCCGCTCGGCCCGGCGCGCCAGGCAGACCGCGCTGTCGTGGGCGACGATCGCGCGATAGGGCAGGGTGGGGGCGCGGTCGAGGGCCTGCAGCGCCGGTGAGAACGCCTGCACCGCGCGGTCGAACAGCACCTCCTCTTCGCAGGCCTCCCCCATGGCCTGCAACGATAGTCCAAGGGCATGGCCGGCGCGCGCGGCGTCGAGCGGCGAGTGGTGGTTGAGGACGGCGCCGGCCGCCGCCTTGAGCGCGGCCACGCCCTCGGCGATCGAGGCGGCGTCGCCGGCCGCCTCCCCGAGCGCCGTCAGTGCTTGTCCGCGCAGGGTCTCGGCCCGCATCCAGCTCAGCGGCAGGCGGTCCGGCTCGAGCCGCTTCACGAGATCGGACAGGGCCTCCTCCACCGAGGCGAGCAGGACGCGATCCTGGGTGTTGACGGCGAGGCCCAGCAGGAGGTCCCCGCGATCGATCAGATAGCCAGCGGTTTCGGCCGACCGGGCCTTCAACGCGGTCGCCGCCTTGTGGGCGACCTCCAGGCCGTCCACCGCCGCCAGCACCACCGCCCGGTCGCCGGCGGCCAGCGCCAGCGCGCCCTTGAGGCGGGCGAGCAGCGCCTTGGCGCGGATGGCGACCAGGGGCGTCGGTGTCAGCGCCAGGACGGCTTCGGCGTGGGTGCGCGCCTCGTCCGCCGCGTCCACGTCGGCGAACAGGAGAAATCCCAGCCGCTGCACCTCGGCCAGGGCCAGCACGGCGACGGCCTGCAGGCCGCGGTCGTCGCCGGCTTCACGGCGGGCGCGGTTGGCGGCGGAGGCCGCCCTCGCCAGCACCTCCACCTGACCGCCGCGGCGGGCGATTTCGCTCAGCAGGTCGGCGTAGGCGATCAGGCGGGCCACCCGCGCAGGACCGGGCGGCGTCGTCCCGATCAGTCCGGCGGAGCCGGCTTCCGCGGCCAGGGCGGCGAGGGGCAGGAGTTCACGGACGTCGGCGTGGGACCCGCCGTCTCGGTTTCCTCGGCCGTTTGGTCCGTCGAAGCCGAATTGCATGGCGTTCCCCCACATCGTGCCAGCGCGGGACGTCGCGCCGGCCTTCGAGGGGTGAGGAGCAAGCTTGACGCCGCAGCTACCGCAGCGGCGGAGGCCCGTACCGGTTGTCGCCGGGCTGGCCCGGCGTCAGCCCGATCCACAACAGGAAGCCGACGCGCACCAGGAACCAGGCCAGGGCGGCCAGCATGAACAGCCCGATCCCGCCCGCGAGCAGGCCCCAGCCGACACGGCCGCTCGAAAAGACCCCGGCCAGAACGCTGCCGAGACCGCCGATGACGAGGGCGATCACACCGAGCATGTCGACCAGATAGATCCACAGTTGGGCGAAACCGGAATGTCCCATGTCGTGCAGGCGTTTGGAGAACAGGCAGACCCAGCAGTAGGTGGACAGCGCCCAGATCAGGGTTCCGACCAGCAGCACCGCGTGGATCAGGATCCCGAACACGAACAGCAGCAGAAAGCCGGTCCAGAAGTCGCGCTGGCCGATCCGCCCCTCCGGCGAGAACAGCAGTCTCCCGATATCCATTCCGCTTCACCCTGCCCGGCCGGAGCTTAGCGGGGTTCGCCCGTTCTGACGATCAGGCGATCGGCCCGATTCATGTGTCATAAATATCACAATGCGGGTTGCGCCCGGAGCGCAATCACCTAATTGATGCGGCGCCGTCTCCCGCGACGAGGAGGCGAGGAGAGGCTTCCTTGGCGCAAGACCCCTATCAGGAACTCGGCGTCGGCCGGGGCGCAAGCGCGGACGAAATCCGCAAGGCGTTTCGAAAGCTGGCGAAGGAGCTGCACCCGGACCGCAATCCCGGCGACGCCAAGTCCGAGGAGCGGTTCAAGCGGGTCTCCGCGGCTTTCGACATCCTTGGCGACGAGGAGAAGAAGAAGAAGTTCGACCGCGGCGAGATCGACGCGGACGGTCGCGAGGCGCCGCGCGGCTATCCCGGCGGCAGTCCGTTCGGCGGCGGCTTTCGGCGCGAGGGCGCCGGCTTCCGCGCGGAGGGCGCGGAGGGCATGGAGGGGGTCAACTTCGACGATATCCTCGGCGAGATGTTCGGCCGGGGCGGCGGCGGCGCGGGGCCGTTCGGCGGCGCGCGCGGCTTCCAGTCGAAAGGGGCCGACGTGCGCGCCCGGCTGGAGATCGACCTCGAGGACGCCATCAAGGGCGCCGTCCGGCGGATCACCTTCGGGGACGGCAAGACCCTGGAGGTGTCGATCCCCAAGGGCGCCGCGGACGGCCAGACCCTGCGCCTGCGCGGCCAGGGCCATCCGGGCCGCAACGGCGGCGCGGCCGGCGACGTGCTGATCGAGCTGGCGATCCGGCGCCATCCGGTGTTCCGCGCCGAGGGCGCCGACCTGCACATGGACCTGCCGATCTCGGTGCCCGACGCGGTGCTGGGCGCCAAGGTGGATGCGCCCACGCCCGAGGGCGTGGTGGCGCTGACCGTGCCCAAGGGCTCCAACTCGGGCGCCAGACTGAGGCTAAAGGGCCGGGGCGGCGTCGACCCGGAGACCGGCCGGCGCGGCGACCTGTTCGCCCATCTCGTGGTCACCCTGCCCGAGCCCGAGGACGACCACCTGATCAAGCTGGCCGAGCGCTGGCGCAAAGAGCGGCCCTATGTCGCCAAGCGGAAAGACTAGCGACGCATTCAGCGGCTATTCAGGCCTCGCGCGTTACGGACAGGTGATGAACCGCTTTCCGGCCATGGCAGGGATGCTCTTCGTCGCGGCCGGCTTGCTGGCCGGGGCGCCCGCGGTCGCGCGCCAACCGGACTCCCTCGGGGCCGACTGGCGCCAGCAGCAGGGCGAGGCGCGGGCCAAGGTCAAGAACGGCAGCCACATTCCGCTCGAGCATGTGGTCGACGCGATCCGCCGCCGGACGCCCGGGCGGTTGCTCGACGCGGGGCTGGAGACCGATCCCGACGGCCGTTCGGTCTATCGGGTGCGCTGGGCGGCCGCGGACGGGCGCCGGATCGACTTCCGCGTCGACGCCGCCACCGGCACGATCCTGTCAGGCGGCTGAGGCCGGGCCTACGGCAGGCTGTAGAACAGCAGCATGGACGCGGCGATCAGGAAGGCCAGCCAGGTCAGGGTCATGCCGGTCGAGCGCCCCAGGGTCAGCCCCGCATCGGTCGACAGGCCCCACGCGTGGGCGAGACGGCCGAGCAGCAGCAGCAGACCCACGCCGTGCACCACCAGGGGGCGCGCGCCGGCCAGGGCGAGGATGGCCAGGGCGGCGAGGCCGGCCGGGATATATTCGGTCGCGTTGCCGAAGGCCCGCGTGGCGCGCAGCACCTCCTCGACGCCGCCGTCGCCGATGGCGACCCGGTGGCGCTGACGCTGGCGCACGACCAGGATCGACAGCACCAGCAGCAACAGCACGAGCAGCCCCGCCCAAAGCGCCGCCGCGTGGCTGGCGGGCGTCACAACCGTGTCCATGTCCCCTCCCGAAGGGTTTCGGCGTCATTTGCCTATTGTGCATTCCCTTGCGCAAGAGCGCGCGGCTGGACCGGCGCGGCGGCAGCCGATAGCTCAGGGGCATGGCGACGGACGATCAGGTGCTGGTGTTGGGCGCGACCAGCCTGGTCGGCCGGTTCCTCGTCCCGCGGTTGGCGTCGCGCGCCGGGGATGTGCTCGCCCTGAGCCGGGCGACGCGGCCGGCGCGGGACGGGGTGCGCTGGATCCTCGGCGATCTGTCGCAGCCGGCCGGTCTGGCGGCGGCCGGCCGCGTCCACGCGGTGTTCAGCCTGTCGCCGATCTGGCTCCTGACCGACCCGGCGCTCGAGGCCCTGCACGGCTTCGGCATGCGGCGGCTGGTGGCCTTCTCGTCCACCAGCCGGTTCACCAAGGCGAGCTCCACATCCGAGCACGAGCGGGCCACGGCCGCCGCCCTGGCCGCGGGCGAGGCGCGGGTCGAGACCTTCTGCCGCGCCCGTGGGGTCGGCTACACCCTGCTGAGGCCGACGCTGATCTACGCCGAGGGCGAGGACGGCAATGTGTCCCGCCTCGCCGGTCTGATCCGCCGCTTCGCCATCCTGCCGCTGCCAGGCTCCGGCGCGGGCCTGCGCCAGCCCGTGCACGCCGACGATCTCGCCGAGGTCGCCCTGGAGGCGATGCGCCGCCCCGCGACCGATCGGGCCTACGACGTGCCGGGCGGTGAAACCCTGACTTACCGCCAGATGGTCGGGCGCATCTACGAGGGGCTGGGCCGCCGGCCGATGATCCTGTCCCTCCCGCTTCCGCTTGTACGGATGGGCTACGCGCTCGCCCGGCCCTGGCTCCCGGGATCGACGGCCGCGATGGTGGAGCGGGTCGGCGAGAACCTGACGTTCGACCCCGGCCCGGCGCAGCGCGACCTCGGCTGGTCGCCGCGCGCGTTCCGGCCGCGCTTCTGAGGGCCGGCCCGTCGCCCGCTTCTCCGCAACGAGGGGCTATGGGCTAAACGGGACGGGCCAACTGTTCCGCTAGTGAGTAATTTCGAGCTCGCCTTCGGAGCTTTTGCGAGGCTCGCACTTGGATCTCCAGACGAACCTGGAAGGCCATGCCGTTCAGCCGCGACTGATCGTTTCCGAGGGCAATTCGCCGAAACGCTCACGGTATCGGCTCGCGAAATGCCCGAAGCTCGAAAAGCCGCATTTCAGGGCAATATCGAGCACCGACAGTTGATTATCCTTGTGGCTCAACAGGCGCCGCGCCTGATCGAGCCGTACTCCCCGCATGTAAGCCAGCGGGGTCATCCCAAACTCGTCACTGAAGCGGTTGAACAGACTTCTCACACCGACGCCGCAGGCTTGCGCCACATCTTCCACGGTGAGAGCCCTGTCCCAGTGCGCCTTGATGAATTCCTCAAGGCGATCCGAACCGACCCTAGGGGCCCGCTTTGCGCCTACGTCGCGCCGCCCGGACGCATGCTTCTGGTTCTCGCTGAGAAATCCTCCGACAACGACCTCGGCCAGCTCGGTTGAAATGAGGTCGTCCGCATCATTGGTCTCGGGTAGATGTTTCGCCAGGGTGAGGGCCAGGGACTTGACCCGCGCCACTGCGATGGCCGGGATCGCCTCCAGAATCGGGATAGGCAGCGGCCCGTCGCCGCCCGACATCAATTCGAAACGACGCTTCAGTCGCTGTTCGTCCACCTGTAGGACGAGGTGGGCGTAGTCATCGCTGTACTCCACTTCAAACGCTTGGCCGGTCTGGGTTATGACCGATGTGTGCGGCGTGAGCTCGACCGTTCTCCCCGCGCTCCGCAAGCGGCCGAAACCAGAGAGGCAGAAAAACTGCTGATAACCCGGCATGTCGGCAAATTGAATCGCAAAGGGACTGCTGAAGCGACAGTAGTGAAGCGTTATCGCGGGTAATTCGGCGCGGTTGGCGATTCCCAGAAAGGGCGCGTCGGAGCGACTGTAGCTGACGCGATCAGCGCGATAGCTGTCGACCAACATCTCCGCCATTTGCTTCCGACTCGCAGTTCGGATGATCGGGCGGTTGGAGAGCATGGATTATCCCCCTCTGGTTGTCGAAAATCAAACCTCAATATTACTAATGGTTACTAGAGCGAGACGCAGCCCAACATTCGTATATCTATTGATACTTCAACTGCAAATTTCCTCCGATGCGTGTAAATCGGAGTCTTCTACATTCCACCAATAGAGGAGTTGCGTCCCCGCACGATATCTTCTGCACTCCTGGAACAATCTGCGTTATCGGAACTTTCTGTGTATTAACTAATATAAATTAGACGGAGAGTGGACTTGAACGCCCTACG
The DNA here is from genome assembly GCA_903837135.1 of uncultured Caulobacterales bacterium. GTDB lineage: Bacteria > Pseudomonadota > Alphaproteobacteria > Caulobacterales > Caulobacteraceae > CAIOYC01. The sequence goes on from CAILTK010000063.1 coordinate 9,975, forward strand.
GCAAACGTCCGACCCGGAGGTTTCACCAGTGCCTCAATTTTTCAGAGACGGTGGCGTGGTGGGCGTCGTCAAAGCTACCGTCAGCCAGGCTTTCGCCGTCGTCGAATTTGGGTCAGAGGGTAATATTATTTCAGTCGAACCAATTTCTTCTGATCTATCCCCAGCAGCGCAAGCGCCGCTTTCATCTGTGCGTCGGTGATCATCTGCACGCCAATGCTGGCGCTGGATATCGGCAAGTCCGCCCTCGGGTGTCGGCGCCGCAATCGGGCCGGTCGAAAGTCGCCAGGTTGGCCGTGCCGCGTGCGGCCTTTAGTGGAGACGGGCGTTTATATTTCTCAGTGTAATATACATTGTTGATCCAAAACTATAATTGCGTCGTTCGTTTTCGCTATATTCATAAATATAGGTCGGACTAATCGTAGTTCGTGATTCTGAAGGTGTAGCTCTATGGTGGTCGTCAATTGGGAGATGTTGGAATGACCAAGATCGAGTCCGTAAGAATTCGTGATAGTGAGGATATCATGAATATTATACTTGCGGATCTGGCAAGGGCTGATGACGTCGTGATTGCGATCGAGCCGGGGGCGGATGTCGATTTCTCTGGGTTGCAGCTGCTTCACTCCGCGAGGCTCTATGCGGACGCCCTTGGAAAACGCCTCAGCCTGGCCGAACCTGCGAGCGGCCAACTGCGGGTCTTGCTCGAGCAGGGCGGGTTTCTCCAATCTCCACTGGCGGACGACGCCCGCTTCTGGCTGGCGGAGCGGGCGGCATGAGCGCCTCCATTTTGGCCGTCGATGATTCGGCGAGCATCCGCGTCGCCATAAAGATCGCGCTTTCGGGGGCGGGCTACACGGTTTCAGAAGCCGTCGATGGATCAGACGGTTTGGCCAAAGCCCAGGCCGGCGCCTACGACCTGATCGTCACCGACCTCAACATGCCGATCATGGATGGCCTGACCATGATCGAAGAAATCCGCAAGTCTCCCGCTCATACGGGGGTGCCGATCATCTTTCTGACGACGGAGTCGGACGCCGCGCTCAAGCAGCGCGCGAAGGCCGCCGGCGCCACGGGCTGGCTCACCAAACCCTTCGATCCGGAACAATTGACCAAGATCATCAAGAAGGTGCTTGGACGATGAATCAGGCAGACGCCGTCCAGACCTTCCTTCTGGAAGCGCGTGATCTCTTGGAGCAAGTCGAGCAGGGCCTTCTGGACCTTGAAACGCGCCTGGATGATCGCGACCTGATCGACAGCGTCTTTCGCGGCCTGCATACGCTCAAGGGGTCGGGGGCGATGTTCGGCTTCACGGCCCTGGCCGAATTCACCCACCATTGCGAGACGGCCTTTGACCGGGTGCGCAAGGGGGAGGTCGCGGCCTCGCCGGAACTGGTGTTCGCCGTTCTGCAGGCCCAGGACCACATGCGCGCCCTGATCGAAGACGCCAAGGGCGATCATGGCGCGGTCAGCGACGCCCTGCTCGCCAAGCTCAGCGCCGCCCTTAGAGACGCGGACGCCGGGGCCATATCCTCCGAGGCCTCATCAGAGGGCGCCGGCCGGAAGACTTGGTCCATTCGATTCGGCCTTCCCCGCAACGCCTTCGCCAATGGGGTCAATCCCATGGGCCTATTGAACGAACTGCGGGATCTTGGTGAATGCGAGATCGTGGGCTCGACGGCCGACGTCCCGCCGCTGGACGAGCTCAATCCCGCCGACTGCCATCTGTCCTGGGCGATAGCGCTCACGACCGATCAGCCCCGGTCCGTGATCGAAGACGTCTTCATCTTCGTCATGGACGACATGGAGCTCGATATCCGAGAGCTCGATGGAGCGGCTGACGACGGCGCGACCGAAGACGCTTCGCTCAAGGTTCAATTCACGACCGCGTCGGACGCCCTGTCCGGCAAGCCGCCGAAGGCGGTCGACACGGGCTCTGGCCCGACGCCCAACGCGGGGCCGGCCCAGGCGGCGGAGAGCGTCCGGGTCCCGGCCGAACGCCTCGACGAGCTCATGGATCGGGTTGGAGAGCTGGTGATCGCCCAGTCGCGACTCCGCCAGATCGCGGCCAGCAGCATGGATCTGCAGCTGCGCTCAGTCGCCGAGGAGATCGAGCGGCTCTCCAGCGAATTGCGCGACACCACCATGGTGCTGCGCATGGTCCCGGTAGGCTCCCTGTTCAGCCGCTTCCGTCGTCTGGTCCATGACCTCAGCCGGGATACCGGCAAGTTGATCGAGCTGTCCTGCGAGGGTGAAGCGACGGAAGTCGATAAGACGGTCGTGGACCGTCTGGCCGACCCGCTCGTCCACCTCGTCCGCAATGCCGCCGATCACGGGCTGGAGAGCGTGGAGGAACGCCGCGCGGCGGGAAAACCCGACGTGGGATCGATGCGACTGTCGGCTCGGCAATCCGGTGGTGAAGTGATCATCTCCGTACAAGACGATGGCCGGGGCATCGACCGAGACCGCGTCCGCGCACGCGCCGAGGCCCAGGGCCTGCTTGAACCCGGCGCCCAGATCAGCGACGGCGATCTACTCTTGATGATTTTCCAGCCGGGCTTCTCCACGGCCGCTCAGGTGACCAGTCTTTCCGGGCGCGGTGTCGGGATGGATGTGGTCAAGCGCACGGTCGAGGCTCTGCGCGGTTCGATCGAGGTGGTCAGCCGGCCAGGCGAGGGGTCTGAATTCTCTCTTCGCATTCCGCTCACCCTTTCGATCATCGAGGGTCTTTTGGTGCGGGTCGGCAGGGGACGCTATGTCATTCCCCTCGGCGCGGTCGAGGAATGCCTCGAGCTCTCGCTGGACGAGGATCAGCGGTCCAGGGGGCGCAGCTTCATATCCCTGCGCGATAGCCTGGTGCCTTACATGAGGCTGCGCGAACTTTTCGGTACGGGCACGTCGCCGGAACTGCACCAGAAGATCGTGGTGGTCTCCACCGGCGGCGAGCGCGTTGGCCTGGTGGTCGATCAGATTATCGGCGACCACCAGACGGTCATCAAGCCGCTCTCCAAGGTCCACGCCAGCGTCGCCACCTTCTCCGGCGCGACGATCCTTGGCGATGGCGGCGCGGCCCTGATCCTCGATGTTCCCAGCCTGGTTGGGGCGGGACAACGCCAGGAGGCGCAATTGCGAGCGACGGGATGAACATGCCTCGCCAAACCCACGGCGCGATCAACTGGGGTGAAGACGGGCGCCTCGAAGCGCTCTCCTTCGACCTGCAGGGCGAGACCTTCGCGCTCGAGGCCATGATGGTCCAGGAAATCCTCGACCTGACGGAAGAGACAACCGTCCCCGGCGCGCCGGCCCTGGTGGGCGGGGTGATCAACTTTCGCGGCAAAGTCATTCCGCTGGCGGACCTCGGCCTCGCCTTCGGCATGGGACCCGGCGAGGTCACCCCGGACAGCCGTATCATCGTCATCGAGATGGATATCGAAGGCGAGATGACCCTGATCGGTCTTCGCACCGACAAGGTTCATGAAGTCACGACGCTGGTCCAGAGCGCCGCTGAGCCGCCGCCCAGCATCGGAATGCGCTGGCGAGCGGACTTCGTCCACAGCCTGGTCAAGCGGGACGGCGAGTTCATCGTCCTGCCTGACCTACCCACAATTTTTGCTTCGCTTTGCGACCCTGCCCTTGCGGGCGCGGTCTCTTCACATCCTCGTCCATAGATCATCCTGAGGGGCAACCGACCATGCGGTTCACGATTAAACTCAAGCTCGGTCTGGCCTTCGGCCTGATCTTGGCCATGCTGATCGCCGCGGCGGCGGTCAGCATCAACGGTCTATCCAGCATCAACGGACAGATGGTCTCGATGCTGTCGGGCCCGGTGAAACGATTGCAGACCGCGGAAGACGTGCAGACGGCGCTCCTGCAAACGATACGGTTTGAAAAGAACATCATTCTGGAGAGCGACCCGCAGAAGATGCAGGGCTATGACTCCAAGATCGCCAAATTCCTCACCGAAGTGGATGGCCTCCTCGACCAGGGCGAAGCCATCGCTTCAGAAGAGGGGAAGGTAAAATACCGGGCTATCAAGGGATCGTGGACGACCTTCAAACAAAACGACGCAAAGATGCGCGAGCTTGCGCTTCAGAACAAGAATGAAGATGCGAAGGTCATCTCTCTTGGGACGCAGGCGCAGATCACCAACGACACGATGGTGGCGACGGATGATCTGGTCGGTTTCACCAAGACCCAGATGCAGACGCAGGAGGCGGCCGCGGCGGCCGCCTACGCCAATACCCGCAACATTCTGATTGGCGCCGTCTTGCTGTCTCTGATCTGCGCGGTCGCGGCCGCCTTGTGGATCTCGATGTCCATCAGTCGCGGACTTGCCAAGGTCATGGGCGTGGCGGACGCGGTTTCCCTCGGCGATCTCGATCAAAGGGTTGAAATCACCACCAATGACGAGATCAAGGACCTGGTCGATACATTCAACGGAATGACCGACAATCTGCGCGCCACCGCCGCCCTGGCCGACCAGATCGCCGACGGAGACCTGACGGTCAGCCCCAAGCCTCTGTCGGACAAGGACACGCTGGGCCTCGCCCTGCAGCGCATGGTCGAGCGTCTCCGGGGCGTCGTCGGCGACGCCGCCGCGGCGGCCGACAACGTCTCGTCCGGAAGCCAGGAACTGTCCTCCAGCTCCGAGCAACTCTCGCAAGGCGCCACTGAACAAGCCGCTGCGGCTGAAGAAGCTTCGGCCTCGATGGAGCAGATGGCCGCCAACATCAAACAGAGCGCCGAGAACGCCGCCCAGACCGAGAAGATCGCCCGCCAGTCGTCCAAGGACGCCGAAGCGAGCGGAGAGGCTGTGCGCACCGCTGTGGAGGCCATGCGGAGCATCGCCGAAAAGATCGGCATCGTACAGGAGATCGCCCGGCAGACCGACCTTCTGGCCCTGAACGCCGCGGTCGAGGCCGCCCGAGCGGGCGAGCACGGCAAGGGGTTCGCTGTCGTGGCGTCCGAAGTGCGCAAGCTGGCCGAACGTAGCCAGACCGCCGCCGCCGAGATCGGCGCGGTCTCGACCTCGACGGTCAAGGCGGCTGCGGAGGCGGGTGAGATGCTGACGCGTCTGGTGCCCGACATCCGTAAGACCGCGGAGCTGGTGTCGGAAATCAGCGCCGCCTGCCGCGAACAGGATATCGGCGCCTCGCAAATCAACGAGGCCATCCAGCAGCTCGATAAGGTCACCCAGCAGAACGCCGGCGCATCCGAAGAAATGTCCGCCACGTCCGAAGAGCTCGCCGCCCAGGCCGAGGAGTTGCAGACCAGCATCGCCTTCTTCCGCACCGAAGCGAGCGGGGGCCATTCGAACCGCGCCTCCGCCAGGACGGCGAAGCCCGCGCCGCGCGTGGCGGCCGCCGCCAGGCCTGCGGCCAAGAAGGTGGCCAAGGCTGCGCCTTCAACCCAAGGGGTTCGGGCGCAACAAGCCCGGGCCAAGGGCTTCGCCCTGGACCTCAACATGGGCGGTCCGGACGCCGAAGACGCCGATTTCCGGGAAAGCGCGTAACATGGCCGGCAGCGAGGTTGAGACGCAATTTGTAACCTTCGCCCTCGGCAAGGAGGTGTTCGCCGCCCCCGTGTCGCAGGTTCGGGAGATCTTGGATAATTGCCCTGCATTCAAGATCCCCAACGGTCCGGCGTATCTCCTGGGCCTCATCGATGTGCGAGGTCAGGGCGTCCCGACCCTGGACCTGCGCCTTCGGTTGGGCTTGGGCGCCACTGAACCCACCCCCAACACCCGCATCCTGGTGTTGGACCTGCCAGTTGGGGATCGCCTCCTGACCTTAGGTCTGCTTGCCGACCGCGTGTTCGAAGTCGTGGCCATTTCGCCAGGCGATGTCGAGCCTGCGCCGGATGTGGGCGTGAAATGGTCTTCCGCCTACATCGCCGGCGTCGTGCGCCGTCCGGAGGGGTTCGTCGTCTTGATGAACCTGGGAAGCCTGCTCACGACCGAGGAGGCCGCCGAGCTGGGCGCAAGCGCCGTCCTGGAGCATGCGGCGTAGATGGCGGTCGCCGGCATGGCCTCGGCTGCGACCCCAACCTCGGAGCTTCCATCCGAGGCGCCGACGGAACATCTCAGTCAGCGCAACTTTCAGCGCCTGGCGACCTATATCTACCAATATAGCGGGATTAAGCTCCCGCCTTCAAAACTGACGATGGTCGAGGGGCGGCTCAGGCGCCGCCTGAGGGCGCTGAAGATCGCCACCCTTGACGGCTATTGCGCGTATGTGTTCGACCAAGATGGTCTGGAGGAAGAGGCGGTCCATCTGGTTGACAGCCTCACCACCAACAAGACCGATTTCTTTCGCGAACCGGCGCACTTCGACTATCTCACAAGCCACATCTTGCCCTTGATGGTGAGTGAGGGGCGAAGCCAGATCAAGATGTGGAGCTCCGCCTGTTCGACGGGAGCCGAACCTTATACCTTGGCCATGGTGATCGACGCCTTCCTGTCGGATAAGACACGAACGTCATACTCGATCCTGGCGACCGACCTTTGCACGGAAGTGCTCGAGGTGGCGCAACGCGGCGTCTACCCGCTGGAGATGCTGTCGCCTACGCCTGAACCCCTTCGCCGAAAGTATGTTCGGACCTCGAAGGACCGCACCTCGGGCCTATGCCGCATCACCCCCTCTCTTCGTGGGCGGGTCGGGTTCGCGCGGCTGAATCTGATGGATCGGTCCTACGCCGTCGGGCAGGACATGGACGTGATCTTTTGCCGGAACGTCCTGATCTATTTCGACAAACCGACTCAGCAGGCGGTGCTGACCAAGCTATGCTCGCATCTGCGGCCCGGCGGATATCTCTTCTTGGGTCACTCTGAATCCGTCGCGGGGTTGGCGCTGCCGGTCGAACAGGTCGCCAACACCATCTTTCAACGGCGATAGGATCCGTCATGGGCAAGAAGACGCGCGTCCTGATCATCGACGATTCCGCCAGCGTGCGCCAGACGATGACCGCCATCCTGGAAAGCGACCCCGACATCGAGGTCATGGGCGTCGCATCCGATCCCTTCGTCGCGGCCAAGCGCCTGTTGGACGATATCCCCGATGTCATCACTCTGGACGTGGAGATGCCGCGCATGGACGGCATCACCTTTCTGCGCCGCCTGATGGCGCAACATCCCATCCCGGTCGTCATGTGCTCATCCCTTACGGAGGCAGGCTCCGAGACCCTGATGCAGGCCATGGAGGCCGGCGCGGTGGACGTGATCTTGAAGCCCAAGATCGGCGCCGCCGACCATCTGAATGAAATCCGAGACACGATCTGCGATGTGGTGAAGGCTGCGGCCAGGGCGCGTGTCGGCAGCCGCAGGGCGCAGCCGCCGCCCCCGCTTCATCCCGCCGCGAAGCTGACCGCCGACGCTGTGCTCCCGCCCCCAGGCGCCCACCGGGCGATGGCCAAGACGACGGAGGTGGTGGTCTGCATCGGGGCTTCGACCGGGGGCACCGAATCCTTGCGGGTCGTGCTGGAAGCCCTGCCCGCCAACGCGCCTGGCGTCGTGATCGTTCAGCACATGCCCGAAGCCTTCACGGCCGCCTTTGCCCGACGCCTCAACACCTTATGCGAGGTCGAGGTCAAGGAAGCCGAACATGGCGATCCGGTGCTGCGGGGCCACGTCCTCATCGCGCCCGGTGGCCGGCATACCATGATCGAGCGTCAGGGCGCGCGCTACTCGGTGTCCGTCAAGGATGGCCCGCTGGTCGCACGCCACCGGCCATCCGTGGATGTACTCTTCCGTTCGGCGGCGCGATCCGTTGGCGCGAACGCCGTGGGCGTCATCATGACGGGCATGGGCGATGATGGCGCGCGTGGAATGCTGGAGATGAAAGAGGCTGGCGCCTTCAACATCGCCCAGGACGAAGCCTCTTGTGTAGTGTTCGGCATGCCGAAGGAGGCGATCGAGCGAGGCGGGGTGGATCGGACCGCCCCGCTCGACCGGATCTCGGCGGAAATTCTGAGGGCCTCCGCGCGATAGCGTGACGCAGGCAAGCGCAAACCGCCCTTAAATGGAATCGTTCAAGGGCGGATAAGTCGAGAGTTGGAGCGCCGCTGGAGCGAAAACAGGCTCCCACGTTCGCGCGGCGCTCCGGGCGTCGCTAAAACAGGGCGCCGGCGAATAGGCCGTCTTCATCGTCTTCGACGGATGCAGCGCCCTCAGTTTCGTTCGCCACGGGGAGGGCGATTCCCTCGGATGACGTGAAACCCAGGTGGATTTCGCGCTCGCGTCCCATGGTGTAGCTTTTGAACAATCTATCGAGCGTCGCGGAGATGTTTGTATTCGTGATGCAGGCCACGTTCAAATCGGGCTGGGTTTCACGGTCCAACGCGTCCCGAGTGGCGTCAAGGTCCGAACAGAGATCGCTATGAAAGTCCTCCACCGCACCGAGTTCAGCAATGGCCTTTGCGACCTCGCGACTCAGACGTTCGATGTCTTCAAGGCTAAGCTCAGCTGCGTTACCTGCGTTGCGAATATCGCGAAGGGCCCGATTGAACTCGCCGCCCAGATCTCCATCGCCCTTGGCGTCGGCAAAGACCTGAGCCCCTTGGGCCAGGCCGTCCAACTCCTCGATGGTCGCATCCGCCGCCTGCCCGAGGCGAGCGGCGCCGCCGCTGAGCTCCGAACCAATCACCGCTACAGGTTGCCCGGACGGACCCATTTGGGCGCATCGAACATTGGTGTTCAGCGCCATGAACCGGATCTCGGTTTTGACGGACTGGATCACGTCCACATTGGCGATGAGCGTCTCGGCGATCGAAATCGCCGTGCGGCCGCTCTGGGCTGCTTCCTGATTCACAACGCTCACGCGACCGATCACGGTATCCGCGTCACCCACGTCGCTGGCCAGGTGACGCAGAAACGCGGCGTTGTGTCCCTCGCCGAGCGCGGTCTTGAGTCTCAGGATCTCGTTCGCGTCCTCCATCAGACCCGAAAGGTTCTGACTTACCCGCTGGGCTTCGGTGGCGAAGACCTCTGTAAGATCGGTGAGTTGAAGCTGCAGCAAGCGCCCGATCGCGCCCGCCGATCGAGCGCCGGTGTCGTCAGCGCCGCCCGCCTGGTCGAGCAGGGACAAGCCAAACTGGACGTGTTCTATCCGTTGCCGCGTATTATCTCCAATCTGCAAGGCGATCAGCGCGTTACAGACCTTCATGCGGATTTGCTGAGACAGCGCCGAGACCTCCAAGGCTATGCCGCTAATCTCTTCGTTGTGATGATGAAGGGCCGATGCGCTTGCTTCGAGGTTGGCGGCGACCGAGGGCAAGAGGCGATCACAATCGCCATCCAAGGCGCGGGCGAGATCCAAGGCGCGGGTCAACTGCGCATCTAGGTCGGCCTGTCTTGCGCTGAATTGGACAAGTTTCTCGGCGCCCAAGGCGATACGATCAATCAGTTCCTGCGCAAAGCCATCGAAGGTTGGAGCCGACGCGGCAGTGACCTTCAAGGTCATTGCGAAGGCCCGCAAGTATCGAAGCAGGGTGTGCATTTGATCGACATTGATGGCGAGCTTGCGGCTCTGAAGAACCAAAGCCTCGAAGGCGATCCGACGATCCGCCTGAATGGGGGGCAGACCGAGTAGTTCGCCCGCCGCCGCCCGCAGGGCCAAGTTGGCCGCCGCCGTGTCCTCGCCGAGAGCGCTGTGCAATCGCTCGATCGCCTTGATCAAGGCTTCGACCCCTTCCAGGGCCAGGGCCATGGTCGATCCGACGCGCATGAAGCGGTCTTCGAGCTTTGCGCGGACCTGCTCCAGTCGCACCGAGATCGAGGGTGTCGAGTCCAAAAGAACCTCGCTCAGAATCGTTCGTTGAACGCCATGGCTAAATCGTCCCATCCGGCATTTATAGGTGTAGATATGCAAATTCCTGGTAAACTGAACAGTTCACGAGGGCGCATCCGTGAAAAAGCCGCCGTGTTTGCCGGCGCGCCGACAGGTAATTGTCAATCTATGCCTATATTCAATTCTCATCGTAGAGGCGGTGGGCTGAAAATCTTTCCAACAGACCCGTTCAGGCGGCGAGTACAGAATTCATGGCGTCAAACAACGTCGCGGGTGTAATCGGCTTCGCCAGATGAAGATTGGCGCCGGCGGCCAAGCTGGCGGCGACGTGGTCGGGATGGGTATTGGCCGTCAGCATGATAACGGGGACGGAGCAGCGCCCCATCGATCTCTCGAAGTCGCGGATCGCCGAAGTGGCGGTAAGCCCATCCATCTTGGGCATCTGCATGTCCATCAGGACCAGGTCGAAGGACCGCGAGCGGAGCGTCTCAACGGCCTGGGCCCCATTCTCGACCATGCACACCTCCGCAACCTCGTCCAACAACAGGCCAAGCACCGCCCGATTGGCGGCGTTGTCTTCGGCGATCAGAATGCTCAGGTTGGGTGGCGTTTCGACTTCAGTCGCAGTGGCTTCGCTCCGCGGTGGGGCCGAGGGGAGGTGCAGATCCAGCCAAAATTCAGAGCCCTTCCCCGGCAAGCTGCTGCAGTTGATCTGGGCGCCCATCAGATCACAGAGCTCGCGGCAGATGGCCAGGCCCAGTCCGGCGCCGCCAAAGCGCCGCGAGTGAGTGGTGTCACATTGCTCGAAGCGCTGAAAAATCGCGTCTTTCTGACAATGGTCAAAACCGACGCCCGTATCGGTGACTGTGACACGATAGGCGTCCGCGCCGCGCGTCTCCAGGGCGATCGAAACAGAGCCCTGCTCGGTGAATTTTAGGGCGTTGCCGAGAAGGATATCGATTACCCGCCCGATCCGGCGCTCGTCCCCCATGACCCATCGATCCGCAACTGGCGCAACCTGCTGGGTGAATCCGAGGTTCCGCCGCTCGGCCTCGAGCCTGAATGGCTGGGCCGCCTCCCGTATCAAATTGGCGATCCGGAACGGCGCGGCTTCCAAACTGACCACACCGGCTTCCATCCGAACAACCTCCAGAATGTCCGACAGGAGGGAACAAAGCGTGTTGCCGCCGGCCTGAATCAGGGACGCGAGCTTGCGCTGTCGCTGGTCGAGCGCGGAGTCAGCCAACATCTGCGCCGCAGCGATCACGCTGTTGAGCGGCGTTCGGATTTCGTGGTTCATGTTGGCGATGAACATGCTTTTGGCGGTGCTGGCCTGCTCCGCGGACTCCAGGGCCACGCGGAGGGCCTCGGAGTTTGCCCTTCGCTCCGTGATGTCCTCGCCCAAGGTTACCAGGTGGCGTGGTCCGGCGTCGTCGTAGGTGACGGCTCGACGAGTCGATATGAAGCGGGCGGTCGGGGCGTCGGTGAATTCTTCTTCGACAGCCAGGCGCGCCTCATAAGAGTGAACGGCGCGATCATCTGCGGCGCCAATGGCGTCAGCCCTGTCCGCCTGGAATGCTTCTGCGGCCGTGCAGCCGATCGTGTCTTCCGCGCTGATCCCATAGAGATCCTCGGCGGCGCGGTTGAACAGAATATAGCGCCCCGTATCAGCGTCCTTGGCGGTCAATGAAAGCGGAAGCTGTTGGATGACGCTGCGCAGGAACGAAACTTCCTCCACGCTAGCCGTGACGTCTTCGGCCGTGCAAAGCAGAAACTGAAACGTCCGGTCCCCATAAAAGAGGGGTGATAAATCGACATCGAGGTAGATGCGCCCCGTTTGATGGAGTGAGACGAAGGCGCGGTACCGACTGGGCTTGCCCTTCAGGGCGGCGTCGAACGCCCGGTTCGAGGCGGCCTGATTGCTCGGCGGCCACTGATCGCACCAGTTTTCAGAGTCTATCTCGCCAATGGTCGTCTTCGCGCGGGCGTTGGCGTAAGCAATTTTTCCATCCAAGTGGAGCAGCCAAACGGCGTTGGGATTCGTATCGACAACGCGTCGGAAGACAAGGTCGTTAAGGTGAGGTTTCGGATCTCCCGCATTGACGCACTCGATATCTGGCATGGTCGATCCTAAAGCTGGCATGCATCACCAAGTCAAAATCGGTCTAACCGAGCAATATGAATTACATATGATGCGCTGACCCGTTTAATTATAAGTAAGCGGCCGGTGAACATCGTCGGGCATAGATTTTGGTGGCCAGTTTTTCCGGCCTGGACCTTCTTGATGTGTCGCGATTCAAGGCGGGGTGTCGACCCGCTGGAGTAACCGGCTTGGTCGGAAAGTCACCGGCGCCCGCCGCCTACGCGGCGGTTGCGCTCTCTGCGCCCAAATAAGCTGTGGGCATAACAATCGCAATTGGCGACAGTCCTGGAGACTCATCCGATACGAGCAAATCAAAGCGCGTTTGGTTCCACCTTGGGGTGAATAACGCCGCCGATAACCTGTTGCAGTCTTGGAATAATAGACGATAAATCTGCATTATTCGAACTTTTCAGGTATTAACCAACGTCATTTAAACATGATGATGAGACTTCAGCACCATACTCCAAACAGCTGATCCGGAGATTTCATCAGTGCCTCACTTTTTCAAAGACAGCGGCGCTGCGGGCGTCGTCAAAGCCATCGGCCAGGCCTTCGCCGTCATCGAATTCGAGCCAGATGGTAAGATTATTACAGCCAACGATCAATTCTGCGCCTTGGTCGGATATTCGCTGGAAGAAATAAAGGGGCGACATCATAGCATGTTTGTCGATCCGGGTTACGCCCAGTCGATGGACTACAAGGCGTTCTGGTCGAAGCTTGGGCGTGGTCAATTCGATACAGGCGAATACAAGAGGATCGGAAAGGGCGGCAGGGAAGCCTGGTTGCAGGCCTCTTACAGTCCTGTCGTGGGCCGGGGCGGCCGGGTCACCAAGGTGATCAAGTTCGCGCTCGACATCACTGCCGCAAAGCTCAAGTCGTCCGAGGACTCCGGTAAGATCGACGCTATATCCCGCGCTCAGGCGGTGATCGAATTCACCGTCGAGGGCGAGATTATTGGAGTAAACGATAACTTTCTGGCGGCAGTCGGCTATAGCCGAGACGAGGTTATCGGCCGGCGACACAGCATGTTCGTCGACCCTGCGTATTCCGCATCTTCCGAATATCGCGACTTCTGGGAAAAGCTTCGACGAGGCGAGTACGTATCGGACGAGTTCTCCCGGCTCGCCAAGGGTGGTCGGCAGATTTGGCTGCAGGCGTCCTACAACCCGATCTTCGACATGAACGGCAAGATCATCAAGGTGGTGAAGTTCGCCACGGAGGTGACGGATCGTGTCAAGGCTGTCGCTTTGGTCGGCGACGCCCTGTCTCAACTCGCTGAAGGCGACCTAGAGCAGAGGATCACCGTCGCCCTCATTCCGTCGCTGGACAAGCTGCGCGTCGATTTCAACGGGGCCATCTCGAAGCTGCAAGGAACGATGGTGTCCGTCACCGCCAACGCGGCGTCGATGCAGAACGGCGGCGCGGAAATCAGCCACGCGGCGGATGACCTTTCGAGGCGGACCGAGCAGCAAGCGGCAAGCCTCGAGGAGACCGCGGCGGCGCTCGACCAGATTACGGCGACGGTTCGCCGGACCGCCGAGGGCGCGCATGAGGCCTCGGACGTCGTCCGCGCCGCGACGGAGGATGCGGAGCATTCCGGCGAAATCGTCCGCAAGGCGGTCGAGGCCATGAGCGCTATTGAAAAATCCTCGTCTCAGATCGGCCAGATCATCGGCGTGATTGATGAAATTGCGTTCCAGACCAACCTCTTGGCGCTCAACGCCGGCGTTGAGGCCGCGCGGGCCGGCGATGCGGGACGGGGCTTTGCGGTGGTCGCTTCAGAAGTCCGCGCCCTCGCCCAACGGTCTGCCGACGCCGCCAAGGAGATCAAGGCGCTTATCTCCGCCTCGTCGCAGCAAGTGACCACCGGGGTCGGCTTGGTCGGCGAGACGGGCGCTTCTCTTGGTCGAATTGTCAAGCAGGTGGCCCAGATCAATACCCTTGTGACCGACATCGCCGCCTCCGCTCAAGAGCAGGCCTCTGGGCTGGCGCAGGTGAATACTGCTGTCAACCAGATGGACCAAGTCACACAACAGAACGCGGCCATGGTCGAGCAATCCACCGCCGCCAGCCACTCCCTGGCCCGTGACGCCGAGGAACTGGCTCATATCGTGGCTCAATTCAAAGTGGGCGCGGCCCAGGCCGGGGCCCGGCGGCCGGCGCCTGAACACCAGCCGAGGCCTTCGGGCGCGCGGGTCGCTCTCAAGACTGTCGGCCGAGGCGGCGCGGCGATGGCGGTGCAGGCCAGTCAGGCGAACGACGCTTGGGAGGAGTTCTGATGGGCGCGGCGGCTGCACCGTCCGCAGTCATCAACCTTCCGGAGATCCTGGATCTCAAGGCGGCGACAGCGCTTCAAGCGGATCTTCTGCGCTGCCGCGGAGAAGATCTTGTCCTCGACGCGTCGGATGTGCGGCGCCTGGGCGGCCAATGCCTGCAAATACTGCTGGCCGCGCGCCAAACCTGGCTGACGCACGGTCACACATTTCGCGTCTCCAACGCTTCCGAAGCTTTCCAACAGAACCTGAAGATCTTCGGAGCGGATCTTCCAGGCGAGGACCAACGCCCATGAGCATGACAATCCTCACCGTCGATGATTCGCGCACCATGCGAGATATGTTGCGCCTGGCGTTGGTGCAGGCCGGCTTTGACGTCCTGCAAGCGGAGGACGGCGTGCACGGTCTCGAGGTGCTCGATATCGAGCGTCCCGACGTGATCGTCACGGATATCAACATGCCGCGGATGGACGGCTTTGGTTTCATCGAGGGGGTCCGCAGCGACGACCGCCATCGCGCCATCCCGATCCTGGTCCTCACCACCGAGAGCGACGACGACAAGAAGGCGCGGGCGCGCAGAGCGGGCGCGACCGGATGGATCGTCAAGCCGTTCGACCCGGTCAAGCTGGTCGACGCCATCCGCCGCGTCGCCGCGTAGACCTTAAGGAAAGCCCGCCGTGGACCCGATGGAAGCCATCAAGATCACCTTCTTTCAGGAGTGTGAGGAGCAGCTTGCGGAGCTGGAATCCGGCCTTCTCCTCATGGAGGCCGGAGAGGCGGACGGCGAGGTCATCAACGCTGTCTTCCGCGCCGTACACTCCATCAAGGGAGGCGCTGGCGCCTTCGGTCTGGACGATCTTGTCCGCTTCGCCCACGTATTCGAAACCGCCCTCGACGAGGTCCGTACCGGCCGGCTGGCGCCCGATCCCCAGACGGTGTTGAAGCCGATGCTTCGCGCCGCCGACGTTCTCGCAGATCTCGTGCGCGTCGCCCGCGACGGTGGGACCGTCGACGAAGCGCGGGTGCTGCAGATCGCCGAGGAGCTGAAGCTTGCGTCTCCGGTGGCCGCTGAGGCGCCGGGCGAGGATATGTCCGAGATCGTTTTCGGTTTCGCGCCGCCACCGTTCCTGGGGGACGAGCCGGATGGAATTGCGGCGATGATCGGCGTCCCGTGGGCCATCCACTTCAAACCGAAAGCCGAACTCTACGCCAACGCCAACGAAGCCGGTTTGATTCTGCGCGAGTTGGGTCATCTGGGCGAAATCGCGCTGACCCTGGATACGACTGCGTTGCCGCCGCTCGAGTCGATGGATCCCGAGGGCGCCTATCTCGCCTGGGACATCGTGCTCACGACCGAGCGGGCGGAAAGCGACATTCACGACGTCTTTGAATTCGTCGACGGGGACTGCGAGCTCTCGATCGAAGCCAAGATCGCCGGCGACCGGCCGTCCGAGTCCGCCGATCCCACGTCGGTCGAGCCGCCCCTCGACGTGATGGCCCTGATCCGCAGGGTTCAGGGCGGCGCCGAAAGCGCCCCCGAGATGCCGGCCTCCCCTGAGGTCGCGCCCCCCGTGATCGTCGCGCAGGCGGCCGAACCCGCGGCGGCGAAGGCCCCCGCGCGTGCGGAGTCGGCGGTTTCGTCGGCCGGCGGCTCCACCATCCGGGTCGATCTGGATCGCGTGGATCGTCTGATCGATCTTGTCGGCGAACTCGTCATCAACCAGGCGATGCTGTCCCAGCGGGTCATGGAGGCGGGCATCGCCGGGGCTTCGGCCATCGGCATGGGCCTGGACGAACTCGAGCAACTCTCGAGGGAAATCCAAGACAGCGTCATGGCGATCCGCGCCCAGCCGGTCAAATCGGTGTTCCAGCGCATGCCGCGCCTGGCCCGGGAAGTGGCGGCCATGACCGGTAAGCAGGTTCGGCTCGTGACCGACGGCGAAGGCACCGAGGTCGACAAGACGGTGATTGAGCGGTTGGCCGATCCGCTGACCCACATGATCCGAAACGCCATCGACCATGGCTTGGAGACGCCTGCCGATCGCATCGCCTCAGGCAAGCATCCCGAAGGCGTCGTACGGCTGTCCGCCGGTCACCGATCCGGCCGGATCGTCATCGAAATCTCTGACGACGGCGCGGGAATAAATCGGGCCAAGGTGCGTGAGATCGCCATCAAGAAGGGGCTGATCGCCGCCGAGACCATTTTGAGCGAGGAGGAGATCGACAACCTGATCTTCCTGCCGGGCTTCTCGACCGCCGCGGAAGTCTCCGACATTTCCGGACGAGGCGTCGGTATGGATGTGGTCAAGCGGTCGATCCAGGCTCTCGGCGGTCGTATCTCCATCTCATCCAGGCCGGGCAAGGGCTCCACCTTCGTTTTGAGTCTTCCGCTGACCTTGGCGGTGCTGGACGGCATGGTGGTCTCCCTTGGCGAGCAGACGATGGTCGTACCGCTCACCTCGATCGTGGAGACCCTTCAACCCAAGGCCGCGGCTGTTCACGCGTTGGGCGACTCCCGGGTGATCGCCGTTCGCGACACCTTCGTGCCGCTGATCGATGTCGGGCAGATCCTCGGGTATCGCGCCGAGATGCTGAAGCCCGGCGATGGCGTGGTTCTGCTGATCGAGGCGGATGGGGGCGCGCGAGCCGCGCTGCTTGTGGAAGCCATCCAAGGGCAGCGGCAGGTCGTGATCAAAAGCCTTGAGGCAAACTACCGACACGTGCCCGGCATCGCGGCCGCCACCATCCTTGGCGATGGCCGTGTCGCCCTGATCCTCGACGTCGACGCGGTCGTCGCGGTCTCGCGCACCGGCGAACCCACTTCCCTTGAACCCCAATTCCAAATGATGGCCTGAGCTATGACCGACCTCAATTCCGCCTCTGGACCCAATCGCGAACTGGTCGCCTTTCGTATCGGCGCTCAGGAGTTCTGCGTCGACATCACGGCTGTTCGTGAGATCCGCGGGTGGACAAAGACGACGGCGCTGCCCCGCGCCCCGGCCTACGTCAGCGGCGTCGTCAATCTTCGGGGCGCCGTGCTGCCCATCGTCGATCTCGCGCTTCGCCTAGGGTCGGTCAGTACCGAACCGAACGAGCGTCACGTCATCATCGTCACTCAGATCGGAACACAGATCGTCGGCCTGCTGGTCGATGCGGTCTCCGACATCATCACCGTGACCAACAGCGATGTGCAACCGACCCCGGACGTAGCGTCGGAAATGGTGAAGAGCTTCGTTCAGGGCATCCTGGCGATCGACGGGCGAATGATCAGCCTGATCGCGATGGATCACGTGCTTCCCGAGCTTCAGCTCGAAGCTGCTTGATGTCGGTCAATCGTCCCGGAGCCCATTCGAACGACGAGCGCCTCGTCGATGGCGAATTCCTGTTCACGCTCGGGGACTTTCGCACCATAGCGGCCATGTTGCATGGGGACGCGGGGATCGCTCTCCTCGAGTCCAAGGCCACGCTTGTCTATTCGCGCCTCGCCAAGCGTTTGCGCATACTCGGCATCGAAAGCTTTCGTGACTATTGCGCCCTGGTCGTCAGCGCCGAAGGCGCAGACGAGCGGGTCCGCATGCTGGCCGCCCTGACCACGAATGTGACGCGCTTTTTTCGCGAACCCCACCATTTCGAACACCTGAAGACCAAGGTGCTACCGCCGCTGCTCGACGCCGCCAGACGTGGAGAGCGCGTCCGTCTCTGGTCCGCAGCCTGCTCGAGCGGCCAGGAGCCCTACTCGATGGCGCTCACCATCCTGTCGCTGATGCCGGACGCGGCGAATTACGACGTCAAGATCCTCGCCTCCGACATCGACCCGAACATGGTCGCTTCGGGAGCCGCGGGCGTTTACGGCGCGGCCGCGCTCGAGCCGGTTCCTCAGAGCCTGCGCGATCGGTGGTTCGCCGCCGCGCCTCAAGGGCGCGGAGAGGCGCAGTGGTGCGTGCGTCCGGAGTTGAAAGCACTGGTCAGCTTCCGGGAACTCAACCTGATCGGCGACTGGCCGATGAAGGGGACGTTCCAGGCGATCTTCTGCCGTAACGTCGTGATCTATTTCGATGACGAAACCCAGGCGCGCGTGTGGAGCCGCTTCGCTCCCAAGCTATGCGCCGGCGGCTCTCTCTTCATCGGTCACTCGGAACGTATCGCCGGCCCGGCGGCCACCCTGTTCCAACCGACCGGCATAACCAGCTACAGCCTGAGATCCGGAGGCGTGCGGTGATCCGGGTCATCATCATCGACGACTCCGCCACCATGCGGGGGCTGATCCGGGCCACCCTGGAGCGGGATCCGGAGATCCGCATCGTGGGCGAAGCGGCCGACCCCATCGAGGCGCGCCAGGCCATCAAGGCCCTATCCCCGGACGTCGTCACCCTCGACGTCGAAATGCCCAACATGAACGGTCTGGATTTTCTGGAGCGACTGATGCGGCTTCGCCCGATGCCGGTGGTCATGGTGTCGACGCTGACAAACAAGGGAACTGAGGCGACGCTGAACGCCCTCGCACTTGGCGCCGTCGATTGCGTCGCCAAGCCGGCGACGGCCGGTCCGAACGCCTTCGGTCAACTCGCTGAAAAGGTCAAAGCCGCCGCGGGCGCGCGCGTGCGCTCCATCAGCCCGGCGACGAACACGGCGCCGCCCGCCGGCTTTGCGCCGAACGGCAAGATCGTGGCGATCGGCTCCTCGACCGGCGGCGTCGAAGCCTTGATCACGCTTCTGTCCGGCTTCCCCACGAACGCGCCCGCCACGGTCATCACCCAACATATGCCCGCGACGTTCACGCGCAGTTTCGCGGAGCGGCTCGATCGCGTGACGTCTCTCACCGTTACGGAGGCCGTCAACGGAGCCGCCCTTGCCCCGGGGCATGTCTATTTGGCGCCCGGCGGGGCGACCCACCTTGAGATCACGGGCGCTTCGACGCTTCGCTGCCGTCTTATCGATGCGGATCTGGTCAACGGCCATCGCCCCTCCGTGGACGTCTTGTTCCATTCCGTCGCCAGGGCCGCCAAAGACGCGGCGGTGGGTGTCATCCTGACCGGAATGGGTCGGGACGGGGCCGCGGGCCTCCTGGCGATGCGTCAGGCGGGAGCCGCGACCCTGGGCCAAAACGAAGCCAGTTGCGTCGTCTACGGCATGCCCAAAGCCGCGATGGAGCTGGGCGCCGTTCAGCGTCAGGTCTCTTTGGAGCGCATGGCCGAACAGGTCCTAGCCCTCACCAGCGCCAACCCCAAAAGCGAGAGAGCCGCCTAATGCCCGCCGCCGCCGCCATAAAAGTTCTGGTCGTCGACGATCAACAGACGATCCGCTCGCTCGTTCGTACCGGGCTGCAGCAGATTGGCTTCACGTCGATCAGCGAAGCTTCAGACGGCGAGGACGGTCTTAGGGCCATGCTCAGTCCGCTCCCGCCGAAGCTCGTGATTTCAGACTTCAACATGCCCAAGCTCGATGGCCTGGGTCTGCTTCGCGCCATCCGCGCCCATGAGCCGATCAAGACCACGGCCTTCATCATGCTGACCGGTCGGGCCGACACCGATCTTGTCAAGCGGGCCGCCCAGTTCGGAGCCAACAACTACCTCGTCAAGCCGTTCACTGTCGCGACCTTGAAGGAGAAGATCGAAGCCGTGTTCGGGATGGTGACCTGACGATGGTCCCGCCTCTTGACCCCGCAGCCGAAAATGAACGCCGCGTCAACATCGTTCAGGGCGAGCAACGCGTCAGCGGCGATCGTTCCGTCGTCCTGACCACCCTCCTGGGATCGTGCGTCTCGGCCTGCATGCGCGACCCCATCGCCGGCGTCGGCGGTCTGAACCACTTCCTTTTGCCCGGCGACCGCCCGGGCGCCGGGGCCTCCATGAGCCACGGCGTGCACGCGATGGAGCTCCTCGTGAACGCCCTCCTCTGCCAGGGGGCCAGGCGCGAACGGCTCGAGGCGAAGCTCTTCGGCGGCGCCAACCTCATGCGCAGCCTGACGGATGTGGGCGCGATGAACGCCGCGTTCGCGGAGGATTTCCTCCGCCGAGAAGGCATCAAACACACCGGCGGAAGCCTCCGTGGAGCGCGCGGACGCCGCATTCAGTTCTGGCCCGTTTCCGGTCGGGCCCGCCAGGTATGGATGCAGTCCGAAGAGGTCCTCCCGCTCGTCGTCGAGCGGCGCTCGCCGCGTCAGGCTGTGGTGTCCGGCGCGCTGGAGCTGTTCTGATGAATTCGGCGACAGAGACCCTTCGCACGGTCGCCGCGGAGGTGTCGCACCTTGCGGACATGAGCGACCGGCTCCAGGCGCTGATTAGCTCGGCGTTACTGGCGGATACCACCACAAACGCGGGCCACCTGAAGGAATTTCAAGCCATCGATCTTTTGGTCCAGCGGCTGCACGGGGTTGCGATCTTCATCTCCGCCCTGGCTGAGACGACACACCCCGATTGGCGCGTCGACGCGGCCGCCGCTGCGGCGAACATCCCGCTGAGCGACCTTGCGCGTCGTCTCAGCGGCGCCGCGCCCACTGAACGGGCCCGTGAAGACGAACCTCTGTCGGACGGCGATCTGGAGTTGTTCGGGTGAACCATGCTGAAGATAACTGATCCACAAGCGACAAAGCTTGATCTGGCTACGGCCAGCATCATGGTCGTCTCTGAGAAGTCTATAGATCAGGATATTCTTGCGCAGATGCTTATGGGATTCGGCGTATCGTCGATTCAACGAATCGCCAATATTGCCGGGGCGACGGCGGCTAGTCGCAGTGAAGTGTTCGATCTGGCCCTGATCGACTCGGGCCAAAGTGAATGCGATGGTTTCGCCCTCGCTGAGGCGATCAGACGCCAGAACGATCCGACGCTGAGGCAATTACCGATCGTGCTGATTCTCGGGCATGTACGTCCGACGGACGTGGTCAGGGCGCGTGACTGCGGCGCCAATCTTGTGCTGACCAAGCCCTTTTCGCCCCAAATCCTGTTCGACCGGATCCTCTGGATCGCGCAGGACCATAGGAAGTTCATCGAAACGACGACTTACGTAGGTCCGGATCGCCGCTTCAAAGCGTTCGGTCCCCCTTTGGGAACGAAAGGCCGCCGTAAGGACGACCTTTCCGCAACCTTGGGCGAAGCCGTCGGGGCCAATCTGAGTCAAGACGCGGTTGATGACTTTTTCGCGCCCAAGAGGGTCTCAGTCTAATGCTGATCGCGATACATAAATCAAAGAACCCATTATCATGGCGCGCCGGTCGAAAAGGTATATCTCGACAGGATGCAGTCGCCCGCGCGGAAGAAAATTTACACTCGATAAGAGAGGCTGGGGTCGCTGAAATCGACAACATGCTTATTCTATTACAGAAGGCATCTGACGAGTATATCTCGTCACGAGAGACGGCGGGTCGCGCTCTATACGATATATCGAACAGGCTGGGGAGCATATGCGCGACGTTCGGGTTTCCTGGACTGGGCGCGGTGGCGTACCGGCTCTGTGACCTGCTCTCCCGTTTCGATAGCGGCGTTCCCGTCAATATCGAGGCCCTCAGCGCCCACGTGGGAAGTATGCTGATAATTCGGCAGCAACCGTTGATGGGCCGTGACGCGGAAGCGCTCATCCTTGGTCAGTTGGATAGGTTGATTGAACATCTTGTCGCGAAATCCAGCTTCGCCGCGTGATGAGGGAGCGCTCATTGCATGACCCGCTTCCATCCAACTGAAACCGCTGGCCGGTCGGCTGCCGACTAAGTCCGCCACATCCTGAGCCTGTCGAACCGAAAGGCGGCGAGGCGCGGGGGCGCTCAGCCGAAGGTCCAGACCCCGGTGCGCTTGACGGCGAAGTCCTCGAGTTCGCGGGTGGTCTGCACCTCGTATTCGGCGAGGGGGCGCAAGCCCTGGGTGGAGAAGTAGCTCCGGCGGGGATCGCCCATCAGCACCATGACGCCGCGGGCGTGCGCCTCGGCGAGCCAGGCGCGCACCCGGCCGGCGAGCGGGTTCTCATACGAGATGTCTCCCGCCAGGATCACGTCGACGTCGGGCGGCGGCGCATCCAGGAGGTTCTCCGCGGTGAAGGCGACGCGCACCGCGTTCACCTCGGCGTTGAGGGCGATGGCGGCGGCGCAGAAGTCGTCGATGTCTGCGCACAGGCCGTGCGACGCCCCGGCCTTCATCGCCGCGACGCCCACGAGGCCGGAGCCGGCGGCGAAGTCGAGCACGCGCTGGCCGCGTACGACCTGCGGATGATCCAGCACATAGCGCGCCAGCGCCTGGCCGCCGGCCCAGGCGAAGGCCCAGAACGGCGGCGGGACGCCGATTTCGGCGAGCGCCTCCTCGGTCAGCCGCCAGATCGGGGTGATTTCATCGGCGAGGTGCAACTGGAGTTCCGGCGTGTGCGGCGGCCGCTGCAGGCGGGTATTGGCGAGGATGAAGGCGCGCCGTTCGGTGGCGGACAGGGGGGTGGGTCGCGACTCGGGAACGTCAGCCAAAGGCGGCGACGGGATCCGTCTGTCGCTTCGCGCCGCCTCCACGGGTGTGATCCTCGGCCGCCGCGGTCGCCTGCCTGAGCACGCTGAGATAGCCGGGCTGCACCTCCATGCGCGTCGTCTCGCCCTTGCCGGTCAGGATCCGGTGCGCGCGCGGCAGCCGCCAGCACGGCAGGTGCATGAACATGTGATGTTCGCAGTGGTAGTTGACGTAGTAGGGCGCCACCAGGGCCCGCTCGATCAGGTTGGCGCGGGTGGTGCGGGCATGGCGGAGCGGATCGTCGTTGTCGGGCGTCACCGCGTGCTCGGCGATGTTGCGGATGCGGGTGACCAGCGGGTACCAGGTGGCCATCGGCAGCAGCCAGAGCACCGGCCAGGTCCACCACAGGCCGGCCAGGGCGAGCGCCGTCCAGGCCAGGCCGTTGACGATCACGAACGGACCCCAGAAGGCCCACAGGGCGATTCCCACCTGTCGCCAGGTGAGATGCCGCGCCTTGCGCGTGCGGACCGCCGCGAGGGTCGGGCCGATCCGCTGCTTGTAGAACGTCTGGCCGGTCAGATCTCTGATCGCCTTGCGCCACAAGGACTTGCGCGAAATCGGGAAGGGCGCCGAAAGCGACAGGTCCGGGTCCTCCGGTTGCTGGGCGAACTTGTGGTGGGTCAGGTGGTAGGGCCGGTAGCGGGCCAGGTTGGCCCCGACCGGCGCGCCGCACAGCCAGTAGGCCGCCGCGTCGTTGATCCTCAGATCCGGATGCAGGGCCGCGTGGGCGGCGTCGTGCATCAGGATGGCGAGGCCCAGCTGGCGGGCGCCGATGATCAGCACCGCGAGGAGCACGGTCAGCGGGTTGGGCCACAGCACCACCATCGCGCCGGCCAGCCCGATCACCGCCCAGGCGTGGACGATGAGCAGCAGCCCCCGCCAGGAGGAGCGCTGGGAGAGGCTGGCCCATTCCTGTTCGGAGAAGAAGCGCTTGGGGTCGACGCGGGCGACGGCGGGCACCGGGGATCGTCTCTCTTCGTGTGGACGCGCTAGCATGCGGCGCCCGGGCTGGGCTATCAAGTCCCCCGTCCTTACGTCCGCTTGATGAGGCTCTGCATGCGAACCGCGGTCCCGGCCCTGGCGGCCCTGATGATCGGCCTCTGCGGCGCGTCGGCGCAGGCGGCGAGCTTCAACTGCTCCAGGGCCAAGACGCTCGACGAGAAGACCATCTGCGCGGACCGCGCGCTGAACGATCAGGACGTGCGCATGGCGGTGATGCTCGACATCTCGCGCCATTTCCTGGCCATGGGCCGACGCGGCCAGCTCGACGACGAACAGATCGACTGGCTGCGCGGCCGCAAGGCCTGCGGCGCGAACAAGCAGTGCCTGGCCGCCGCCTACGCCCACCGGATCGACCGGCTGCAGGGCGTGGTCGACGAAGTCGCCCACCACGGACCGTTCTAAAGTCCCTTCCCCTTCGCGGCCCCTGCGGGAGGGGGCGGGGCGAAGCCCGCCGGGCGGCGGAAGTCCTGACCCGCCGCTCTTCAGGCGCCGCCGCCGTCCTCCCCATCGGTCCGCCGCGCGGACAGCTTCCCCGTCGAGGGGAAGCGCAGTTCACCCGCGGTGCAGCGCGCCCAGCGCCAGGGCGATGGCCAGCAGCAGGCCGGCGTCGCGGTTGGAGCGGAACAGATAGAGCGCCAGCGGGCCGTCGGCCGGCTTAAGCTTCAGGACCTGCCAGGCCAGGTGGGCGGCGAAGAACACCCAGAGCACGTAGAACGGAAAGCCGAGGCCGCCCCACCAGCCGCCCAGCAGGGCGAGCAAGGCGCACGCCAGATAGAACAGGGCCACGCCGCCCCTGACGTTGGCGCCGAGGGCGCGGGCGCTCGACCGCACGCCGGCCAGGGCGTCGTCCTCCAGGTCCTGCAAGGCGTAGATGGTGTCGTAGCCGAGGGTCCAGAACACCCCCGACAGGTAGAGGATGATCGGCTGAAGACCGAGACCGCCGTCCACCGCCGCGGCGCCGAGCAGCACCCCCCAGTTGAAGGTCAGGCCGAGCCAGGCCTGGGGCCACCAGGTGATCCGCTTCATGAACGGATAGGCGGCGACCAGCGCCAGCGAGCCGACTCCGAGCAGGATGGCGGTCAGGGTGAGGGTCAGGAGGATGGCGAGCCCGATCAGGCTCATGACGATCACGAATACCCACGCCTGACGCAGGCTGAGCTGGCCCGACGGCAGCGGCCTGCCGGCCGTGCGCGCCACCTTCGCGTCGATGTCGCGGTCGACGATGTCGTTGTAGGCGCATCCGGCCGCACGCATGATCACCGCGCCCAGGGCGATCTTGATCAGCAGGGTCCAGTCGGGCGCGCGAAGGCCCATGGCCGAGGCCAGGGCCACCCCCTGCCAGCCTGGCAGCAGCAGCAGCCAGGCGCCCGCCGGCCGGTCGAACCGCCCGAGCTTCAGCCACGGCCGGAGCGGCCGGGGCGCGAAACGGTCGACCCAGTTGGTCGCCGCGGCGTCGGGCAGGGGGACGAGACTCATGGCCCCTTCCTAGAGCATGTCACGCCAAAGTGGACCCGGTTTGGCCGCGCGGATATGCGCTAATTCCCAAATTACGGGCCCTGTCGTTCGGGTTGGCGGGCGCCGTCCGCCCGCCGCGGTCTGGCCGATCCAGGAGGGGGGAGACGGCGGCCCTTCGCAAATCGTTCGATCGGGCCCATATAGCGACGGAACTCCCGGAAACCTCTCGCGCCGGAACCTCCTTGCGGATGCAGACCAAGAACCCGTTTCTCGACGAATTCGCCAAGGCCATGGAAGGGGCGATGAGCCTCGCCCAGAGCGCCGGCGAAGAGGCCAAGACCGCCATGCGCGCCCAGGCCGACCGGCTCGCCACCGAACTCGATCTGGTGCGCCGCGACGAGTTCGAGGCTCTGAAAGCGACCCTGAGCGCGGAGATCGCATCCCTGCGCGCCGAACTCGCCCAATCGAAGGGCTCCACAGCTGAAGCTCGCCCGGCGGACGTCGCCGGTTGAGCAGACTCACGAATAGTCGTTAGCTTCATTGTACCGGGCCTGAGTCGAAAGCGTCTCCCACGCTTGCGGTCTCGCCCGAGGGAAAGTCGCGTATGGACACGCCCCAGCCGGACGACGTCGATCTCGGCATCGACCCGCTCGACGTGGTCGAGCACGTGCTGACCGCCGAGAACCTCGACTTCGACCGCACCGACGACGGCGACCTCGCCTTCGCCCTGACCGGCGACTGGAAGGACTACGAGCTCTGGTTCGCCTGGCGGCCCGAGGCGGACTGCCTGCAGCTCTGCCTTTCGCTCGATGTGCGCGCCACCAAGAAGAACCGGGCCGCCTCGCATGAGCTGGTGTCGCTGATCAACCAGCGGGTCTGGCTCGGCCATTTCGAGGTTTGGGCCGAGGACGGCGAGATCGTGTTCCGCCACGCCATGGCCCTGCCCACCGGCGACCGGCCGACCCTGGCCCAGGCGGCGTCGATGATCGACGCGGCGGTGGAGGCGGCCGACCGGTTCTACCCGGCCTTCGACTTCATGCTGAAGGGCAAGTCGCCCTCCGACGCCATGGCCGCCTGCATGTTCGAGACCGTCGGCCAGGCCTAGGCCGGTCAGCCAGGCTCGATCAAATAAGGGCTGTCGTCCCGAAACAGACCGCAGGGCTTGTCCGTGACCCGGGGGGCGGCGTTGAGGTTGGAGCGGCTGGTCTGGCTCTCCGCCGCGCTACGGGCGGGATGACGACATACGAGGCGACTTGGAAAGAGGGCGAACATGATCACCCCCATCCTCCTGGTCGGCGCGGGCCGCATGGGCGGCGCCCTGCTCGACGGCTGGGCCATGGGCGCGGCGTTTCAGCCCGGTCAGATCGGCATCCTCGATCCCCATCCGGGCGAGGCGGCGGCGCGCGCCGCGGCGCTGGGCTCCAGCCTGACCCCGGATCCCGCCGCGGCGCAGACCGTGCTGCTGGCGGTCAAGCCGCAGCTCTGGCGCGACGCGGCCGCATCGCTGGCCGACCGGCTCGCCGCCGACGCGGTGATTGTCTCCATCGCCGCCGGCGTCCGCACGGCCGACCTTTCCGCGGCCTTCGGCGGCCGGCGGGCGGCGCGGGTGATGCCGACCACGGCGGTCGCCATCGGCAAGGGCGTGGCCTCGATCTTCGCCGCCGACCCCGAGGCCAAGGCCCGCGCCCACGCCCTGTTCGCGCCGGTGGCGCGGGTGGTCGACCTCGACAACGAGGGTCTGATGGACGCGGCCACCGCCGTGTCCGGGTCCGGCCCGGCCTACCTCTACGCCTTCGTCGAGGCGCTGGAGACCGCCGGCGTCGCCGCCGGCCTGGCGCCGGACGCCGCGGCGACCCTGGCTCGCGCCACCGTCGAGGGCGCGGCCGCGCTGATGGCCGCCTCCGGGGCCGAACCGTCCGAACTGCGCCGCCAGGTCACCTCGCCGGGCGGCACGACGGCGGCGGCGCTGCAGGTGCTGATGGGGGAGGGCGGGCTCGAGCCGCTCCTGAAGGCGGCGGTCGCGGCGGCGGTGGAGCGCTCGCGCCAGCTCGGCTGATCGGGCGGGCCAAGCCGCTTGAGGGAC
Source organism: uncultured Caulobacterales bacterium (assembly GCA_903837135.1). Lineage (GTDB taxonomy): Bacteria > Pseudomonadota > Alphaproteobacteria > Caulobacterales > Caulobacteraceae > CAIOYC01. The sequence goes on from CAILTK010000063.1 coordinate 37,187, forward strand.
GGGAAGGCTTCCGCTATACCCCGCCGCTCGCTCGCGCCCCGCCGGCTTAGCCGCACCGGGGACGCGCCCCGGCTGGGTAGCTCAGATGGTTAGAGCGGAGGATTCATAACCCTCAGGTCGGCGGTTCGATCCCGCCCCCAGCCACCAGCGTTTTCGTCGCAGCGCGGTGGCGCGTATGCGCTGGAGGCGCCCCGTGACACATCCTCCGATGGGTGGGCCGCCGGTCCCGATCCTCAAGAGGGCCTGTCAGGCGGGCTGACGGGTCCAGCGTTGGCCGTGAACCTCGGAGTAGACGCCCTGCCGATAGATCCGCGCGAACGGCTGAAACCAGCCGTCGCCGTCATGGACGCCGACTTCGACCGGCACATTGGCGTCGATTTCGCCGAGAAGAAGATCCTCGGGGGGGAAGATCGCCCAGACCGTGTCGCCGACGCTGACCAGCACGCGCCAGGAGCCTCCCGCGGAGCCCGTCAGCGCGCGCTCCGACCACTGCTTGATCTCGTTATAGTATTGCGGCGCGCGCCAGGCGTTGGGCGTGCCGGGGTCCACGTCGACGACGATGGTCTGCTCCAACTGATGCAGGACCATCTTGCTGACGGACGGCTTCCAATGGGCCGGCGTCTGGCCGTCGAGCCAGAGACAGCGGAAGGACGCGCAGGCCGACGGTCGCGACGCATAGACGCCGCATCCCGTGCGCTTGCTGGCGTGGACGCACCAGACCCCGCGCGGCTTGGCGATCGGTTCGATCGCCATGACCTTGCAGCACAGGGTGCAGTCTCCGCACTCTCTCGTTTCTTGCATGGCGCTCTTAGAAGCCGATATCGCCCCCAGGACCGGGCGTGCGAGGCGAACGCCCGCAGCGGACACAGCCGTCCAGATAGAATGACGCCGCCGGTTTGACCAGTCCAGCGGTGCGCCGGCGGGCCCCGTCGCCGGGTCTCACGGCGCGGGGCTGGTCGCGGCCTTGTGCTGTTTGCTGAGCGCGAGCCGGCAGTCCGCGTAGGCGGTCGTGCCCGGCAACAATTCGAACGAGCGGCATTGCTGGTCGTCGGCGGCGGCGAACTTGCTCGGGTCCTGGTAACCAGCGGTGCCCGGGCGGCAGCCGGCATGGGTGGCGCCCAGGTTGCATTCGACGGCGTGGCTGGCGCAGCCGCCGAGGGCGGCGCCGAGCAGGGCGAGGACGGCGAAGGTACGGATCATCGGCGCGGCCCGGTTGGCGTACGGCCTGATGCCCGCGCCGTCGCCCTACCTGTAGGCGCTTTCGTCCGGCTGTCGACCCTCGCCGCGCCGAACCCTCGCCCTTCGACCCTCCGCCGGTGAAGCCTCGCGTATGAGTGGGCGCCCGGCGGGGTACGACCGACGCCGCCCTGTCGAGCCTACGGGTTCAGCGAATCGCACACGGCGGCGGCGCACGAATAGTGGCTCATCGACCGGATGCTGAAGGTGTAGGGGGACGTCCTCGGGCCCGGGTCATAGAAGATATCGCCCTGCACCGCATTCTCCCACAGCGGGGCCAGCCAGTCGGCCCCGTTCACCGGCAGTCGCACCACCTCGACGCCGTCCCAGTAGACCACGCTCTTGGTCGGGGTCCGGAACAGGGCGATGGTATGCGGACGGCCGTCCATCATGTGCTGGGTGAAGTTGTAGAGCAGGCGTCGGTCCTTCGCCGGGGGCGTTCCGGGCGGCCCGCTCCCCGGCCAGTTGTGCAGATTGATGGCCTGGTCGTGGAAGTCGGCGGAGTGGACGCAGGTCTCGATGCCGTCGATCTCGACATAGGAGGTGTTCGCCGGGTTGGCGAAGTCGCGGTTCAACCACCAGGCCGACGTCCAGGGGCAGGGCTGGTTCGGCCCCGGCGTCGGCCAGACGAAGGTCTGCGTCCACAGCCCGTACTGCCCGGCGTCGCCGATCTGCCCCTGCCGGCTGATCGAATAGAAGTTGGCGCCCTGCCACTGGTAGGGAAGCACGGTCGGCGCGCCCGACCGGTAGGGCGGCCCCGCATAGCGGTAGGTGATCGTGTCGCCGCTGACCTTGACGAACACATCGCCGTTCATGGCGTCGGGCGACAGACCGCTGACATGGACCCGCTGGCCGCTGGCCACCGCCGGGGGCGCGGCGAAGGTGATGGTGGCCGTGGAGCCGTCGCCGGTCACGGACGTGGCCGCGCCGACCGGCGTATTCTTCAGCACCGACGAAACGGTGATGTTCAACGCGCCGCCGTTGCAGTCGTAGGCGTCGCTGGTCAGCTGCACGCCGCCGGGCGCCCTGGAGTTCTTGTCCAGGATCGTCTCCACGTACAGGTCATGGCGGCCGGCGCCGCGGAAGAGACCGATGTTGGCGCAGCCGGGCGCGAAGGTCACCCGCTTGACCAGCGTCAGCCCGGCGGTGTTGAGCGAGCCGCCGGCGCGGTGGAGGTCCCAGGCCGCCGGAAAGCGCTCCTGCGGGGTGGTCGCCGGCAGGCTCCGGCCCCGATCCCAGCCCGGGCCCCGATCCTGCGCCGGGGCTGTCATGGGGGCGGAGAGCGCGGCGACGAACACGAAGGCGAGCAGGGGCTTCATGAGGCGGTTCCCGAATGATCCGGCGTCAAATCTACACCGGCGCGGCCGAACTGGACGCTCATTTTGGCCGACGACCCGGCAACGCGCAAAGCCCGATCCGGTTCAATCGCCGGGGGCTGCGACCGGGCTGTGCGACGATCCAGAGTCCGCGCCAAGGCGAACAGCTATGTTCGCGCCGTTTCCGCACGTCCGCGACCTCCCGCCGAACGAGGGCTGACTCGCATGTGTTCGGCGAGCGCATCGATGAAAACCCGCACCTTGGCCGAAAGGCTGCGGTGACTGGGATAGAGCGCATGGACCTCGATCGTGGTGGCGATCATATCCGGCAGGACACGCACAAGACCCCCGCTGGCGACCGCCGGGCGCACGAGATAGTCAGGGAGGTGCCCGATCCCCGCTCCGCCCTCCACCACAACCTTTTGTGCGCTTGCGTCCGGTATGATGGCCCGCGGCTCCACATCGATCGCGCCGGCGTCGGCAAAGCGCCAGTCGACGCGATCCTGGCGATCGACCAGGCTGTGAGCAGCCAGTTCCGCCACGGTCCTTGGCGTCCCGTGCGCCGCCAGGTACGCCGGACTGGCGCAGAGCCACAGGTCCACTGAAGGCAGCCGGCGAGCGATCAGCGCGGAGTCCGCCATCGGGCCGATGCGGATCGCCAGATCCGTGTCCTGCGCGGCCAGGTCGATGCGGCGATCGTCGGTGTCCAGCGCCACCTGCACCTGGCTGAAGCGCGCCAAGAAGTCCGGCAGCATCGGGGCGATCACGCCGAGGCCGAAGGCATGGGTCGCGTTCACACGCAGACGGCCGCGTGGCGCGCCCGCCAGTCCCTCCAGCGCCGTTTCCGCCTCAGCGATGTCGTCCAGAATGCGCACCGCGTGGGCGTGCAAAAGCACGCCTGCGTCGGTCAGCCGAACATGCCGTGTGGACCGCTCGACCAAGGCGGATCCGGCGACGGCTTCCATGCGCGCCAACGCCCGGCTTACCGACGATTTGGGAAGGCCGAGCGCTCGCGCCGTCGCGGATATGCCCTTCAGCTCCGCAATCCGGGCGAACACGCGGACATCGTCGAAGTTCATCGCCTCGTTCCTCAGCTGGAACGCCCTGTGCCACTCCGCACCCCTAATCCTCTTTGCTGGAACAGACTACTTCCGATCGGCAAAGGATCACCATGCCGCCAGCCCGCGACGTCACGCCCAAGCCCAGCGAAATGGACCGCCGTGCGTTCCTGGCGCTTGCCGCTGTCGCCGCGACGCCCGCCGCCCCAGCCCTCGGAAAAACCACCATGACCGAAACGATCAAGCCCTTCCATCTGGCCGTTCATGACAGCGTGCTCGAGGATTTGCGCGAGCGTTTGTCCAAAACCCGCTGGCCGGATCGCGAAACGGTGGCCGACACCAGCCAAGGCCCTCAACTCGCCAAGGTTCAGGCGCTCTGCGAGTATTGGCGAACGCGCTATGACTGGCGCGCCTGCGAGGCCCTGCTGAACAGCCTCGGCCAACACACGGCGACGATTGACGGCCAGGAGATTTATTTCCTCCACGTCCGCTCACCTGAGCCCGACGCCCTGCCGCTCCTGATGATGCACGGCTGGCCGGGCTCGGTGCTGGAGTTTCGCAAGGTGATCGGTCCCTTGACCGATCCGGCCGCGTACGGCGGCGACCCCCGCCGCGCCTTCCACATCGTCGCGCCCGCGATGCCCGGCTTCGGGTTCTCGGCCAGGCCGGTGTCGACCGGTTGCGGCCTGCCCCAGATCGCCGACCTCTATATCAAGCTGATGGCGGAACTCGGCTATACCCGCTGGGGCATGCAAGGCGGCGACCTCGGGGCCGGCGTCGCCGACGCCATCGCGCGCAAGACGCCGGGCGGCTTGGTCGGCGCCCACATGAACTTCGCCATGGTCACGCCGACGCCCGAGGAAATGGCGGAGGCCTCGCCTGAGGAAAAGGCGATGCTCGGCGACGCCAAGCATTTCTGGGACGACCTTTCCGGATACGCCAAGGAACAATCCACGCGTCCGCAGACGATCGGCTACGCGCTGGCGGACTCGCCGTCCGGCCTGGCGGCCTGGATCTACGCCATGTTCCAGGACACCGGTGCGACGCGGGGGGAGGCCGAGGCTTCCTTCTCGCAGGACGAGATGCTCGACGACATCATGCTCTACTGGATTCCCAATACGGGCGCGTCCGCCGCCCGGCTCTACTGGGAGCTCTCCAAGGCTGGCGGACCGGCGGGCGGCCAAGCCACCGGGCCGATCGCCAACCCGACGGGCTTCACCATGCTGAGGCAGGAGCACGTCCGCATCTCAAAGCGATGGGCCGAAAAGCGCTATTCCGACGTGATCTATTTCAACGGCGAAAGCGACGGCGGCCATTTCGCAGCCCTCGAGCGGCCGACGGTGCTTGTGGATGACATCCGCGCCACCTTCGCCCGTTTGCGTTAGAAGGCGGAAGCAGCGCCCGCGATCCTGGTCTTCAACGTTCTCCACGCCGTCGACGCGATAACCCCGAGCCGGGACGACGTCGCCGCGCGCGCTTGCGCCCTCCGCCGAAAGGGTAGATTCTCGAACTCCCGCAGGCGCGGCGCGCGGGCCGCCGACTGTGCGTACACACACCCGCAAAGGCGAGGTTGGGTCATGGAGAGGGCGTTCGATCTCGTCGTCCGCGGCGGGACTGTGGTCGACGGCGCCGGCCGTCCGGGTCGCGAAGCCGATGTCGGTGTCAAGGACGGCAGGATCGCCGCCGTCGGCCGGCTCGCCCTGGCGGGCGCCGAAGAGATCGACGCGCGCGGCCTTCTGGTCACGCCCGGCTTCGTCGACGTCCACACCCACTACGACGGCCAGGCCATCTGGGACCAGCGCATGCAGCCGTCGTCCTGGCACGGCGTCACCACCGTCATCATGGGCAATTGCGGCGTCGGCTTCGCGCCGTGCCGGCCCGAGGATCATGACCGGCTGATCCGGCTGATGGAGGGGGTGGAGGACATTCCCTTTCCGGTGCTGACGCAGGGACTGCCGTGGACCTGGGAAAGCTATCCCGACTATCTCGACCGCCTGGGCGAGCGCGCCTTCGACGTCGACATCGGCAGCCAGCTGCCGCACGCGGCCCTGCGGGTCTTCGTCATGGGCGAGCGCGGCGCGAACCGTGAGCCCGCGACGCAGGCCGACATCCACGCCATGGCGGCGATCGCCCGGCGGGCGGTGGAGGCGGGCGCCCTCGGCTTCTCCACCTCGCGCACGCTCAACCACCGCACCTCCGACGGCCAGCCGACCCCGACCCTCACCGCCGGGGAGGACGAGCTGACGGGCATCGCCCTAGGCCTCAAGGCGGCCGGGCGCGGGGTGTTGCAGGTGGTGTCCGACTTCGCCGATCCGGAAGCCGAGTTCGCCCTGCTGCGCCGTCTGGTCGAGGCTTCGGGCCGGCCGCTAGCCTTCTCCCTCCTGCAGAGCCCGCGCGATCCTGAGGCGTACATGCAGCTCCTGCAATGGCTCGGCGACGCCAACGCCGCGGGCCTGCCCATGCGGGCGCAGGCGGCGGGCCGGCCGGTGGGGATCCTGTTCGGGCTCGAACTGACCCTCAATCCGTTCAGCCAGCATCCGGCCTATCAGGAGATCCGCGCCCTGCCGCTCGCCGGCAAGGTGGCGCGTCTGCGCGACCCGCAGTTCCGCGCCCGGCTGCTGTCGGAGACCTCGGCCGCCGAGCGCGGCTTCGCCGGGGCCCAGCCGCGCAACTGGGACAAGATGTTCCTGATGGGCGAGGAGCCCGACTACGAACCGACCGCCGACGCTACCGTCGCCGCCATCGCCGCGCGCCAGGGCCGCGACCCCGCCGAGGTGGCCCTCGACCAGATGCTGACCGACGAGGGGCGGGGCATGCTCTACCTGCCGTTCCTGAACTACGCCGAAGGCTCGCTCGAGCCCGCGCGCGTCATGCTGCAGCACCCGAACGTGGTGCCGGGCCTGTCGGACGGCGGCGCCCATGTGGGCATGATCTGCGACGGCAGCTTCCCGACCTCCAACCTGACCCACTGGACCCGCGACCGCACGCGCGGACCGAAGCTTGAGCTCGAACGGATGGTGCAGGCGCAGACCCGCGACACCGCCGAGAGCGTCGGCCTCTACGACCGCGGCCTGATCGCGCCGGGCTACCGGGCCGACCTCAACGTCATCGACTATGCGCGCCTGAAGCTGATGCGGCCCGAGGTCGTGCACGATCTGCCCGCAGGCGGGCGACGGCTGATCCAGCGCGCGGAAGGCTATGTGGCGACGATCGTGGCCGGCCAGATCACCTACCGGGGCGGCGAACCCACCTCGGCGCTGCCGGGCCGGCTGCTGCGGGGCGCGACGCACGCGCCGGCGGCGATGGCGGCGGAGTGATCCGCAACCCCAGCCGTCGCGCAGTGGTGGGAGGGGGCGCCGCCACCGCCTGGCGCGCGCGCGACGCGGGCCGAAGCCGACCCTAAAACCGGGCGTCGACCAGCATCAGCAGGGCGAAGCCGAGGCCGGCCCAGTGCCACCAGCGCATCCAGCCCATGGTGCGCGTCCAGCGGTTCTGCTGGGGAAATAGATGGAACACCCCTCCACCGAGCGCGAACCTGTTCGACGCGTAGCTGTGGGCTTCGTTGCGGATGATCCTGCGCTGGCCTGCCATGGCGCACCTCTATACTGCACACTTTACGGTAGAGGCCGCATGCCTAATCAGATGTTAACAGCCGCGAATCTAGGCCAGTTCAGTGTTTGAGCGACGCTCTTGCCGCAGCCTGCGCTTCGCGGTCGGCCTTGTTGCGGTATTCGGCGATCTGTTTGCGCAGGCTGTCGCAGAGGTCCGCATAGCCTGAATAGAGTATCCCGGTCTGCCCGCAGCTGGCCCGATAGGTCTCCTCCAGACCCGCGAGCGTATCCGCCGCGGCGGGCGGCGCCGCGGCTTCGGCCGGCGGCGCAGCGGCCGAGGCCGACTGGGCGGGTGCGACCTGCAGGGCGAGCGCAATCAGAAGGGGCGTCATCGGTCCTCCGCCGCTGGGGCGCAGCTCTCGAGCACATAGATGGGTCTGCGTGCGGCCGAACTGAAGATCAGGCGGCGGAACTGGTCAACGTCCCGGGCGCGGCGTGCGCCTCGGGCTCCAGCACCATCTGCAGGGTATCGAGCAGACGGTCCGGCTTGATCGGCTTCTCCACCACCGCATTCATCCCGCTGTCCATATACACCCTGGCGGCTTCGGCGTCGCCGTTGGCGGTCAACGCCACGATCGGCACCCGCCCGAGGGCGCCCGGGAGGCGGCGAATGGCGCGGGTGGCCTCGATGCCGTCCATGCGCGGCATCTTGATGTCCATCAGGATCAGGTCGAACCGGCTGGCGCGCGCCGCCTCGACCGCCTCGACCCCATCCTCGGCGGTCTGGGTGGTGCAGCCGAACATCTCGCAAAGGGCGCCGGCGACCATCCGGTTGGTGGCGTTGTCGTCGACGATCAGGATGTGGGTGCGCTCGGGCAGCACCCGCAGCGTCTCGCCGTCCTCGCCGTCGAGCTCGGCCGCGATTTCGGCCGGCAGGCGCGCGGACACGGTCTGACCCGCCCCCCGGTTCGCCGTCGCCGTCAACGCGCCGCCCAGTCGCCGGGCGATCGCATCGGCCAGACCCATGGCGGTGTCCTGGGCGGCGGGCCAGGCCGGCGGAAGATTCTGGCTGACGGAAAAGCACAGCTCGGTGCGGCCGGCGGCGTCGGGCGGCGCCAGGGAGACGGTCGCCTCCACCACGCCGGCCTCCCCGGCCCCGAGGGCGCGGCCGATCAGGGTGTTGAGCAGTTGCTTGGCGCCGCCGCCGTCGAGGTTCAGCGTCACATGCGCGGGGGCGTTGCGCGACAGCAGGAGCCGGCCGGCGCTCGGCGCCGTCTGCAGCCGCCAGAGCGCCTCCACGTCCTCCACCAGGGTCTCCAGGCCGACCGGGGCCGCCACGCTGGGCTCGACCGAAAGGGCGGCGAGCTGGCGCATGTCCTCCAGCACGTTCAGCACCATGCGGCCGGACTGCAGGATGGCGCGCGCGCAGGCCCTCGCTTCGGGCGTCAGGCGTTGCCGGTCGAGCAGTTCGGCGGCGGCGACGAGGTGTTGCAGGGGATCATACAGCCCCGGCGGCAGCGCGGGGGAGGCGGGCGTCGCGGCGGCGGACGCTCCGTCGAAGGCAGGGTCGGCGCTCGGCATCAGATCCGTTCGGCTTCAGACGGCGCCGTCTGAATCGTATGACTCTCGCATGAAAACAAGCACTTGGCGCATGCTTCGACGGCGGCGCCGTCCACACTTTCGCCTGACATGCTCTGAGGTCCCAGACTGTTGAACCTGCACCGTGCCATGGGGGGATTGCGACGAGGTTAAGCGATTGGATCAAAATGGGGCGGTTGCGGGATTTTCGAGCCCCTGGTCCGGAGCCCCGCGGCGCCCACATGAGGCGCCGTCGCCGCCGTCAGAAAACTCCGGTATCAGTCCACCGATGTCCTCGCCCGCCCGCCCCCTGTCCCAGACCGCGCTGGTCCTGTTCTCCGGCGGCCAGGATTCCACCGCCTGCCTCGCCTGGGCGCTCGATCGCTATGGCGCGGTGGAGACGGTGGGGTTCGACTACGGCCAGCGCCACGCGGTGGAGCTCGAGGCCCGCCTGACCGTGCGCGCCCGCCTGATCGAGACCTTTCCCGCCTGGGCGGCCCGGCTCGGCGCGGATCACGTGCTCGACATCCGCAGCTTCGGCGCCGTGGCGTCCTCCGCCCTGACCGAGGATCGCGCCATCGAGATGACCACGCGCGGCCTGCCGTCCACCTTCGTCCCGGGGCGCAACCTGGCCTTCTTCATCTACGCCGCGGCCCTGGCCGACCGGCGCGGGGCGGACGTGCTGGTCGGCGGCATGTGCGAGACCGACTACTCCGGCTATCCCGACTGTCGGCGCACGACCCTTGACGCCATGCAGCAGGCGCTGCGGCTCGGCATGGATCGTCCGTTCGAGATCGTCACCCCGCTGATGGCGCTGACGAAGGCGCAGACCTGGGCCCTGGCCCACGAGCTCGGCGGGGACGCCCTGGTCGACATCACCGTTCGCGACACCCACACCTGCTACAAGGGCGAGCGCGGCGACCTGCACGCCTGGGGCTATGGCTGCGACGACTGTCCCGCCTGCGATCTGCGGGCCAAGGGCTGGGAGGCGTGGCGGGCGACGACCTCGGACGCGTGGCGCTCCGGCTTCACCGGCGGCCAATGAGCTACGCGGTAAAGGAGCTGTTCCTGACGCTGCAGGGCGAGGGCGGCCAGGCCGGGCGCGCGGCGGTGTTCTGCCGCTTCGCCGGCTGCAATCTGTGGTCCGGGCGCGAGCAGGATCGGGCCTCGGCGATCTGCACCTTCTGCGACACCGATTTCGTCGGCATGGACGGGGAGGGGGGCGGCCGCTTCTCCACGCCGGTGGCCCTGGTCGCCGCCGCGGAGGCGATCTGGCGCGGCCCGGCGGGGGAGCCCAAGCTCGTGGTCTGCACCGGGGGCGAACCGCTTCTGCAGCTCGACCCGCCGCTGATCTCCGCCTTCCACGCTGCGGGCTACGAGGTGGCGGTGGAGACCAACGGCACCATCGCCGCGCCGGAGGGGCTCGACTGGATCTGCGTCAGCCCCAAGGCCGACGCCCCGCTGGCCCAGATCGCCGGCGACGAACTCAAGCTGGTCTATCCCCAGCCCGGCGTCGATCCGGCGCGGTTCGAGGGACTGGACTTTCGCCGCTTCCGCCTGCAGCCGATGGACGGCCCGGACCAGCGCGCCAACACCCAGGCGGCGGTCGCCTACTGCCTCGCCCACCCCCGCTGGCGGCTCAGCGTGCAGACCCACAAATACCTCGGCCTTCCCTAGCGGGGGCGAAGTCCGTATATCAGCCCGCCCTCCGACGCGCCTCTGCAAGGCCATGCGCGACGCGCTGAAACGATTGCCCCATGACCGACCCCGTGTTCGAGATCACCAAGTCCGCCACCTTCGACGCCGCCCACTATCTGCCGGCGGGACCGAAGCGCGAGTACCAGCGCCTGCACGGCCACTCCTTTCAGGTGGAGGCCACCGTGCGTGGGCCCATGTCCGAGCCGGTCGGCTGGGTCGCCGACCTCGGTGCGCTCGAGGCGGCGCTGAAGCAGGTGGCGGGCGAGCTCGACCATGGCCTGCTCAACGAGCGGCCCGGGCTGGAGAGCCCCACGCTCGAACGCCTGTGCCAGCACTTCGCCGAGCGCCTGCAGCAGGATTTCCCCGGCCTCGCCCGCATCACGGTCTCGCGTCCGACCATCGGCGAGCGCTGTGCGATGGAGGTGGTGAAGCGTGCTTGAGCCGGCCACGGAGGCCGATCACGCCGCCATCGTCGCCCTCGTCAACCAGGCCTATCGCGGCCTCGGCGCGCAAGCGCAGGGCTGGAACCTCGAGACGGGGGTGATCGAAGGCGAACGCACCACCCTGGCCCTGCTGCGCGAAGACCTCGCCGCCAAGCCCCACGCCCGGCTGATGTTGCACAAGAATGCGCAGACCCTGCTGGCCTCGGTCTGGCTCGAACCCATGGGCGACGGCGACTGGTATCTCGGCCTGCTCGCCATCCGCCCGGACCTGCAGGCGCAGGGGCTTGGCCGGCGCATGCTGGACGCCTCCGAGGCCCATGTGGCGGCGAACGGCGGGACGCGGGTGGTCATCTCGGTGCTCAACGTACGCGAGGCGCTGATCGGCTGGTACGAGCGGCGCGGCTATGTCCGCACAGGCGCGGTCGCGCCCTATCCCTATGGCGACGACCGCTTCGGCCGCCCGCTCCGCGAGGACCTGGCCTTCGTCATTCTGGGAAAGCCCCTGCGCCTTTCCGCCGCTGCGTCCTAAGACAGTCGTCATGGACGCCCCCGTCGTCATCCTCGATCGGCCGCAGCTGGCGGAGAACATCGGCGCGGTGGCGCGGGTGATGGCCAACTTCGGCCTGTCCGAGCTGCGGCTGGTGGCGCCGCGCGACGGCTGGCCGCAGGAGCGCGCCTGGGCCTCGGCCTCGGGCGCGAACTGGCCGCTCGACGAGGCGAAGGTGTTCGCCACCGTGGCCGAGGCGTCGGCCGACCTGCGGCTGATCCACGCCACCACCGCCCGCCCGCGCGAGACGCAGATGCCGGTGATCACCCCGCGCGAGGGCGCCGCCGTCATGGCCAGCGCCTCGGCCGAGGGACTGCGCTGCGGCCTGCTGTTCGGGGCCGAGCGGGCGGGGCTGGAGACCGCCGACATCGCGCTTTGCCAGGCCATCGTCACCATCCCGATCGATCCGCGGTTCCACTCGCTGAACCTGGCCCAGGCGGTGGCGATCAACGCCTACGAATGGCGGCTGACGGTGGACGCGGGCGCGCCGACCCGCTTCCGCGAGGGCCCGCCGCCGGCCGAGGGCCGCGACCTGCACGGCCTCTACGAGCACCTGGAGGCCGAGCTCGATACCTCCGGCTTCTTCTTCCCGCCCGAGAATAAGCCGTCGATGGTGCGCAACCTGCGCGTCGCCCTCGGCCGCGCCCGCCTGTCCGAACAGGAGGTGCGCACCTTCCGCGGCGTGATCACCGCCTTGGTGAAGGGGCGCGGGCGGCACCTGGCCCGGCTGGCGGCGGCGAAGAAGGGAGACGGCGGTGAGCTATGATCTGATGGTGTTCGAGCCCTTGAGCGCCCCCCATGAGCCGGGGTCGTTCTTCGCCTGGTACAAAAAGGTCGCGGAATGGGGCGAGCCCCACAACTACAACGACCCGGCCTTCACGACGCCAACCTTGAGAGCCTGGTATCACGACATGATCAAGGTGTTTCCGGCGATGAATGGGCCGGATGCGACCCACGACTACGACAACAGCGCCATCACGGGCTACACCTGCGCCTCGACCTCGATCTACTGCGATTTCAGGTGGTCCGAGGCGGAGACCGCCTACGACCATCTCAGGACATTGGCCCGAAAGCACAGGCTCGGCTTTTTCGATGTGAGCGACACGGGCGATGTCTGGCTGCCGGGGAAGGATGGGGCCTACGCCGTTGCGTTTCGGGCGTCGTCTTGACTCGACAGGAGCGGAGCGCCATACACCCGCCCTTCGCGCCGCCGGGGAGACCCGTGTGGCCGCGATCCCATGACGGGTGACGCCCAGCCGCCGTTGAGATCGCCGTTCCACTCTTGGAAGGGCCGGCCGTGTCGAACGAGAAGACAGACGAACCATGTCCAAGCGCCATAGCGCCAAGTACAAGATCGACCGCCGGATGGGCGAAAACATTTGGGGTCGGCCCAAGTCCCCGGTCAACCAGCGCTCCTACGGCCCCGGCCAGCACGGCCAGCGCCGCAAGTCCAAGGTGTCGGACTTCGGCCTGCAGCTGCGCGCCAAGCAGAAGCTCAAGGGCTATTACGGCAACCTGACCGAAAAGCAGTTCTCGCGCACCTATACCGAGGCCGCCCGCCGCAAGGGCAACACCTCCGAGAACCTGATCGCCCTCCTGGAAAGCCGTCTGGACGCCGTGGTTTACCGCGCCAAGTTCGTGCCGACCGTGTTCGCCGCCCGCCAGTTCGTCAACCACGGCCACGTGCAGGTGAACGGCAAGCGCGTCAACATCGCCTCCTATCAGGTCAAGGCCGGCGACGTGATCTCGGTGCGTGAACGCTCGCGCAACATGGCCCTGGTGCTCGAAGCCATCCAGTCGTCCGAGCGCGACACCCCCGATTATCTGCAGGTCGACGGCAAGGGCCTGTCGGCCACCTTCGTCCGCGCCCCGGAACTGGCCGAAGTGCCCTATCCGGTGAAGATGGAGCCGAACCTGGTGGTCGAGTTCTACGCCTCGTAAGGCTGGGTCTCGGCCCAGAAATGCGAAAGGCCCCGGAGCGATCCGGGGCCTTTTTGCTTTATCCCTCCCCACGCCGGGGGAGGGAACTGCTACCCGAAGTCTCTGAGGGCGCGGCCGGGCCAGGCGGCGCCGGCGGCGCGCTGGTACTGGACCGGCCAGGGCGAGGCGGCGTCGGCTCCGGCCTCCAGCGTTTCGGCGGCGTGGTGGGGCCAGCGCGGGTCGTCGAGCAGGGCGCGGGCCAGGGCGATCATGTCGGCCTTGCCCTCGTCCAGGATCGCTTCGGCCTGGTGGGCGCCGGCGATCATGCCGACGGCGATCACCGGCAGGTCCGGACAGCGATGCTTGACGGTCTCGGCGAAGCCCACCTGATAGCCGGGCTCCTTCCACGGCATCACCGCGCGCGCCGCATTGGCGCCGGACGAGATGTGCACATAGTCGAGCCCGAGCCCCTGTAGCCGGGCGGAGACCTCGGCGGTCTCCTCGGGCGTGATGCCGCCCTCGACCCAGTCCGAGCCGTTCAGCCGCATGCCGAGGGCCTTGGACCTGGGCCACACCGCCCGCACCGCTTCGGCGATCCGCAGGGGAAAGCGCATGCGGTTCTCGAGCGAACCGCCGTAGTCGTCGGTGCGATGGTTGGCGATCGGCGACAGGAATTCGGAAATCAGATAGCCGTGCGCGCCGTGCAGCTCGGCAAGGGCGAAGCCGGCCCGGTCCGCGCGCTGGGCCGCCGCGACGAAGGCCTCGACCAGCCGGTCCATGCCGGCCTGATCGAGCGCCGCCGGCGTGTGCCAGCCGTCGTTGAAGGGGATGGGCGAGGGGGCGTAGGTGGTCCAGGCGCCGTCGCCGGGCGCCAGCGGGCCGCCCTTGTCCTGCCACGGCCGATGGGTCGAGGCCTTGCGGCCGGCGTGGGCCAGCTGGATGCCGACCGGCGTGTCGGAATAGCTGGCGATGTCCTTGATCAGCCGGGCGAAAGCCGCTTCCTGCCGATCGTCCCACAGGCCCGTGTCGCCGGGCGAGATCCGGCCTTCCGGCACAACCCCGGTGGCTTCGACGATCACCACCGAGACGCCCGAGATGGCCAGGACGCCGAGGTGCTGCCAGTGCCAGGGCTGGATCACGCCGTCGACGGCCGAGTACTGGCACATCGGCGCGGCGACGAGCCGGTTCTTCAGGTGCAGACCGCCGATCTGGATCGGCGAGAAAAGCTTGCTCACGCCTGGATCAGGCCGCGTTCGGCGAAGAAGGGCTTCAGCTCGCCCGACTGGAACATCTCGCGCACGATGTCCGAGCCCCCGACCAGTTCGCCCTTCACATAGAGCTGCGGGATGGTCGGCCAGTCCGAGAACACCTTGATGCCCTGGCGCAGATCGTCGTTCTGCAGCACGTCGACGCCGACGAAGGGGACGCCGAGGTGGTCGAGGATCTGCACCGTGACGGCGGAGAAGCCGCAGCGCGGCTGCTCGGGATCGCCCTTCATGAACAGGACGACCGGGTTGTCCTTGATGGTGTCGGCGATGAAGGTCTGCACCGCGTGGCGGGTGTCGATCGCCTCGTCGGGGCCGGGGCCGGTGGGTTCGAACTGGGTGACGTCGGTCACGGAGACCTCCTGATGCGTTGTCTAAGAGCTAAGCGCGCGAGGCCCGCCGATCAAGCGGGGGAAAACTGAAGGGGGGAATAGGAGGGCGTCGATGACAAAGGTGCTCCCCCCTGTGACGGGGAAGGCCTGAGACTCAAGGCGCCGCCGTCTCCAGCGCCAACGCGTGCAACTCCCCGCCGAGCACGTCGGCCAGGGCCTTGTTGACCAGCTGGTGCTGGCGCACGCGGGGCAGGCCGGTGAAGGCGGGGCTGACGATGCGGGCGCGGTAGTGGTCGCCGTCGCCGGCGAGGTCGGTGACGGTGATCTCGGAGCTGGGGAAGGCGGCGGCGAGGCGCGCCTCCAGCGCCGTCTGGGTCATCGGCATGGGAACCGCTTTCTGTCGAATTCGTCGTTATAATAGCCATATGGGCGGTCAGAGCCACCCGCGCCGCATGACGAGCTCGCGAAGAGGACGCCGATGCAATCGATTCTGATGGCCGCCTCGGCGGCGGCCCTGCTCCACTCGACCATGGTCACCTCAGGCCCCCTGGTGCCCGACGGGACGACGCCGGGTCCCCTGCCGCAGAACGGCGTCTGGGCCCTGTTGCCGGACGCGTGCGAGGCGCCGACCACCCTCGACCTCACCGCCTGGCCAAAGTGCGCCACGCCGATCGGCTTCGCCGACGACGAGGTTTCGGCGCTCGAACGGCCCGAGCCGGGCAACAAGGCCACGGCCACCGAATTCTACTCCATGGCCCGCACCAAGTACGCGGTGGCGCCGGGCGCGGCGCCCGACGCGCCGGCGGTGGCCCAGGTGGTGGTGCCGATGGTGTTCAGCCGCAGTTATTACTACCTGGCCATCAGCCCGGCGGCGCCGCTCGATGCGTACGGCCGGTTCGCGGCGGCCAAGGGCTGGCCGGTCGCCTGCCTGCCCAAGGACCAGGGCGGCTGCAATCCCAAGACCTTCGCCGACGTGCAGACCCAGGCGGCCATCGAGCCCGCGGATCCCAAGCGCCTCTACCGGATGGTGCGGATCGTTCCGCCCGCGCCGGCGGATGCGACCGGGGCGCCGGACGCCGCCGCGCCCGTCGTCGTTCCGCCGGCCGGGACCATCACCGAAGCGCCGCTGCCGCCCGCGAAGGACAGCGCGCCGACGATTCCGGCGACGTCCGCGCCGGCGACGCCCCCGGCAGAATAACGCCGCCTCCTAAAGTCCGTCTTCGCCGGGCTTGTCCCGGCGATCCAGTCTTCGGGCCGAGGCGCGTCCCTGGATGCCCGGCACGGGGCCGGCCCTGACGTAGAAAGAAGAACGCTGGTGTTCGAGCTATTCGAACGGAACGCAACCTCGAACCCGGAATCCCCGTCACATCAACCGGATCAGCCCGCGAGCGCAGCCTTCACCGCGTCGACGCCGGCCTGGGCCTTCGAGCCGTCCGGGGCGCCGCCCTGAGCGAAGTCGGGGCGGCCGCCGCCGCCCTGGCCGCCCATGGCCACCACGGCGGTCTTGATCAGGTCGGCGGCGGAGACGCCCGGCGCGGAGGAGGCGATCGCCACCGCCGCCTTGCCGTCGCTGACGCCGACCACCACCACCACCTCGGCCTGCTTGCGGAACTCCTCGATGATAGGGCGCAGGGCCTTGCCGTCGACGCCGTCGAGCACCCGGCCGAGGAACTTGACCCCGTTGACCAGCTCGGCTTCGGCCGCCGGCCCGCCGCCGCCGCCCAGCGCCAGCTTGCGCTTGGCGTCGGCGAGCTCGCGCTCGAGCCGCTTTCGGTCGGCGGTGAGCGCTTCGACCCGGGCGATCACCTCGCCGACCGGGACCTTGAACTGGTCGGCCAGGCTGCGGGCGACCTCGGACTGGGCCAGCATATAGCGGCGCGCCGCCTCGCCGGTCAGGGCCTCGACCCGGCGCACGCCGGCCGCCACCCCGGTCTCCGAGACGATGCGGAACAGGGCGATGTCGCCGGTGCGCGCCACATGGGTGCCGCCGCACAGCTCGACCGAATAGGGTCCCTGGCCGACCAGCGCGCGGCCGAGGGTGAGCACGCGCACCTCCTCGCCGTACTTCTCGCCGAACAGGGCGATGGCGCCGGCCTCGATCGCCTGCTCGGGCGCCATAAGCTTGGTCTCGGCCGGGACGTTCTGGCGGATCACCGCATTGACCTCGAGCTCGATCCGGTCGAGCTCCTCGGTGGTCAAGGGGCCGCCGTGGCTGAAGTCGAAGCGCATGCGCTCGGCGTCGACCAGCTGGCCCTTCTGCGCCACGTGCGCCCCCAGCACATTGCTCAGCGCCTTGTGCACCAGGTGGGCGGCGGAGTGGTTGGCGCGGGTGCGCAGGCGCTGTTCCGAATCGACCTCCAGCCGCACCTCGCTCCCGCTCTGCAGATCCCCTTCGTCGATGATCAGGGTGTGCACGAACAGGTCCGCCGCCTCGCGCGTCACGCCGACCAGGGTGGCGCGCCCGCCGGGCCATTCGATCTCGCCGCGGTTGTCCGAGGCCTGGCCGCCGCTCTCGGCGTAGAAGGGGGTGCGCTCGAACACCACCTGCACGGTCGAGCCGAACGGCGCCGTCTGAACCTCATCGCCGTCCTTGAGGATCATCAGCACCTTGGCCGTGATCTCATGCTGTTCGTAGCCGGCGAACACGGTGGGCCCCAGGCGCGTGCGCGCGCTCATCCAGTCGGCGGCGACGCCCTGGTCGCCCGAGCCGGCCCAGTTCTCGCGGCCGCTCTGGCGCTGGCGCTCCATGGCGGTGTCGAAGCCCTCGAGGTCGACCTCGATCCCCCGGGCGCGCAGGGCGTCCTGGGTCAGGTCGAGCGGGAAGCCGTAGGTGTCGTAGAGCTTGAACGCGATCTCGCCGGCCAGGGCCTGGCCGGGCTGCAGGGTCGCGGTCGCCTCCTCGAGCAGGGTCATGCCGCGGCCGAGGGTGCGGCGGAAGCGCTCCTCCTCCTGGCGGAGGGTCTCGACGATCAGCGGTTCGGCGCGCCGCAGTTCCGGATAGGCGCCGCCCATCTCGGCGATCAGCGTCGGCGCCAGCCGGTGCATCAGGGGATCGGCCGCGCCGAGCAGGTGCGCATGGCGCATGGCGCGGCGCATGATCCGGCGCAGCACATAGCCGCGGCCCTCGTTGGAGGGCGATACCCCGTCGGCGACCAGGAAGGACGAAGAGCGCAGATGGTCGGCGATCACCCGGTGGCTCGCGGCGTGCTCGCCCTCGGCCTTCACCCCGGTCAGATCCTCGCTGGCGCCGATCAGGGTGCGGAACAGGTCGGTCTCGAACACCGAATGCTTGCCCTGCATCACCGTGGTGAAGCGCTCCAGCCCCATGCCGGTGTCGATCGACGGCTTGGGCAGGGGGATGCGCGCGCCGCCCGCCTGCTGGTCGAACTGCATGAACACCAGGTTCCAGATCTCGACGAACCGGTCGCCGTCCTCGTCGGGGGAGCCGGGCGGGCCGCCGGGGACGCTGGGCCCATGATCGTAGAAGATCTCCGAGCACGGGCCGCATGGGCCGGTGTCGCCCATGGACCAGAAGTTGTCCGAGGTGGCGATGCGGATGATCCGCTCGTCGGGCAGGCCGGCGATCTTTTTCCACAAGGCCGCCGCCTCGTCGTCGGTATGGTAGACGGTGACCGACAGCTTGTCGGGGTTCAGCCCGAACTCCTTGGTGACCAGCTCCCAGGCGTAGCCGATCGCGCCTTCCTTGAAATAGTCGCCGAACGAGAAGTTCCCAAGCATCTCGAAGAAGGTCAGGTGGCGGGCGGTGTAGCCGACGTTGTCGAGGTCGTTGTGCTTGCCGCCGGCGCGCACGCACTTCTGCGAGGAGGTCGCGCGCGGCGAGGCCGGCGGCTCCGCTCCGGTGAACACGTTCTTGAACGGCACCATGCCGGCGTTGACGAACAGCAGGGTCGGATCGCTCTGCGGCACCAGCGGCGCGGACGCCGTCACGGCATGGCCCCGCGCCCCGAAGTAGTCGAGGAAGGTGGAGCGGATGTCGTTCAGGCTCGGCATGACGGTCCTTGGCGAAACTCGGCCGGAAAAGGCCGCCGTCATATAGGGTTTACCGACGGGGGTGGTCCAGCGGCCTCAGCACTCCTATTACCGCTCATCCCGGCGAATGCCGGGATGAGCGGATTGAGAAGCGCAAAGCGAAGCTTGGAACCCCAACTTGCGGCAGTGCGGGAAAGGGGCGATGGTCCGGCCATGAACGCGCGTCGCCTCCCCAGCCTCGTTCCCGTCCTGCTCGCCGGCCTCTCCCTGGCGGCGTGCGCCCAGACGTCGCCGTCGCCGTCGCCGTCGACGGCGCTCGGGCTGCGGGCCGCCCAATCGCCCGCGGCGGGGACCGCGGACGAGGCCGCGCCGCCGCCGTCGCAGGGGGCGAGCGCATACGGACTCTATCTCGCCGGCGAGGTGGCGATCGACCACGGCTCCTCCCGGGACGCGGCGACCTACTTCCATCAGGCGAGCCAGCTCGACCCCGACACCGCGCAGATCGAGGCGCGCGCCTTCTCCTCGGCCCTGGTGGCCGGCGAAATCGCCCGCGCCGCCGACGCGGCGCAGCGGCTCGGCGACGGTCCCGAGCCGGTGCAGCGGCTCGGGCTCCTTACCCGCGCCGTCGAGGACCTGGCCGAGGACCGGGGCAAGCAGGCCTACGCCCTGCTATCGGCCAAGCCGATGGGGGCCGAGCACCTGCAGGCGATCCAGCTCCTGACGCCCTGGGCCGCGGCGGCGGCGGGCGACTGGACGGCGGCGGTCGCCCTGCCGAAGATCGACGGCGATCCGATTGCTCAGGGCGTCGCCACCCTGGGGCAGGCGGAGCTGCTCGAGCGCGCCGGCAAGCTCGCCGAGGCCGAAACGATCTACAAATCCCGTGCGGGCGGCAAGGATGGCCTGTTCACCCTGGGTTACGGCGCCTTCCTCGAGCGGCGGGGCCGCAAGGCCGACGCCCAGGCGCTCTACGCCAAGGCCCTGCTGCAGAGCCCCAACGACCTTGGGCTGAAGACCGCTCAGCGGCGGGTGAGCCAGAACGCGCCCGCCCTGCCCCTGCCGGGGATCCGCGAGGGCGCGGCCGAGGCGCTGATCGCGCCGGCGGCGATGATGGTGGCGCGGCGCGAGGGCGACAACGGCCTCGCCTATCTGCGCCTGGCGCTGAGGCTGGATCAGACCCTCGACGAGGCCTGGGTGCTGGTCGGCGACGCCATGAACGGCGCCGGCGACATCGCCTCGGCCAAGGAGGCCTATCTCAAGGTCCGCCCGCACTCGGACCAGTATATCGCGGCGCGGACCCGCATGGCCCTGCTGGCCCAGCAGAGCGGCGACAAGGAGGCGGCGCTTCGCCTGACCCGCGACATGCTCGACGTCTCGCCGAACGACCCGCGGCCGCTGGTGGTCTACGCCGACCTGCTGCGCGACGACGAACGCTTTCCCGAAGCGGTCGCGGCGCTGAACCGCGCCATCGGCAACACGCCCGAGGCGGAGGTGGGCTGGTCGCTCTATTACGAGCGCGGGGCGGCGGAGGAACGGTCCGGCGACTGGCCGTCGGCGGAAGCCGACCTGAAGAAGGCGCTGAAGCTGAAGCCGAACGAGCCCGAGGTGCTGAACTATCTCGGCTACGCCTGGGCTGACCGGGGCGAGCACCTGAAGGAGGCGCTGTCCATGCTGGAGATGGCGGCGGCGCTGGAGCCGCGGTCCGGCGCCATCGTCGATTCGCTCGGCTGGGCGCGCTACCGCGTGCACCAGTACGGCGACGCCCTGCGCGACCTCGAGCATGCGGTGACGCTGGAGCCGGCCGACCCGGAGGTGAACAGCCATCTCGGCGACGTCTACTGGCGGCTGGGCCGGCGGCTCGAGGCCCGTTTCCAATGGCAGCGGGTGCTGACGCTGGACCCGGATGCGAAGATCAAGGCCGCGGCGCAGCTCAAGCTGGCGCAGGGCCTTGGTCCCGACGCCGGACCGATCCTGCCGTCCGCGGCGGCCCGGGGTGCGCCCGCCCCGTGACCCTCAGTCGTCTGGCGCCGGCCAAGATCAACCTCTTCCTGCACGTCGGCGGCCTGCAGCCCGACGGCTATCATCCCGTGTCGAGCCTGATGGTGTTCGCGGACGTCGGCGACCGGCTGACCATCGGGCCGGCCGACTATCCGGCCTTCGAGGCCGACGGACCGTTCGCCGCCGGCCTCGGCGACGGGCTGAACCTGGTCGAGCAGGCTTGGGGCGCGATCGCCGAGCGGGCCAAGGTCCCGATGCCGCCGTTCCGGCTGATCCTGACCAAGCAGCTGCCGGTGGCGGCGGGCCTCGGCGGCGGCTCCAGCGACGCCGGCGCGGCGCTCAGGCTGATCCGCGATTCGGCCGGCCTGCCGCTCGACGACAAGGCCTTGATGGAGATCGCCGGCGGGCTCGGGGCCGACGGTCCCGCCTGTTTCGCCGCCGAACCGGTGCTGGGGTCGGGGCGGGGCGACCGTCTGGCCGCCGCCCCGGCCATGCCGGCCATCGACGCGGTGCTGGTCAACCCCGGCGTGCCGTGCTCCACCGGAGCGGTCTATCGCGCCTTCGACCAGGGCGGCGCGCAGGGCGGCGCCGACATGCCGCCGTTGCCGGAAGCCTTCGAGGACGCCGCGGACCTGGCGGCCATCCTGTCCTTCTGCCGCAACGATCTCGAGGCGCCGGCCATCCGCGTGGCGCCGGAGATCTCCACCGTGCTCGAAACCCTTCGCGGCGCGCCGGAGACCCTTCTGGCGCGGATGTCGGGCTCGGGCGCCACCTGCTTCGCCCTCTGCGCCTCCACCTACGACGCCGAGGCCCTGGCCGAACAGGTTTCGGTGATGAGCCCCAAATGGTGGGTCCAGCGCTGCCGGCTCGGCGGACCCTGGCCGGACGTTTAGGGGGCGGAAAGCGCCTCCTCCAAACGCAAGGAGCGGGGCCTTGCGACCCCGCTCCCCGCCGATGGACGTCGCCCGGACCCCTCCGACGACGTGTCGTCTCCAAAAAACCGCGCCTGGGCTCAGTGCTCGTGCAGGGCTTCGCCGTGGATCGCCATGTCGAGCCCTTCGAGCTCGGCCTCCTCGGGGACCCGCAGGCCGGTGGTGAATTTGCAGATCATCAGGATCACCAGGGTGCCGACGGCGGTCCAGCCGATGGTGAACAGGCAGCCGTAGAGCTGGGTCAGCGGGCTGTGCACCTTGCCGGCCGCATTGATCGCCGCGTCGGCGAACACGCCGGTCAGGATGGCGCCGATCAGGCCGCCCACCCCGTGCACGCCGAAGGCGTCCAGGCTGTCGTCGTACTTGAAGATGCGCTTCAGCCAGACGGCGCTGAAATAGCAGCCGACCCCGGCGGCGACGCCGATGATCAGCGCGCCGGTCGGATTGACGAAACCCGAAGCCGGGGTCACGGCCACGAGACCGGCCACGGCGCCGGACGCCAGGCCGAGCATGGTCGGCTTGCGCGAGAAGGCCCACTCGACGAACATCCAGCCCAGCGCCGCCGCGGCGGTCGCCACCTGGGTGTTGGTCATGGCCACGCCGGCCAGGGCGTTGGAGGCCACCGCCGAACCGGCGTTGAAGCCGAACCAGCCGACCCACAGAAGGCTCGCGCCGATCATGGTGTAGACGAGGTTGTTGGGGGCCATGTTGTCGTGGCCGTAGCCCTTGCGCTTGCCGAGCACGAGGGCGCAGACGAGGCCCGCGACCCCGGCGTTGATGTGCACCACCGTGCCGCCGGCGAAGTCGAGCACGCCGATCCCGCCGAGGAAGCCGCCGCCCCACACCCAGTGGGCGATGGGCGCGTAGACGATGATCGACCACAGGGCGGTGAACAGCAGAAGGGCCGAGAACTTCATCCGTTCGGCGAAGGCGCCGCAGATCAGCGCCGGGGTGATGATCGCGAAGGTCATCTGGAACATCATGTAGACGTATTCGGGGATGGTCTGCGTCGCCCCGGCGATGGTGTAGCTCTTGTCCATGGTGACGCCGTTCAGCATCACCTTGTCGAGCCCGCCCCACCACTTGTTCATCTCGGCGTTGGGATGCGTGCCGAAGGCCATCGAGTAGGTCAGGGCGAACCACACGACCGTGACCACGCAGGTGATGGCGAAGGACTGGGCCACGGTGGCGATCACGTTCTTGCGCCGCACCATGCCGCCGTAGAACAGCGCCAGGCCGGGGATGGTCATCATCAGCACGAGCGCGGTGGAGGTGAGCATCCAGGCGGTGTCGCCGCTGTCGGTCTTCCACGGCGCGGCCTTGTTGATCCGGTCCATGGCCGCCTTGAGTTCGGCGTCGGAGACGCTCGGCGGGGGCGTGGCGGCCGGCGTCGCCTCCGGAGCCGCGGAGGCCGGCGGCGCGCCCGGCGTGGCCTGCTGCTGCGCCAGCGCCGGGGTAAACGGGGAGAGCGAGAGGAAAAGCACCAGGGCCATGCTGGCGATCCGCTTCACCCAAACGGCCTTCGACACTGTTTCACTCCACGGATCATCTGAAAAACGTCCCGCCCCGGGACGCCGGGAGACGCTAGCGGCGCCCGGGCTCTACGCGACCGACTACGGGCTCACGGCTCAGCCTCGGCCGTGCGGCGCCCATAAATTGGGCGTATGTGAGCGGGTTTTGCGCGAAGATCGGGCGATCTGGGCCGTCTTGACCCCTGCTTCGCCGTAACGAAGCCGTGAACCGTTGAACCGAACGACCGCGCCGAACGTAAGGCCGACACCCCCGGCGGGTCTGACGTCGAACTCCAAGAGGAACACATGACTTCACGTTTGTTGCCGCTTCTGCTGACGGGCGCCGTGCTGATCTCGGGCGCCGCCGCTGCGCAGACCCCGCCGCCGCCGGCGCCTGCCGCTCCGGCCGCCGCCGCCGCCTACACCCCCTGCACGGCTCCGAGCCCGCCGGTCGACATCGTCGCCACGCTCGCGGCCGCGGGCAAGTTCACCACCCTGCTCAAGGCGATCGACGCGGCGGGCCTGACTCCCACGCTGAAGCAGGCCGGCGCGCACTTCACCCTGTTCGCGCCGACCGACGACGCCTTCGCCGCCCTGCCGGCGGGCACGCTCGACGACCTCCTGAAGCCGGACAACCGCACCAAGCTGCAGCATGTGCTGCTCTATCACCTGATAAACGCGCCTGTGCTGTCCACCGCGGTGGTCGGACACGCCGCTTCCGACGTGCCTTCGGGCGCGGGCCCGGCGCTGCACCTCGACGGCTCGGGCGGCGCCATGAAGATCGGCGGCGCCGACGTGGTCCAGGCCGACGTCGCCGCCAGCAACGGCACGGTGCAGGTGATCGACAAGGTGCTGGTGCCGGCGAGTTAGCGCAGCCCAGCTTCAGGGTTTGCCCGGCGGGGACTCCCAGCCTATACCCCGCGCGTCATGACCGCCGGCAAGCCGACCTCCTTTCAGGGCCTCATCCTGACGCTGCAGAGCTATTGGGCGGCGCAGGGGTGCCTGATCCTGCAGCCGTACGACGTGGAGGTCGGCGCCGGCACGCTGCATCCGGCGACGGTGCTGCGGGCGCTCGGGCCCAAGCCCTGGCGCGCCGCCTATGTGCAGCCCTCGCGCCGGCCGGGCGACGGCCGCTATGGCGAGAACCCCAACCGGCTGCAGCACTACTACCAGTTCCAGGTGATCCTGAAGCCGAACCCGGCCGACATGCAGGACCTCTACCTGGGATCGCTCGCCGCCATCGGCCTCGATCCCACCGTGCACGACATCCGCTTCGTCGAGGACGACTGGGAGAACCCCACCGTCGGCGCCTGGGGGCTCGGCTGGGAGGTGTGGTGCGACGGCATGGAGGTCAGCCAGTACACCTACTTCCAGCAGGTCGGCGGGCTCGATGTCGAGGTGGTGGCGGGCGAGCTCACCTACGGGCTCGAGCGGCTGGCCATGTATGTGTTCGACGTCGACAACGTCTACGACCTGCCGTTCAACGATCCCCAGTCCCCCGCCCACAAGTCGTATGGCGACGTCTTCCTCGAGAACGAGCGCGAGAACTCCGCCGCCAACTTCGAGGGCTACGACGTCGACATGCTCAAGCGCCAGTTCGAGGACATGGAGCGGGAGGTCCCGCGCCTCCTGGCCCAGCACGGACCGCAGGGCCAGCCCCTGGTGCTGCCGGCCTACGACCGCGTGCTGAAGGCCAGCCACCTGTTCAACCTGATGGACGCCAGAGGCGCCATCGCCGTCGCCGAACGCCAGAGCTACATCGGCCGCATCCGCGATCTGTGTAAGGCCTGCGCCGCCCTATGGGTCGACATCGAAAGGAGCGCAGCGTGACTCCCTTCCCCCTTGATGGGGGAAGGGTTGGGGATGGGGGTGACACCGTGTCAGGCAAGCCCACCAACACACCAAAGCCCACCCACGCCCCCGGCGCCGTACAGCGCGCCCGCAGGCTGCGCCGTGAAGCGACGCTCGGTGAGCGGATCCTCTGGGGGCAACTGCGGAAGCTGAAGATGAACTTCCGGCGCCAAGCCCCGATCGGTCGCTACATCGTCGATTTCGTCCAATACGATTTGAAACTGATCCTCGAAGTCGATGGCCCGCATCACGCGCTGCCGGAGGTAAAGGCGCGCGACGCGGTTCGGACGGCGTGGTTGGAAAGTCAGGGATTCAGGGTGCTTCGCTTCTACCATCTCGATGTGGTCAACGATCCGGGGGTCGTTCTGCAGGCCATAGCGGCGGCTGCACCCCCATCCCCAGCCCTTCCCCCATCAAGGGGGAAGGGAGTCTGATATGCCCCAGCTTCTGCTCGAACTGTTCTCCGAGGAGATCCCCGCGCGCATGCAGGCGGGGGCGGCGCGCGATCTGGAGCGGATGGCGCGTGAGCACCTGGCCAAGGCCGGGCTCGAGGCCGAGCTGGTCAGCTTCGGCGGGCCGCGGCGGCTGACCCTGGTGGCCGAGGGGCTGCCGCGCTCGACGCCCGACCGTGAGGAGGAGCTCAAGGGCCCGCGCACCTCCGCCCCCGAACAGGCGCTGGAGGGCTTCCTGCGCAAGACCGGCCTGTCCAAAGCCCAGCTGACCGAACGCGACGGGACCTGGTTCGCGACCCTGACCACGCCCGGCCGCGCCACCGCCGACATCGTCGCCGAGATGGTCCCGGCGATCATGACCAGCTTCCCCTGGCCCAAGTCGATGCGCTCGGGAACCACGGCCTTCCGCTGGGTGCGTCCCCTGAAGCGGATCCTCTGCCTGTTCGACGGCCGGGTGGTTCCGTTCGAGGCCGGCGGGATCGCCTCGGGCGACCTGACCGAGGGGCACCGGTTCATGGGCGGGGACCATGCGCCGTTCGCGGTCCGCGACTTCGCCAGTTACCGGGCGGCGCTACGCGACCACTCCGTCCTGCTCGACGCGGCCGAGCGCCGGCGGCTGATCCTGGATGGGGCGCGGATCGCCTGCGCCGCCGAGGGGCTGGAGCTGGTCGAGGACGAGGGGCTGCTCGACGAGGTGTCGGGCCTGGCCGAATGGCCTGTCCCCATCCTCGGCCGGATGGACCCGGCCTTCCTCGACCTGCCGGCCGAGGTGATCCGCACCTCCATGCGCACCCACCAGAAGTATTTCGCGGTGCGCGATCCGAAAGCGGGAGGGCTGGCGCCTCGGTTCGTGGTGGTGGCCAACATCGAGCCCAAGGACGGCGGCGCGGTGATCGCCGCCGGCAACGCCAAGGTGCTGTCGGCCCGCCTGAACGACGCCCGCTTCTTCTGGGACCAGGACCGCGCGCCCGGGTCGTTCGAGAAGTGGCTGGACAAGCTCAAGGGCGTCACCTTCCACGCCAAGCTCGGCACGATGGCCGAACGGGTGGCGCGGATCGAGGCCCTGGCCCGCGAGATCGCCCCGCTGGTCGGGGCGGATCCCGAGTTGGCCGGGATCGCGGCCCGCTACTGCAAGGCCGACCTTGCGTCCGGCATGGTGGGCGAGTTCCCCGAGCTGCAGGGGGTGATGGGGGGGTATTATATGCGGCTCCTCTCCCCCTCGAGGGGGGGGGAGGCGCTGGGAGAGCCCATGACTGGGCTCTCACAAGCCGAAAAGGCGGGAGAGGGGGTGAGTGCACCGCGCGGAAGCGAGGACACCGGAGGCGCCTCCCCCGACCTTCGCTTCGACGGCGTCGCGAACACCCCCAACCCCGACCCTTCCCCCCTCGAGGGGGAAGGGAGAGGTGTGATCGCCGACGCCATCCGCGACCACTACAAGCCGGTCGGCCCCTCCGACAGCGTGCCCACCGCGCCGGTGACGGTGGCCGTGGCCCTGGCCGATAAGATCGACACCCTGGTGGGCTTCTTCGCCATCGATGAAAAGCCGACGGGGTCGAAGGATCCCTATGCGCTGCGGCGGTCCGCGTTGGGAGTCATCCGGACAGTCCTGTCGAGCCAATTGCGGCTCCCACTGACCAGCCGGTTTGAATTTGCAGCCATGGTCCTGGAGGATCCTCGATTTCCAGCAGGTCTCGACGGGATGATGCTCAGCCGTGGCTCGCTAAAGGAGCTTGTTCCCTTCTTCGCTGACCGTCTCAAAGTCCTCCTCCGCGACGAAGGTAAGCGTCACGATCTGGTCGACGCCGTGTTCGCCCTCGGCGACGACGACCTCGTCCGCGTGGTCCGCCGCGTCGAAGCGCTGACGGACTTCCTCGCCACCGAGGACGGCTCCAACCTGCTGGCCGGGTACAAGCGCGCCACCAACATCCTGAAGGCCGAGGAGAAGAAGAACCCGGCCGAGGCGGAGCTCTACCGGCTGACCGAACAGCTCGGCGCGCTGACCACGCCGGAAGAGGAAAAGCTGGCGGCGGCGCTCCGGGTCGAGGTCGGGGCGGTGGACGAGGCGCTGGAGGCCGAGGACTTCACCCGCGCCATGCACCATCTGGCCCACCTGCGCGCACCGGTGGACGCCTTCTTCGAGACGGTGCTGGTCAATGCGCCGGATCCCGAGGTGCGGATGACCCGGCTGAGATTGTTGACCCAGGTGCGGGATACCGCGAACCGGGTGGCGGACTTTTCACTGATTTCGGGGTAGTTGAACGCCCACCCACCGCTCGTCCCCGCGAAAGCGGGGACCCAGGCTTTTTGAGCGGTTGTGCGTTGGTTCAAACCTGGGTCCCCGCTTCCGCGGGGATGAGCGGATATTGAGCTTGGAGTTTTCGATGGCGGACGGATCATTGGAGTCGGGCAAGGTGACGGGACGCTGGGTCTACGGCTTCGGCGGCGGCAAGGCCGACGGCGACGCGTCGATGAAGAACCTCCTGGGCGGCAAGGGCGCCAACCTGGCGGAGATGTCGTCGCTGGGCCTGCCCGTGCCCCCGGGCTTCACCATCACCACCGAGGCCTGCACCCGTTTCTACGCCGACGGCAAGGCCTATCCGGCCGAGCTGAAGACCCAGGTCGAGGCGGCGCTGAAGCAGGTCGAGACCGAGACCGGCAAGGTGTTCGGCGACGCCGCCAATCCGCTGCTGGTGTCGGTGCGCTCGGGCGCCCGCGCCTCCATGCCCGGCATGATGGACACGGTGCTGAACCTCGGCCTCAACGACCAGACGGTGGAGGGGCTGGCCAAGCTGTCCGGCGACCGCCGCTTCGCCTTCGACAGCTACCGCCGCTTCATCACCATGTACTCCAACGTGGTGCTGGGCCTGGAGCACAACCTGTTCGAGGAGGTGCTCGACGACCACAAGGACCGGCTCGACGTGACCATCGACACGGCCCTGACCGCGTCCGACTGGGAGCGGGTGGTGGCCGACTACAAGGCGCTGGTCCGCGGCGAACTCGGCCATGAATTCCCGCAGGATCCGCACGCCCAGCTGTGGGGCGCGGTGGGCGCGGTGTTCGAAAGCTGGATGAACGACCGGGCCAAGTTCTACCGCCGCATGCACGACATTCCCGAAAGCTGGGGCACGGCGGTCAACGTCCAGTCGATGGTGTTCGGCAACATGGGCGAGACCTCCGCCACCGGCGTGGCCTTCACCCGCAACCCCTCCACCGGCGAGAACGCCCTCTACGGCGAGTTCCTGATCAACGCCCAGGGCGAGGACGTGGTGGCCGGCATCCGCACGCCGCAGACCCTGACCCGCCGCTCGCGCGAGGAGATGGGCGACCGAACCCCCTCGATGGAGGAGGCGATGCCCACCGTGTTCGCCGAGTTCAAGGCGGTGGTCGAGCGGCTCGAGAAGCACTACCGCGACATGCAGGACATCGAGTTCACCGTCGAGCAGGGCCGCCTCTACATGCTGCAGACCCGCTCGGGCAAGCGCACCGCCAAGGCGGCGCTGAAGATGGCCTGCGAGCAGGCCGCCGAGGGCCTGATCACCGAGGAGGAAGCGGTGATGCGGGTCGAGCCGGCGGCGCTCGATCAGCTGCTGCACCCGACCATCGACCCCGACGCCGCGCGCGACGTGATCGGCGCCGGCCTGCCGGCCTCGCCCGGCGCCGCCACCGGCAAGATCGTGTTCGATTCCGACGAGGCCGAACGGCTGGGCTCGCTCGGCGAGAGCGTGATCCTGGTGCGCGACGAGACCTCGCCGGAGGACATCCACGGCATGCACGCCGCGCGCGGCGTGGTCACCGCCCGGGGCGGCATGACCAGCCACGCGGCGGTGGTCGCCCGCGGCATGGGCCGGCCCTGCGTCTCGGGCGCCGGCGAGCTGCAGATCGACGCCATGAACGGCCGGCTGACGGCGCGCGGCCGGGTGTTCCGCGCCGGCGACATCATCACCGTCGACGGCTCCAAGGGCGAGATCCTGGCCGGGGCGGTGAAGATGGTCGAGCCCGAGCTGACCGGCGACTTCGGCATGCTGATGGCCTGGGCCGACAAGGCGCGCCGGATGAAGGTGCGCGCCAACGCCGAAACCCCGCTCGACGCCCGCACCGCGCGCGGCTTCGGCGCCGAGGGCATCGGCCTTTGCCGCACCGAACACATGTTCTTCGACGAGACCCGCATCGCCGCCGTGCGCGAGATGATCCTGGCCGACGACGAGCCCGGACGGCGCGCGGCGCTGGGCAAGATCCTGCCGTTCCAGAGGGATGACTTCGCCGAGCTGTTCACCATCATGGCCGGTCTGCCGGTGACCATTCGGCTGCTCGACCCGCCGCTGCACGAGTTTTTGCCGCACTCCGACGAAGAGATCGAAGCCCTGGCCGAGGGCGCGGGCCTGGACGCCAATAAGCTGCGCCGCCGCCGCGACGAGCTGTCGGAGACCAACCCCATGCTGGGCTGGCGCGGCTGCCGGCTGGGGATCGCCTTCCCCGAGATCTACGAGATGCAGGTGCGCGCCATCTTCGAGGCCGCCTGCGAGATCGCGGGCAAGACTGAAGCCCCGCTGGTCGAGGTGATGCACCCGCTGGTGGCCAAGCAGGAGGAGATGAAGTTCCTGCGCGAGCTCACCGACCGGGTAGCCCAGGCGGTGATGGCGGAGAAGGGCGTGACCCTGGCCTACCAGGTCGGGGCGATGATCGAGCTGCCGCGCGCGGCGATCCGCGCCGACACCATCGCCGAATACGCCGAGTTCTTCTCCTTCGGCACCAACGACCTGACCCAGACCACCTTCGGCATCTCCCGCGACGACTCCGGCCGCTTCCTCGACGCCTACATCCAGAAGGGCATCTTCGAGAAGGACCCCTTCGTCACTCTCGACCAGGAGGGGGTAGGGGACTTGGTCAAGATCGGCGCCGAGCGCGGGCGCGGCGTGCGGCCGAACATCAAGCTCGGCATCTGCGGCGAGCACGGCGGCGATCCGGCCTCGATCGCCTTCTGCGACAGCGTCGGCCTCGACTACGTCAGCTGCTCGCCCTATCGCGTGCCGATCGCGCGGCTGGCGGCGGCGCAGGCGGCGTTGATGGCGAAGAAGGGCTGACGCGACCCCTCCGGCCGGCCCTCAGCCGGTGCGCCGCGCCGCCGCCTCGGCCTCGATCTCGGCGTTGAGTTCGGCGCCGGCGAGGACGACGATGGCGGAGAGCCACAGCCAGGTCATGAAGCCCACCACCGCGCCCAGCGAGCCGTAGGTGCGCTCGTAGTGGCCGAAGTTGCCGACGTACCAGGAGAAGCCCATGGAAGTCGCCAGCCAGACCATGGTGGCCAGGGCGCTGCCCGGCGTCACCCAGCGCCACCGGCTTCGCGGGCGGCTGGGGCCGAACTGGTAGAGCATGGCCAGGCTGACGGCCGAGCCGACGAACAGCGCCGGCCAGCGCAGCGCCTCCACCATCCACGGGTCGAGCTGTCCCTTCCAGCCCAGGGCCCGCAGCATCGGCGGCCCCGCCACCACCAGGCCGAAGGCGGTCATCACGTAGACGAGGCCGGCGACGGTGAAGGCGAGCGAGACGAGGTTGAGGTGGACCAGGCCGCGGCGCTCGCGGGCCTCGTAGGCGGTGTTCAGCCCGGCGAACAGGGCCTTGACCGCGCCGTTGGCCGACCACAGCGCGGCGATCAGGCTGATGGCGAAGGCCAAGCCCAGCGCCGGGTGCTTGCCCCCGGCCAGCCGGGTCATCTCGTCGGCGGCGAGCGACAGGGCCTCGCGCGGCATGATCCCGGCGAGGATGGCCAGGTGGTGCGGCACCTGGCTCGCGTCGGCGAACAGGCCGTAGAGGGAGACGAAGGCCGCCATGGCCGGCGCCATCGACAGGAGGGCGAAGAAGGCGACGCCGCCGGCCACCTGCGGGATCTGGTCCCGGTTGAACTCGCTCCAGGTGCGCACGGCGATGCGGCGCCAGCCGTGGCCCGGGATCTCCGCCGGCGTCTGATCCGGGCCGGGTCTGCGCTGCTCCTGGAAGCCGATGGCCGCCGCGGCCCCCGCCACGAGCAGGAAGCCCAACGCCGCGGTCACCCGCTCAAACATGCGGGTGCGCCCAGGCGGCGGCGTCTGTGGCGCGTTCAATCCATCCTCCCCGTCCCCGATCAGATGAAAGCGCTCGCCGGCCGACCGTTCCTGACCACGCCGCAGCTTGCACGGGAAGCCCGCGCGGCGCTATGCGGACCCATGCAAGGCACGGTCGCCGCCCTCTACCGCCACCCCGTGAAGGGCTTTACGCCTGAGCCGCTGACCGTGGCGGCGCTGAGGGCGCACGACGGCTTCCCCGACGACCGCCTCTACGCCGTGGAGAACGGCCCGTCCGGCTTCGATCCGCGGGCCCCGGCCTTCCTGCCGAAGAGCCGCTTCACCGTCCTGGCGCAGATCCCCGACGTCGCGCGCATCCGGACCCGGTACGAGGACGGCGTGTTCACCGCCGAGACCGACGGGCGGGGCAGGGCGACCTGCGACCTGCGCACGGACGCCGGCAGGATCGCCCTCGCGGCCTGGCTGGAGACCGCCCTTCCGGCCGATCAGCTGCGCGGTCCGCTGAAGGTGGTGCACGCCGAAGGCCACCGGTTCATGGACCACCCGCAGGGCGCGGTTTCGGTGGTCAACCTGGCGAGCGTCGCCGCGCTCGGCGAGAAGATGGGACAGCGCCTCGATCCCCTGCGCTTCCGCGCCAACGTCTACGTGGCGGACTGGCCGGCCTGGGGGGAGGCCAATTTCGAGCCGGGCCAACGGATCCGGCTCGGCGGGGCGGAGGTGCGGCTGTTCAAGCCGATCGTCCGCTGCGTCGCCACCCACGTGGATCCCGCGACCGGCGTGCGCGACATCGAGGTGGTGGACGCCCTGCGCACCCTTGAGGGCCATCTGCACTGCGGCCTCTATGTGCACGTGATCGAGGGGGGCGTCGTCTCGCTCGGCGACGCGGCGGAGACCCTGCAGCCGGCGGACGGCGTATCGGAGGCGCACGCATGACCACCCTCGTCACGGCCTGGACCCAGGCCCGCAAGCGGCTGGAGGCCGTGGGTATCGACAGCCCCGCCATCGACGCGCGCCTGCTGCTCGAGGTCGCGGCCGACGTCAGCCGCACCCACATCGTCACCGACCCCTACCGCGAACTGACGCCCGACCAGGAAGCGACCTTCGACAACTTCCTGGCGCGGCGCGAACAGCGCGAGCCGGTCAGCCATATCATCGGCCGCAAGGGGTTCTGGAAGATCATGCTCGGGGTCAACCGGCATGTGCTGACCCCGCGGCCGGACACCGAGGTGATCGTCGATCTCGTGCTGGCGGCCTATCCCGAGCACCAGCGATTCGCCCTGCTCGACCTCGGCATAGGTTCGGGCGCCATCGCCCTGGCCATCCTCGCCGAGCGCCCGGGCGCCCAGGCCCTGGGGATCGACCTGTCGGAGGAGGCCCTGGCGGTGGCGCGCGACAACGCGGCGAACCTCGGTCTGGATGGCCGTCTCGCGCTGATGCGCGGCGACTGGACCGAGGGCCTGGCCGACGCCAGCTTCGACCTCGTGGTCTCCAATCCGCCGTACATCGCCAGCGACGAGATCGAGACGCTGGATCCCGAGGTGAAACATCACGAACCGCGCCTGGCGCTCGACGGCGGCCCGGATGGCCTTTACGCCTATCGGCGGCTGGCGTCGGAGGCCCTGCGGGTGCTCCGGGGCGACGGACTCCTGGCGTTCGAGATCGGCCACACTCAGTCGCGGGCGGTGTCGGCCATTCTCGCGGAGGCCGGCGCGGAGGACATTCGCGTGCACCGCGATCTCGCCAACCGGGACCGTGTGGTGACCGCCGCCAAGAAACCCCTTGGAAATCCCTTCCCGAATCGCTAGATGAGCGATTGTCTCCACTCAACAAGGAGTCGCCGCTGGACTTTGCGGCGACCGAATTGAGAAGCTAGGCGCGGACGAAATCCGCGCCCGGGCGGGGATCGACACGATAGGCGATGTCGGATCATCGGCGGCCATTTGGGCTCCGCTCGCCTGCTGCGCACGACAATCCCGGCGATCATCGCCACCGGATCGCCTGCGCGACCCAGACCATTGCAGCGTCATGAGTTACGGCACGATGAGAGACTTCAAGGGGATGAAACGGCAGCGCGGTCGCAATCGCGGCGGCGGCGGCACGGGCGGCGGCGGCGGCGGCAAGCCGCAGCAGAACGCCAACCGCGCGTTCGATTCCAACGGCCCGGACAACATCAAGGTCCGCGGCCACGCCCAGCATGTGTTCGAGAAGTACCAGCAGCTGGCGCGGGACGCGACCTCGTCCGGCGACCGGGTCCTGGCCGAGAACTTCCTGCAGCACGCCGAACACTATTTCCGGGTGCTGCGCACCCTGCAGCCGAACCGGCCGATCGCCGAGTTCGTCGCCCGCGACAGCTTCTCCGGCTACGACATCGACTTCGAGGACGAGAGCGGGGCCCAGGCCCTTCCCGACGAAACGCCGATGGACGGCCAGGGCGAAGGCCAGGCCGAGGCCGGCGAGCAGCCGCGCGGCGACTACCCATCGCGCGACAGCCGCGACCAGCGCGAGGGCCGCTGGGAGAACCGTCAGAACGGCGGCCAGAACAACGGACAAAACAACGGGCAGAACGGTCAGAACAACGGCCAGCGCGATGGGCGCGACCGGGATCGCAACCGCTTCGACCGCGACCGGCCGCGCGACGATCGCGGCTACGCGGCCGAGGGCCAGACCGGCGAGACCCGCGAAGCCCGCGACGACCGGTCCAGGGACGATCGCTCCAGGGACGACCGGCCGCGTGACGACCGGCCCCGGGAGGATCGATCGAGGGACGACCGTTCCCGGGAAGATCGGCCCAGGGAAGATCGGCTCAGGGAAGATCGGCCCAGGGAAGATCGGCCCAGGGAAGATCGCGCAAGGGAAGAACGCCCGCGGGACGAACGGCCGCGCGAAGATCGGCCCGCCAATCGCGAGCGCGCCCCGCGCGAAGAGCGCACCGGCGAGGACCGTCCGCCGCGCCGCGAACGCAGCTACGAGCCGCGCGGCGAACGCGCCGATCCGCTGGCGGTGATCGAGCCCAAGGCCCAGCCGCTGACCGCCGAAGCGCCGACGCCCGCGCCGACCGCGGACGAAGGAACCAGCGTCCTGCGCTCCCGCGACGGCGAGACCAGCCATGCCCCGGCCTTCCTGCAGGCGGCGCCGGCGCCGGCGCCCTCGGGCGAGGATACCCCGGTCAAGCGTCCCCGCGGTCGCCCGCGCAAGGTCAAGGACCCGGCCGCCGAAGAGGTGTGACGGCGTCCTTCCCTCTCACGGGGAAGGGCCAGGCTCCTCCGGTCCGCGCAGCACCCAGCCGCGCCGCCGCAGCACGAGGCCGTAGTAAGCGGCGGCCGCCCCCGCCACGACCAGGGCGGCGAGCAGTCCCGCGCGCCCGTCGCCGGGATCCAGCCAGTCGGACCACAGCACGCCGACCAGGGCGACCAGCGCCACGATCGGCGTCAGCGGGAAGGCCCACAGGCGGAAATGGCCGTGCCGCGTGGCGCCGCTGGCCCGGCCGGCCATGAGGCCCACGCACAGGAAGGCGTAGACGATCGCCACGCTGGTGCCGGTGGCGATCAGCAGCAGCTTGAGCGGGACGAAGCAGAAGCCGCAGGTGATGGCGCCGGTGACCAGGGTCGCGGCCCAGGGCGACTTGAACCTCGGGTGAACCCGGGCCAGGAGTTGGTTCAGCGGCCCGACCCAGGTCTCGTCGCGCCCGGTGGCGTAGAGCTGGCGCGCGCCCAAGAGCACGATCGCGATCACCGCATTGACGATGGCGAGGCCGATGCCGGCCCCCAGCAGCAGGGCCAGGCCGTGGCCGCCCCGATCGTCGATGAAGGCCATGAACGGGGCGTGGGCGCCGAGCAGGCGCCTGAGGTCGGGCGCGCCGACGAGCACGGTCGCCAGCGGGACCAGCTCGGCCACCAGGGTGATCAACAGAGCCAGCACGATGGCGCGGCCGACCCGGCGCGGCGCCTCGTGCATCTCCTCGGCGAAGCAGACGGCGTTGCCGTAGCCGTCGTAGGCGAAGATGGCGACGGCCACCGCCAGCCCCAGCGCCGCCACTGGGGTCGCCGTCAGGGCGGCGCCGGCGAGGGTCTGCGGATGAAGCAGGAGGGCCAGCGGACTGCGCACCGGATGCATCAGCCCGAGGGCCGCCAGCAACGCCACCGCCAGGATCTCCACCACGAGGAAACCGCCGGTGACGAAGGCGTTGGTGCGGATGTTGAGCACCCCGAGCAGGGTCGAGCCGACGATCACCGCGAGCGCCGTCGGCAGCGGCTGAAGCCCGGGGATCATGGCCCCGAAATACTCCGATACGCCCAGCGCCAGCACCGCGGCGCCGAGAAGCGTGTTGGTCAGGTTCAGCGCCAGCACCAGGAAGCCGCACAAGGGCCCGATGGTGCGCCCCACCAGCGAATACTCGCCGCCGGCGATCGGGAAGGCCGAGGAGAGCTCGCCATAGACCTGCGCCATGCAGAGCGCGATCACGGCGGCGAAGCCCATCGAGATCAGCGCCCCCGTGCCGGCCTGGCTCAGCACGTCGGGCACGATCACGAACACCGAGGAGGCCGGCGTCTCGGCCGACAGGGTCAGGAACAGCACCCCCATCAGCTTCATCGACCGCATCAGCGGCGCGGTGGGCATCGGTACGGGTTCGGCCATCGCCGGCAAGCTGACGTAAGCCCGTTCCCAGGTCCAGGCCTTACCCGCCAACCCCCGAGCTGCAGGGGGCCGAAGCTCAAACCTGACCCAGATCATGGCGTCCGCCACCCTTGTGTGACCATTCGGCCACACCACATGGGGTTGGACCGCGACGTGCTTATCCAAGGCGTCTCGGGACTCCGCCTAACCAGGGGACCTTATGAACATCGACATCTATTCCGATCGCGCCAAACAGGCCGTTCAGGCGGCGCAATCCATCGCCCTGGCGCACCGCAACCAGCAGTTCGCGCCCGAGCATCTGCTGAAGGCCCTGCTCGACGCCCAGGACGGCTTGGCCAAGGACCTGATCAAGCAGGCCGGCGGCGATCCCGCCAAGGTGTCCGCCGACACCGAGACCGCGCTCGCCAAGCTGCCGCAGGTCGAAGGCGGCTCGGGCCAGCTCTACATGAAGGCCGAGACCGCGCGCACCTTCGCCGTCGCCGAAGAGGACGCCAAGAAGGCCGGCGACGCCTTCGTCACCACCGAACGGCTGCTGATCGCGCTCGCCAAGGAGGGCGGCGACGTGGCCAAGCTGATGAAGGCCGCCGGCGCCGACCCGAAGAAACTGGCCGCCGCGGCCGACGACATCCGCAAGGGCCGCACTGCCGACAGCGCCTCGGCCGAGGAAGGCTATGACGCGCTGAAGCGCTACGCCCGCGACCTCACCCAGGCCGCGCGCGACCAGAAGCTCGACCCGGTGATCGGCCGCGACGAGGAGATTCGCCGCACCATTCAGGTGCTGTCGCGCCGCACCAAGAACAACCCCGTGCTGATCGGCGAACCCGGCGTCGGCAAGACCGCCATCGTCGAGGGCCTGGCCCTGCGCATCGTCGAAGGCGACGTGCCCGAAAGCCTCAAGGACAAGAAGCTCCTGGCCCTCGACATGGGCTCCCTGATCGCCGGCGCGAAATACCGCGGCGAGTTCGAGGAGCGCCTGAAGGCGGTGCTCAACGAGGTGACCTCGGCCGAGGGCGGGATCATCCTGTTCATCGACGAGATGCACACCCTCGTGGGCGCCGGCAAGTCCGAGGGGGCGATGGACGCCTCCAACCTCCTGAAGCCGGCGCTGGCGCGCGGCGAGCTGCACTGCGTCGGCGCCACCACGCTCGACGAATACCGGAAAAATATCGAAAAAGACGCGGCGCTGGCGCGGCGCTTCCAGCCGATCTTCGTCAACGAGCCCTCGGTCGAGGACACGATCTCGATCCTGCGCGGCCTGAAGGAGAAATACGAGCTGCACCAC
>CAILTK010000064.1 GCA_903837135.1 uncultured Caulobacterales bacterium
CGACAGCTCCCCCAGAGGGGGAGCACCTGGATGCCTATGACCGACCCCGATCCCGCCCCCTCCGCCTACGACCTGTCCGCCGCCGTCGAGCCCGAGCGGCGCGCCACCTTCGCGGCCATCGTCGACAACGAGCCCGGCGTGCTGCACCGGGTGGTCGGCATGTTCGCCGCCCGCGGCTACAACATCGAGAGTCTGACCGTGGCCGAGACCGACCACGCGGCGCGCACCTCGCGCATCACCGTGGTCACCCGCGGCGCGCCGCACGTGCTGGAGCAGATCCGCGCCCAGCTGGAGAAGATCATCCAGGTCCGCCAGGTCACCGACGTCGGCGCCGACGCGGAAGGGGTGGAGCGCGAACTCGCCCTGTTCAAGGTGCGCGGCGTGGGCGCCGAGCGGGTCGAGGCCCTGCGCGTCGCCGACATCTTCCGCGCCCGGGTGGTCGACACCACCCATGAGAGCTTCATCTTCGAGCTCACCGGCGCTACAGCCAAGATCGACAAGTTCGAAACCCTGATGCGGCCGCTCGGCCTGGTGGAGGTCTCGCGCACCGGCGTGCTCTCCATCCGGCGCGGGCCCGAGCGGGGCTGAGAGACCATCGCCGTTTCCACCCTCCCCTTCACCTTCTGGCTTTGACCGCCTGACCTCCGGAGTGCTTCCCATGCGCGTCTACTATGATCGCGACGCCGATCTCGCCCGCCTGCTCGACAAGAAGATCGCCATCGTCGGCTACGGCAGCCAGGGCCACGCTCACGCGCTGAACCTGCGCGATTCCGGCGTCGCCAACGTGGCTGTCGCCCTGCGCCCCGGTTCGGCGACGGCCAAGAAGGCCGAGGCCGAGGGCCTCACGGTGATGACCGTGGCCGAGGCGGCCGCCTGGGCCGACCTGATCATGATGCTGGCGCCCGACGAGCACCAGGCCTCCATCTACAAGCACGAGATCGCCCCGCACATCCGCGACGGCGCGGCGCTTTTGTTCGCGCATGGGCTCAACATCCACTTCAGCCTGATCGAGCCCAAGCCGACCATCGACGTGTTCATGATCGCCCCCAAGGGTCCCGGCCACACGGTGCGCAGCGAATACCAGCGCGGCGGCGGCGTGCCCTGCCTGATCGCGGTGCACCAGAACGCCTCGGGCGGGGCGCTCGACCTCGGCCTGGCCTACGCCTCGGCCATCGGCGGCGGCCGTTCGGGCATCATCGAGACCAACTTCCGCGAGGAGTGCGAGACCGACCTGTTCGGCGAGCAGGCGGTGCTGTGCGGCGGCCTGGTGGAGCTGATCCGCGCCGGCTTCGAGACCCTGGTCGAGGCCGGCTACGCGCCGGAGATGGCCTATTTCGAATGCCTGCACGAGGTGAAGCTGATCGTCGACCTGATCTACGAGGGCGGCATCGCCAACATGAACTATTCGATCTCCAACACCGCCGAGTACGGCGAATACGTCACGGGCCCGCGCATCATCACGCCGGAGACCAAGGCGGAGATGAAGAAGGTGCTGGAGGACATCCAGTCGGGCCGGTTCGTGCGCGACTTCATGGCCGAGAACGCCGTCGGCCAGCCGAGCTTCAAGGCCACCCGCCGCCGCGCCGCCGAACACCCGATCGAGGAGGTCGGCGCGCGCCTCCGCGCCATGATGCCGTGGATCACCAAGAACAAGCTGGTGGACACGGCGCGGAACTGAGGGCGTCGCGCGAAAAGTGGGAACCGGTTTTCGCTCCAGCGGCGCTCTAAACTTCAGACTCTAGGGCAAACCGCTCCTCTCCCCCTCGAAGGGGGAGAGGTTGGGAGTGGGGGTGAGTGCACGACGCCCGTGGAGGAGCGTTTGAGGCTCCGCCTCAAGCTCCCTTCGCTTCAAGGGCGGGGATTACACCCCCATCCCAAACCCTTCCCCCTTCGAGGGGGAAGGGCTTCCGCCTACCCGAAGATCGTCTGGCTCATGGTCATGGTGACCAGCATCGGGATCGACAGCAGCATGTTGGTGCGCGACCCGAGCATGGCGATGCGCGCGGCCTTGGCCTTGGTGTCGGCGTCGGCTTCGACGATGCCGAGCGCCCGCTTCTGATTCGGCCAGATGATGCCCCACACGTTCAGGAACATGATGGTGGCGATCCACATGCCGAAGCCGATCAGGGTATGCTGCGGCGAGTGGAAGCCTTCGGTGGCGCCGAGGGTGGCGGCGGCCAGCAGATAGCCGCGGTTCCAGGCCAAAAGCACACCGAACACCCAGGTCGCCAGCGCCGCCCAGCGGAACCAGAATAGCGCTTCGGGGGCGATATACTTGGATACCGCCGGCTTCAGCTCAGCGGGAATGTCCGGCATCTTCCGGATCTGCACGAAGTTGAAGTAGTACAGGAGGCCGATCCACAGAATGCCCGAGAACACGTGGAACAGGCGCAGCACGCCCTGCCAGAAGATGGCGTCGGCGGAGCCGTAGTGGTGGAAGTAGGCGAACACCACGAGCAGCGCCAGGATCACGCTGACGATCACGGTGTTGCGGAAGTTGGAAAGTAGCCCGGCCATTATGGTTTGCCCCAAGACAGTTGTAGCCCTGGCGCGAACCTAAGCCGTTTGAACGGGGATGCCAACGGTCAGTGGGCCGCCCGCGCGGCGGCCGAGGAATGCTATATGGCGATCAGCGCCGCGGCGATCCGGCGGCCTTCCTGGGCGAGCATGTTGTAGACCCGGCAGGCGGTCGCGGTGTCCATGACCTCGAGGCCCATGCCCTCGGCCTGCAGCGCCTGGCGCACGCCCTTCGGCGGCGGGGCGGTGACCGGTCCGGCGCCCAACAGCACGAACTCCACCGTCGCCAAGCCCTGGGCGATGACCGGCGCCAGCGCCTCGAGGGTGAGATCGGCCAGGGACCCGACGGGCCAGAGACGCGCCGCGTCATCCAGGATCAGCACCGAGCCGGCGAACCAGTCGCCGCCGACCCGGAACCCGCCGCCGCCGTAGCCCTCGATCGCCGGGGGCTCGCGCAGCATGAGGGTCAGGTCCGCCGGGCGGAGGCCGCGCCGGCCGGCGGGATCGGCTTGGCGTCCTCCTCGCCGCGCTTGACGCCCCAGACCAGCAGCACGGGCAGGGCGACGTAGATCGACGAATAGG
Organism: uncultured Caulobacterales bacterium; assembly: GCA_903837135.1. Classification (GTDB taxonomy): domain Bacteria; phylum Pseudomonadota; class Alphaproteobacteria; order Caulobacterales; family Caulobacteraceae; genus CAIOYC01. Next base: position 3,100 of record CAILTK010000064.1, read on the forward strand.
TGCCGATGACGATGCCGAACACCATGGTGAAAGCGAGCGGGAACAGGTTGGCGCTGGAGATGAACAGCATGCCGCCGAGCGCCAGCAGCGCGGTGGTGCCGGTGATCAGGGTTCGCGACCACCGCTCGTTCTCCGACAGGTCGATCACCTCGCGCAGCGGCGTGCGCCGGTACTTGCGCAGGTTCTCCTTCAGCCGGTCGAAGGTGATCACCTTCTCGTTCATCGAATAGCCGATCACGGTCAGCAGGGCGGCGATCGAGGTCATCGAGAACTCGACCTGGAACAGCGACAACAGGCCGATGGTCAGCACGATGTCGTGGAACACGGCCAGCACCGCGCCGAGCCCCTGCTGCAGGCCGAAGCGGAACCAGAGGTAGACCAGCATCAGCGCGATGGCGATGCCGAGGGCGGTGAAGCCCGACCGGAACAGCTCGCCCGACACCTTCGGCCCCACCACCTCGGTGGCGCGGAACTGGACGCCCGGGAACTGCTGGCTGAGCCTGGTCTTGACGTCGTTGACCTGGGCGGTCGGGTCGACCCCCGCCTTCGGCTGGAACTTGATCATCACGTCGTTCGGCGTGCCGAAGGGCACGGCGGTGGGATCGCGCAGGCCGAGCGCCATCAGGTCGCGGGTCTGCGGCGCGGGCTTGCCGGCCGGCGTCACCGCCTCGATCACCGTGCCGCCCTTGAAGTCGATGCCGAGGTTCAGCTTCAGGGTGGCGAAGGACGCCACCGAGCCGATCACGAGGATCAGCGACAGGATGGCGGCGAAGGGCGCCAGGCGGGTGAAGCGGAATTTGGTGTCGTGCGGCAAAAGCCGGCTGACCGGCCACCAGCCGCGGTCCTTGCCGATCGGCAGCACCTTGGGCTTGGCCAGCTTGAACCACCAGCCGATCAGAAGCTGGGTCACCAGCATGGCGGTGAACACCGAGGTGAGCACGCCGACCATCAGGGTCAGGGCGAAGCCCTTCACCGGGCCGGAGCCCAGGAAGTACATGATCAGGGCCGAGATCAGGGTGGTGACGTTGGCGTCGAAGATCGACGGCCAGGCCAGCCGGTAGCCGCTGTCGAGCGCCAGGATCAGCGAGCGGCCGTGCCGGAACTCGTCGCGCATCCGTTCATAGACCAGCACGTTGGCGTCGACCGCCACGGCCATGGTCAGGATCACCCCGGCGATGCCCGGCAGGGTCAGCGTGCCCTGGGTCAGGGACATGAAGGCCAGCAGCAGCAGCAGGTTCACCACCAGGGCGACGGCGGCGAACACGCCGAACAGGCCATAGGCCAGGATGATGAAGACGAAGATCGCCACCGCGCCGAGACCCAGCGCGAACGCCCCGGCCCGCACGGCGTCGGCGCCGAGCTCGGCCCCCACGGTGCGCTGTTCGACCACGTTCAGCTTGGCCGGCAGGGCGCCCGAGCGCAGCAGCAGCGACAGCTGGGCCGCGGACTCGTTGGTGAAGCTGCCGTGGATCAGCCCGGCGCCGCCGGTGATCGGCTCGTCGATCTTGGGCGCCGAGATCACCTTGTCGTCGAGGATGATGGCGAAGCGCTTGCCCGAATTCTCGGTGGTGGCGTCGCCGAACTTGCGGGCGCCGACGCCGTTGAACTTGAAGTTGATGTCGGGCTGCTGCTCCTGGTCGAAGCCCTGCTGGGCGTCGGTGAGCATGTCGCCGGAGACCACCACCTGTTTCTTCACCACGAGGAAGGGCTCGAACTTGCTGTCCTCGGGCAACAGCTCCGAGCCCGGCGGGATCGAGGCCGGATTGGCCTGCGCCTCCGTCGGCGAGACGCTGTCGTCCACCATCTGGAAGGTCAGCTTGGCGGTCTTGCCGATCACCGCCTTCAGCTTCTCGGGGTCGCCCTCCCCGGCCGCTTCAACGACGATGCGCCTGTCGCCCTGCTTGGTGATCGACGGCTCGCGGGTGCCGAGGGCGTCGATCCGGCGATGCAGGATCTCGATCGACTGGTCGACCGCGCGCGCCGCGGAGGTCCGCTGCGCTTCGGCGGTCTGGCGAATGATGATGGTCTGGTCGGGGCCCTTGGCCACGTCGATGTCGCGCCCGCCGCCCGGCAGGAACTGGGCCAGCTTGCCGATCTCGACGAAGGCGTCATCGAACTGGGCCGGGTTGGAGATCCGCACGCTCACATGGTCGCCGACCACGCCGAGCCCGGTGAAGAAGATCTGCTTCTTCTGCAGCGCCTGGCGCACTTCCTCGGTGTCGTTGGTGAGCTGCTCCTTGCGCAGGGAATCGAGATCGACCTCCAGCAGCAGATAGGAGCCGCCCTGCAGGTCGAGGCCGAGATTGAGCCTTTGGCCCGGCAGCCAGCCGGGCAGCTTGCCGGCCGGGACGGCGTTGGGCAGCGAAAACAAAAGGCCGAACACCACCGCGAGGGCGACGACGACGATCTTCCAAGGACGAAGCTGGATCATGATTCAGGCGTGCGTAACGTGTCGGCTCAGGACTTCGCCGTCTTGGGCTTGGGGTCGTTGGCGGCCACGGGCGCGCCGCGGGTGCGGATGTCGGCGATCATCGACTTCACCACCTTGACCTCGACCTTGGGGGAGATCTCCACCGTCACTTCGGTGTCGTCCACGCGCGTCACCTGACCGATGATGCCCGACGACATCACCACGGTGTCGCCGCGCTTCATGGCGCCGATCTGCTCCTGGTGCTTCTTCTGCCGCTGCTGCTGGGGCCGCATCAAAAGGAAGTAGAACAGCACGGCCAGCATCACCGGCAGGCCGAAGGTCATCAGCATCTCCGGCGGGCCGCCAGAAGCGGCGCCTGCGCCGCTCGTGGCTTGCGCATAGGCGGGGGTGGCGAACATGGAGACTCCGGGGGCGGCGAAACGATCGAGAAAACGGGTCGCGCGCGGTCGACCGAGGCCGCCGCGCGAAGCGCCGGAAGCTATGCGTACCGCCTCCGTTTTGCAATCCACTGGTTTGCCGCGGGAAGTTGCGCCATTGAACGGGGCGATGACCGACGCCCCAGCCCTCGCCGACTCCCTGCGCCGTATCGCCGAGGCGCTCGAGCGGATGTCCCCGCCCGCGCCGACCGAGCCCGACTTCAGCGGAGCGACCTTCTTCCGCTTCGACGGGTCGACCCGGACCTTCCAGGCGGTCGAGACCCAGGCGCTGGCGCTGGAGCTCCTGCGGGGGGTGGAGACGCAGAAGGCCCTGGTGGTCGCCGCGCTCGGCCGCTTCTCCCTGCGTATGCCGGTCAACCACCTTCTGCTGTGGGGGGCGCGCGGCACGGGCAAGAGTTCGCTGGTCAAGGCGGCCAGCGCGGCGGAGGCGCGCGCCACGCCGACGCTCAAGCTGGTCGAACTCGACCGCGACCACCTGCCCGCCATGCCCGGCCTGTTCGACCGGCTGCGCGGCCGCAACGAACGGTTCGTGGTGTTCTGCGACGACCTGTCGTTCGAGGCCGGCGCGGATCAGGCCAAATCGCTGAAGTCGGCGCTCGAGGGCGGCGTCGGCGGGCCGCCCGAGAACGTGCTGTTCATCGCCACCTCCAACCGCCGCCATCTGGCCCCCGAGCGGCACGACGAGGCGGCCGGCATGCTGGCGGCGGCGGAACAGGCCGAGGAGACGGTGTCGGTGTCCGACCGCTTCGGCCTGTGGATCGGCTTTCCGCCGATGGACCAGGCCGCCTATCTCGCCGCCGTGCACGCCTACGCCGACCGCTACAACCTCAGAACCCCCGAACTCGACCGCCGCGCCCTGCAATGGGCCCAGCGCCGCGGCGCCCGCTCGGGCCGCGTCGCCTGGCAGTTCATCAAGGACCTGGCGGGGGAGCGGGGGCGGACGCTCTGACTCCTCTCCCCCTCGAAGGGGAAGGAGAATTCACGGCAGCAGGCCCTGCGGGTCCACGGGGCGGGCCTTTTCCTGCGGCGTCGGGGCGTAGCGCACCTCGAAGTGGACCTGCGGGCGATCGACCGCGCCGGACAGGCCGGCGACGCCGAGCTCCTGGCCCTGGGCGACCTCGGCGCGGATCTTCACCGCGATCTTGCCGAGGTTGCCGTAGAGGCTGGTCCAGCCGTCGGGATGCTTGACGACCACCAGATTGCCGAACCCCGGGATGGTGTTGCCCGCGTAGACCACCTGACCGGCCGCCGCGGCGTGCACCGGGGCGCCGGCCTCGGCGGAGATGTTGACCCCGTCGTTGCGCTGGCCCGGGCCCTTGGGGCCGAAGCCTGAGAGGATGTCGCCCTTCACCGGCCAGACGAAGCGGCCCTTGCCGGCCGCGGCCACGACGGAGGCCGGGGGCGGCTCCGGCTCGGCGTCCGGGCCCGCGGCGACCGCCGCCCGGGCCGGGACGGTCGCCGACGCCGGCGCGTTCGACGCCGCCGCCGGGGCGGTTCTCGGCCTGAAGGCCGTGGCCGATTCGGCCGGCGCGGCGGCGGTTCTGGCGGACGCCTGGCCATCCTTGACCAGCGCCGGCAGCGCCAGGCGCTGGCCGGGCCTGAGCGGTGTCTCCAGCGAGATGTCGTTGAGGTTGGCGAGGGAGCGCGGATCGATCGAGAACCGGCGCGCCACTGACAGCAGGGTGTCGCCGCTCTTCACCGTGTACACCACCGGCGGCGGGATCCTCAGCACCTGGCCCGGCGTCACATCGTAGGGCGGCTGCAGGCCGTTGAGATCGATGATGGCCCGGATCGGCGTGCGCACCCGCTCAGCCACCTCGAAGATGCTCTCGCCGGGCCGCACGGCGACCTCGCGCGGGGTCTCCAGCGCCGGCGGGGGGGCCGAGCGCACCGGCATGGGCGGTCCGGGCGACTGGTGGCCGCGCAGGTTGGGCCCGGCCTCGTCGGAGGACGGAAAGGCCCCGGTGATCGGTTGCGGCCGATAATAGGTCGGAGCGTCGGGCGACGCGGCCGGCGATGCGGGCGGGGGCTGGGACGCCGGGCGCGGGGGGAGCGGCCCGCCGTCGTCCGGCGGCGCGGTGATCGGATAGGCCGGCTTAGGCGCTTCGAAGCCGCCGGCGCGCGGCTCCCCCGGCCGTACCGGATAGGCCGGCTCGACGGCGCAGGCGCAGAGCGCCAGCGGAGCCAGCAAGAGCGCAAGCCGGCCGACCGGCGCCGGGCCGGTCTGCCCCCGTAAATGACGAACCGATCTCGCGGCGGACATGACTCTCACAACTCCCGCGCCACCCCCGGCAGCAGGGGCACGAACCGCACATCGCCGAGATCCTCGCGATGGAAGCCGCCCTTGCCGTCGCCGACGTAGCGTTTCAGCGTCTGCACCGCGCCGCGCCCGACCGGCGCGACCAGAACGCCGTGCGGCTTCAGCTGGGCCAGCAGAGCCTTGGGTTCGGTCTCCATCGCCGCGGTGACCAAAATACGGTCGAACGGCGCCTGCTCGGGCCACCCCTCCCCGCCGTCGCCGAACCTCGTGATCACATTGGTGATCCCCAGCCGCTTCAGCCGGGCCTCGGCCTCCCCGAGCAGGGTGCGATAGCGCTCGATGGTGTAGACCAGCCGTACGAGCGGCGAGAGGACGGCGGTCTGATAGCCCGAGCCCGTGCCGATCTCGAGCACCCGCGAGCGAGGCTCGACGGTCAGCGCCTGGGTCATCAGGCCGACGATCAGCGGCTGGGAGATGGTCTGGCCGCAGGCGATCGGCAGGGCCCGGTCCTCCCAGGAACGGTCCTGCCATTGGTCCGGCACGAACAGCTCGCGCGGCGTCTTCTCGATGGCGTTGAGCACCGCCGGGTCGGTCACCCCGCCCTGGCGCAGGCTGAGGATCAGCCGGGCCGTGTCCTCGGCACGATCGGCCGGTTTGTCGGCCTTGGCGGCCATCAGCGGAGCGCCTTGGGCGGCGCGCCGCCGATCAGCCCCTTCAGCGTGTGCACCGTCTGCATGTGGGTCAGGTCGATGTGCAGCGGGGTGACCGAGATCTTGCCGCCATAGACCGCCTTGAGGTCCGTCCCCTCCGGAGGATCCGAGGCCGGGCTGTTGAAGCCCATCCAGTAATAGTCGCGGCCGCGCAGGTCGGTGCGCTTCTCGGCGGTGCGGATGTGGCTGTCGCGGAAGCCCTGGCGGGTGACTTCGACCTCCCTGACGTCTTCCGGCGCGACGGCGGGAAAGTTGAGGTTCATCACCACCTCGGCCGGCCAGCCCGCCGCGAGCAGCTTGTGGATCAGGGCCGGCGCGAAGGCTTCGGCGGTCTCGAACATGGCGCGATAGCCGTCGTCGAACACCTTCACCGCCTGGGACAGGGCGATCGAGCGTATGCCCAGCGCCATGCCCTCGATGGCGCCCGCCACCGTGCCCGACATGGTGACGTCTTCGGCGATGTTCTGGCCGCGGTTGACGCCGGAGAGGACGAGATCGGGCGTCTGGCCCTTCACCAGGTCGCGCACCGCCAGCATGACGCAGTCGGTCGGCGTGCCGGTGACCGAGAAGCTCTTCTCATCCACTTGCCGCACGCGGATCGGATCGGCCAGGGTCAGGGCCCGGCTGGCCCCCGACTGCTCGAACTCCGGCGCCACGGTCCAGACGTCGTCGGACAGCTGGGCGGCGATCCGCTGAAGGCAGGCCAGCCCCTCCGCATGGATGCCGTCGTCGTTGGTGAGCAGGATTCTCATCAAAACTCCCTTCCCCCTCGATGGGGGAAGGGCCGGGGATGGGGGTGAACACGCGGCCATCGAAGGATAAGGAGCGGGAGGCGCCTCGCGCGCTTCTCCACGAGCGGCGTGCACCCACCCCCTCTCCGACCCGCTCCCCCATCGAGGGGGAGAGGAGTCACTGCGCCCCCCCGATATGCGTGGCGCCGTCCATGTAGGGCTGCAGCACCGTGGGGATGGCGATGCGGCCGCCCTCGTCCTGGTAGTTCTCGAGGATGGCCACCAGGGTGCGGCCGACCGCCAGCCCCGAGCCGTTGAGGGTGTGCGGGAAGCGCGTGCCCTTTTCGCCGGCCTTGCGGATGCGCGCGTCCATGCGCCGGGCCTGGAAATCGCCGCAGTTGGAGATCGAGCTGATCTCCCGGTAGGTGTTCTGCGACGGCAGCCAGACCTCGAGGTCGAAGGTCTTCTTCGCGGTGAAGCCCATGTCGCCGGTGCACAGGGCCATGGTCCGGTACGGCAGGCCGAGCGCCTCGAGGATTCCCTGCGCCGAGGCGACCATGTGCGCGTGCTCCGCCTCCGAGGCTTCGGGCGCGGCGATGCAGACCAGCTCGCACTTCCAGAACTGGTGCTGGCGGATCATGCCGCGGGTGTCGCGGCCCGAGGCGCCGGCCTCCGAGCGGAAGCACGGCGTCAGCGCGGTGAGCCGCAGCGGCAGAGCCGCCTCGTCGGTCACCGCTTCGCGCACCAGGTTGGTCAGCGACACCTCGGCGGTGGGGATCAGCCAAAGACGTTCAGTTATATCCTGCTGAACATTCTCAAGCGTAAATCGTCCCAAGTCTAAGGGCGGAAGGGACGAAAGGTTTGCACGAAGGAGAACGATATTTTGGCGTATGTACTCTCTTATTGAGCGCCGTGTGTATTCTTGAAACTGTCTCGCCAACCCAAGATCGCCCACATCAGCCATAGGGCGGATGTAATCTTTTACATCCACCCGGGCAAACGCAGCACCGATTGATTCTTCGTTGAATTCACCCTCGACGTTCCGGATGCTCTCGACCACGCTAACGAAGTATTCCCAGAAGCACCGGCTTTCCAGCGACACACGCTCGCCGTAGCGGGCGATGGAGCCCAAACCAAATAATCCGGAGAAAAGATCCTCAGCGAATTTCGGCAACTGGCCAGTGCCAAACATGGCATCATCGTTTACCAGCAGCGGCGGGCTGACCTCGAGGTAGCCGTTCTTCGTGGTCTGCTGGTCGAGCATGAACTGGCCGAGGGCGCGCTCGAGCCGGGCCAGCCGGCTCTTCAGCACCACGAACCGGGCGCCGGACATCTTCGCCGCCGCCTCGAAGTCCATCATGCCGAGGGCCGCGCCAAGGTCGACGTGATCCCTGGGCGTGGCGTTGAGCCGGCCCGCGGGCACGGCGGCGCGGTCGGACCAGCGCGAGACCTCGACGTTGTCCGCCTCGTCCGCGCCCACCGGCGTGTCGTCGGCCGGCAGGTTGGGCAGGCCGGCGAGCAGGGCCTTGAGCTGCGCGCCCGCCTCCCCTTCCGCGGCATAGCTGCGATCGATCTCGGCCTTCAGCCCCTCGACCTCGGCCATCAGCGCCTGGGCGCGGGCCTCGTCCTTCTGGGCCTTGGCCTGGCCGATCTGCTTGGAAAGCTCGTTGCGCCGCGCCTGGGCGGCCTGGAACGAGGTCTGCGCCGCCCTCAGCTCGGCGTCGAGCTTGAGGATGGCCTGCAGCTGCGCGCCCGCATCCTTGACGCCGCGCGAGGTCCAGCCGCGCAGATAGCGGCCGTCTTCGTCGTCGCGGATGGCTTTGATGTCATGCATGGGGGGCTTGGAGGCGAGCGTGAAGGCTGTGTTTATGCGGTCGAATCGGCGGAGCCAACAGCTGTTCGTGAGGGGCGTCCATCGAGCAGGGCGCGCTCCCTTCCCCCTCGAGGGGGAAGGGTCGGGGATGGGGGTGTAGGGCGCCGACCTCCACAGCAAAGATCGCGGGAGGCGCCTCCCCCTGCCCAACCCCAAACCTCGTGCACTCCCCCCCACTCCCGGCCTCTCCCCCTCGAGGGGGAGAGGGGAACTAGGAGGTCGCCACCGACTTCCGCCCGCGCTCGATCAGGCGGACGCACAGGATCGAGCCCTCGTAGAGCAGGTAGATCGGCACGGCGAGCAGGAAGGGCGAGATCATGTCGGGCGGGGTGACCAGGCAGGACACGACGACGATGCCGACCAGGGCGTACTTGCGGCCCGTGGACAGGGTCTTGGCGCTGACCAGGCCCGCGAGGCCGAGCAGGGACACCACCACCGGCAGCTGAAAGCATAGGCCGAAGGCCAGCAAGAGCTTGGTGACGAGGTCGAGGTAGTCGGACACCTTGGGGATCAGGCTGACGTGCAGCTGGGCGGTCTGGATGTTCTGCGACAGCGAGAACCACAGGATGAACGGCAGCATGATGAAGTAGACCATGGCCGCACCCATGGCGAAGAGGATCGGCGAGGCCACCAGGAAGGGCAGGAAGGCCCGCCGCTCGCGCTTGTAGAGGCCCGGCGCGACGAAGCGGTAGAGCTGCCAGGCCAGCACCGGGAAGGTGATCACCACCGCCGAGAAGCCGGCGAGCTTGATCTTGGTGAAGAAGAATTCGAGCGGCGCGGTCGCCTGCATCAGCACCGGCTGGACCGCCACCGGCTTCAGCCCGGTCACCGCCATCAGGAGGTCGAACGGCCCGTGCTGCAGCTTCTGCTGTGCGGTCAGCGCCGCGGCCATCGACAGGGGCCGGGCCAGGAGCTCGTAGATGGTCTGCGAGACGAAGAAGCTGGCGATGAAGCCCACCACCAGGGCGGCGCTGCAGACGATCAGCCGGAAGCGCAGTTCGACCAGGTGCTCGAGCAGGGGCGCGCGGCTGGCCTCGATCTCTGATTCGTCTTCGGCCACGGCGGTCACTCTGCGGCGTCCTCGACGCGGAGGGGCGCCGGCGCGGATTTGCGGGCGCGCGGCTTGCGCGCGGGGACCGGCTCGGCCGCGGTCTCCGGCGGCGCCTCGACCGCCGTCGGCGCGACCTTCTTGGCCCGCGGCTTGCGCGCCGGCTTGGCCGGGATCTCGGCCTCCGACGGCGGCAGCCCCTCGGCCATCACGGCCGGTTCGCCGGTCGACGGATAGGGCGGAAAGCTGAAGCCGGTGTTGTCGAGGCCCGAGGCGGCGTCGTCGAACGGCTTGTAGTCGTGCACGGGCTCGGCCGCCGGTTCGCTGAGGGAGGCCGCGCCGGGGGCATAGGCGCCCGTGCGCAGGGCTTCGACCTCCTTGCGCAGTTCGTCGAGTTCGGACTGGCGCGCCAGTTCGTCGAACGAGGCGCGGAACTCCGCCGCCATCCCGCGCATCTTGGCCACGAACTGGCCGATCTTGCGCATCACCACCGGCAGGTCCTTGGGGCCCAGCACCATCAGGCCGATGGCGAAGACCACGAGCATCTCGAGCGAGAACTGTTCGAAGGGGAACATGCGGGGCTCAGCCTTCGGCGTCGGTCGCGCCAGGGGTCAGGGGCGGGGACGCGGTTTGTTCAGGTCCACGGGTGTTCAGGTCAGGGACGGGGTTCAGCTCTTCACTTCTTCGCGCTTCACCGGCGGCTCCGCCGCGGTGAGCTCCACCGGCTTCTCCGGCGGGGCGTGCTCGTCCTTCAGGCCGTCGCGGAAGGCTTTGATGCCCTTGGCCGCATCGCCCATCAGTCCCGACAGCTTGCCGCCGCCGCCGAGCAGAAGCAGCACGGCGCCGATGATGATGATCCAGTGCAGCGGGCTCAGACCACCCATCATTGTGAAACTCCTCGAACGGGGCCCTCGCCGGAACGGATCGGGCCCGCTCCAATATAGTCCTTCCTCTTGCCCGTCGCCAACGGGCGAACCCGACGCAGGAGAAACCCGCCTCAGGTCGGAGAAGAAGGTGGTGCCGCCGGACAGGATTGAACTGTCGACCTCAGCCTTACCAAGGATGCGCTCTACCACTGAGCTACGGCGGCGAATGGAAGGGCCGCCCTATAACCAATGCCGCCGAGAAGGCAAAGCGGAAATCCATCGCGGGCGACTTGACCGCACGGACGCTTCGCCGCACGGCTTGCGCATGACGGGCGGGACGACGGACAGGCCGAACACGGGCAAGCCTCCCCCCGCGCCTTCGCGGGAGGAGCGGCTGGCCCAGGCGCTGCGGGCCAATCTGCGCCGCCGCAAGGCGCCGTCCCCCGCCGCGCCCGCCCCCGCCGACCCACCTTCCTCCGAGACCGGGAACACCGATTGATGCGTCGCCTCGCCTGCCTGTCCCTCGCCCTGATCGCGGCGCCGCTGCTGGCCCATGCCGAACCGCCGGCCGCGCCGCCGCCGGTGGCCATCCATGCGGGGCGGCTGATCGATCCAGCCTCGGGCAGGACGCTGCTCGACCAGGTCATCCTGGTGCAGGGCGGCCGAATCACCGCGGTCGGCCCGTCGGGAACGGTGACGCCGCCTGCGGGCGCCCGGCTGGTCGACCTTTCGGCCGACACGGTGCTGCCGGGGCTGGTCGACGTGCACACCCACCTGACCTCCAACCCCGAGGAGTCCGGCGCCAACAGCCTGACCGTCTCCACTCCGCAGGAGGCGATCACCGGCGTGGTCAACGCGAAGAAGACCCTCGAGGCCGGCTTCACCACGGTCAGGAACGTGGGCGCGGGCGGCTTCACCGACGTGGCCCTGCGCGACGCCATCAACGACGGCGAGGTGCCCGGCCCGCGCATGCAGGTGTCCGGCCCACCGCTCGGCGCCACCGGCGGCCACGCCGACGAGAACCTCTTGCCCTGGGAGGCGCGCCACGCCGACGACGGCGGCCCCTCCGGCATCGCCGACAGCCCCTGGGGCTTTCGCGCCAAGGTGCGCCAGAACGCCAAGTACGGCGTCGACGTGATCAAGTTCATGGCCTCGGGCGGCGTGCTCAGCCACGGCGATTCGGTCGGCGGCCAGCAGCTGACCCAGGAGGAGATGGACGCCATCGTCTCCGAGGCCCACATGTGGGGACGCAAGGTCGCCACCCACGCGCACGGGACCGAAGCGATCAAGGCCGCCATCCGCGCCGGCGTCGACAGCGTCGAGCACGCCAGCCTGATCGACGACGAGGGCATCCGCATGGCCAAGGCCAAGGGCGTCTACCTCGACATGGATATCTACGACGACGACTACATCCTGTCGGACGGCGCCAAGAACGGCGTCGAGGAGAGCTCCCTGGCCAAGGAGCGGCAGGTCGGCCGGCTGCAGCGCGAGAACTTCCAGAAGGCCTGGAAGGCGGGCGCCAAGATGGCCTTCGCCACCGACGCCGGGGTCTATCCGCACGGCTGGAACGCCAAACAGTTCAAGACCATGGTCGACTGGGGCATGACGCCGATGCAGGCGATCCAGTCCGCCACCACCTCGGCTGCCGATCTTCTGGGCTGGTCCGACCGGATCGGCCGCATCGCGCCCGGTTATTACGCCGACATCGTCGCCGTGGAGGGCGATCCGTTGAAGGACGTGACCACTCTGCAGCACATGGCCTTCGTGATGAAGGGCGGCGAGATCTACAAAAGCGGGGGGAGATAGGCGTGGCGGGCGAAGGTTGGGGACTGGACCGGCGCAACCTGATCCTGGGGTCGGCCGGGCTCGGCGCGCTGAGCCTCGGCGGCTGCGCGACTCTTGGCGATACCGCGCCCGGCGTCTACGCGCCGCGCATCGCGCCCCTGCGGGCCAGCATGAACCGGGTGTTCGACATCACCGTCTGCCTGCGCCCGTTCCGCGCCGCGGGACCGAGGCTCGAGGCGGAGACCATCGGCGACGCCCTGGTGATCCACAACTACGGCCACGGCGGCTCCGGCTGGTCGCTGTCGTGGGGTTCGGGCACGCTGGCGGTGCGGATGGCGATGGCTCATAGCCCCAGGTCCGTCGCCGTGATCGGCTGCGGCGCCATCGGCCTGACCTCGGCCCTCCTGGCGCAGGAGGCCGGCGCCAAGGTCACCATCTACGCCCGCGACCTGTTGCCCGACACCCGCTCGTCCCGCGCCACCGGCAGCTGGACCCCCGACAGCCGCATCGCCCTGACCAAGACCGCCGGCCCGGCCTTCGCCGAGCGCTGGGAGGAGATGGCGCGCCTCTCCTACAAGCGCTACCGCCGCTACCTCGGCCTGCCGGGGACGCCGGTGGAATGGAGCGACCGGTACTTCCTGTCCGACGGGCCGCCCGGCTCGGAGCCGGAGCCCGAGGATCCCCTGGGCTTCGCCCGTTACGAGGACCGGATCCGCGACATCGTCCCGCACGGCGAAGCCCTGCCGGCCGGCTCGACCCGCTTCCCCACCCCGTATGTGCGGCGGGGCACGTCGATGCAGTTCAACGTGGCGGACTATGGCCACACCCTGATGGCCGACTTTCTGGCGGCCGGCGGCCGGATCGAGCGACGCGAGTTCCACGCCCCGGCCGAGTTCGCGTCCCTGCCCGAGAAGGTGGTGATCAACTGCCCGGGCTACGGCGCCCGCGCCCTCTGCAAGGACGAGAGCATCACCCCGGTGCGCGGCCAGATCACCTGGCTCGTGCCCCAGCCCGAGGTCAACTACGGCGTCTACTACAACGGCGTCAGCGTCCTCTCCCGCCGCGACGGCATCGTCGTCCAGGCGGTCTGGGGCGGCGATATGTTCGGCTACGGCGACGACCACGAAACGATCGACGGCGCCGAAGCGGAAAAGGCGGTGGGGATCATGGCCGGGCTCTACGGGCGAATGCGGGCTTAGGGGCGGTTGGCCGCAGATCCCAGCGTCCGGATCAGAGCCAAAGCAACTGTTCTGGCTATCTCAAAATACTTGGCGCAGTTTCCGTCGGGCCCGCTCAGAGTCCGCTAGCGTCGATCCTCGCCCCGCAGTCGCGTCGAAACAGGCGCCATCTCTTTCCTAATGACTTGCACTTGAACGATATCTTAACGGTCGCGATGGCCTCCCCCGCGCAGCGGGGTGAGGGGGACCATCGGCCGAGCGAAGCGTAGAGCCGATGGTGGAGGGGGCGGGCCGCCGCGACCCCGATCCCGCCGCGATCAGCGCTTGCGCGTGCAGGAGGACGGGGTCCGTCACACCGCTGAGGTCACGGTAAACCTCCGCCGCCGGTATCCTCAACACAGACACCCCCTGGCGCATCAGCCAGCGATCCTTCGCTTCATCCTTCGCCTGCGCCGCTTCGTCCCAATGGGTGGCGCCGTCGACTTCGACCGCGAGCTTGGCGGCAGCACAGTAGAAGTCAAAGATCAGCGACCCGAACGGATGCTGGCGACGGAAGGTCGGCTTGTCGGGCTTGCGTCCGCGCAGGCGGCTCCAGAGCATGACCTCGGGCTCGGTCATCGCCTTGCGCATCGCTCGCGCGCGGTTTGTGATGAGGTCTGATCGCATGTGCTGCGCGCCGCCCGCCCCCTCCACCATCGGCTCTTCGGCCGATGGTCCCCCTCACCCCGCTTCGCGGGGGAGGTAGAACATTAAGTGAACTGTTCGTGTTGAGGTCAAGCGCCGCCCACGCCCCGCATTGACTTTCCGCCCCCAAGGCCTATCTGACCCCTCATCCGGAGGCAGGTTGAGCGATTCGCGCCGTCCGTTCGCCTAAGATTGGGCGGCCCCGGTTCCATACGCTCCCTGAACCCTCCGAGGACATGTCAGATTTCAACACGCTGGGGCTAAGCCCCGAAACTGTGCAGGCGGTGACCGACACCGGCTACACCACCCCCACCCCGATCCAGGAGCAGGCGATCCCGGTCGCCCTGGCCGGCCGCGACGTGCTGGGCATCGCCCAGACCGGCACCGGCAAGACCGCCGCCTTCACCCTGCCGATGATCGATCGGCTGGCCCAGGGCCGCTCCAAGGCGCGCATGCCGCGCTCGCTGGTGATCGCCCCGACCCGCGAACTCGCCGACCAGGTGGCCGAGAGCTTCGCCAAATACTCCAAGTACCAGAAGCTGTCCTGGGCGCTCCTGATCGGCGGCGTCTCGTTCGAGGACCAGATCAAGAAGCTCGACCGCGGCGTCGACGTCCTGATCGCCACGCCGGGACGCCTGCTCGACCACTTCGAGCGCGGGCGGCTCCTGCTCACCGGCGTGCAGATGATGGTGGTCGACGAGGCCGACCGCATGCTCGACATGGGCTTCATCCCCGACCTCGAGCGCATCTTCAAGCTGACGCCGGCCAATAAACAGACCCTGTTCTTCTCGGCCACCATGCCGCCGGAGATCACCCGGCTGACCACCCAGTTCCTCAAGGATCCGACCCGGATCGAGGTGTCGCGTCCGGCCAGCACCGGCGAGAACATCCGCCAGGTGGTGGTGCGCATCCCTCTCGCCGACCCCAAGGCCAAGCGGCTGACCCTGCGCACCCTGGTCGAGCGCACCCATCCCGAGAGCGGCATCGTCTTCTGCAACCGCAAGACTGAGGTCGACATCGTCGCCAAGTCCTTGAAGGTGCACGGCTTCGACGCCGCGCCGATCCACGGCGACCTGGAGCAGAGCCAGCGCATGAAGACGCTGGAGTCCTTCCGCAAGGGCGAACTCAAGCTGCTGGTGGCGTCGGACGTGGCGGCGCGCGGGCTCGACATCCCCGCCGTCAGCCATGTGTTCAACTACGACGTGCCCCACCACGCGGACGACTATGTGCACCGGATCGGCCGCACCGGCCGGGCCGGCCGCTCGGGCGAGGCCTACATGATCGTCACGCCCGCCGACGACCGCGGGTTCGACAAGGTCCTCAAGCTGATCAAGACCACGCCGGCGGAAGAGACCGTCGATCTCGA
This sequence comes from uncultured Caulobacterales bacterium, assembly GCA_903837135.1. Classification (GTDB taxonomy): domain Bacteria; phylum Pseudomonadota; class Alphaproteobacteria; order Caulobacterales; family Caulobacteraceae; genus CAIOYC01. The sequence goes on from CAILTK010000064.1 coordinate 18,469, forward strand.
CTGGACCGAGGTCAAGGAAGCCAGCGCCAAGGACAACGAACGCCGGCGCGAACGCTCCGGCGGACGCGGCGAACGCGACCGCGGTCCGCGCAGCGGCGCCGCCGGCGGCCGGGACCGCGATCGGCGTCCGCGCCCGATCAAGGACCATGGCGAACGCGCCGACATGACCCCGGTGGAGGCGCCGGAGCCCGGCGCCGTGGCCGCGGCGTCCGAACGCGCGCCCGAGGATC
>CAILTK010000065.1 GCA_903837135.1 uncultured Caulobacterales bacterium
TCGGCGCCGGGCGCGGACGCGTCGCCGCCCGGCGCCCCGTCCGCGGCGGCTCTCGCCTGCGGCGGCCGCTGGCGGAAGCGATTGGGCCGGGGCGGCGGCGCTGGGCCGACCGGCATGGAGAAGTTGAAGCCCCAGCGCAGTTCGGATCTCCGCTGGTCGGCGTAGTTCACCGGGCGGTAGTCGACCTCCACCAGCTCCCCCGAAGCGTCGCGGATGAAACGGCTGGGGAAGGCGGCCTCGATCGCCGCGGTCGCGGCGGGGAAGGTGGCCGTCGGATTCTTGATGTCCGAGGCGATGTAGCTCGCGGTCAGGGTGAAGTCCTGCGCCGAGAACGGCTTCAGGGTCAGGCCGATCTTGCTCACCGTCCGGTGGTCGGCGACCAGGGCCCTGACGCCGCCGGTGATGGTGGTGACCGTCACGGTCTGGCCGGTCTGGTAGTCGAGAATACGCTGCACCGGGGTCACGATCTGCGGTCCGCCGAGCTGCTGCTGGCTGGGCGCCGCCTGGTCCTGGGTCTGCGACAGGATCAGGTTGACGCCGCTGATCGGCGTCCAGTTGATCCCATAGCCGAAGGTCTTCAGCAGGCCGAAGTCGGACAGCTCGAACAGGGCCACATTGCCGTTCAGCGACAGGTCGCCGGCCCAGGGCAGGACATCCATCTTCGCCGAGTTCAGCAGCGGCAGGTCGAAGTTACCCTGAACGTTCAGGGTGTTGCGGAACAGGCTGGTGGACTGGGACAGGGCGAGGCGCTCGCTGTGCGAGTCGAAGTTGCTGAAGGTGTCGCCGAGCTTGAGGCTGGTGAAGAAGGCTCCGGCCGGCAGTTTGAACAGGGTCCCGCTGGCCAGGACCTGGGCGTTGCCGCTGTCGGTCAGCGAGCGCGCCTTCTGTTCGGGAAACCGGTCGATGGAGCCGCTGGGCAGCGGCCCGAACGGGTTGAAGGCCGGCGAGTCGCCGGTCAGCAGCCTCTGCAGGCTGGCCGTGTCGAGCCCGGCGTCAGTCAGCGTCAGGCTGTCGGCGTGATCGTAGGCGGTGGTGAACGAGAGCCGCCAGTCGTTGGTGTCCTTGTTGGCCGTGAGGCCAAGGTGACCGGTCCAGCCGTCCGTGGTCTGGCGCAGAGGTCCGAACGCATTGTCATAGCGCAGCACGTCGACCGGCTGGCTGAACGGCGAGAACGGGTCGCCGACCGGGACCAGCAGGGTCAGGCCGGGCAGGCCCTCGAGGGCGTCGGTGTGCGTGGCGCCGAGCGTACCGTTCAGCGTCACATTGGTCCCAAGCGGGCCGGGCAGGGCCTCGACAGCGTTCAGCGTCAGCGCCTGGCTCGCGGGCGCCACGGTTCGATCGTGCGAGATGTCGGTGACGTTGGGCCGGCCCGCGGTGGCGGCGAAGTCGTTCAGCGACGGCGCGCCGGTCGCGGCGCCGGCGGGAACGCCGGCGACGGTCACCGGCTGGCCGGCGCGGGCGCTGAGCGTCGGATCGATCGCGCCCCCGGTGGGCGAGACCACATTGCCGAGCAGGTCGTACGGCGTGGCGTTGCTCGATTCGGTCACGTGGCGCGCCGCGTCGCTGATCGCGCTGCTGCCGGTGAAGCGCAGGTCGATGTTGAGCCGGTTGTCGCCGCGCAGATGGAAAAGGTCGCCCTCGGCCTGTCCGCCGACCTGTCCGCTTTCGGTGGGCGTGTTCACGGCGCCGTCGAGGGCGGTGGCGCGGAAGCGGCGGCGCAGCACGATGTTCACCACCCGCTGATCGGCGGTGTAGCCGTACTTCAGCGACACCTCCTCGGGCAGGATGTCGACGCGCAGGATGGCTTCGGTCGGGATGTCGCGGATCTCGTTGAAGCTCGAGATGCGATGACCGTTGAGAAGCACCACCGGGCTCTCGCCGCCCCGGCCGCGATCGCTGCGGGTTTCCGGCGCCAGTTCGGTCAGCAGTTCGGCCACGGTGGAGACGCCATAGGACTGGATGTCCACCGGCGACAGCGACAGCTCGGGCTTGATGTCCCCGATCACCGCCCCCGGCAGCCGCTTGGCCGTCACCACGACGTTGTCCTCTTCCTCGTTCTGATCGTTCCGGGCCGCGGCGGGGGTCTTGGCGGGCTTCAGCGCGGGCGTGGCGTTGGCCGAAGGCTCAGCCGACCGCTTCGAGGCCGCAGCCGCCGGCGGCGATTGCGGCGCGGTCGTCTGGCCCGTGGCCGTCGTCGCCGCCATGAGCCCCGCGCCCATGGCGAGAACCGCCCAGCCGCCGTTCAGCCCTCGCATCGGCGCGATGTTCGCCCGTCGATCCAACGTATCCCCCTCGAGACGATCGCCCGCTCTATCGTCGAGCTTATCGTTCACATCACGGCTGCGTCTTGCACATCAGCAACATCGATGGCGCTCATATCTGCGTTGCGAAACAGGACTGTATTGCGAGACAGGCGGACCTTCGCGGTATGATCACGCCATGACCGGCTTTACCCACCGTCTGGCGACAGCGTCCGACATCCCCGCGCTCCGCAGGCTGATGGAGGCGTCGATCGGCGCCCTGCAGAGCGCGTTCCTGTCGCCCGAGCAGGTCGCGGCCAGCCGGACCATCATGGGCCTCGACACCCAGCTGATCGAGGACGGCGGCTACTTCGTGGTCGAGGATCCCGGGGTCTCGCCGCCGGCGATCGCCGGTTCCGGCGGCTGGAGCCGGCGCGCGACCCTTTACGGCGGAGACCATTCGCCGGGCCGCGACGCGGCCTGGCTCGATCCCGCCGTCGACGCGGCCCGCGTGCGCGCCATGTACACGTCGCCGGACTACGCGCGGCGCGGCGTCGGCCGGCTGATCCTGCAGCTTTGCGAAACTGCGGCGGCGGCGGCGGGCTTCCGGCGCGTGGAGCTGATGGGGACCATGTCGGGCGAACCGCTCTATCGGGCCTGCGGCTATCAGCCGATCGAGCGCATCGAGGATCCCCGCGGCGGCGCGCCCGTGCCGCTGGTGCGTATGGGCAAGGCGCTCGGGTGATACCGGGCCGGGCGACGTCCAACGGGCTTGCGGCGGGCGGGGCGCTGTCGCAAGACTGGCCGCCCACGGCCGGAGGGCGAACATGAGCGGATCGATCGACGCGCCTTCGCATCCGGGCTCCCAGGCGGAGGAGGCCCTCGTCCTGCCGGCGCGGCCCGAGCCGATCCGCCTGTCGGCCAAGGACACCGCGGTCGTCGTCATCGACATGCAGAACGCCTACGCGTCGCCGGGCGGCTACCTCGACCTCGCGGGTTTCGACATCTCGGGCGCCGAACGCGTGATCGCGCAGACCACCAAGGTGCTGGCCACGGCCCGGCGCGCGGGGATGCCGGTGATCTTCTTCCAGAACGGCTGGGACGCGGACTATGTGGAGGCCGGCGGCCCGGGCTCGCCCAACTGGCACAAGTCGAACGCGCTCAAGACCATGCGCGCCCGTCCCGAGCTCAAGGGCCAGCTCCTGGCCCGCGGCGGCTGGGACTACGACCTTGTCGAAGCGCTGAAACCGAAGCCCGGCGACATCACCCTGCACAAGACCCGCTACTCCGGCTTCTTCAACTCCCAGCTCGACAGCGTTCTGCGTTCGCGCGGGATCCGGCACATCGTCTTCGTCGGCATCGCCACCAACGTCTGCGTGGAATCCACCCTGCGCGACGCCTTCTTCCTCGAATACTTCGGGGTCATGCTGGAGGACGCCACCCACCAGGCGGGGCCCGAGTACCTGCAGAAGGCGACCTGTTTCAACGTCGAGAGCTTCTTCGGCTGGGTCTCCACCGTGGCCGACTTCTGCGGCGCCTTCGACCAGCAGCCCCAATCCTGAAACGCCCGAGAAACGCCATGCCGTTCGAAGCGATCAATCCGCCCCAGTTTCCGACGCCCATCGCTCCCTTCTCGGCCGGGGCCAGGGCCGGGAACACCGTCTATGTCTCCGGGACCCTGGCGCTCGGCGAGGGCGGGGTGGTGCTGCACGTGGGCGACTGCGCGGCGCAGACGCGGCATGTGCTGGAGGCGATCAGGACCACGCTGGAGGCGGCGGGCGCCACGCTCGGCGACGTCGCCTTCAACCACATCTTCCTCAAGGACTGGGCCGACTATCCGGCGATGAACGCGGTCTACGCGGAGTATTTTCCGGGCGCCAAACCCGCCCGCTACTGCATCCAGTGCGGCCTGGTCCGGCCCGATTGCCTGGTCGAGATCGCGAGCGTCGCGCACCTCTGATGCCGCACATCGGCGGCCTCCATGTCGAGACGCACGGGCCCAAGGACGGCGAGACGGTGATCCTCAGCGCCGGCCTCGGCGGCGCCGGCGCCTACTGGCTGCCGAACCTCGAGGCGCTGACGCGGCGCTATCGGGTGATCCTGTACGACCATCGCGGCACGGCGCGCAGCGACCGCCGATTGCCGGACGATCTCTCCATCGATCAGATGGCGGACGATGTGCTGCTGGTCTTGGACGGACTCGGCGTGAATGCGGCGCATCTGGTCGGACACGCCCTCGGCGGCCTGATCGGCCTGGCGCTGGCCCTGAAGGCGCCGGAGCGGCTCAAGTCGGTGGTGGCGATCAACGCCTGGGCCAAGCTCGAGGCGCACACGGCGCGCTGCTTCGAGACGCGGCTCAGTCTCCTGCACCACAGCGGGATCGACGCCTTCATCGCCGCGACGCCGATCTTCCTCTACCCCGCGGCATGGATGGCGGCCCGGCCCAAGCGGCTCGCCGAGGAGGCCAGGCATCAGCGCATGGCCTTCCCGGGCGTGGAGACGACCGAGGCGCGGATCGGCGCCGTGGCCGCGTTCGACATCAGCGCGCGCCTGTCCGAAATCGCCGTCCCGGTGCTTTCGTTCGCGTCCGAGGACGATATCCTCAGCCCGTGGACCGCAGCCGAAGCGCTGGCTAAGGGCCTGCCCAACGGCGCGTTCGTGCTGACGCCGCGCGGCGGTCACGCCTGCAACGTCGTCGACCCCGAGACCTTCAACCCCATCGTTCTCGCCTGGCTCGCCGGCGAAGCCTTGCCAGCCCATTCCTTGCCAGCCCGGAGCTAACCCATGCAGGTCGGCGTCTTCATCCCCATCGGCAACAACGGCTGGCTGATCTCGGAGACCTCGCCGCAGTACATGCCGACCTTCGACCTCAATAAGGAGATCGCGCTTCGGGCCGAAAAGTACGGACTCGATTTCCTGCTCTCGATGATCAAGCTGCGGGGGTTCGGCGGCAAGACCGAGTTCTGGGAGTACAATCTCGAGAGCTTCACCCTGATGGCCGGCCTCGCCGCCGTCACCGACAGGATCAAGATCTACGCCACCTGCGCCACCCTGGTCGTGCCGCCGGCCTATGCGGCGCGCATGGCCTCGACCATCGACTCGATCAGCCACGGCCGGTTCGGCCTCAACCTGATCACCGGCTGGCAGCGGCCGGAGTACAGCCAGATGGGCCTGTGGCCCGGCGACGAGCACTTCCGCAACCGCTACCAGACGCTCGACGAATACGCCCATATCCTGCGCGAGCTGTGGGCCACCGGCGTGAGCGACTTCAAGGGCCGGTACTACCAGATGGACGACTGCCGCGTCCGGCCGGTCCCGCAGGGCGAGATGAAGATCATCTGCGCCGGCTCCTCGGATGAAGGTCTGGCCTTCTCGGCCAAGTGGGCCGATTACGCCTTCTGCCTCGGCAAGGGGGTGAACACGCCCAAGGCGTTCGCCTTCAACAACGAGCGCCTGGCCAAGGCGCTGGAGAAGACCGGCCGCGACGTGTCGGTGTTCGTACTGGTGATGATCATCGCCGCCCCGACCGACGAAGAGGCGACGGAAAAGTGGATGCGCTATCGCGACGGCGTCGACCAGGACGCCGTCGCCTGGCTCGGCGCTCAGGGCGCGGCCGACAAGACCTCGACCACCACCAACGTGCGCCAGCTGGCCGATGCCGAATCGGCGGTGAACCTCAACATGGGAACCCTGGTCGGCAGCTATGAGCGGGTCGCCGCCATGCTCGACGAGATCGCCGAAGTTCCGAACACCGGCGGGGTGCTGCTGACCTTCGACGACTTCATCCAGGGCGTCGAGGCGTTCGGAACCCGCATCCAGCCGCTGATGAAGAGCCGGCAGGCGGCGGGCTGACGCGCAGGGCGGTCAGGTTGGCGCCGGACGGGCGGCGCGCTATGCCTCGGCCCCTGGGTCGGGGAGCTGAAATGAAATTCGACAGGACGGCGATCGCCGGCATGCTGGCGGTATCGGCGGCGGTGTTGGCGGGCTGCGACGACCGGGTCTGTGTCGACAAGCAGGGCCGCCGCGCGCCGGAGCAGTACTGCGGCGGACATGGCGGCGCGACCGGCGGCGGCGTGGGCGGCGGAATGGCCGGCTACTATTTCGTCAGCGGCTGGCGCGGCGGCGGGGTCGGAACCGTCGGCGGCGTGGCGCGCGGCGGATTCGGCGGCGAGGCGGCAGGCCACGGCGGCGGAATGGGCGGCGAGTAGGTGCAGAGGATCGCCGTCCCACCCCGGCTTGACTGGGAAGCCAAGGTCGAGGCGCTCGGGCTGGTCTGGCACACGGCGGCCGGCGCGCCGTACTGGAACGAGAGCGCCTACTACGCCTTCACGCTCGACGAGATCGACCGGATCGAGGCGGCCACGCGCACGCTTTACAGCCTGTTTCTCGAGGCCGGTGACTATGTGGTCTCCCAGCGACTCTACGATCGCTTCGATATTCCCGAATGGTGCTGGCCGCTGATCGAGGACGCCTGGAAGGCGGAGCCGCCGGCGCTGAACTACGGCCGCTTCGACCTCGGCTTCGATGGCCACGGAACGCCCAAGCTGTTCGAGTTCAACTGCGACACGCCGACCTCGCTGGTCGAGGCGGCGGTGATCCAGTGGGACTGGAAGGAGGCGGTGTTTCCCGGCTGCGACCAGTTCAACAGCCTGCACGACCGGCTGATCGCCAAATGGCGCGACATCGGCCCCTATCTGCCCCCGGGCGCGCCGGTGCACTTCACCCATGCGCGGGAGAGCACGGGCGAGGAGGCCGTGACCACCGCCTACCTGATGGACACCGCCCGCTCCGCGGGCCTCGCCGCCGAGGGACTGCTGATCTCGGACGTGGGCTGGGACGGGCGCCGCTTCGTCGACCTGCAGAACCGCGAGATCCGAACCCTCTACCACCTCTATCCGTGGGAATGGCTCGTGAAGGAGCCGTTCGGCCGCCACCTGCTCGAGACCCAGGGCCGGACCCTGTGGATCGAGCCGATCTGGAAGATGATCTGGTCCAACAAGGCGATCCTGCCGATCCTTTGGGACCTGCATCCCCGGCACGAGAACCTGCTGTGGGCCACGCGCGACCGGCCTGTGTCCGTCAGCTATGTGCGCAAGCCGATCCTGGCGCGGGAGGGGGCGAACATTCGCCTGGTCAAGGACGGGCGCGATCTCGCCGCCACCGACGGGTCCTACGCCGACGCACCGGTGGTCTATCAGGGCCTTTACGACCTGCCCGAGTTTGACGGCGTGCGGCCGGTGATCGGCAGCTGGGTCGTCGATGGCGAGCCGGCGGGCATGGGTGTGCGCGAGGATGGGCTGATCACCGGCAACCTGTCGCGCTTCACCCCGCACATCATCTACGGCTGACGGGAGATCATCATGCGGCTTTCACGGCGAGCGATCCTGGCGGCAGCCGGCGCCATGCCGCTGCTGGCCGGCGCGGCGCGCGGACCGGCGTCCGCCGGAACCGGTCTCGTCTCCCTGGCCAAGGATGCGAAGCCGATCTCTCCCCAGGAGCGGCTGGCGCGGATCGCCAAGCTGCAGCGGTTGATGAGCGAGCGGAAGATCGGAGCCCTGATCATGGAGTCCGGAACCACGCTCGACTATTTCACCGGCGTGCAGTGGCATCGGTCCGAGCGCACGACGGCCGCGGTGATTCCGGCCAAGGGCGAGGTAGTGCTGATCGTCGCCGCCTTCGAGGAGCCGTCGGTGCGCGAGAGCCTGCGGGTTCCCGCCGAGGTGCGCGCCTGGGACGAACATGAGAGCCCCTTCGTGCGCATCGTCCAGGCCCTGCGCGATCGTGGCGTGGCGTCCGGGCCGATCGCCTTCGAGACCACCACCCGGCTGTTCATCGTCGATGGAGTCCGCGCGGCGGGACCCGCCTATGCGGTGGTCTCCGGCGAGGCGCTGGTCCGCGCCTGCCGGCTGATCAAGTCGCCGGCCGAACTGGCTTTGATGCAGACCGCCAACGACATCACCCTGGCCGCCCTTCGCCACGTGCACGGCAAGGTCACGGCGGGCATGGCGCCCGGCGACATCTCCGCTCTGATGGACGGCGCCACCGCCGCCCTCGGCGGGACGACCGAGTTCGCCCTGGTCCTGCTCAATGAGGCCAGCGCCTATCCCCACGGGTCGCACCAGCCGCAGACGGTTCGCGAAGGGTCGGTGGTGCTGATGGACTGCGGCTGCACCGTGCACGGCTACCAGTCCGACATCTCCCGCACCTGGGTGGTGGGAGAGCCGACCGCCCGCCAGCGCAAGGTGTGGGACACGGTCAAGCGCGGGCAGGAGATCGCGCTCGAGACCGCCCGTCCCGGCGCCCCGGTCGGAGCCGTCGACGACGCGGTTCGCGCCTATTACGAGCACGAGGGATGGGGGCCCGGCTACAAGCTCCCCGGCCTGTCGCACCGCACGGGCCACGGCATCGGCCTCGACGGGCACGAGGACCCCTATCTGGTCCATGGCGACGCCACGCCCCTTGCGTCGGGCATGTGTTTTTCCGACGAGCCCGGCCTCTATATCCCCGGCGAGTTCGGCATCCGTCTCGAGGATTGCTGGTCCATGACCGAGAGCGGTCCCAAACTGTTCACGCCTCTGGCGCGCTCGATCGAGCAGCCGATCTGACCGATACCGCCAAGCGCGGCCGAACCGATCGACACCGCGGCGTAGGGCGACCGCCGATCAGCCCGGCGCGCCGCCGAACCGTTCGGCCCAGTCGGCCAGCTGAACGTCCTCGATCTTGCGGAACAGCACATCGGGCGCTTTCACCGGCCGGCCGACGGGCAGGCGGTCGAGCTCGGCGGCGCCGTCCGGCCCGGGCCAGCTGCGCACGGCGGCGCCGTCGCCGACGGCGGCGCTGATCACCTCGGCCGTGGCCGGGATGAAGGGCTGGGACACCCGGGCGAACAGGGCCACGAGGTTCAGGCCGGTCCGCACCACCACGGCGGCCCGCTCGCGGTCGGTCTTGATCGCGGTCCAGGGCGCCGCCTCGGTCAGGTACTCGTTGCCGAGCACCCAGAGGGCGCGGAGCGCCTGGGCCCCGCGGCGAATCTCCAGCCCTTCCAGACCGCTGGTGAGTTCGGCCAGCCTGGCCGACACCTCGTCCGCCAGCGTCCGCTCGAGCGGACCCGGCGCGCCGCCCTCCGGGATCAAACCGTCGAACCGGGTTTCAGTGAACTTCAGGATCCGGTTGACGAAGTTGCCGAGCACGTCGGCGAGATCCTTGTTGACGAGGTTCTGGAAGGCTTCCCAGGTGAAGGCGCTGTCGGCGCTCTCGGGCGACTGGGCGGTGAGGTACCAGCGCCAGACGTCGGCCGGCAGAATCTCCAGCGCCGCGTCCATGAACACCCCGCGCTTCTGGCTGGTGGAGAACTTGCCGCCGTACCAGTTCAGCCAGTTGAAGCTCTTCAGCACGTCGACGCGCTTCCAGGGCTCCCCCGAACCGATCAGGGTGGCCGGGAAGCTCACCGTGTGGAAGGCGACGTTGTCCTTGCCCATCACCTCGACATAGCGGACGTCGTCCGCGCCCTGGTCGGTGCGCCACCACCGCGCCCAGTCGCCGCCCGTGGCGTTGGCCCATTCCTGAGTGGCGGCGATGTATTCGATCGGCGCGTCGAACCACACGTAGAACACCTTGGTCTCGAATCCCGGGCGAGGACGGCCGTTTCGCGTGACGGGCACGCCCCAGGCGAGATCGCGGGTAATGCCGCGGTCGATCAGTCCCTCGTCCAGATGCTTGTAGGCGATCGAGCGGGTCAGCGGCGGAAACTCGGGCCGGCTGTCGATGAAGGCCCGGATCTTGTCCTGCAGGCGGGACTGCAACAGGTACAGGTGGCGCGTGTCGCGCACCTCGAGATTGGTGGATTTCGAGACCGCCGAATACGGCTCGATCAGCTCGATCGGGTCGAGCAGGCTGCCGCAGTTGTCGCACTGGTCGCCGCGCGCCGGGCGAAAGCCGCAGATCGGACAGGTGCCTTCGACGTAGCGGTCGGGCAGGAAGCGGCCGTCGTCGATCGAATAGATCATCTGATCGGTGCGCTCCTCGATCAGGCCGTTGTCCTCGAGCGCGTCGGCGAAATGCTGGGTGAGGGCGCGGTTCTCGGGACTGGACGAGCGGCCGAACCAGTCCCACGACAGATGGAAGGCGGCGCCGATGTCGCGCTGCAGGGCATGCTGTTCGTCGCAGTAGGCCCGCACGTCCTGGCCGGCGGCCGCCGCCGCCAGCTCGGCCGGGGTGCCGTGTTCGTCGGTGGCGCAGATGGAGAGCACTTCGGAGCCGCGCGCCCGCTCGAACCGCGCGTAGACGTCCGCCGGCAGCATGGAGCCGGCGAGATTGCCGAGGTGCTTGACCCCGTTGATGTAAGGCAGGGCGGAGGTGATCAGTATGCGGCGGCGGGACATGCGGGCCTCGATATAGGGCGCGACCGCGGGGCGCAAATCTACCGAAGGGCCTTCACCGCCCCTCGCAGATATTCGAACCCGGTCCAGAGGGTGACCAGGACCGCCAGCCAGAGCAGGAGGTCCGCGCCGACCCGTAAGGGCGAGCCGTAGGGCGCCAGAGTCGCGGGCATCTCCAGCGCCAGGGCGACGAGCTGCAAGGTGGTCTTCCACTTGGCGAGCTGGGTGACCGGAAGGCGGACGCCCCGCGGCGCCACGCCCTCGCGCAGGCCCGAGATGAACACCTCGCGGAACAGGATGAGGAAGCCGGGCAGGGGCAGGGCCCCGCGCGGGGACAGCACCACCAGGCCGAGGATGGCCGCGGCGACGGCGATCTTGTCGGCGATGGGATCGAGCACCGCGCCCCAAGGCGACGTCGCTTCGAGCTTTCGGGCCAGCCAGCCGTCGAAATAGTCGGTCACCGCCGCGACGATGAACACCACGAAGCTGATCCAGATCAGGAGGGAGGCGGCGGTCGGCGGCCCCTCCTGTCCCGGCAGGGCGCCGCCCGCGGCGGCGAGCAGGAAGAAGACCAGCGCGGCCAGGCCGATGCGGGCGGAGGTCAGGAGGTTCGGCAGCGCCTTCACGGGGATCCTGTCTCTCGTCGGAAGTTGGCCAGACTTCCATAAAGCGCAAACGTCGCTTTGGATCGATCCACGCGCGATTCAAAACCTCGCGGCGCGTGCCGATCGAAGTTAGGGCTCCGGGCCCGCGGGGCGCGCCTGGGGCGGTTCAGCCGGCCGTGCTGGTCGACAGCACGTTCAGCAGGGAGGTGTTGTTCAGGCTGGCGAACACCTGGGCCGACGCCTGAAGCGCGGTCTGCGCCAGCGTCAGGTTGGTCGCGGCCTTGGCCTGGTCCACCTCGGTCAGGTCGCCGAGGGTGTTGGTCAGCGCGGTCTGGCGGGCCTGCAGGGAGGTTTGCGTCGAGGTCACCTGGACCTGGGTCAGGCCGTTCTGGGCCACCTGGTTATTGATCGCGGTCGCGGCGCTGTCGAAGCTCGACAGCATGCCGGTGAGGGCGGTGGATTGGGCGGCGGTCAAGGTGGTGATCGGCGTGCCGCCGTTGGCGACCTGCTGGGCCTGCAGGTAGGTCGCGACCTGGGCCAGGGCGGTGTAGAGGCCGGTGGCGACGCCCGACGCGGTGAAGCCGGTGGTGATCCGCGTCGAGGAGTCCAGGCGGTCCTGCTGGGGGGCGGCGCCGTTCTGGAAGGCCGCGGCCACGCCGCCGGCCGCGGTCAGGCTGGTCAGGGTCGCCCCGGTCGCCGCAGGAGCGGCGCTGGTCTCGCCGCCGGCGAACAGATATTTCCCGTTGTACTGGGTGTTCAGCGCCGCGATGGCCTGGCTCAGCTGGCTCTGCAGATTGGTGGAGAGGCTTGTGGCGTCGCCGGTCGCCACCGCCTCCGCCACCGCCGAGCGGGCGTTGTTGGTGATCGTCGCCACCTGCGACAGCGACTGATCCTGCACCGTCAGCCGGTCGGCCAGCGCCGTATTGTTCTGCACGAAGCCGTTGGTCTGCGCGGTCAGCGATTGGGCGGCCGTGATCTGGTCCGCCTGACTGGCGAAAGCCTCGAGGTTGTCGCCGATCTTGCCGGTCGAGTATTGCTCCTGGGCTATGGTCTGGTTGTTCTGCGCATTCATAATATTCAGCAGCACCGACTGATACTTCGCGGATGTCGAGATACTGTTCATCAGTTCACCAGATTGAGGAGGGTGGTGTACATGGTCTCTGCGGCCTGGATCATGCGGGCCGAGGCGTTGTAGGATTGCTGGTAGGTGGTCAGATTGACCAGTTCGGTGTCGAGGTTGACGCCCTGATAGCTGCTCAACCGGGCCGTGGCCTCGGAGGCGACCGCCTGGGCCTGGGTGTTGTTGGAGTCCGCCGCCGACGCCCGCCGCGCGATCGCGGAGGCGATGCTGGAGGCATAGTTCGTCACGCTGGTGGCCGTCGCCGAAAGGCCGCCCGCGGCGTTGAAGGCATGGGTCGAGGCGCCGGCCTGACCCAGCGCGTCGGCGCCGGTCGTGTCGCCGGCCGACAAGGCCGCCACGCCGGCGGCGGCGCCAAGGTTCAGCTGGGCCATGGACAGGGTCGATGGGTTCGCCACGACCGCGCTGTTCACCGAAAAGCTTCCGGTCCGGCTGTTGCGCGCGGCGTCGCCGATCCCGAAGAGCTGGCTCATCGAGGCCCCGGTTCCGGTATTCGCCGTGCTGTCGGCGACCACGGCGACCGTGACGCCCGAACTGGCGCTGGCGCTGAAACTGAGCTGGCCTTTGGAATCGAGCGAGAACGCCCCATAGGCGCCCACTCCGCCCGGCGAGGCGTTCAGCGCTCCGAGCAGAGAGGCCATCGTCGTTCCGGCCGGCGTGGTGACCGTGACGTCCTGGATGAACCCGCCCGCGGCGTTGGAGATCTGCAGCTTCAGGGTCTGACCCGCCGGAAAGCCGGAGGCGCTGGTCGTCGTCAGGCCGGTGTTATAGTTGGCGAAGGTCGAGGAGTTGACGAGGTTGTTCAGGCCGAAATAGGCCGAGAAGCCGCGCCCGCCGTTGGTCGCCGGCGTGGTGGCGTTGTCCTGGATGGCGAGGCCGTCCCCGGTCGACGCGCGCAGGCTCAGCGCCCCGTTGCTGTAAGTGGCGGACCCACCGGTCCCCATGGCCGTATTCAGGGTCGCAAGGAAGGTGGACGGGGTGAAGCTGGCGGCCGCGCCGCCGTCGACGCTGATCGTGCCGGCGTTGAAGTCGATGCTGATCTGGTGATCGATGGCGTTGGTCGAGGTGTTGACCTCGGCGATGGTCGTCTTGCCGGTGAAGCCTGAGACGGCGCTGGCGACGTCGAGGCCGGTGTTCTGCCCGGTCATGGTGGTCGGCGCGGGGACCGACGAATAGCTGTTGTAAATGCTGTTCAGCTGGTCGGCGACGCCGGAGGTCAGTTCCGACAGCTGGCCCGAGACCTGCGGCAGGTCCACATTGCGAAGCTGGATCAGTCCCTGCAGCTCGCCCGAGCCCAGACGGGCGCCCAGGGGCTGGGTGACACCCGTGCCGTTGGTGATGGACAGCTGGCCGGTCGGCCCCGAGCCGTTGTAGCTCAGCGTCGCCGGCCCCGAGCCGTCGCCCGCGAGCGCCGTGCCGTCGGCCGCGCGCACCACCACCCCGCCGAACGACGTGCTGGAGACGTTCACGTTCATCAGCGTGGAAAGCTGATTGATCAGCTCATTCTGCTGGTTCTGCGACCCCGTCGCGTCACCGCCGGCGCCCGTGGCGCGCGAGATGGAGGCGTTCAGGCCATCGATCTGGCTGAGCAGCTGGTTCGCCTTTGTGACGTCCGAGTTGATCTGCTGGTCGGTCTGGTTGGACAGTTGACCGAGGCTGGTCGACAGGTCGGACGACTGGGAGAAGAACGCCTGCACCTGCGCCAGGGCCTGGGACTGGCCGGCGGTGGTGGGATTGGCGGCCAGGCTCGTGAACGCCGAAAACACGTTGTTGAGGGTCGAGAAGTAGGAGTTGGTGCTGCTGGGATCGCCGAACAGACTCTGGGCCTGGTCCATGATGCTGGACACGATGCCGGCCTGCCCGGACGTGGACGAGGCGGTCAGGCTGGCCGCCTGAAGGAACTGGTTGGTGGCGTTCTGGATGGACTTCACGGCGACGCCGTTGCCCGTGCCCGCGGCCACCATCGCCTGCTGGTTGGCCACCTCGCGCACATAGCCCGGGGTGTTGATGTTGGCGATATTGTTGGAGATGGTGTTGAGTTGGGTCTGCGCCGCCATCACGCCTGATGCGGCGGTCCCAATGATCGCATTGATCGAGCTCATGGGGCCAGCTCCACCCGGCAAGCGCTGCAGCCTTGCGGCCGATTCTGCCGGGAGTTGATCGTGTGCGGGTCGCGCAAGTCTTTGAAAAACATGATGTCGTCACGAGGAGCCGAACGCTCTCGGCTCTAGGTCCGCAAGATGGAGGCCAGAGTGCGCCCGGCAGGACAAGCCCGGCAGTTTCAAGCTCCAGCCCGGCAGTTTCGTCCGATGACCGCCGTTGCGTCGCCCCCGGCCGTCTTGGATAAAAATGTGATAAAACAGATGGTTGTGGTGGGAGTGGGGAGTTGGCGCGGCGGTTGCTCTCCTGATTGACGACCGCGATATGCGGCCAGGATTTCAGTCCAACGATGCAACCGGTCGCCGCCACGTCCCCGACTTCCGTCTCCACCGGCCAGATTGCGCCGGCGTTTGCGTCCGGCGGCGGCGACGCGGGTCTGTCGGCCGTCCTGGGCGCTCCTGCATTGCAGGCTGGCGCGACGCCCTTCGCCGACCTCGTCTCCCAGGCCCAGGGCGGAGACCAGACGTTGGAGCCGGCCGGCGCTGGCGGCGCACCTGGGATCGCCGGGGCAAGCACGCCGCTCGCTGCAGCCTTGGTGATGATCGCCTCCGCGTCGCAGCCTGCGCTTCCTCCGGCCGCCCTGGGATCGCCGCCGGCGCCGGCGGCAAAGGGCGCGCCCGCCGCGACGGCGCCCGCCAGCGGCGGCGCGTCGGAACCGATCGATCCGAGCGCGGCCGCGCCCGTCCTTCCGGGGGCTGCGGCCGCCCTGGCGCCCTCGGAGGAAACCGCCGACGTCATCGACCCGTCGCCGGCGGGCGCCGCGACGGCCGATCCGGGCAAGGGCCGCAAGGTCCCGGCCGACGCCGCGTCATCCCCGCCCCCTTCCGCCGCGGCGGCGGCAGGCCTGATCCCGCCGCCGGTCCCGCTGCCGCAACCGGCGCCATCGGCTTCCGGGCCTGCCGACGGCGCATCGGGCTCTTCACCGGCCGGCGCGGCGGCCGCGCCGGCTCAGGCGCCCGTTGGGGGATTCACTCCCGCGGCGACCGCCCCAGCCTCTGCGATGGCCGCGAACGGCGCCGCCTCGCCGTCGCCGGCTTCACGGAATCCGGTCCAGCTCCAGGCCCAGGCGTTCGCCGCGCCCATAGCGACGGTCGGACAGACGGGGCCGGCGGCGGGCGGCGGCGATGCGGTGGTTGAGACCGCCAGCAGCGTCGCGACGGCGACCGTCGCGCAGCCCACGGCGCCTCAGGGCCAGATCGCTCGGCCCGAGGCTCTCAGCCCTCAGGCCCCAGGCGCTCAGGTCCCGGGCGCTCAGGTCCAGGGCGCTCAGGCCCCGGGTGCTCAGGCCGCCGGTCCCCAGGCCGCCGGTCCCCAGGCCGCCGGTCCTCAGGCCTCGGCTCAGCAGGTCTCCGCGATACCGGCCTTCGCCCGACCCGTCTCCGTCGACCCGGCGCCCGCCACACCGCCCGCAGGCGCACAGACCTTCACGGCAGGGCCCGTCGCGGCCCAGTCCGCCGCCGCTTCGGTCACCCCGTCGCCCGACGTCGCCTCGGCGGGCGCCCCGTCGTCGGAATCCCAGCCCGCGCTGGCCGCGCCGGCGGACGCCTCGGCTCAGGTCGTTCTGACGCCGGCGGGTCTCGCGGCGCCGGCGCCGGCGCCCGCGCCGTCCTCGAAAGGCAAGGCGGCCGCCGGGACGGGGAACGCCGCGGCCTCCGCCTCGCCGCAAGCCCCGGCCGCGCCCGCTCAGAGCGCGTTGCGCGCCGCACCGCCAACCCTGTCATCCGTCGGCGACACCGGTTCGGCGATGACCCAAGAGGGGCGCGCGAAGGACGCCGGAGACGACACCCTGGCGCAGGCGAAGGGATCGGCCGTGTCCGCGATCCCGGACCCGCGCCCGGGCTCGGCGTCCTTCGCCTCCGATACGCCGACCGCCCCGGCGGCGGCGGCCAGCGTGGCGGTCGATCCGCCACCCGCCGCCGCGCTTCCCGTCCAGACCTCGTCGACCATCGCCAACCTTTCGGCGCAGATCGCACAGCAAGCGGGCCAGAAGACCAGCCGATTCGACGTGCAGTTGACGCCCGATGGACTCGGACGGGTCGACGTCGCGGTGCAGATCGACGCCTCGGGCGCGGTGACGGCCTCGCTGACCTTCGAGAAGTCCGATAGCGCGGCGCTCGTGAAGGATCAGTCTGGCGACCTGCAGGCGGCGCTGGCGTCGGCGGGCCTGACGCTGTCGCCGGACGCCCTGAAGATCAGCCACGTGGGGCCGGATGGATCCTCCGTGGCGAGCCCCGCGGCCCTGCAGACGGTAGCGGGCGCCGAGTCCTCGTCCGGCGCTCAATCGGGCGGCCAGAATTTGGGCGGCCAGAATTCGGGCGGCCAGAATTCGGGGAGCCAGAATTCTGGGAGCCAGAACGGCGGTCAACCGGGTCAGCACACCCTGGCGGCCGGGGGGCAGTCCTTCCAATCCGGCGGCCACCTCGGCGGCCAGTCCGGAGGCCAGCCGGGCCAGCAGGACCGGCCGACCGGCTCGACCTTCGCCGCCCGCAGCTTCCAGGCCGCCGTCACGGCCGCCGACGGGGTCGATCGCCGGACCGCCTACGCCTCAAGCCTCGCCACTCGCGGCCTCGATATCAGGATCTGACCATGACGACGACCGCAGCGACCTCGAACACCGCCAGCACGACGCAGACGAACCTCACGGCCGGGCAGACCAGCCTGAACGAGAGCTATTCGACCTTCCTGACGCTGCTCACAACCCAGCTGAAGAACCAGGATCCGACCGCCCCACTCGACACCAACGCCTTTACCCAGCAGCTGGTGGCGATGACGGGGGTTCAGCAGCAATTGCTGAGCAACCAGCTCCTGCAGCAGATCGCCGGCTCGACCTCGAACGGAGGGGTCGGAAGCGCGGTCGGTCTGATCGGCAAGACGGCGACCGCCACGAGCTCCACGGCGACGCTTTCCGGCGGAGCGGCCAACTGGACCTACAATCTGGCGGGCGCGGCGGCGGGGGCCACGATCACCGTTTCGGACTCGAACGGCAAGGCCGTCTACAGCACCTCCGCGACGAACCTGGCCGCCGGGAAGAACACCTTCACCTGGAACGGCAAGAACTTCTCCGGCGCCCAGCTGGCGGATGGCGGAACCTACACCCTGGCGATATCCGCCGCCGACAGTTCCGGCACGGCGGTCGCCTCCACCATTTCGGTGACCGGAACGGTCGGCTCCGTGGCCGAGACCAACGGGACGACGATGGTCAACATCGGCCCGACCGCCGTGCCGCTGTCCAGCATCACCTCGGTGACGAACCCATGAGCGGTGTCGCCGTCAATCCGCGCGTTCGAATGACGCGCTCTCGCTTTCCGGGCGCGCACAAAGCGCCGCCAGGGCGGCGCTTTCTGGCAATGAGGACTTAACGCCATGAGTATCAACAGTGCTATGCTCTCGGGCGTGGCGGGCCTGGTCGCCAATTCGGCCGCGCTCGGCGCGATCTCGGACAACATCGCCAACGTCAACACCGTCGGCTACAAGCAGAACGCCACCCAGTTCCAGGATCTGGTGACGGCGTCGGCCGCGGCCGGCTCCTACACCTCCGGCGGGGTGGTGTCGAACGTCACCCAGCTGATCGATCAGCAGGGCCAGCTGCAGATCAGCTCCTCGCCCACCGACCTGGCGATTACCGGCAGCGGTTTCTTCGTGGTCACGCCCACGGCGGCCGGCACGGCGAACGCCGCGACGCCCACCTACACGCGGGCGGGCAACTTCACGACCGACTCCGCCGGCTACCTGAAGAACTCCGGCGGACTCTATCTGCAGGGCTGGGTAGCCAACAGCGCGGGCGTGATCAGCACCAACCCGTCGGACCTCAGCAAGCTGTCGACGATCAACATCGGCAACATCGGCAATATTCCGGACCCGACCACCAAGGCGAGTCTGAACCTGAACCTCAACTCCGCTCAAACGATCTCGACGGCGGCGTCCGGGGGCACCTACTCGGCGGCCACGGCCGCCAACAGCATGGCCGCCTATACGGCGACCAACGGCGCATCCGGGGTCGCGCCCGACTACACCACCCAGATCACCGCCTATGATGCTCAGGGCGGCGCGCACACCTTCCAGCTCGATTTCCTGAAGAGTTCGACTCCGAACCAATGGCACGTGGAAATGGTCGCCGTGCCGGCGACGGATGTGACCGGGGTCACCAACGGCCAGATCTCCACAGGGATCGTCGCATTCAATCCCGACGGCACTCTGGACACCGCCAACACGACGTTCGGCGCATCGGCGATCAACATCGGCGCCTCCACCGCCGCGTCCGGTCTCGCCTGGAAAGCCTCGCTCGGCCTTCCGGCCCAGGCGGTCACCATGAACCTGGCGACCAGTCCGGCGTCCATCACCCAATACGACACCGCCTCGGTGACCAACAATACGACGGTGGACGGCGGGCCGGCCGGCACGCTGACCGGCGTCAACGTGACCACTAGCGGCGACGTGGTGGCGAATTTCTCCAACGGCGCCCAGAAGACCATCGCCAAGGTCGCCATCGCCACCTTCGTCAACGACGACGGCCTGCAGTCGGCCAGCGCCGACACCTACAACCAGACCATCGCCAGCGGCGCGGCGACCTTCAAGACGCCGGGGCTGGCCGGATCGGGCGAGATCTCGGCGTCGACGCTGGAATCCTCGACCGTCGACCTCTCCAACCAGTTCACCGGCCTGATCACCACTCAACGCGCCTATCAAGCGTCGTCAAAGATCATCACTACGGCCGACTCGATGTTGCAGAGTTTGATCAATCTAGTTCAGTAGGCTATAGTTCATCATAGCTGATTACTTGTGCCCGCGTAGATGGTCTCATGTGTATCAGAATGATACGCGCGTGCTTACACAATATTTACTAACGCAATTAAGTCGCTGTTATGCTGGGTGCGCTATTTTGACCATCAGTGGTGATGGGAAAGGCGTACAGCCATGTTGCAGCAGCAACCGCAGCGACTGAATAGCCGGGGGGAGAAGTACGTGATTGGTCCGACCGGAGTGCCCTTGACGCTCTCCGACCTGCCGCCGGCGAACACCCAGCGTTGGGTGATCCGGCGCAAGGCCGAAGTTGTGGCGGCCGTCCGCGGAGGTCTGCTCAGCTTTGAGGAGGCCTGCGATCGTTACAAGCTGACCACCGAGGAATTCGGCGGCTGGCAGAAGTCGATCGATGCTCACGGGTTGGCCGGACTGCGCACGACGCGTATCCAGCAATACCGCTAAGCCAGACGGATAAGCGACCTTCGCGGCCGCGCCTCGGTGAACCCGGGGCGCGGCCGCCGCTATTTGTAGTCCAAGTCTTCGCCGAGCCTATTTTTTCGCCCGAACTTATTTTTTCGCCGGCTGGGCCTCGGCGTAGCCGTCGACGGCGGCCTTGATCAGATAGGCGCGGATGGCTTCGGCGTCCGCGTCCTTCAATTCGGCGGCGAAGGAGACCATGCCCTGGTCTTTCCGCTCCCCGCCCAGCACCACGGCCTTGAAGCCGGCGGCGTCGCCGATCAGCGGCGAACGGCGCAGGTCGGGGATCACCCCGCCGCTGATGGCGTCATAGCCGTGGCAGACCAGGCAATAGTGGTTGAAGGTCGAATGGCCCTGCGCGACCAGCGCCGGCGAGGCCGTGTTCTCCGGCGGCTTGGGGAAGGGGAGGCGGATCAGGGGCGGCTTTGGCAGGGTGGCCGCGCCGCCCAGCTTATAGACCACGATCTTGCCGTTGAGCGGATTGCCGTTGTCGGTGGCGAAGCCCGCCACGAGGTAGAACACCGAGCCGAAGCCCGCGCCCACGGCGACGTACTGTTCACCGCCGACGGTGTAGGTCATCGGACCCGACAGGGTGGCCGCATAGGTGTCGGCGCTCCACAGGGGCGTTCCCTTGGCCGCGTCGTAGGCGTTGAAGTGGCCGTCGGCCGTGCCCTGGAACACCAGGCCGCCGCCGGTCGCCAGGGTCCCCCCGTTCCACGGCCCCTTGTGCACCGCGCGCCAGGCTTCCTTCTGAGCCACCGGGTCCCAGGCGATCAACTCGCCCTTCATCGAATTGATCATCGCCGCCTTGGCCTTCGGATCGGGCGGCAGGGTGTTGAGGTCGGTGTTGGTCGCCGTGTTCCACTGGCCGGGATCGTAGGCGAACTTGGGGTCCGTGCCGTAGGCGCCCGGAACCTCCTGCGCCGGCAGATAGACCAGTCCGGTCTTCGGGCTGAACGACATAGGATGCCAGTTGTGCGCGCCGAAGCTCGACGGGAACATCACGGTGGGCCCGTTGCGATAGTGGTCGTCGCCGATCTCGATCGGCCGGCCCGACACCGGATCGACGCCCCTGGCCCAGGTGACCGGCACGAAGTTCTTGGCCGAGATCAGCTTTCCGGTGGTGCGGTCGATCACATAGAAGAAGCCGTTCTTCGCCGCCTGCATCACCACCTTGCGCGGCTTCCCGTCGATGGTCAGGTCGGCAAGGGTCAGGGTCTGGGTGGAGTCGAAGTCCCAGCTGTCGCCGGGCGTGGTCTGGAAGTGCCAGGCGTACTGGCCGGTGTCGGCGTCGACGGCGATGATCGAGGACAGATAGAGGTTGTCGCCGCCGTTCGGCGAGCGCGCCTTCTCGTCCCACGGCAGGCCGTTGCCCGTGCCGAACATCAAAAGGTTGGTCTCGGGATCGTAGGCCATGGAGTCCCACGGGGAACCGCCGCCGCCGAACTTCCACCAGTCGCCGGACCAGGTCTTGGCCGCCGCCTCCATCGCCTTGTTCTCGAACGGCTTGGACGGATCACCGGGCACGGTGAAGAAGCGCCAGATCAGCCTGCCGTCGTCGGCGTCATACGCCGACACATAGCCGCGCACGCCGTACTCGGACCCCGAGTTGCCGAGCATGACCTTCCCCTTGATGATGCGGGGGGCCATGGTGATGGTGTAGGGCTTGGACTGGTCGACGGTCACCACCGACCAGTCGACCGCGCCGGTCCTGGCGTCGAGGGCGACGAGCCGGCCGTCCAGCGTCCCGACGTAGACCCGCCCCTTCCAGACCGCGACACCGCGGTTGACCACGTCGCAGCAGGCGTTGTGACCGATCGCGCGGCTCACCTTCGGATCGTACTGCCACAGCAGTTTCCCGGTCTTGGCGTCGAGGGCGTAGACCAGGCTCCAGGCCGACGTGACGTACATGGTCCCGTCGACGACGATCGGGGTAGTCTCGACACCGCGGTTGGTGGCGAGCTGGAAGCTCCAGGCGAGGCCAAGGGTGTTGACGTTCGCCGCGTTGATCTTGTCGAGCGGGCTGTAGCGCTGCTCCGCGTAGGTGCGGCCGTGGCTCATCCAGTCGCCGGGGTCCTTGTCGGCGTTGGTCAACCGCGCCGCGTCGACGTCGGCCGCCTTGTGGGGCTGGCACCCGCCCAACGCCAGAGCGCCCACCGCCGCCGCCGCGGCCAAGAGTCCTCGCCATCGCAGACCCGACATGTCGCCTCCCCTGCGCCGTTGATACGGCGTCCTTGTCCCTGCGACGAACGCTATCGCGTCAGGACTGGCTTAACAATGCGCCCGGTCTGGTCGCTGTGGCGGGCCCAGGCGTTTCGCGCCGATGCCGCGGCCGTTGACCCTTGCGGGGGGCCGCCGCGACAAATATGACGGATACGTCGGTTGTCAGACAGTCACGGAACAAACGATGCTATAGCTGGCTCATCACCGGCTTTGCCATGGGCGCCGGTGGCTGAGAGACGCAACCGCGCTCCCGCCTGAGCGGAGAGAACGTGGACAATCGTCGCCCTGGAAATTCATTTCTGCTCGCCCTCTCTTCTGCAAGCTTTCGGGCCCTGGAAGAGCACCTTCTTGCCATCGACCTCGTTCGCGGCGCCTGCATTCAGCATGACGAGGCGCCGGTGGAGTGGGTTTATTTCCCGATCTCGGGGCTGCTCTCCCTGGTCTCGACGGTAGACACCGGCGAGTGCCTGGAGACCGCGATGGTCGGCTTCGACGGGGTCGCCGGCTTGGTCGAGGCGTGCGGCAGCCAGACCAGCCACGTCAGCTGTACCGTCCAGATCAGCGGCCGCGGCGCACGGGCGCCGGCCGCCGCCGTGCGTTCCCTCATGCTGACAGATCCGGGTTTCAGCCTGCAGGTCCGCCGATACGCCGAATTTCAGCTGTTGGAGGCGCGTCAGGCCGCCGTATGCCAGGCGCTGCACACGGTCGAACAGCGTCTGGCCCGCCGTCTGCTCGAGAGCCTGGACCGATCGGGCGCCCGCAGCGTGCTGCCCCTGACCCAGGAATCCCTCGCCGCGGCGCTCAGCGTGCAAAGGACCACGGTGACCGCCTACGCCATCCAGCTGCAGCAATCGGGCGTGATCGCCTACCGCCGCGGGCAGCTCGAGATCCTGGATCGCACGGCGCTGGAGGCGAAGGGATGCGTCTGCCGCACCGTGGTCCAGACCTACCGGACCACGCTCGGCGCCCCGGACCCGTCGCGCGAGCGCGCCGTGGGCGCGTAAGCCCGCTGCCCGGCTCGAGCCCCGACCCGGCCGCCCCCGGCGAGCCGGTGCGCTCGGTAGCCAGCCCTGCGGCGCACTGATTGATGCGCTGGGCGCCGACCGCTATCCTGCGGCGCAGCCTCTTGCCAGGGTGATCTTCCGATGACGCTTTCCTGTCTCTGCGGCCAGGTCCACCTCGTGGTGCAACGACAGCCGGACTACATCAATGAATGTAACTGCACCTTGTGCAGTAAAACCGGTGCACGCTGGGGCTATTTTTCCCCGTCGGACGTGAGCGTCGACGGCTCGACGCGAGGATATTGCCGAGCGGATAAGGAAGAGCCGAACGCGGAGGTCCGGTTCTGCGCCGAGTGCGGTTCGACGACTCATTTCGTGTTGACCAGCGGGGCCGTGTCGAAGTTCGGAAACACGCTCATGGGCGTGAATATGGGGC
This sequence comes from uncultured Caulobacterales bacterium, assembly GCA_903837135.1. GTDB lineage: Bacteria > Pseudomonadota > Alphaproteobacteria > Caulobacterales > Caulobacteraceae > CAIOYC01. The sequence goes on from CAILTK010000065.1 coordinate 23,399, forward strand.
TGGCGAATGAGCGCGACCTGTGCGGCGTCGAAGTGCGTTATCCCGACGGGCAGGCTTGGTCCGGGGTTGGCGGATTCGGCTATGTCCGGGAGCCCCGGGTCATCGGAGACGCGGCGCGCGACGGACCGTGCTAGCCCGACAGCCCTTCCCGGGGTCTCCTGCCGAGTGGAGGGTATCCACTGGTCGGGTCAGTCGTTCAGAGCCGCATGCCGCCCGTGATCCGCGGTTCGGCGAAACTGCCTTGCGCGCGGCCTGTCGCCGGAGGGCGAAGCGGCAAGGCGCGCCCTTCCTGACGAAGGCGCCGCACCGCCTCTGTCCAGGCGGGCAGGTCGCCGCCGTCGGGCTGCAGCCAGCGCACCACCATCGCCTCGTCGGCCCATTCGGCAAGGTGGGGCATGGCTTTGCGGTGGGCGCCGCTGGCGCCATAGGCCCGCATCGCCGGCTCATCCCTCCAGAGGGTCAGGGTCCAGAACGCCAGATCCGCGTCGCGCTGGACGGCGCCCGCCAGGAAACCGTCGGCCCTGCGGATCTGCGCGATGGTGCGGTTCGCGTGCAGCATGAAGATCGGCAGGGAGCGCACCGAGCGTAGGCGAAAGCGGGTCACGCCGACCAGGGTCTGAGCGGCGCTCACAGGGTCACCACGAGCTTGGCCGCTGAAACGCCCTGACGCTGAAGCTCGAGCGCAGCGGGAATGTTCGCCAGTCCCGTTCCAACCACCGTTGGGCGGGGCGCCGCGACGAACCGGCGCCCGGCAAGAGCCGCCGGCAGGAAGTCCTCGAAGATCATCGGGCCCACCGCATTGGCGATCAGGGCGCTGCCCCAGATCATCTTGGTGCGGACCTGGCGGCGCCGCGCCTTGAGCGTCAGCGCGATCATTCCCGTCAGCATCCGCGCGATCGCCGGAACCAGCCGCCGCCACCGGCCGCGCCCGGCGCGCACCGCGTCGAACGAGGCGGCCGGCGTCGCCATCGCCACGAAGCGTGCGCCCTCGCAGGCGCCGATGATGTCGACGCAGGCCGCTGCCGAGCCCTGCCCGATGGCCAGGGCGCCCGCGACCCGGCGCCCGCGCAAGGCGCTGACGATATCGGCGACGACGGTCCTGCTCGAATAGTCGAACGCCTCGCGCGCGCCCAGCCGCTTCACATAGTCGAAGTTGCGCGGGGAGGCGGTGGCCACGACGTCGTAGCCGGCGGCGACCGCGAGCTGGATCGCGTTGCTTCCCACGCTGGTCGAGCCGCCCCAGACGAGCAGGGTTTCGCCGGTCGGCGCGGGCGCCGCCGACGGCGCGTTGAGCGCCAGGAAATCCTGCTGAAACAGGCCGCAGGCTGCGGTCGACACGCCGAGCGGCAGGACCGCCGCCGCCTCGAACGACATCGCATCGGGAATAGGCGCAGCCATGTGCGCGATCAGAACGACATAATCCTGAAAGGCCCCCTCGGCGGCGCGGTTGCGCTGCTTGTCCGAGCCCGCGGCGTAGCCGACCACCCGGTCGCCCGCCCTGAACCGGGTCACGCCGGCGCCGACCTCGAGCACCTCGCCGGCGAGGTCGGAGCCGAGCACGAACGGATAGGTCGTCCAGGGCGTGAAGATGTCGCCCATGGTCTGCTGCAGCCGGTCGACCGGATTGACGGCCACGGCGCGGACGCGAACCACGATTTCGCCCGCGCGAGGCGGGGTGTAGGGCGCCGGGCCGACGATGAGCGGCGCACCCTTCGCCTTGATCCAAAGCGCCTTGTTCTCCGGCATGGCGGTAAATCCTTCTGCGGTGTGCGGCGAGATGCCGACGTAGGATTATGCGCGCGCGTCAGGACGATCCATGCTTTAGAGTCTGAATTATCGTCGCTATCGTCCAGGACTGTCATGGATCCCCTTTCCGATTTCCTGTCGCTCGTGAGGCCCGGGACCTACGGATTCCGCGGGCTGGAGGCGGGCGGCGAATGGTCCCTCGCCTTCGCAGCGGACGACGGCGTCAAATGCTACGCGATCCAATCGGGCGCGTGCTGGCTCGCCCTGGAGGGCGTGGCCGAGCCCATACGTTTGACCGCCGGGGATTTCGTGCTGATGCCGGGCGGCGCGGCCTACCGGCTGTGCAGCGCGCCCGAAGCGTCGCCCATCGACGCCCTCGGTTTCCTCCTCACGGTGTCGGCCGGCCAAAACGCGGTTCTGAACGGCGGCGGCGACGTCTCGGGGGTGGGCGGCTATTTCGGCTTCGAGGGGATGCACGCCGAACGCCTGCTGAGCATGCTGCCGCCGGTCGTCCATATCCGAGCGGAAGCCGACAAGGTCGGGCTGCGCTGGTCGATCGAACGGCTCATGCGCGAGCTGCGCGAGCCGCAGCTCGGCGGCGCCCTGATCGCCGAACACCTGGCCCAGACGTTGCTGATCGAGGCGCTGCGTCTGCATCTGGCCGATCAGTCCCCGCACCGTAGCGGATGGCTTTTCGCGCTGGCGGACCGGCGGATGCGCGCGGTGATCGCAGCCATGCACGCGGAGCCGGGGCGAAAATGGACGCTGGCCACGTTGGCCAAGGTCGCGGGCATGTCCCGCTCGAGCTTCGCCCTGAGGTTCAAGGCGACGGTCGGCGAGCCCGCCATGGACTACCTGACCCGTTGGCGCATGCTGGTCGCCTCCGACCGCCTGGCCAATGGCGGCATGTCCATCGCGATCGTCGCCCCGACCGTGGGCTATGACTCGGAAAGCGCATTTGGCGCCGCCTTCAAACGGGTGATCGGGTCATCGCCCCGACAGTTCGCGAGGGCTGCTGCGCGGTAAGGCTAGTAGTCTCGCCTCCGCACTTCCCGGCGAACGCCGGATGAGCGGAATCTTGTTGAGATCGGTCAAGCCTTCGGGGCTGGCGCAGGTCAGGTCGACTCGCCGCGCATTCCAACGGCGTCGGTCAGGCGTTCGGCCAGATCGCCGCGTGGCTCGACCGCGACGCCCTCGAGACCGAGCCAGCCGGCCATCCGCCGCAGCTCGGCGGCGAGCCGCTCCGCCGTCTCCGCCGGCGCGTCCGGCTCGGCGTGGGCGGCCTGCACCCGCAGCACTCCCGGCGCACGGTCAGACTTGAGATCGACGCGGGCGACCAGCGCCTGATCCAGCAGGAAGGGCAGAACGTAATAGCCGTGCTCGCGCTTATGCGCCGGCGTGTAGATCTCGATGCGATAGCGCACGTCCCAGAGCCGCTCGGTGCGCGAGCGCTCCCAGATCAGGGGATCGAACGGGGCCAGCAAGGCTTGGGCCTTGAGCTTGCGCGGCCGGGCGGCGCCGGGGTGCAGGAAGGCCGGCTGGCTCCAGCCTTCGACGACGGCGGGGACCAGCTCCCCCGCCTCGACCAGCTCGGCGACGCCCCGCTTGGCGTCGAGGGGCGACTGGCGGAAATAGTCGCGCAGGTCCTTCACCGTGGCGACGCCGAGCGATCGGGCGGCGATCCGCAGCAGGGCGCGGTGCGCGTCCGCATCGTTGGGCGTCGGCGTGTCGAGGATGGCGGTAGGCAGGACCCGTTCGGTCAGGTCGTAGACCCGCTCGAAGCTCGGCCGGCGGGTCGAGGTGGTGATCCGCCCGGCCCAGAACAGCCATTCCAGCGCCGACTTGGCGGTGCTCCAGCCCCACCAGCCGCCCGAGCCCTTGTGGCCCTCGAAGTCGGACGCGGCCATCGGCCCCTCGCCGTCGATCCGCTCGAGGAAGGCCTCGGCCTCGCCCCGTCGCTCGCCGGCGAACGGCTTCATATGCCCCCAGACGCCCAGCCCCCGTTCGGCCTGCGCCATCCGCCAGCGCAGCAGCGGCTGCATCGCGAGCGGAAGCAGGGACGCCTCATGCGCCCAATACTCGAACAGCAGCCGTCCGGACTTGCGCCCCCAGGCCGCCTCGTCGAGCAGGGCGCGCGGATAGTCGCCGAGACGGGAGAACAGCGGCAGATAATGCATCCGCGTCAGTACGTTGACGGAATCGATCTGCAGCAGGCCGGTGTGTCCGAGCACGCGCATCAGGCGCCGTCGCGAGATCGGCCCGGGCGGTCGCGGCTCGGAGAAGCCCTGCGCGGCGAGAGCGATCCGGCGCGCTTCGGCAAGGCTGATTTTCACGGGCGGGGTGTCGGACATCGCGGCGACCTCAGCCCGCCCGCGCCGCGCCGGTCAAGCTCAGGCGGCGGCTTTGTCCGTGGCGTCGTCAGCGTCCGCCCGCGCCCGGCGCTGCAGGGCGCCGATGAAACCGGTGAACAGCTTGTCCATGGCGGCGCGCTTGTACGGAAACACCGCGATCGGATCGAGGGCGTGGACGATGGAGGCGACGTCGGCCTCGAACAGCAGAAGCCGCCCGTCCCGCGTCTCGGCGCAGTCGATCGAGAAATAGTCGACGCCGAAGCGCTCGGCGATGGCGTGCAGGGCCTCGGCGTGGCGGACGGCGAAGTCCGCGTCGAACCCGGCCATCCAGGCTTCTTCCACCGCCCGCTTCTCGGCCGAGTCCAGCATGCCCGCCGAGATGTAGTGGGCCAGCCAATGATCCGAGACGGCATTGTGGGCGGCGTAGGGACGGCCGTCGATGAAGGTGATGCGGAGCTTCTGGAACCAGCCGCGGCCGTCGCTGTAGTCGACGAACGGCGCCAGGTAGAAAACATCGTCGGGGAAGCGGTCCAGATAGCCGCGCCAGCCCGCAGCGTCGTCGATCCGCTCCAGGCCCTTGCCGCCATGGGTGTCGAGCGGGCGGATCAGCAGGGGATAGGCGAAGCCGTCGCGCACCTCATTCAGTGCGTCGCCCCGGGAGAGAGTCTCGACGGCTGCCCGGGAGACTTTGAGGTTGGCGGGGGCGAGAATGCCCGGGCAGTCGCGGAACAGCTCGCAGGCCGCGTCGCGGGTCATCGCCAGCACCCGTTCCGGATCGCCGTTCATCACCGGCCCCTGCCACGTCCTCATGACGCCGGTGAGCGGCTCCAGGATCGCCCGGTTGGCCTCGGACAAGCCGATGGCGACGAAGGTCACGTCATGCGGCGGTAGCACCATCGGCGCCGTGGCGTCCACGTGAAGGAAGTGCAGGGTGACCTCGGCGTCTTCGCACAGGAAGTCGATCGGCGCGTTGGACATGACGTCCGCGCCGGTGACCAGCACGAGCACCTGCAGCGCCTCGCCGCGGGCGTGGCGGCAGGTGAAGTAGCTTTTCAGGCCGAGCGCCGTGGACTGCAACGCCAGGCTCTCGTCGGCCTTGCCGGTCAGGCGCAGGAGCATCGCCATGTCGAACAGGGCGTCGGCGTCCGTGGAGTCGGCCTGATAGCGTTCGGACAGTCCGTCCCAGACGGCGGCGTTGTCGCCGGCGATCAGGCAACGGGCCAGGGCGGCCATGCCGATGATCGAGGACGGAGGGGACTCGGACATAAGCGGACTGACTCGTTCGGCGCGCATGAGGCCTGCCGCATCACCTGCCCGTTTGGTTTATAAATTGTGACGGTCGCCGCCGCGCGACGATTTGCGCGTTTCTCCATGGGCGCCGGAAAGCCCGGAATGGTAAGTCGCCGCGCCGGAGCCAGAGGCTGGACAGCAGAGGATCGGCCGCACATGCGGGACGCCGTGGATGAAGCCCCGGGCCGGGAGGGCCTGGAGCAGGTTTGGCGCGAGATCGGCCGCTCGGTCGCCGGCGATCCGTTCACCAACCCGTATCTGTTGTTCGCGCTCGAGGTGAACCGTCGCCTCGCCAACGGCGAGCTCACCCAGGAGGCGCTCGAGGCCGTGGTCCAGGCGATCAGCGCCGAGGGCGCCCTGGCCCGTGCGGATCGCCTGCGCGACTATCTGAAGCTGGGCGGCGCATCGCCCGCCGCGCGGATCGAGGGGCTTTTCGAACGCCTGGCGGAGCGCGGATTCGACGGATACGCCCAAGCCCTGGCGGCGCCGCCGGTCGGCCTGGTCACCACCGGGCACCCGACCTTCGCCCTGACCGAGGCGCTGTCGCTGGCCCTGGTCGAACTGGCCGCCGGCGAGGACGCGGCAGGCGTGGCGCTTTCCGCATCCGGGCGCGATGAGCGAGAGCGGATGATCCGCGAAACGCCGCATGGATCGCCGCCGTCGCTGACGCTGGATGTCGAGCACGCCTGGTCGGTGCGGGCGCTGGGCCACGCCGCCGACGCCCTGGACCTGGCCCGGCGCGCCGCGCTCGCCGTCGCCTGGCGGCGCTGGCCGGATCGCTGGACCGGGCTCAATCCCGCCCTGATGACGCTGGCCACCTGGGTCGGCTTCGACCAGGACGGGCGCAGCGACGTGACCTGGGCGGTCAGCTTCGGCAAGCGTCTCGAGCTCAAGAAGATCGCCCTCGCCCGCTATCTGGCCCTGGCCGAGCCGCTCGGCCTCGAGGCGATCTCGGCGCCGCTGAAACGCGCGCTCGATCTGGTGTCCGGCCAGGCCGAGGCGCTGGCGGGGCTCGGCGACGATCCCGCCGCGGTGGCGTCCCTGTCGAGGCGACTGATCGCCGAGCGCGACGACAGCCTGGTCGATCCCGCGCCGCTGCTGGCGGCGGTCGAGGCCGCCCTGGCCCAGACGGACGCCGACCCGGCGCGCGAGACCCTGATCGTGCTGCGGGCCAGCCTGCGGACGCAGGGCGTCTGCCTGGCCCACATCCACGTCCGCCTGAACTCGGCCCAGCTGCACAACGCCATCCGGCGCGAGGTCGGCCTCGAGAGTTCTCCGTCCGATCCCTCCAACCGGCGCACCTACATCCAGGCGGCCAACAGCCTGATCGAGTCCTGCAAGCCCGTGCAGGCGGGCTTCCGAAGCCTGCTCGGCGAGACCGCCTCGGCCAAGCGCCTGTTCATGACCATCGCCGAAATGGCCCGGTACATCGACGCCGCGTCGCCGGTGCGCTTCCTCATCGCCGAGACCGAAAGCGGCTTCACCCTGCTCGCGGCCCAGTACCTGGCAAGGCTGTTCGGCGTCGAGGATCTGGTCGAGCTGTCGCCCCTGTTCGAGACCGAGGACGGGCTGGAGCGGGGCGAGGTGGTGATCGAGGAGGCCCTGCGCAGTCCCGCTTTCCGCGCCTATCTGAAGAAGCAGGGCCGGCTGGCGCTGGAGTTCGGCTTCTCCGATTCCGGCCGGTTCATCGGCCAGATGGCGGCGACCTTCCGCATCGAGCGGTTGCGCTACCGGGTGGCCGAGCTGATCGAGCGTGAGGCGCTGACCGACCTCGAGCTGGTGCTGTTCAACACCCATGGCGAGTCCATGGGGCGCGGCGGCCATCCGGCCGGCCTGATGGATCGGCTGCACTACGCCGCGCCGCCGCGGGACCGGGGCGAATTCGCCCGGCGCGGAATCGCGGTGCGGGAGGAGGACAGCTTCCAGGGCGGGGAGGGGTATCTGCCGCTGTTCACCCCCGCGGCGGCGCGGGCGAGCATCGCCGGCCTGCTGGACTTCGGCCTGAGCGAGAGCCCCGAGGTGAAAGGCGATCCCATCTACGACGCGCCCGATTTCGCCGCGGAGTTCTTCGCCACCGTGCAACAGGCCTTCACCGGCCTTGCCGGAGAAGCGGACTATGCGGCCTTGCTCGGGCTGTTTGGGACGCGGCTCCTGCCCAAGACCGGCTCGCGCCCGACGCAACGGCAAAGCAGCGAGACCGGGGCGGTGGCCACCTTCAGCCATGTGTCGGAGCTGCGCGCCATTCCCAACAACGGGATCCTGCAGGGGCTCGGGTATCTGGTGAACCTGACCTTCGGTCTGAAGCGCGCGGCGTCCAAGGATCCGCACACCTTCGCCGCGATGTGCGCGGGGTCGCCGCGGTTCCAGCGGGCGCTGCGCATGGCGGCCGCGGCGGGTGCGCTCAGCGACCTGCAGGCGACCCGCGCCTACGCCGCCACCGTGAACCCGAGCCTGTGGCTCGACCAGGTCAAGACGGGCCTTACCGACGAGGAAGCGCTGCGCCGGCTCAGCCGGCTGTCCGAACGCGCCGCCCTGACCGGCCGTCTGTCGACGGTGCTGCGCCACATGCGGTCCGAACCGGCGCTGGACGGGCCGGACGCCAGCGATCGTCGTCTGCGGGTGCAGCTGCTGCATGGGCTCAGGATCGCGCTGATCCAGCGCATCTGCCTGATCGCCGCGCATATTCCGCCGTTTACGCCGCGCGCCGGGTTCACCCTCGAACAGGCTCAGATGATGCTGATGCGGCTCGATGTCCCCACCGCGGTGGAGCGTCTTGCCGACGTGTTCCCCGCGCGGGCGGATCCGGAGCTCAGCGAGATGGATTTCGGCGAGGTGGACGACTACGCCCCCGGCGAGGAGCAGGGGTACGGCCTGGAGCACCAGACCCTGTTCCGGCCGCTTCTCGCCCTGCACGCCCTCCTGCTCCGCACCACGACCGCTCTGGACCACGAGTGCGGCGCCTGCGGCTGAGGCCTCCGGTCCGGGGCTGGAGGAGGAAGACCGCAGAGGGCGCGGTCATGGGCGCGACGCGGCCCTTGGCGGGACGCCCCCGGTCATGCCACCTTGGCGGCGAGCGGGGAGACCTCCATGAAGTTCGGTATCGCGGCGCTGACGGCCGTCTTCAGTCTGGCGGGCGCCGCGGCGCCCGCGGCCCCGACGCCGCCGGTCGCTCCCATGCGGCCGTTCATGGTCGCCTCGCCCAACGGCGCCCGCGAGGACGATTATTACTGGCTCCGCGACGACAGCCGTAAGAACCCCGAGATGCTGGGCTATCTCGCGGCGGAGAACGCCTACGCCGACGCCGTGCTGGCGCCGACCAAGCCCCTGCAGGACAAACTCTACGGAGAGTTCGTCGGCCGCATCAAGCAGGACGACAGCTCGGTCCCCTATCTCAAGCACGGCTACTGGTACTACAGCCGGTTCGAGACCGGCGCCGACTACCCCCTTCTCGCGCGGCGCAGGGGCTCGATGCAGGCCCCCGAAGAGGTGATGCTGAACGAGCCGCAACTGGCCGCCGGGAAGGGCTTCTACGCCGCGGCGGGCGGCGTGGTCAGTCCTGACAACCGTTTGCTCGCCTATGCCGAAGACACGGTCGGCCGGCGCCAATATGTGCTGAAGGTCAAGGACCTGACGACCGGCGAGATGCTCGTCGACGCGGTCGCCAACGTCGAGTCGGACCTGGTCTGGGCCGACGACGACAAGACCATCTTCTACATCGAGAAGGATCCGGTCACCCTGCTGTCGACGCGGGTCAAGGCGCATGTGCTCGGCACGCCCGCCAGCGCCGACCGGTTGGTCTACGAGGAGAAGGACACCAGCTATTACATCGGCCTGATGCGGACGCGGTCCGACAAGTACATCTGCATCGGAGAGCAGGCCACGGTCTCCAACGAATTCCGCTGCGCGCCGGCCGCCTCGCCCACGACCTTCGCCGTCGTCGCGCCGCGCGCGCGCGAGTTCCGCTACGACGTCGATCACCTCGACGGCCGCTGGGTGATCCGCACCAACTGGAACGCCCGCAACTACAAGCTGATGAGCCTGGCGGACACCGCGCCCCTCGGCGACCGCACCCTGTGGCGCGACCTGGTCCCGGCCAGCGATACGGTGTTCATCGAGAACGTCGCCCTGCATCCCGGCGGTCTGGCGATCGAGGAGCGCTCGGACGGACTGAAGCGCCTGCGCATCCGGCCCGACCACGGCGACAGCCGGTTCGTGAAGGCGGACGAGCCCGCCTACGCCATGTCGCTGCAGGATGTGGGCGATCCCGATACCGGCTGGTTGCGCTACACCTATGACAGCCTGACCACGCCGACGACGACCTATGAGACCAACCTCAGGACCGGCGAGCGGCGCCTGCTGAAACGCCAGCCGGTGATCGGTTACGATCCCGGCGCCTACGTGACCGAGCGGGTGTGGGTGACGGCGCGGGATGGGGCGCGCGTGCCGGTCTCGCTGGTCTACCGCAAGGGCTTCAAGAAGGACGGCAAGGCCGCCCTGCTGCAGTACGCCTACGGCAGCTATGGCGTCTCCACCGACCCTCGCTTTCAGCTGACCAACGTCAGCCTCCTCGACCGCGGCATGGTGTTCGCCATCGCCCACATCCGCGGCGGCCAGGAGATGGGGCGCGCCTGGTACGACGACGGCCATCTGCTGCAGAAGAAGAACACCTTCACCGATTTCATCGACGTCACGCGCGCCCTGGTGAGCCAGGGGTACGCGGCCAAGGAGCGGGTCGCCGCCCAGGGCGGCAGCGCCGGCGGCCTGCTGATGGGCGCCATCGCCAACCTGGCCCCGCAGGACTACCGGGTCATCATCGCCCAGGTGCCATTCGTCGACGTGGTCACCACCATGCTCGACGAGAGCATCCCGCTCACCACCAACGAGTTCGACGAATGGGGCAATCCCAAGCAGAAAGCCTACTACGACTACATGCTGAGCTATGCGCCCTACGACAACGTGGAGAAGAAGGCCTATCCGGCCCTCCTGGTCACCACGGGGCTCTGGGACTCTCAGGTCCAGTATTACGAGCCGACTAAATGGGTGGCCAAGCTCCGCGCGCTCAAGACCGACGCCAACCCGCTGGTGCTCCGCGTCAATATGGAGGCCGGCCACGGCGGCAAGTCGGGCCGCTTCCGCCGCTATCGCGACACGGCGGAATACGACGCCTTCATGCTGCAGCAGCTGGGGGTGGCGCCGTAAAACTACGACCAATTAAACTGAGTCATCCTCGGGCTTGACCCGAGGACCCAGCCCCACTTCGCTATGAGCCGCTACGATTTCATCGCCACCTACATTGTGGCAAGCGGCCGAAACGGTACGATTTACGTCGGCTCGACGAGCGAACTCCACGTCCGCGTTTCCCAGCACAAGAACGAAACGTTTCAGGGGTTCACAGCGAAGTACTGCTGCAAACGTCTGGTTTGGTTCGAGGTCCACGGCGACATGGCTGAAGCGGTGCGACGCGAGCGGCTGATCAAGCACTGGCTTCGTGCATGGAAAATCAAGCTGATCGAGGACGTCAATCCAGAATGGCGCGACCTGTCGGAGGATTGGTACGAAGTGTCGGATCTCTGAGCGGCTGGGTCCTCGGGTCTACGCTTCGCTGCGCCCGAGGATGACTCCGGGGTTGGGCTTCGTCGGTTATTTCCCGCTAACCATGCTCGCACACCCGCGCTTAAGCGCGTCCGTATAGGGGTCGGCGCGAGAAGCTGGGGGCAAGCAGGAATACGGTCATTCGGGTCGCCGCCCTGGTCGCCGGTTGCATCAGCCTGGGGGCCTGCGCGACGGTCACGCGCGGAGCGAATACCGACTGGCATGTCGCCACCAATCCCGCCGGGGCCACGGTGCAGACTTCCAATGGACTATCCTGTTCGCCGACACCGTGCTCGATGCACATCTTTCGCAAGTCTTCGTTCGTCGCGACCATCAGCAAGCCCGGCTACAAGACGGTGACTGTGGACGTGTCGCACGGCTTCTCGGTCGGCGGCGGCGTAGCCTTCCTCGGCAACGCGATGATCGGCGGGGTGCTCGGGGCGGCGGTTGACCTGTCAACCGGAGCTACGGACGATCTGTCGCCGCGGCGGGTCGATGTCAGCCTTGAACAGCAGGCCGTCGGCACGCCTTTCGCCTATGCGGCGCCGCCCGTCGGCGCCGACGCCTACCGGTCCGCGACCGATCTCGTGGCGTCCTATCGGCCCGCGCCCTACCGGCCGGCGTCTCCGACCTCCCACGTCGTCGACGACAGGATCGTCTACATTCGGGTCCTACCCGACCACTCGGTCCAGGAAGTGCGCGAGCCAGGCGGCCAATAGCCGGCGAGCGGCAGTCAGGCGGGCGGCGGATCAGTCGTCGTCCCCGATGAAGCGGTAGCCGACGCCCGGCTCGGTCACCAGGTGGCGGGGGTTGGCGTGGTCGGGCTCGAGCTTCTGACGGAGCTGGGCCATGTAGGTGCGCAGGTACTGGACGTCGTCGGCGTTGGCCGGCCCCCAGATCTTGGTCAGGAGCTGGCGCTGGGTGAGCACCCGGCCGCCGCCCTTCACCACCTCCGCCAGCAGGTCGTACTCGCGCGGCGACAGCCGCACCGGCTCGCCGGCCCGCAGCACGCGGCGCTTGACCAGGTCGATCTCCAACTCGCCGGCGCGCACCAGGGGCTCGGCGCCCACGGCCTTCAGCTTGTTGCGCATGGCCACGCGGAGGCGGGCGAGCAATTCGCCGACGCTGAACGGTTTCTCCACGTAATCGTCCGCGCCGTTGTCGAGGGCGGTGATCTTCTCGGTCTCCCGGTCGCGCGCCGAAAGGATCAGGATCGGACCGGCGTAGATGGCGCGGGCCTTGACCAGCACCTCCTGGCCGTCGAGGTCGGGAAGGCCGAGGTCCAGGATCACCGCGTCCGGCGCCGTGCGATGGGCGAGTTCGGCCAGTCCGGCGGCGCCGGTCAGGGCGCGCAACGGTTCGAAGCCCTCGGCCTCGAGGGCCGGGGTGAGGAAACGGTGGATCTGAGGCTCGTCGTCGATCACGAGCACGCGCGGGCGTCCTGACATCACAGCAGCATATGGTGTGTCGCGATCGCCTTTGGCAGGCTGATGAGCACGCGGGTTCCGCGCAAGCCGCTGGCGAGGTCGCCATGGATCGGGCTGGCGGCGGCGATCCTGCCGCCCTGCGCCTCGACGAAGCCCTTCGAGATGGCCAGGCCGAGGCCGATGCCCTGACCGCGGTCCGACGGCTGCTCCACGCGCCGGAACTTGTCGAACACCCGTTCCAACTCCGGCCCCGGTATGCCCTGGCCCTCGTCCTCGATGGAGATGACGACGTTGGCGCGGTCCTCGTAGGCGGCCACCTCGATGGCGGTGTCGTCGGGACTGTAGAGGATGGCGTTCTCGAGAATGTTGACCACCGCCTGTTCGAGCAGGGTCGGGTCGGCCTCGACCATCGACAGCTGGGCGGGGAAATCGCGCACCAGCGTCCGCTTGCCGAGCCGGCGCTGGACCCGTTCAATGGCGGCGCCGAGGACATCGCGCACGTCGGTGGTCTGCAGGCGGGTGGCCAGGCCCCCGCCCTCGAGACGGGTCATGTCGAGCAGGTCGCCCACATAGCGGTTCAGCCGGTCGGCCTCCTCGCGGATCGACTGCAAGAGGTCGCGGCGCACGCCGGGTTTCAGCCCCTCGCCGTAGTCGAGCAGGGTGGTGGCGGCGCCGAGGACCGTGGAGAGCGGGGTCCGGAGGTCGTGGCTGATCGAGTTGAGCAGGGCGGCCCGCAGCTGGTCCGACCGTCTCAGCGCCTGCGCCTCGGCGGACGCCGACGCCAACTCGGCCCGCTCCAGGCCCACGGCCCCCTGGTCCAGCAGGGCCAGCAGGAGCCGCTCGTCGTCCGAGCCCGGCAGGATCCGCCCGGCCTCCACGCCGGCGACGCCCGAGCGCGCCCTGAGGCCCTGCAGCGGCCAGAAGCTCCAGCCGACCTGCGGCATGGTGCCGGTGCCTGAGCCGGCCGGCTCGCCCTTTTCCCAGGCCCAGCGCGCCGCGGCCATGGCGCCGGTGGACAGGGGCTTGATTTCCGGAGCGCCGGCCACGGCCCGGATCTCGCCGTTCTCCGGCAGCAGCACCACGGCCGCGCCGCCGATGGCGGCGGCCTGTTCGGCCAGGGCCTTAGCCGCCTCGGCCCGGGTGGCCACCGCCGAGAGACTGCGGCTGGCGGTCAGCAGGGCGCCGATGGCGGCGGCGCGGCGCGAGGTGGCGCGCGACTGGTCGCGCAGGCGTCCCGCCAGCGAGCCGGCGATTACCGCGACGACGAAGAACACCGCGAAGGTCAGAAGATCGGTGGCGTGCCCGATCACGAACGACAGGCGCGGTTCGAGGAAGAAGAAGTTGTAGCTCACCGCCGCCAGGCCGGCGGCGAGGATGGCCGGGCCGAAGCCGGACGACAGGCCGGTGATCAGCACCGCCAGGAGGAAGATCATGGCCAGGTTGGCGCCCGACGCGGTGCGGTCGATCGCGGCGGCGACCAGGGTGGCGACGATCGCCGCCGCCCCTGCGACGGCGTAACCCTTGGGCGAGGGGCGCCGGAGGATGATCCGCGGCGGCGCTTCGCTGTCGCCCGGCGTCACGTCGGTGACCACGTGCAGGGCGGCGCCCGACGCGCGCTCGAGCAGGACATGCGCGAGGGACCGGCCGAACATCGCCCGCCAACGTCCGCCCTTGGCCCGGCCGATCACAAGCTGGGTGATGTTGTTGCGGTTGGCGTACTGCAGCACCGCGCCCGGAAGGTCGTCGGCGGTGAGGCTGACCACCGAGGCGCCGAGCTGTTCGGCCAGCTTGAAGGCGGCGGCGGAGCGCCCGGCTTCGGCCGGCGGCGTCGGCCGGTTCGGCCGTTCGACGTGCATCACCGTCCAGCGGGCGTCCATCATGTCCGCCAGCCGCCTTCCGGCGCGCACGAGCGAGGTGGCCAGGGCGTCGCCGCCGATCAGCACCAGGATTCGCTCGCCCGCGGCCCATGGCCCTTCGATGCCGGTCCGCCGCATGTGGCCGATCAGGGCGTCGTCGACGGTCTGGGCGGCGCGGCGCAACGCCAGTTCGCGCAGGGCGGTGAGGTTCTCGACCTTGAAGAACCGGTCTGACGCCAGGCGCGCGGTCTCCGGGACATAGACCTTGCCGGCGGCGAGGCGCTCGCGGAGCTCCTCGGGCGTGATGTCGATCACCTCGATCGCGTCGGCGCGGGCGAAGGCCAGATCGGGAACCGTCTCCTGCTGGCGCACGCCGGTGATGCGCCAGACCACTTCGACCAAGCTCTCCAGGTGCTGGATGTTGAGCGTGGTCCAGACGTCGATCCCGGCGGCCAGAATCTCCTCCACGTCCTGCCAGCGCTTGGGATGGCGCGAGCCGGGCGCGTTGGAATGGGCGTACTCGTCGACCAGCAGGAGTTTGGGCCGGCGCGCGAGGGCCGCGTCGATGTCGAACTCCATCAGCACCCGGCCGCGGTATTCGATCGGCTTGCGCGGCAGAACCTCGAGCGCGCCGACCAGGTCCTCGGTGTCCTTGCGGCCGTGCGTCTCCACCACGCCGACCACCACGTCCAGGCCCTCAGCGGCCCGGCGGGCGCCGCTCGACAGCATTTCGTAGGTCTTGCCGACGCCAGGGGCCATGCCGAGGAAGATCTTCAGCCGCCCGCGATCCTCGCGCCGGGTGGCGGCGAGAAGGGCGTCGGGATCCGGCCGCGGCTGTTCGGGGGTCGTTTTAGGCTCCTAGCGGGCGATCGGATGCGCTTGATCGAGCGCGCGATTGACCAGAAGGACGTTGACGCGCGGCTGACCGATGAACCCTAGCGCCGGCGCCTCGGTGTAGCGAGCGATGATCGCCTGCACGGCGTTCGCGCCCATGCCGCGGGCGGCGGCGATCCGCGCCGCCTGGCGGGCGGCGTTCTCAGGCGAGATGTCCGGGTCCAGGCCCGAGCCCGAGGTGGTGACCGCATCGGCGGGAATCGGGCCGGGCGCCTCGGCCGCCAGGAGCTTGGCGTCGCCCGCCACCCGGTCGGCCAGCTTCTTGTCCATGGGACCAAGGTTGGACCCCGCGGAACTGGTCGCGTCATAGCCGTTGGTCCCGGCGGCCGACGGGCGGGGATGCAGATAGCCGGCGCCGGTAAAACCCTGGGCGATCAGCGCCGAGCCACGAACCTCGCCGCCGGCGTCGCGCACCAGGCTGCCGCCGGCCTGGTAGGGCAGGGCCAACTGAGCCAGGCCGGTCACCGCCAGGGGATAGGCGAGGCCGGTCAGGAGGGTGAACAGGACCACCATCATCACGGCCGGACGCAGATGTTGGAGCGCGTTCATGAGCATCTCACCATTTGTTTGACTACCATTTCTTTGAAAGGCCGGCGTAGACCTGTACGCCCGGGGTCGCCCGGTTGAGGCCGATGTTGATCCCGCCGTCGATCTTGAACAGCTTGTCGACCAGCTTGGTCACGGCGAAGTCCACCGAGACCTGCCGCACCGTTCCGGCAGGATCGAAGTTCCAGTCGCCCCAGAGTTCGCCATAGAGGGTCACGTCCCTGGGCAGGTTGCAGCTCAGGTTGACGGTCTGGCTGGTATTGAAATGTCGGCCGTCTCCGGTCTGATCCTTGAAGACGTCCACTTCGGGTGAAAACGTCAGACCCCACCGGCTGTCGAGGGTGAGGTTGATCGGCGCGCTCACGCCGCCTTCCCAGACGCCGTTGCCGACCCCCAGCGGCGCGGTCGGCGCCTTCACATACGGGAACAGGCCGACCTGAACGCTTCCGTCGCTGTAGGCGGTGTATTTCACGCGCAGATAGAGGTCGCCGACCCCGCTCCGGGTCCGCTCGCCGGACGCCTCGCGGGTGCGGACGACTTCGTAGGGGGCGATGTCGACCTCGACGTCGACGTTCTTGACCAGGCCGTATTTCAGGGTGGGGTTGGTCGCCAGCCAGGTGTCGGTCGTCACGCCGTCGAGATGCTGGAAGGTTCCGTTGAAGAGGTCGGTCTCAAGCTGCCAGTAACCGGGCTCCACGGCGCACGCGCTGTTGGACTTGGTCGGCCGGTCGGTGCACAGCGCCGGCGGCCCGCTGTCCGGCGGCGTCGGCGCGGCGGTGGGGGCGCCGTCCTGGGCGCGCGCTTCGCCGGCGAAGGCCAGCGCAGCGATCAGCGATAGGGTCGGTCGCAACGGGGCGCTCCAGCTCAGGCGAGGTGCGTGAAGGTGACCAGCAGATCAAGCAGCTTTATGCCGATGAACGGGGCGATCACACCGCCGAGTCCGTAGATCAACAGATTCCGGGTCAGCAGCCGCTGGGCGCCGATGGCGCGATACTTCACGCCGCGAAGGGCCAACGGGATCAGCGCCATGATGATCAGGGCGTTGAAGATGATCGCCGACAGGATCGCGCTCTGCGGGCTCGACAGGTGCATGATGTTGAGCGCGCCCAGGGCCGGCAGGGCGACCACGAAGATCGCCGGGATGATGGCGAAATACTTGGCCACGTCGTTGGCGATGGAGAAGGTGGTCAGGGCCCCGCGGGTGATCAGGAGCTGTTTGCCAACCTCGACGATCTCGATCACCTTGGTGGGATCGCTGTCGAGATCGACCATGTTGCCGGCCTCGCGCGCGGCCTGGGTTCCGGTCTGCATGGCCACGCCGACGTCGGCCTGGGCCAGCGCCGGGGCGTCGTTGGCGCCGTCGCCGCACATGGCGACCAGGCGGCCCTTGCCCTGCTCCTCGCGGATCATCCGCAGCTTGTCTTCCGGGGTGGCCTCCGCCAGGAAGTCGTCCACCCCGGCCTCCGAGGCGATCGCCGCGGCGGTGACCGGATTGTCGCCGGTGATCATCACCGTACGCACGCCCATGCGGCGAAGGTCTGCGAACCGCTCCTTGACGCCCGGCTTGACCACATCCTTCAGGTGGATGACGCCGACCAGATGGTCGCCCTCGGACACCGCCAGCGGCGTGCCGCCGGAGCGCGCGATCCGGTCCACGGCCGCGGCCAGTTCGACCGGCATCTGCGACGGCTCGCGGCCGAGATAGCGCATCATCGCGTCGACCGCGCCCTTGCGCCAGCGCGAGCCGGCGTCGATCCCCGAAAGCCGGGTGGTGGCGCTGAACGGGATCACGGTGGCGTCCGCGGGGATTTCGCCGACCACGCCGGAGGATCGGGCCAGGTCGACGATCGAGCGGCCCTCGGGCGTCTCGTCGGCCAGCGAGGCCATCAGCGCGGCGCGCAGGGCGACCGGCGCGGCGACGCCCGGCGCCGCGATCACCTCGGTGGCCATCCGGTTGCCGAAGGTGATGGTGCCGGTCTTGTCGAGCAGAAGGGTGTCGACGTCGCCCGCCGCCTCCACCGCCCGGCCCGAGGTGGCCAGGACGTTGAACTTCAAGAGCCGGTCCATGCCGGCGATCCCGACGGCCGACAGGAGGCCGCCGATGGTGGTGGGGATCAGGCAGATGAACAGGGCGCCCAGCACCAGCGGGTCGACGTTGACCCCGGCGTAGTGGCCGAGCCCGACCAGGGTGGTGACGACGATCAGGAAGACCAGGGTCAGGCCGGCCAGCAGCACGGCCAGGGCGATCTCGTTCGGGGTCTTGCGCCGGTCCGCGCCTTCGACCATGGCGATCATCCGGTCGAGGAAGGACGAGCCCTGGGCGGCGGTGACGCGCACCTTGAGCCAATCCGACACCACGGTGGTGCCGCCGGTCACGGCCGAGCGGTCGCCGCCGGATTCGCGGATCACCGGCGCGCTCTCGCCGGTAATGGCCGCCTCGTTGACGCTGGCGACCCCCTCGATGATTTCGCCGTCGGCGGGGATCATGTCGCCCGCCTCCACCAGCACCACGTCGCCGACCGCCAGCTTGTAGGCCGAGGTCGGTACGGTCATCCCGGTCGACGGATCGACGACCAGCTTGGCCATGGTGTCGACGCGCGCGGCGCGCAGCGCGTCCGCCGCCGCCTTGCCCCGCCCCTCGGCGATGCTTTCGGCGAAGTTGGCGAACAGCACCGTGGCCCAGAGCCAGAAGGCGATCTGCAGCGGAAACAGCCAGGCGTGGCCGCTGGCGATGGCGGTGACGGTGGAGATCGTCGCCAGGACGGCGACCACCTCGGTGGCCAGGATCACCGGATTGGAGGTGAGGTGGCGCGGGTTCAGCTTCTTCACGGCGTCCGCGGCCGCCGAGGCGACGATGGAGCCGGAGAAGTTGGCGCCGGAGACGGCCGAGCGGCGGCCGGTCTCGAGGGCGAGCGTGGCCATGAGCGTGTCCTTTACGGGATCAGTGGGTCGCCGCGATCATCTGGAAGTGCTCCACGATCGGGCCGAGGGCGAGCGGCGGGAAGTACTGCAGCCCGCCGAGGATCAGGATCACGCCGAGCAGCAGCAGCACGAACTGCAGGCCGTCGGTCGGGAGAGTCCCGGCGGTGGGCTGCAGCCTGGGCTTGGCGGCGATGGAGCCGGCCAGGGCGAGCACCGGCACGGCGTAGGCGAAGCGGCCAAGGCCCATGGTGATGGCGAGGGTGGTGTCCCACCACGGGGTGTTGGCGTTGAGGCCGCCGAAGGCCGAGCCGTTGTTCCCGACCGCGGAGCTGTAGGCGTAGAGAATCTCGGTCAGCCCGTGCGGGCCGCTCGTCGAGACGGTCTTCAGCGCTTCGGGCAGCACCGAGGCGACCGCGGCGAATCCCAGCAGGGCGGCCGGCAGGATCAGCGTGGCCAGGACGGCGAACTTGACCTCGCGGCTCTCGATCTTCTTGCCGAGGTATTCCGGCGTTCGCCCGACCATCAGGCCGGCGACGAAGACGGCGATGATCGCCATCACGACCATGCCGTAGAGACCCGAACCGACCCCGCCCGGCGTCATCTCGCCGAGCTTGATCAGGAACAGGGCCATGCCTCCGCCGAGCGGCGTGAAGCTCTCGATCTGGCCGTTGATCCCCCCGTCCGAGGCGCCGGTGGTCATGGCCGTCCAGACGGCGGTGGACGGCGCGCCGAACCGCACCTCCTCGCCCTCCATGTTGGGCGTGGCCGTCACATGGGCGGCGTGGGCCAGGGCCGGGGTCGGCAGGGTCTCGTTGACGTAGATCACCGCGGCGGCGGCGCAGACGATGATCGCCGCGGCCGCGATCAGGGCGCGGGTCTCCTTGCGGGCGAAGGCGACCACGCCGAAGGCCACAAACACCGCGAACGACAGGGCGTTCATGACGATCTCTTCAATCAGGTTCGACCAGCCGTTCGGGTTCTCGAACGGGTGGGCCGAGTTGGCGCCGAAGAAGCCGCCGCCGTTGGTGCCGAGCTGTTTGATGATCTCCTGGCTCGCCACCGGGCCGACCACCAAAGTCTGTTTGGCGCCCTCGAGCGTCTTGGCGTCGATGGTGGCCGCCAGGGTCTGCGGCACGCCCTGCGCCACCAGCACCAGCGCCAGCACCAGCGAGATCGGCAGGAGGACGTAGAGGGTGATGCGGGTCAGGTCGGCCCAGAAATTGCCGATCGTCTCGCCCCGGTTGGCGGCGAAGGCGCGGGCCAGGGCGGCGGCTACGGCCATGCCGGCGGCGGCCGAGGCGAAGTTCTGCACCGTGAGCCCGGCCATCTGGCTGAGGTTCGAGAGCGTGCTTTCGCCGCTGTAGGACTGCCAGTTGGTGTTGGTGACGAAGCTGATGGCGGTGTTGAAAGCCAGGTGCGGCGCCATGCCGGCGAAGTGCTGCGGGTTCAGCGGCAACAGGCCCTGGGTGCGCAGGATCAGGTACAGGAGACCGAAGCCGGCCAGGCTGAAGCCGAGGAAGGCGCCGGTGTAGCCCAGCCAGCGCTGGCCCTGGTCGGGCTTGACGCCGACGAGGGCGTAGACACCGCGTTCGACCGGGCGCAACACCGGGTCGAGCCAGGTCTTCCCGCCGGTCCACACCCGCGCCAGATAGAGGCCGAGCGGAAAGCCCAGAGCAAGGGTCGATGCGAGGGTGAAGGCGATCTCCGCCCACCCCTGCCAGGTCATGCCGGACATCGGTCTTGCCTCAGAACTTGTCGGGGCGCAGGAGGGCGGCCACCATATAGACGCCGACGCCGAGGGCGGCGGCGGCGTAGATCAACGCCACGATCATGTTCAGAGCCTTTTCAGAAGGCCGGCGTAGACGCCGAAACCCAGGAACAGGGCGACGCCCAGCACGCAGAAGATCAGATCGTCCATGATGCAAACCTAACACCAGGCGGCGAACATGGCCTTGATGTGCATCAACACTCCATCGCGGCCCGGAGGGCGGGGCATAAGGAACGCATAAAGATTTCGCCGAACCTGATCGCCGCCGTTCCGGCTGGACGCCCGGGACCATCGGACGGTTCCCATGACGCCGTATTTGCGCGTATGTGTCGGTGGTGTGACGTTTAGCGGGGTGATCGTGGGTACTTCTTGGAGCCATCTGCTGGTGCGCCCTCTGGCGCGGCCGCTCATCCGGCTTGGCGTCACGCCGAACCAGATCACCGCCCTGCACCTGATCGTCGGCCTGATCACCGTCGCCGCCATCGCCTGGGGTACGCCGGCGGCGGAAATCGGGGCGGGGTTCGGCTGGCTGTTCGCCTGTCTGCTCGACCGGCTGGACGGCGAGGTCGCCCGCATCGGCGACATGTGCACCCCGGCCGGGCACAAGTTCGACTGCTTCGTCGATACGACGCTGAGCTCGCTCTACTTTCTGGGCCTCGGCGTCGGCCTTCGCGATGCGCCCCAGCCGTTCGGATGGATCGCCGTGGCGTGCGGTGTGATCGCCTGCGCCAGCCAGTTGACGCTGAGCCAGGTGGCCGAAGACTTCGACAGCCAGTCCGACGACGGCAAGATCCTGGCCAGCCGCTGGGGGTTCGACGCCGACGACGCCCTCTATCTGCTGGGGCCGCTGCTCTGGCTGCCGTTCAACATTCGCCTGGGCGCCACGGTGCTGGCCGCGCTCGGCACGGGCGGCTTCCTGCTGCTGTTCCTGCGCCGGCTGGCCGGCCTGAAGCGCAAGCTCGCCGCCGACGCCCTGGCCCGGCCGGCGGAATAGCCCGGCGTCAACCCTCGGCGATGGCGTTCACCAGGTCGTCGAAGTCCGCATCCTCCAGAGCGCCGATGCAGCCGATTCGGAAGGTCTCCGCGTCGGTCAGCTTGCCCGGATAGATCACCAGCCCGCGCGCCGCGAGGCGGTCGTACAGGGCGGCGAAGTCGAACGGCCGGCCGGACGGCGGAACGAAGGTGGCGATGATCGGCGACTGCAGCGGGCGGTCGAGATAGAGGCGATAGCCCAGAGGCTCCAGGCCCGCCGCCACTCGGTCGAACCGGCGCTGATAGCGGGCAAGACGCGCCTGGGGGCCGCCCTCGGTCTCCAGCAGGCGCAGGGCTTCGACCAGACCGGCGACGATCTGCACCGGCGGGGTGAAGCGCCACTGGCCGTCCGCCGCGAAGCCGCGCCACTGGGCGTGCAGGTCGAACGACAGGGATGGGTTGCGGCCTTCCGCCTGTTCGATCAGCGTGCGCTCGACGAGGGCGAAGCCGAGACCGGGCGGCCCCTCCAGGCCCTTGTTGCTCGAGGCCAGGACGGCCGCCACCGGAGTCCCGGCGAGGTCCAGCGGCAGGGCGCCGAAGCTGGCCATGGCGTCGAGCAGCAGCCGACGGCCGGCCCGCTCGACGACCTGGGCCACGGCCTCCAGCGGATTGAGCAGGCCGGTGGTGGTCTCGACGTGCACCAGGCTGACGTGGGTGATGGCGGGGTCGGCCGCGAGCGCCGCGGCCAGCCGCGCCGCGTCCACCGGCGCGTTCTCCGGATGATCGAGGGTCTCGACCGTCAGTCCCAGGCGCCGGGCGATCGTCGCCATGCGTCGGCCGTAGGCGCCGTTGATGAGCACCAAGAGCTTGTGCTCCCTGCCCATGAGCGTACCGACCGCCGCTTCGAGGACGAAGGTGCCGCTGCCCTGCAACGGGACGGCGACATGGCTGTCGGCGCCGTTGGCGACGTCGAGCAGCCGGCGCCGCAGGTCGGCGGTGAGGGCGATGAAGGCGGCGTCGCGCGAGCCCCAGTCGCGCCGCATGGCGTCGCGGACGCGCGCGTCGGTGGTCAGCGGGCCGGGGGTGAACAGCCGCTGGGTCACGGCCGCGGCGCCGCCTGGGCGCGGGCGACGAAGGCCTTGAAGCGCCGGGCCACATCGGCGGGGGCGATCGTCGGCCGTCCGAGCTTGTCCATCGCGCCCGGCGCGATGCGCAGATGGATCAGCCTGGGCCCCCGCAGGGTGTAGGCCGCCTCCAGCGCGGCGCCGAAGCCCTGAAGGCTGTCGCACGAGGCGGCGTAGCGATAGCCGCAGGCGAGGGCGATGGCGGCGAAATCGACGCCCTCGCTGACCGTCGCCTGGCCGCCGGTGGAGTCGTGGACCCCGTTGTCGAGCAGGATGTGGGTCAGGTTGCTCGGACGATAGGCGCCGATGGTGGCGAAGGTCCCGAGCTTCATCAGGGCGGCGCCGTCGCCGTCGAGCACCACGACGGGCCGGGCCGTGTTGAGCGCGAGGCCCAGGGCCATGCCCGAGGCGCCGCCCATGGACCCGACCTGATAGAGGTGCTGCTCGCGGTCTTCGAGGGTGAACAGCTCGCGGCCGCACTTGCCCGTGGTGGCGATGACCGCCGCCTCGGGATCGGCGCGTTCGAGATAGGCGGCCAGCGCCGCGGCCCGCGCCGGCCGCTCGCCGCCCTGTTCGAACCGGTCGCGCCGACCGGGCGCCGCGGGGACGATGGGCGGCTGGTCGAGCGGGCCGTCCTCGACGTCGCCCTTGCGCAGGATCCAGGCGACCGGAAGGCCGGTCTCGGCCATGGCCCGGATCGCGTCGGCGAAGGCGGGGTCGAGCTGGTCGGGCGCGTTCGGGAAGGCGGCCGGCGGCGCGCCGATCAGACGCAGCAGGTCATGGGTGATCGTTCCCATCAGCTCATGCTGCGGCTCGTCCTTCAGTCCAGGCTCCCCGCGCCAGGTGGTGATGAACAGGGTGGGGATTCTGAAGGGCGCGTTCAGCGAGGTCAGCGGATTGACGGCGTTGCCGAGACCCGAGTTCTGACACATCACCACGGTGGCGCGCCCCGCCAGCCAGGCCCCCGCGGCGATGGCCACGGCCTCGCCCTCGCTGGCCGCCCCCACATAGCGCAGGCTGCGGTCCGACAGGACGCCGTTGATCAGCGGCGTAAGAAAGCTGCACGGGACGCCGGTGTAAAAGTCGAAGCCCGCGCGCGTCGCCGCGCCGAGAAAGTCCTGAGCTGTGATCATGCGAAGACCTGGACCGTCAGGTGAAGTTCCGCGCCTCGGCCAGGTCGGGCACGGTGTTCACGTCCAGCCAGTGGCCGGAGAAGACGTGCAGCTTCACCGGGTGACGGGCGGCGAGGCGCGTCAAGAGCAGGGGCATGTCGGCGGTCTCGAGCAAGTCCTCGGTGCGGAGCCGGTCGAGCTCCTCGCGCAGCCACTCGGCGCCCTGGGCGGAAAAGCGCGCCAGGCCGATCCACTGTCCGGCCAGTCGCTCGCCCGCGACGTCCGGGCCGATCCTCACCAGGTCGGGCGGCGTCTCGTCGAGATAATCGGCCGCCGGCGGCCGGTCTCCGGCCACGAGGTCGCGGGCTCGGCCGTCGCCGGCGTCGAAGCGGGCCAGCGAATCCACGGCGATCACCACATCGCCCGGCGCCGCCAGCAGGCCGCTGAGGATATAATTACGGAACAATATGTCCCCATAGGCCACCACAACCTCGCCTTGCAGCCGGCTGTAGGCGGCGGCCAGCGAATAGACCTCGCCCGTGTCCGCGAAGCGGTCGTTGTCGAACAGTTCGGCCCCGACCGGCGCGACCGCGGCCTTGCCGTACCCGCGCACCACGCTCACCTGGCGCACGCCGCTGGCGGCGAAGCTCTCGATCTGGCGGCGGATCAGCGAACGGCCGCGGATATCGACCATGCACTTGGGCTGTTCGCCCACGTCGCCCTGCGACGCGGCGAGGATGATCGCCCGGGTCTGCGCGGTGGCCGGAAGATAGCGGCGCTCGGCGTCCTCCAGTTCGTCGTTCGCGGTCAGGCGGAAGATGTCCTTCACGCTGGCGATGCGGCCCTCCACCTCGATCAGCGACTCGTCCTCGCGGATGCGCGCGGCGGTGACGCGCATGGCCGAGATCGACGAACGCAGGAGATGGTTGGCCCAGATCACGGCGGCCACGCCGGCCCGGCGATAACTCTCCGTCGGGGTCGCGTAGTACATGGTCGGCACGATCACGATGGGCGACCGGCGCGCCCAGCGCTCGGTGAACTCCAGGATTTCGGCGGCCGTGGACTGCTTGGAGTGGATCAGGATCGCGTCCGCGCCCGCCTGATGATAGGCCTCCGCCCGGGTCAGGGCCTCCGCCATGCCGCGCCCGGAGATCAGCGCCTCGGTTCGCGCCACCACCGTGAAGGCGTCGTCCACCTGGCTGTCCTTGGCGGCGCGGATGCGGCCGCAGAACTCGTCGACGTCGGCGAGCGGCTGGCCCTCGCCGATGAAGGAGTTGGTCTTCGGAAACAGCTTGTCCTCGATGCAGACCCCGGCGACGCCCCGTTCGCCGAGCTTGCGCACCAGCCGGCGCACGCTGTTGAAGTTTCCATAGCCGGTGTCCCCGTCGACCAGCACGGGAATCGACACCGCGTCGGTCATGTATTCCAGCACGTCCAGGACCTGGGTCCAGGAGGCCTCGTTGGAGTCGCGAAGACCCAGGCTGGCCGAGATGGTCAGCCCTGACGCCCAGAGCGCTTCGAACCCGGCTTCCTCGGCGATCTTGGCGGACAGGCCGTTGTGCGCCTCCATCAGGAACGACAGCGGCGTTTCGGTCAACGCCCGCCGTAGCCTCAGGAAACCCGACTCGGCCTGAGGGGGCTGGTCCGCCCGGCGTGTCGACGCCCAAGGCTGCACGTCCAGGGATGCGGCGGGAGACGGGAGATTCTTCACAAAAAACGCCCTCGAAAAAACGCACGTACACAACAACAGGGCTCAACTTACAACGGCCTGTCGTGCTAGAGCCACGAAAATGTCGCAAAACGGAAATGTCGAGCTCAGCGCCGTTCTTCTGGTCGCCGGCGTGGGCCGCCGCCTCGGCCAGGCCAGGCCTGGGCCCAAGGTGCTGCTCCAATTTGGCGGCCGCAGCCTGCTGGCCCGCCATTTCGACGCCCTGGCCGCCTGCAAGGTGGATGAAGTGGTCCTCGTCGTCGGTTTCGAGGCCGGACAGGTCGACGCGGCGGTGCGGCGACTCGACCCGCCGTTCAAGGTGCGGATGCTCGCCAACCCCCGCTTTACAGAGGGCAGCGCGGTGTCGCTGGCGAGCGCGGGCGAGGTCCTGCGCGCCGGGCGCACGGTGCTGCTGATGGACGGCGACGTCCTCTATGACCCGAGGATGCTGCGCCGGCTGTGCCAGGGGCGGGCGGAGAACGTCCTTCTGGTCGACCGCGAGCTCGAGCCCGGCGACGAGCCGGTGAAGGTGTGTTTCGACCGGGACGACGTGATCGTCGACTTCCGCAAGCTGCCGGAACATCCCGGCGTCCGGCACGGCGAGTCGGTGGGCTTCTTCCGCTTTTCACCGGATACGGCGTCGGCGCTCGCGGAGAGGGCGGACTGGTACGCCGCGCACGCGCCCGCGCTCGAATACGAGGAGGCGATCCGCGATCTCATGCTGGCCGAGCCCGGCCGGTTCGGCGCCGAGGACGTCACCGACCTTCCCTGGACCGAGATCGACTTCCTGGAGGACGTGGTGCGCGCCCGCGAGGTGATCCTGCCGCAACTGGAGGCCCTGGTATGACGGCGACGGCGCGAATGGCCGAATTCGGTCCGCTGGACCGGGCCCAGCTCGACGACTACGCCCGCCTCGGCTGGTGCGTGGCGCGCGGCTTCTATCCGCCCGACGACGCGGCCGCGCTCGTCCGCTGGACCGAGGAAGTGACCGCCCTGCCGGAGGTTCCCGGCCGGCAGATGGTCTACCACGAGAAGAGTCTGATCGATGGCCAGGCGCGGCTGATCCAGCGGATCGAGAACTTCTGTCCCTACCACCCGGGGTTCGATCGGGATGTGCGCGACGGGCGGCTGACCCGGGCGGTGGAGCAGCTGCTCGGCGAGCCCGCGGTGCTGTTCAAGGAGAAGATCAACTTCAAGATGCCCGGCGGGGCGGGTTTCGAGCCGCACCAGGACCAGCAGGCGGGCTGGACGGTGTTCGCGCCCCTGTTCGTCACGGCCCTGGTGTGCATCGACCCGGCCACCCTCGCCAACGGCTGTCTGGAGATGGCCGATGTCCCGCGCCTCGGCGGCATGATCGGCCAGGAATGGGCCCCGCTGACCGAGGCGGAGATGGCGAGCTTCAGCCTTCAGCCGCTGCCGACCGACCCGGGCGACGTCGTGTTCTTCGACAGTTTCGTGCCGCACGCCTCCAAGCCGAACCTGACGGACCAGGCGCGGCGCGCGCTCTACCTGACCTATAACCGCGCGTCGGACGGCGACCATCGCCAGCGCTATTTCGCCGACAAGCGCGCGGCCTTCCCGCCCGACATCGAGCGCGCGCCCGGCGCGGAATACCGTTTCCGGGTCTAGCTCGACGGCCGCCGGACCTGCGTCAGCGCCCGGCCAGGTCCTTGCGCACCTCTTCGATCAACCATTCGCGGAAGCGCTTGATCTTGGGGACGTTGCGCCGGTGCTGCGGCGCGACCAGCCAGTAGGCGTCGCCGCGGTTCGAGGTCTGCGCGAACAGGCGGACCAGGCGCCCGTCGGCGATATCGTTGCGCCACAGGAAGGGCGTGAGCATGGCCACGCCCTGTCCGGCCATCGCCGCGGCGCCTTCGTTGGCCTGACTGTCCATGCGCACCCCGGCGCGGGGCCGCCCCGCCGCGGCGACATCGATCCCCGCATCGTGCAGCCACCAGGACCACCAGACGTCGTGCGGTGAGATGATCGGCAGGTGGAGCAGATCCTCGGCCGTCAGCGTGTTCCCCTGTCGCGCCAGGAAGGCCGGGCTGCACATGGGGGTGAAATCGATCTCGACGAGCAGGTCCGCGCTCAGCCCGTCCCACGGGCCGCGGCCAGTGCGGATCGCCACGTCCACCTCGTCGGTGACGAAGTCGGACAGGGTATCGCTGACCGCGAGCCGCACCGCCATCTCGGGATGTCCCATCTGGAATCCGCCCAGCCGCCACGCCAGCCAGGTGTTGGCGAAGGTCTGCGAGGTGGAGATGGTCAGCATGGCTTCGTCCTCGGCGCGGAGTTCGGCGAAGGCCGCGTCGATCGCATCGAAGGCGCGCGCGATGGGCGCTGCGGCGCGGCGGCCCGCCTCGGTCAACACCACCCGCCCCCGTTCGCGGTGGAACAGCGGGGCGCCGACACGCTCCTCGAGCAGTTTGATCTGATACGACACCGCCGCCTGCGTCATGCCCAGCTCCGCGGCGGCGACGGTGAAGTTCTCGTGGCGGGCGGCGGCTTCGAAGGCCCGGATCGCGGCGAGGGGAGGCAGGCGGCGCATGCCTCTAACCATAAGCTCACCTTATCATGATGGTCGAGCGTTTGCTTGGCGATGCGCGCCGCCAAGGTGCATCTTACTCTCTGTGAGCGAGGTCAGCGGGCCACGGGAGCTTGAGATGAACGATAAGGACATGGCCCATCTGCGGGCCGAGACGGGTTACGATTTCAGTGGCTGGGCCGGCCACGCCGTCAAGGCCGTCGCCGACGCCTTCCGGGTGCTTCAGCGCATCCAGTACGGTCGGCCCTGGGACAGGCTGGCGAACCCGCGACCGTCCGGCTCGCCGACCTGCCGGTGAGCAGAGGACCAGGGCCTGCCGCCTAAACGGCCGGCGGCGCCGCCACCGCTGAACGACGCTTGCCGATCACCTCGGCGTACTGCCAGAAGGCGATCGCCGGAACGCCGATCAGCAAATCCTTCACCCGGCGAAGCAGGGAGACCGACAAGGTCGCCTCGGGCGGCAGGCCGAACAGCGGGGCGACGAGCACATACGCCCCTTCCTGCAGGCCGAGCGCGCCCGGCGTCATGAAGGCCACGCTCTTCACCGTCGCCATCAGGCTCTCCAGCGTCAGCACCTTCCAGAGCGCGAGGTGAAAGCCCATGAAGCTCAGCGCCAGCCATGAGCCGGCCCCGCTGAGCACCCAGGCCGCCCCGTGCAGGGCGACGCCGCCGAGCAGCCGGCGCGGCTGAGCATAGATCGACCGCAGCGTCGCCTTGACCGCGTCCGTCCGCTCACGGTTGTCCTTCAGCCAGCGGCCGACGAAGCCGCCGACGAGGTCGATCCCCCGGTTCTGCAGGGCGACGAAGGCGACGAGGGTTACGGCGCCCAGCACCAGCGCCAGGATCGACGTCCACAGCAGCCGCCCCGCGTCGGTGGCGTGCGACAGGATCGAGAGCAGCATGACCACCCCGAACAGGGAGTAGACCAGCTGGCTGGCGACTTCGGCCGTCAGGTCGGCGATCTGCGAGGCGATCGCCAGAGGTTCGGAGACGCCGTACTGGCGGACGGTGCGTACGCCGACGAACAGGCCGCCCACCTGCGAGAACGGAAGGACGTCGGCCGCGGACTCCCGCACCAGCCGGCCCCAGGGGAACACCAGAGCCCGTCCGAGCCCTGAGCCCGAGCCCGGCGCCACCGACCACCAGGCCCAGCCCAGCGGCAGGAAGACCAGCAGGTTGTAGACGACATAGACCGCGAAGCCGCGCGCTCCGACCCGCTCGACCGACTGCAGCAATCCGGCCGGGCCGACGTACCAGACCGATCCCGCGACCAGGGCGAGCCCTGCCACGAAGGCCGCGACGACGCCGATCTTCCAGCGATTCACGCTTCCCCCTTACGCCCGCTGCAGCATGCCGCGCCAATGCGGCCCCGATTTGGCGCCCGGATGGCTTTGTTTGTGGTCCCGGCGCTCAGGCCTTGGCCAGAGCAGGCCTGCGCATGAACTTCAAGGCCAGACGGACCACGCCGGGCACGAATTTGGGCCGGACGAGGCGCGGATCATAGGCGGCAAGACGCCGCTCATTCTCCCTGAGGCAGACCTCGGCCAGCCCCGCGAAGG
The DNA here is from genome assembly GCA_903837135.1 of uncultured Caulobacterales bacterium. Taxonomy (GTDB): domain Bacteria; phylum Pseudomonadota; class Alphaproteobacteria; order Caulobacterales; family Caulobacteraceae; genus CAIOYC01. Next base: position 52,814 of record CAILTK010000065.1, read on the forward strand.
AAATCTCCACCCCCAGCTCCTTGGAGCCGTTGAGCGTGAAGTTGTTGTCTTGCGCCTTCTCGCTCTTCTCCATGTCGCCGGCCAGGCCGACGCGTTCGGCGATCAGGAAAATCCACACCGCCAGGACCTTCAGCTCGAACCAGGGGCGTCGCCAGATCGGCATGTTGCGCCGCCACCAGGCGACCCAGTTGACGAAGAACAGGATGTGCCGGCCTTCCTCGCGCATCACCGGTTCGAAGGTGTCGACCAGTTCGGGCGGGAAGAAGCCCGAGGTCCTGGCGATTTCGAACAGGCCGAAGCCGAAAAAGCTGTCGATGCATTCCGAGTAGCCGGTGACCATGAAGGCCCATTCCGGATCCTTCGGCCGCTTGTAGACCGGCTCGGGGTCGAGCCTGATGCCGTAGGCCTCGACCAGGTTGGCCAGCACGAGCTTGTGGCGGCTCTCCTCGAAGGCGTCCATGTCGATGGCCGCCTTAAGCAGCGGGTCGCGGACGGCTTCGCCGTAGCACCGGACGTTCATGCCCGCCTTCTGCTCGGTCTGCACGGCGATATCCCAGATCGGCAGGGAGACGATCCGGCCGCGCGTCTCTTCGTCGAGCTTGGGCCAGTCGATCACCGCGGGCTTATAGGGATCGTGGGTCTCCAGCAGGGCGTTGCAGAACAGCGCCTTGTGCGCCTCGCTTCCGAGCTTGATCCGATCCGCGGGGGAAGGCGTCGGGACGGCGATTTCGGGATAGCCGTCGAACGCGGCAGCGGTCATGGCGAAACTGGTCCTCACGCGGCCCGGCCTCCTTTGCAGGCCAACGCCGTGGAAATTTAGGACGTGTGCGGCCGATAAAAAGGCGGGGCCGGAATCTCAGTCAAAATCCGAAAAGGCGCCCAGTATCGCGCCGCTCTCCCGCACGGCCGCGCGGGTTTCATCGGCGGTCAAGGCCAGACCTTCGCTGGCGTAGGCATAGCCCGGGGCGGCGCCCTCAAAGCCGTCGTCGGCGCCCGGATGCAGGTAGAGTTCGCTGAGCCCGTCCGGCAGGTGACGGATCAGGCCCGCGACGCGGGCGGTCGTCATCGCGCCCGACCAGGCGAGGCCGAACACCTGGTCGGCCATGGCGACCCCGGCGCGCCGGTAGCGGGCGCGGACCAGCCGGGCCCAGGGCTCGGTCACCCAGGCGGGCGGCGGAGCCGCGGCGGGATCGACGGCGGCGAGCACGGCGCGAGGTTCTATCGGCGCGCGGCTCGCGCGCATGCCGTAACGGCGGCCGATGCGAAGGATCAGCCCGGCGATGGTCGGGTGCAGGTGATAGTGTTTGTGAGTGTTGACGTGATCCAGCGCCAGGCCGGTGGCGGCGAAGGCCGCGAACTGCGCCTCGATCTCCGCCGCGAGCTGGCGGCGGACCCGAGGCGTGAAGAAGATGTCGACGCCCATCTTCGCCATGTCGGTCCGAAACAGACCGTCCGCGGTGACGAGGTCGGGCACGGCCGACGGCGACAGCAGGGGGCGACCCTCGACCAGCACCAGGTGCAGCCCCACGCGGAGGGTCGCGGTTCGCTTGGCGCGAACCACCGCATCGGCGCTGCCAGGCGCGGCCACCATCAGGCTGGCTGCGGTCAGCACGCCGTTCCGATGCCCCTCCTCGACCGCGGCGTTCACGCTCTCCGCGGCGCCGAAGTCGTCGGCGGTGATGATCAGTCGCTTCACCGATGCACTCCTTCGCAAGCCCTCGTCCGCACGAGGGCGGGCAAGGGCGACGCCAGTGAGCGGGGGAGCAACATTCCTGCCTTTCCGGCGCCGTGCGGCGCCCCGCTTATCGCAAATCGACGGCTGTGGTTAGAGCGCGCTCCGCCGGACCGCGCAGTCAAAAGACAGTCGAATAGAGGGCGGACTGTCGCAGCCGTTATTCTATAAAGCTTCCAGGTCGCGCCGGTGGATCCTCCAAGTCCACAAGGATAGGCCGCGGATCGGAGTTCAGAGTCGTGCGTTGCTGGCTCCAGGCCTGGAGCAGACGGGCGGGTGGGGAGCATAAGATGGCTGAGCCAGCGACGGAGCCGAACGCGCGTGTCGATGTGAAGCTTCCCGAGCGGCCGAAGCTGCTGCAGGTCATGGGGCCGGGCCTGATCACCGGGGCGTCGGACGACGATCCGAGCGGCATCGCCACCTATTCGCAGGCGGGCGCTCAATTCGGCTACAACCTCGGTTGGACCCTGCTGTTCACCTGGCCGCTCATGTGCGCGATCCAGGAGATCAGCGCCCGCATCGGCCGCGTGACCGGGCGCGGCGTCGCCGGCAATCTGAAGCGGCATTACCCCGTCTGGATCCTCTACGTCATCGTCTTCCTGCTGGTGGTCGCCAACACCATCAACCTGGGGGCCGACCTCGGGGCCATGGGCGCGGCGCTGAAGCTGCTCATCGGCGGGCCCTCGCTGCTCTATGTGGCCGCCTTCGGGGTCGCCTCGCTGCTGCTCGAAGTGTTCGTCCGCTACTCCCGCTATGTCTCGGCGCTGAAGTGGCTGACGCTGTCGCTGTTCGCCTACGTCGGGGTGGCCTTCGTGGTGAAGATACCCTGGGCGAGCGTGGCCTATAGGCTCGTGGCGCCGCACATATCGTTCAAGGCCGATTACCTTACGGTCGTCGTGGCCGTCCTCGGCACCACCATCAGCCCCTACCTGTTCTTCTGGCAGGCCGAGGAGGAGGTCGAAGAGGTCAAGGAGCGGGACGGGGCCAAGCCGCTCGCGCGGGATCCGAGCGCCGCGGCCGGGGAATTCAGCCGCATCCGCTGGGATACCTACGTGGGTATGGGCCTCTCCAATCTGGTCGCCCTGTTCATCATCCTCACCACCGCCGCGACGCTGAACGCGCACGGCGTCACCAACATCCAGACCTCGTCGCAAGCCGCCGAGGCCCTGCGGCCGATCGCCGGCCCGGCGGTCTTCCTGGTGTTCGGCCTCGGGATCATCGGCACGGGCATGCTGGCGGTGCCCGTGCTGGCCGGGTCGGCCGCCTACGCCATGGGCGAAGCCTTCGGCTGGCACGTCGGGCTGGCCCGCAAGCTCAAGCGCGCCAAGGGCTTCTACGCCGTGATCGCCGCCGCGATCGTCATCGGCGTGATCATGAACTTCACCCCGATCGACCCGGTGAAAGCCCTGTTCTGGAGCGCGGTCGTCAACGGCGTGGTGGCTGTGCCCGTGATGGTGATGATGATGCTGCTGGCGAGCCGCAAGTCCGCGATGGGCGACTTCACGCTGGGTCTTCCGCTGAGGATCGTCGGCTGGCTCGCCACCCTCGCCATGATCGCCGCCGCCGGGGGCATGTTCTTCACCATGGCGGCGCCGGCGTCGTGACCCGCGCCCGCGTCCGGCGGGCGCGCCGCGATGCGGGGGAGCGAAATCAGCCGGCAGCGCGTTGAGGCTGCAAATCCGATCCGTCAGGAGCCGCGCCATGCGCTGGACGATCAACGGCGCTGAGGTCGACGAGACCGTCGACGTGCGCACCTCGCTGCTCGATCTTCTGCGCGAGCGATTGCACCTGTTCGGCGCGAAGAAGGGGTGCGACCAGGGCGCCTGCGGCGCCTGCACCGTGCTGGTAGACGGCAGGCGCATCAACAGCTGCCTGGCCCTGGCGGTCCAATACCAGGGGCGGGAGATCGTCACCATCGAGGGACTGGGCGCGCCGGGCGCGCTGCATCCTTTGCAGAAGGCCTTCGTCGAACACGACGGCTTCCAGTGCGGCTATTGCACCCCCGGACAGATCTGCTCGGCGGTCGCCATGGCGAGCGAATTGCGGGATGGGGCGCCGAGCTATGTCACCGAGGATCTGACGGCGGAGACGATCGACGTCACCCCTGAGGAGGTGCGCGAGCGCATGAGCGGCAACCTCTGCCGCTGCGGAGCCTACAACGGCATCGTCGACGCCCTCACCGAAACCTACGCGCCCGCCGCCGAGGCCGACAAGCGCGAGGCCGCCTGATGACGCCCTTCGACTACCAGCGCGCCGCCGACGCAGCCGGGGCCGTGGCGGCGGGCGTCCGCGGCGGCGCGAAATACCTCGGCGGCGGCACCAATCTCGTCGACCTGATGCGCGAGACGATCGAGCGCCCCGACTGTCTCGTGGACGTGAGCTGCCTGTCCGGCGGGATCGACGAGACGCCTGACGGCGGCCTCCAGATCGGAGCGGGCGTGACCAACGCCGCGGTCGCCGCCGACCGACGGGTCCGAGAGCGCTACCCCCTGCTGGCGCAGGCGATCCTGTCGGGCGCCTCCGCCCAGATCCGGAACATGGCCACCGTCGGCGGCAATATCCTGCAGCGCACGCGCTGCGGCTACTTCTATGACGACGCCGCCCGCTGCAACAAGCGCAGGCCCGGCGACGGATGCGACGCGGTCGACGGCTTCAATCGCAACCACGCCATCCTCGGCGCCTCGCCCGCCTGCGTGGCGACCCATCCGTCGGACATGTGCGTCGCCCTGGCGGCCCTGGATGCGATGGTCACGGTGGAGGGACCGGCCGGCCCGCGCCAGGTTCCGCTCATCGGCCTGCATCGTCTGCCGGGCGACACGCCGCAGATCGAGACCGTGCTGGAGCCGGGGGCGCTGATCACCGCGGTCACCCTTCCCCCCAACGGGATCTCCGCGCGGTCCCGGTACCGCAAGGTTCGTGACCGCTCCTCCTACGCCTTCGCCCTGGTGTCGGTCGCCGCCGGTCTCGAGATGGAGGGCGACACCGTCAAGGACGTGCGGCTTGCGCTCGGCGGGGTCGCCCACAAGCCCTGGCGCGCCCTTGCGGCCGAGGCGGCGCTGCGGGGGCGGCTGCTGACCGACGCGGCCCTGCAGGGCGCGGCCGAGGCGGAGCTGTCGCCCGCCAGAGGGCTTCGCGACAACGTCTTCAAGATCGACCTGGCGCGGCGGGTGATCGTCGACAGCCTGTCCAGTCTGGCGCAAGCCCGGGAGATCGTCCGATGAGCCTCGTCCAGGACACCCTGCAGGCGGTAATGAAAAAGGCGATCGCCCTCGCCCCGGACGGATTCATTCCCGGAGGACATCCCGATCCCCTGATCCACCACAAGCATGGCCTGATCGGCGCGCCCGTGTCGCGCATCGACGGCCCGTTGAAGGTGTCGGGAAAGGCGGCCTTCGCGGCCGAGTTTCCTGTGGACGGCATGGCTTACGCCGCGCTGAAATATTCGAGCATCCCGCGGGGGCGGATCGCGGAGCTCGACACCCGCGCCGCCGAAGCCGCGCCGGGCGTCGTGCTGGTGATGACGCACAAAAACGCGCCGCGCCTGCAGCCCATGCCCCCCTTCATGAGCCAGCCCAAGGCGGCCGGCGGGGACGACGTGCCGGTCATGCAGGACGACCAAGTGCACTGGAACGGCCAGCCCGTGGCGCTCGTGCTGGCGGAAACCCAGGAGCAGGCCGATCACGCCCGGTCGCTGATCCGCGTCGCCTACGAGGCCGGTCACGGGGTCACCGCGCTCGCCGAAGCCAAGGCCAACGGCAGCGAACCCGGCCTGTTCCAGGGCGAGCCGCTGAAGCTCGACTTGAACGACGCGGAAGACAAGCTCGCCGCCGCGCCGCACAAGGTGGACGTCCGCTACACGACGCCTCGACACAGTCACAACCCGATCGAGCTGCACGCCGCCACCGTCTATTGGGAGGGCGACGCGCTTCGCGTGCATGACGCCACCCAGGCGGTCGACCACGCCGCCTGGACCCTGGCGCAGGTGTTCGGGCTGAGGGAGGAGCAGGTTCATGTCACCTCGCCCTACGTGGGCGGAGGATTCGGCAGCAAGACCTTGTGGCAGCACCAGATCCTCGCGGCGGCGGCGTCGAGGCTGGCCGGACGTCCGGTGCGGATCATGCTGTCGCGCGAGGGGGTCTACCGCATCGTCGGCGGCCGCACGATCACCGAGCAGCGCGTGGCCATCGGCGCCCAGGACGACGGGACCTTCGACGCTCTCATCCACACCGGAACGGTGGCGATGACGCCGCACAACAACATGCCCGAGCCCTTCATCCTCCCGGCCCGCAGCGCCTATGCCTCGAGAAGCTTCCTGCTCGACGTCGAGACCGTGAAGCTAAACATGGTGGCCAACACCTTCATGCGGGCGCCGGGCGAGTCGGTCGGCACCTTCGGCCTCGAGTGCGCCGTCGATGAGCTGGCCCACGCCATGAACATCGATCCGATCGAGCTTCGCATCCGCAACGAGCCCGAGAAGGACCCCACCACCGGCCTGCCGTTTTCCTCGCGCCTCATCGTCGAGGCCTGGCGGCGTGGGGCGGAGCGGTTTGGCTGGTCGAAGCGCGGGGCGCCCGGCGCCCGGCGGGAGGGCGAGTGGCTGGTCGGCCTCGGCTGCGCCACGGCCACCTATCCCTATTATCGCATGCCCGGCGGCGCGGCGCGGATCACCCTCACGCGCGACGGGCGGGCCACGATATCGATCTCGGCGCACGAGATGGGGATGGGCACCTCCACCGCCCAGACCCAGGTCGCCGCCGAGCGTCTCGGCCTGACCATGGAGCAGGTGACCTTCGCCTATGGAGACAATACCCTACCGGGCGTGGTGCTGGCGGGCGGCTCGCAGCAGACCGCGGCGATCGGCGCCGCCGTCAGCGCCGCGCAGCGCCAGCTGTTCGAGACCCTGCTGCAGCTCGCCGGCAACGATTCGCCGCTGGCCGGGCTGAAACCCGACGAGGTGGGCGGTTCCGACGGCGGGCTCGGCAAGCTCGACGAACCGCAGATCTTCGAAAGCTACGCCTCCATCCTGCAGCGCGCCCAGCGCGAGTCGGTGACCGCCGAGGCGGAGGCGCCGCCGCCGCTGGAGCTGCAGCACTGGTCGATGCATTCCCACGGCGCCATGTTCTGCGAGGTGCGGGTGAGCACGGTCACCGGCGAGGTGCGGGTCAACCGGTTCCTCGGCGTGTTCGACTGCGGGCGCATCATCAACGCCAAGACCGCCCGCAGCCAGTTCCGCGGCGGCATCGTCATGGGGCTGGGCCTCGCCCTGATGGAGGAGACCCAGTTCGACGAGCGGAGCGGACGGATCATGAACCCATCCCTCGCCGAGTATCATGTACCCGTGCATCTGGACGTGCCGGAGATCGACGCGATCTGGCTGGACGAGCCAGACCCTCACACGCCGATGGGCGCGCGCGGTGTGGGCGAGATCGGAATCACCGGGGTCGGGGCGGCGGTCGCCAACGCCGTGTTCAACGCCACCGGCAAGCGGGTCCGCGACCTTCCGATCACCCTGGACAAGCTGCTTTAGGCGAGCTCCGGCGCGTCGGTCCCTAAGAGACGATCATGTCCTCGCGGGTGCGCAGGAACTGGAAGAACTCCACGCCCTCGCGCAGGCGCCGCACCAGCATGTCGCGCGAGGTCAGCATCTCGCCGACGATCTCGGCGATCTTGGACGGGCGGAAATAGAACTTCTTGTAGAAGTCCTCCACCGATTCGAAGATCTCGGTGTGGCCGAGGTGCGGATAGTTCAGGGGCGCGATCTGGGTGCCGTCGTCGGTCAGAAGGTCGACGTCCGAGGCGAACCAGCCGTTCTCCTTGGCCTGCTTGTAGAGGAAGGTGCCGGGGTAGGGCGCCGCCAGCGACACCTGCAGGGTGCGCGGGTTGACCTCCTTGGCGAAGGCCAGTGTCTCCTGGATGGTTTCGCGGGTCTCGCCCGGCAGGCCGAGGATGAAGGTGCCGTGCACGATGATGCCGAGCTCGTGGCAATCCTTGGCGAAGCGCTTGGCCACGTCCACCAGCAGGCCCTTCTTGATGTTGTGCAGGATCTTCTGGTTGCCCGACTCATAGCCGACCAGCAGCAGGCGCAGGCCGTTGGCCTTCATCACTTCCAGCGTCTTGCGCGGCACATTGGCCTTGGCGTTGCACGACCAGGTGACGCCCAGCGGCCCGAGCGCGCGGGCCACCGCTTCGACCCGCTCGTGATCGTCGGTCAGGGTGTCGTCGTCGAAGAAGATCTCGCGGATCTGCGGGAACTCGCGCTGGACGTATTTCACGTCCTCCACCACCCGCTCGACCGACTGGTAGCGGTACTTGTGCCCGCCGATGGTCTGCGGCCACAGGCAGAAGGTGCAGCGCGACTTGCAGCCCCGCCCAGTGTACCACGACAGGTACGGGTGCAGCAGGTAGCCGCCGAAATAGTTCTCGACTTTCAGCTGCTTGTAGAGCGGAAGCACCGACGGCAGCTGATCCATGTCCATCAGGATCGGGCGTTCGGGATTGCTGACCAGCTTACGCTCGGCGTCGCGGTAGGTAAGGCCGAGGATCGTCGACCAGTCGGCGCCCTCGGCCAGTTCCTTGACGGTGAATTCGTATTCGTTGCGGCAGACGAAATCGAGTTCGGGGCAGGCCAGCATGCTCTCGTTCGGCTCGACCGCCACCTTGGCGCCGATGAAGCCGATCTTGGCGGTCGGGTTGATCGCCCGCACCAGCTCGACGGTCTTGCAGTCCGACTTGAACGAGGGGGTGGAGGTGTGGATCACGATCAGTTCGTGCGCCTTCACATCGGCCTCGATGTCCTTGAACGAGAGCTTGTGCGGCGGGCCGTCGATCAGCTTGGAGCCCGGCGCCATCGCGGCGGCCTGCGCCAGCCAGGTCGGGAACCAGAAGGATTTGACCTCGCGCTTCATCTGATAGCGCGCGCCGGCGCCGCCGTCGTAGCCGTCGAAGGAGGGGGCCTGAAGGAAAAGGCTGCGGAGCATACTGTCTGTCGTCCCTACACCGGGCTGAGGTCGCCGTTCGTCGTCACGTGGAACTTCTCGCCGCGCCATTCAACCGCCCGGCCGAGGAATGATCCCACGAACACGGCGAACGATAGCATATCGCGCAGGGGAAGCAGCCAGAGCAATCGGCCGCGACGCTGCGCCGCCCTGTCGATTGCGGCGGCGAGTAGGAAACGTGCAACAACCGCCGCGGCCAGGACGACGACCGCGGGCGGCGCGAACCCGGTCAGGATCGCCGCGATCGCCGCCAGCGGAACCGGGTGGGTGACCAGGCTGCCCGCGTGGCCGGCGAAGTCGACCCCCTTGACCGTTCGCGCCCAGCGAAGCTCGTGGCGAACCACCTCGCCGAGAGAGCGTTCGCAGCAGCCATGGGCCACCAGGCTGGTCGCCATCGCCGAGCTCAGTCCCAGCGAACGGACGGCCGCGCCCATGGCGTAGTCGTCGGCCAGCACGCCGCCGAAGGCGTCGAATCCGCCGATCCGCTCCAGAGTTTCGTGCCGGAGCGCGATGGTCGAGCCCATGCACGGCTTGGCCATGCCCAGGGAAACGCCGGTGATCACATTGGGCAGGAACTGGTAGCTGATTCCCATGCCCGCCACGTCGGACCACAGGCCGGTCTCGCCGACGCCGAAATACGGGCAGGTCACGATCCCGACGCCCGGTTTGGCCAAGGCGGCGAGGACGCGGCGCAGGTGATCCGGGGGCGGCCTTATGTCGCTGTCGATGAGCACCAGGATATCGCCCCTCGCCAGGGGCCGCATCTGGATCAGGTTGGCGATCTTGCGATTCGGAACGGCCGGCCGGTCGCCGATGGCGAGCGCGGCCGGAACCTGCGGATAGTCGGCCATCACGGTCCGCGCGACGCTCGCCGCCGGATCATCGCTCCGTTGCACGCCGAACACGATCTGCAGCGGATTTTGCAGCTGCTGCAAAAAATGGGCGGCGAGGTTCTGGCGAAGCCCCGCTTCCGCGCCATGTAGGGGTTTCAGGAGGCTGATGGTCTCGCTGGACGCCGAGGCCGCCGCCGTGTCGTCCGTTGACGCCCTCTGTCGTGGATCGAAAAAGCGGAGCACCAGGACAACGGTCGTGGCCGTGTAGAGCGACCCGACGGCCGCCAGGACTACGACCATCCATCCGAACCCGGCGGCGATGTGGCTGATCAAGGTCATGCGCATACCGTCGCACCAACGGCGAAGCTCTTCCGCTGACGCCAGGAATGACTGAAGTTAGAGGACGCACGATGAGCAAGAGGGATTCGGTGGGGCGCAACGGGAGGATCGTGGTTCTCGCCGCTTGCGCGTTCGCCGTCCTGGCCCCGTTGCCGGCGTCGGCGGCCGCCTCCATCGGAGTCTCCGACCCGTTCGAGCCCGTCAACCGGGCCCTGTTCGGTTTCCATCAGGTGCTGGATCATATCCTCATCCGGCCGGCCGCCGTCGCCTACAAGCGCATCGTGCCGAAACTGGTCCGGAGCGGCATCGCCCATGTGTTCTCGAACCTTGGCGAGCCGGCGGTGTTCGTCAACGACGTTCTGCAAGGCCGCGGCAAGGAGGCGACCGAGACCTTCACGCGCTTCGCCGGCAACACCACCTTTGGCGTGTTCGGCCTGTTCGATGTGGCGACGCACGCGGGGCTGCCGCATCACCCGAACGATTTCGGCATCACTCTGGCGCGCTATGGCTTCAAGCCGGGGCCGTACATCTTCGTTCCCCTGTCCGGCCCGACCACGGTCCGGGACGCCATCGGCTCGGTCGCCGGTCTGGCGCTGAACCCGCTCATCCTGCTCCGCTATTCCGGCGGCGATGCGGTCGGCGCCACGGGTGCGGTGGGCGGAGGGCTGGAGACGCGGATCGACGTCGACGACGAGCTCAAGGCTTTGTTCGCCTCGGCGACCGATCCCTATGCGTCGTTCCGTTCGTACTTTCTGCAGAACCGGCAGGCCGAGGTGAACGGCGGCCGGATCGACGTCGAGGAATTGCCCGACTTCGGCGCTCCGGACGCGGCGCCCACCGGCGCGTCCGCGTCGACAGCGGCTCCGGTCCCCGCTCCTGCGCCAACGCCGTCTCCGGCGTCGAGCGTCGCTTCGACGGCGCCGCCGGCCCCCTCGGTCCCGCCCGCGCCGGCGTCCGCGTCCGGTTCGTCGCCGTCGACGCTCAGCGCGCTCGCCACGCCGGCCCCGATCGAGGTGGAGGCGTCCGCCATTGGATCCCCCCATCTCTGATGCCTGAAGGCCGAGATCTCGTCCTGGTCACCGGCGCGACCGGCTTCGTCGGCGCGGCGGTGGCTCGGGCGGCGCTCGCCGACGGCTTTCGGGTGCGCGTGCTGGCCCGGCCGACCAGCCCCCGCCGCAATCTCGAGGGGCTCGAGGTGGAGGTCGCGCTTGGCGATCTGTCCGATGCCGGATCGTTGACGGCCGCCCTCGCCGGATGCCGCCATCTGCTGCACGTGGCCGCGGACTACCGCCTGTGGGCCCGCGATCCGGAAGAGATCGTCCGCAACAATCGCACCGGAACCGAAACCGTGCTCGCCGCCGCCCAGGCGGCCGGCCTCGAACGGATGGTCTATACCTCCAGCGTCGCCACCCTCGGATTTCATGCCGACGGCCGCCCCTCGGACGAGACCCTGCCGCTTGGCCCGGACGAGGCCATCGGCGCCTACAAGCGCAGCAAGGTGATCGCCGAACGGCTGGTCGACCAGGCGGCCAGCGCCGGCCTGCCGGTGGTGATCGTCAATCCCTCCACGCCGATCGGGCCGCGCGACATCAAGCCGACCCCGACCGGCCGGATCATCGTCGAAGCGGCCACCGGCAAGATCCCGGCCTTCGTCGATACCGGCCTGAACCTCGTGCACGTCGACGACGTGGCGGCGGGGCACCTCTTGGCGCTCAAGCGCGGCCGGATCGGCGAGCGCTACATCCTCGGCGGCGAGGATGTCAGCCTGCGCCGGATGCTGACCGACATCGCCGCCCTGGTCGGCCGCAAGCCGCCGACCTTGAACCTGCCGCGCGGGCCGCTCTACCCGCTGGCGGCGATCACCGAGGCGATCGGCCAATTCACCGGCAAGGAGCCCATGCTGACCCGCGACGCGCTGAAGATGGCCTCGCACCGGATGTTCTTCTCTTCCGCGAAGGCCAGACAGGAGCTCGGCTACGCCCCGCGCCCCTATCGCCAAGGCCTGGAGGATGCGCTCGCCTGGTTCCGGGCGGAGGGCTATCTGGGCTGATGCTCTCCACCCTCCTCGCCGCCGTCAGCCTGGCGATCTGGCTCTACATGCTGCTCGGCCGCCGCCGGTTCTGGCTGGCGCGCGAACGCGACGACCGAAACCAGCCCGCCGATCCGTCCGCCTGGCCGGCGGTGTGCGCCGTGGTTCCGGCCCGCAACGAGGCCGACGTGATCGCGCGCTCGGTGGGGAGCCTGCTGATCCAGGACTATCCGGGCGCCTTCCGCGTGATTCTGGTCGACGACGACAGCGACGACGGCACCGCGGCGGCGGCGCGGTCGGCGGCGGCGGCGCTCGGCGCCGAGGACCGGCTCGAGATCATCAGCGGCGCTCCGCTGCCGCGCGGCTGGACCGGCAAGCTCTGGGCCATGGCCCAGGGCGTGGCGCGGGCCGCCGCGCCCGACCTCGGGCCGGAGTTGCTCCTGCTCACCGACGCCGATATCGCCCATGCGCCGGACAATCTGCGGCGGCTGGTGGCGCGGGCCGAGGCCGGCGGCCTGACCCTGGTGTCGCTGATGGCGAAGCTGCGCTGCGACAGCTTCGCCGAAAAGATGCTGATCCCGGCTTTCGTGTTCTTTTTCGACATGCTCTATCCCTTCGGCGCCGTGAACGATCCGAACAGCCGGGTCGCGGCGGCGGCGGGCGGTTGCATGCTGGTCCGGCGTGGGGCGTTGGCGAAGGCCGGCGGCGTGGAGGCGATCCGCGCGGCGATCATCGATGACTGCGCCATGGGAGCGATGATGAAGACGCAGGGGCCGGTCTGGCTCGGCCTCACCGAGCGGGCCGAAAGCATCCGTTCCTACGGCGGGTTTGGCGGGATCGGACGGATGGTGGCGCGCTCGGCTTACGCCCAGCTGCGGTACTCGCCCTGGCTGCTGGCGGGAACGATACTGGGCATGGTCGTCACCTATCTGTCGCCGCTCTACTTCGCCCTGTTCGGGCAGGGCTGGGCCCTGCGGCTCGGCCTGGCGGCCTGGCTGGTGATGGCCGTTAGCTTCCAGCCCATGCTGCGATTCTACCGGCGCTCGCCCCTGTGGGGCCTGGCCCTGCCGGCGATCGGCGCGCTCTACAGCCTCTACACCGTCCAGTCCGCCGTCGACGTCTGGACCGGCAGGGGCGGGTTCTGGAAGGGCCGCGCCCAGGCCCAGGCCGCCCGGGCATGAGCATGGCCGAACAGCCCCCCGATCTGGCCTCCGGAAAAGGCCACAAGGACGAGAACTTTCCGGTGGCGTCCTTCATCATCAAGCCCCGTCATCGCGCGGTGGTGATGGCCTTCTACCGCTTCGCCCGGAAGGGCGACGACGTCGCCGATCATCCGACGGAGGCGGCGGACACTAAGCTGGCGCTGCTCGAGCGGATGCGCGCGACGCTCGCGGGCGAGGCCGATGCGGACGCCGAGGCCCTCGCGCTTCGCCGGGCGCAGGGCGCGCGGGCGCTCGGCGGCGAGCACGGCCTCGACCTGCTCGAAGCCTTCCGGCGCGACGTGACCAAGACCCGCTATGCCGACTGGGGCGAGCTGATCGACTACTGCCGCTATTCGGCCATGCCGGTGGGCCGGTTCGTGCTCGACGTGCACGGCGAGGATCGCGCCCTCTGGCCCGCCAACGACGCTCTTTGCGCCGCGCTGCAGGTGATCAACCACCTGCAGGATTGCGGCAAGGACCTCGCCGCGCTGGACCGGGTCTACGTTCCGCTGGACGCCTTGGCCGCGGGCGGCTGCTCGGTGGCCGATCTCGCGGCGCCCAAGGCGTCGGCGGCGCTGCGGGGCGTGATCGCCGGCCTGGCGGAGCAGACCTGGGATCTGCTGAGCCAGTCCCGGCCGTTCGCCCAGGGGATCAGGGACGCCCGTCTGGCCTACGAGGTCGCCGCCATCCAGCGGCTGGCCGAGGATCTGACGCTCAAGCTGATGCGGCGCGACCCCCTGTCCGAACGGGTGCACCACACGAAGCTGGAGACCGTCGGCCTCCTGGCCCTGGCCGCCAAGGACCGGCTGGTGGGTCGGAATGGAGCCGCGCGCGCCGCATGAGCCAGAGCCCCGAAGTCGCCGCCGCCGAAGCCAAGGCCCGGTCGAGCTCGTTCTACGCCGGCATGAGGGTGCTGCCGCAGGCCGAGCGATCGGCCATGTTCGCCATCTACGCCTTCTGCCGCGCCGTGGACGACATCGCCGACGAGCAGGGCATCGATCCGGACATCCGCCGCCGCGACCTCGACGCCTGGCGCGCCGACGTCGCCGATCTCTACGCCGGCGGCGCCGGCGGCCGGACGGCCTTCCTGAAGCCGGCGGTGGAAGGGTTCAGCCTGCGGCAGGCCGACTTCCTGGCGGTGATCGACGGCATGCAGATGGATGTCGACGCCGACATCCGCGCGCCGGCCCTGGCCACGCTCGACCTCTACTGCGACCGGGTGGCCAGCGCCGTGGGCCGGTTGTCGGTGCGGGTGTTCGGCATGGAGGACGCGCCGGGCGAGGCTCTGGCCTTTCATCTCGGCCGGGGCCTGCAGCTGACCAACATCATCCGCGACATCGACGAGGACGCAGGCATCGGCCGCCTCTATCTGGCGCGCGAATGGCTGGACGACGCGGGCATCGCCGGCGACGACCCGGCCGCGGTGGTCGCCGATCCGCGGGTCGACGCCGCCGCCCGCTGCGGCGCGGCGCTGGCGCACGAGCACTACGCCGCCGCCGATCGGGTGATGGCCGCCCGGCCGAAGGGCCGGCTCATCGCGCCGCGCCTGATGAGCGGGGTCTATGGCGCGATCCTGAAGCGCATGGAGCAGGAGGGCTGGGCCCCGCCGCGTCATCGGGTAAAGCTCGGCAAGGGCGAACTCCTCGCCATCGTCGCGCGCCGGCTTGTGTTCAGCCGATGACGGCGACAGGCAGGGTCCACATCGTCGGCGCCGGTCTCGCGGGCCTGGCGAGCGCGACGGCCCTGGCCGAGGCGGGTGTCTCCGTCACGGTCTGGGAAGGCGCGGCGCAGGCCGGCGGTCGCTGCCGCTCCTACTACGATCCCGTGCTCGAACAGGTGATCGACAACGGCAATCACTTCGTTCTCGCCGGCAATCACGCGGTGATGCGCTATGTGCGGACGATCGGTTCGCAGGACGCCCTGGTCGGTCCCGACCGCCCGGTCACCGCTTTCGTCGACATCACCAGCGGCCGGCGCTGGGCGATCACGCCGAATCTCGGCGCGGTCCCCACCTGGCTGTTCGACAAGGCGCGACGCGTCCCCGACACCGCGCCCGCCGACTATCTCGAGCTGGTGAAGATTCTGGTCGCCAAGCCCGACCAGACCCTCGGCGAGGTGCTGGCGTGCAAGGGACCGTTGTGGGAGCGTCTGCTCCACCCCTTCTTTCTCGGCGCGCTCAACACCCAGCCCGAGGGCGCGTCCGCCCATCTCGCCGCGGCCCTGGTGCGCGAGACCTTCGCCAAGGGCGGTCGGGCGTACCGCACGCGCATAGCCCATCCGACCCTGGCCGCAGCCTTCGTGGATCCGGCGCTGGCCTTCGTCGGGGAACGCGGCGGGGACATCCGCCTGGGACGCCGGGTGCGCGCTCTGGGTTTCGCGGACGACCGGGTCACGGCTTTGGAGACCGCCGAGGGCGCGGTCATGCTCGGGCCGGACGATCGGCTCATCGTGGCGACGCCGCCCTGGTCGGCGACGGAGCTGATCCCGGAACTGACGGCCCCGGACGACTTTCGCGCCATCGTCAACGCCCACTTCAAGCTGCCGGCGCCGGCCGGCGCGCCCGGCATGCTCGGGGTCCTCGGCGGCGTCGCCGAGTGGGTGTTTTCCTTTCCGGACCGAATCTCGGTGACGATCAGCGGGGCGGACAGACTCGTGGACCGGAGCCGGGACGACCTGGCGCAACGGATCTGGGCCGATGTGCAGCGGGCGCTCGACCTCGATGCGCCCCTGCCGACGTGGCAGGTCGTCAAGGAGCGGCGCGCGACCTTCGCCGCCACGGTCGAGCAGGACGCCAGACGTCCGCCCGCCGGCACCCGCTGGCGCAACCTGACGCTCGCCGGCGACTGGACGCAGACCGGCCTGCCCGCCACCATCGAGGGCGCTCTGCGCTCGGGGTTCAAAGCCGCCGCATTGGCGAGCGCCGGCCTTCGCGGTAGAAGCTGAGCCATGTACGACGCCGAACAGACCCTGAGCGACCTTGGCGAGGTCGACGCGCTGGTGGCCCGCGCCACCGACGCCCTCCTGAAGGCGCAGCAGCCCGACGGGCATTGGGTGTTCGAACTCGAGGCCGACGCCACCATCCCGGCCGAGTTCGTGCTGCTGAAGCACTATCTCGGCGAGCCCGAGGACCTCGATCTCGAGGCGCGGATCGGCCGCTACCTCCGGCGCATCCAGGGCGAGCACGGCGGCTGGCCCCTGTTCCACGCCGGGCCGTTCGACATTTCCGCGACGATCAAGGCTTACTTCGCCCTGAAGATGATCGGCGACGACATCGACGCGCCGCATATGCGCACGGCGCGGGCGGCGATCCTGGCCCACGGCGGGGCGGCGGCCAGCAATGTCTTCACCCGCATCCAGCTCGCCCTCTACGGCGCGGGCTCGTGGGGCGACGTGCCGACCATGCCGGTCGAGCTGATCCTCCTGCCGCGCTGGTTCCCGATCCATCTGTCGAAGATGAGCTATTGGGCGCGGACGGTGATCGTGCCGCTCTTGGTGCTGCAGGTGAAGAAGCCCTTGGCCCGCAACGTTCGCGGTGTGCGCATCGACGAGCTCTACCTGCCGAAGGCCACGGTGAAGCCGGGCTCCAAGGGGGCGGGCCTGAAGCGCGGCTGGACGATCTTCTTCAACGCGCTGGACGTGGTGCTGAAGGCGGCCGACCCGCTCTGGCCCAAGGGCCTGCGCCAGCGCGCCATCGACCGTTGCGTCGGCTTCGTCACCGAGCGGCTGAACGGCGAGGACGGGCTCGGCGCCATCTATCCGGCCATGGCCAACAGCGTGATGATGTTCGACGTGCTGGGCTACGCCGAGGACCATCCGGACCGGGCGATCGCGCGCCGGTCCGTCGAGAAGCTTCTGGTGCGCCGCGACGACGGCGAGATCTATTGCCAGCCCTGCGTCTCTCCGGTGTGGGACACGGCGCTGACCTGCCACGCCCTGCTCGAAGCCGGCGGCGCGGCGGCGGAGCGGCAGGCCCTCGCGGGCCTCGAATGGCTCAAGCCGCGCCAGGTGCTCGACGTCAAGGGCGACTGGGCCGACGAGAAGCCGGACGTGCGGCCGGGCGGCTGGGCCTTCCAGTACAACAACGCCTATTATCCCGATCTCGACGACACCGCCGTGGTGGTCATGGCGCTCGATCGGGCCCGCAAACGTCTCGGCGCCGGCGGCTATGACGAGGCCATCGCCCGCGGCGAGGAATGGACCGTGGGCCTGCAGAGCCGAAACGGCGGCTGGGGCGCCTTCGACGCCGACAACGCCTACCACTACCTCAACAACATCCCCTTCGCCGACCACGGCGCCCTGCTCGATCCGCCGACCGAGGACGTCAGCGGCCGGGTGGTGTCGATGCTGGGGCAACTCGGCGAAGCCAAGAATTCACCGCTGATGCGGTCGGGGCTGAAATACCTCGAAGACGCCCAGATGGCGGACGGCAGCTGGTTCGGCCGGTGGGGCGTGAACTATGTCTACGGGACCTGGTCGGTGCTGTGCGCGCTGAACGCCGCCGGCGTCGATCCGGCCTCGCCGATGGTGCGCAGGGCGGTGGACTGGCTCGTCGGAATCCAGAACCCGGACGGCGGCTGGGGCGAGGACTGCGAGAGCTACGACCTGGCCTATAAGGGCTACACCCGCGCGCCCTCCACCGCCTCGCAGACCGCCTGGGCCCTCCTGGGACTGATGGCGGTGGGCGAAGTCGATCATCCCGCGGTCGAGCGTGGCGTGGCCTATCTGATGGCGACCCAGCAGGCCGACGGCCTGTGGGGCCAGGACCCTTACACGGGCGGCGGATTTCCCCGTGTGTTCTACCTGCGCTACCACGGCTATCCGAAGTTCTTCCCCCTGTGGGCGGCGGCGCGCTACCGCAACCTCAAGCGCAGCAATACCCGCGAGGTGGCGTGGGGGATGTGACCGGGCCGCCCGCGGCGTCCCTCCTCTCCGGATGGCTCGCGGTCTGCGGGCTGCAACGCGAGGCGAAGCTCTGGGGCGGCCGGGCCGTGGTCGGCGGCGGTCAGTCGGACCAGCTGGCACGTCGGCTCGAAACGGCGATCATGGAGGGAAGGCCGCCTGGCCTGGTCAGCTTCGGTCTGGCGGGCGCGCTCGCCGCGGATCTCAACGTCGGCGACGCGCTGATCGCCGGTTCGGTCGTCACGGATCGGGAGCGCTGGGACTGCGATCAAGCGGTATCCAAGACGCTCGCCGCCGCGCTCGGCCTGCCGATCGTCGACCTGTTCGGCTCCGATCAGGTGATCGCCGGCCTCGAGGCCAAGCGCGCCTTGAACCGGCTGGGCGCCGCGGTCGACATGGAGAGCCAGGCGGCGGCGCGGGTGGCCGGGCGCCATGGCCTGCCGCTTGTGGTCCTGCGGGTGATCTCGGACGCGGCGGACGATGTCCTGCCGCCCGCCGCCGTGGCGGGCTTTCGCGAGGACGGCGGGATCGATGTCCTGGCGGTGATCGCCGCGCTGGCGCGCGATCCGCGCCAACTGCCCGATCTCATGAAGATGGGCCGCAACTCAGGCGTCGCCTTTGGGCGCCTGCGGACGCTCGCCCGTCAGGCGGCAGGGTAGGGCGTCAGCCTCCGGCGAGCTTGTGGACGAGGGCGATCGTCGGCGGGGCCATGCCGACCGGGCCGATCAGGATCTCGCTCAGCAGCACCGCCGGCACGCCCCAGAAATAGGCCGGATGGATGCGCCGCCGGGTGAACAGGTCGAACACCGGACCGGCGATCAGGTAGAGATCGACGACGCCGAACATGACCAGCGGCGCCGCGGCGCCGAACGACGGCATCGGCAGCAGGCGTCCAAGCCCCGGTCCGAGCAGAAGACATGTGGCGCACAGCATCAGGCGCTTGTGCCAGTCGCCGTCGCGGCGCAGGGCCACGGCCGCGCCGACCAGGCCGCCGAAGAAGGCGATGCCGAGCAGGTTCATCGCCAGGAAGATCGATTGCGGGAAGAAGGGCGGCACCGTGTGGGTGGCGATGGCGTTCAGGGTCGCGGCGACGCCCATCACCATCATCAGGCCGGCGATGACCGCGCCCGCCCAGCCGAGCTTGCGGTGGAGCCGCACCCCGCCGGCGCCGATCAGGGCGGGCTGGGCCACGAACAGCACGAGCCAGCACAGGAAGACGAAGCCGTGGATATGCAGCAGCAGCGGCAGGCCCGGCTTGGTGGTGAGCGCCACCGGAACGGTGCGTGAGAAGCCGGCGATGATGGTCGCGGCCATCAGGACCGCCATGATCAGATAGAACCGCCGCGCCAGGCCCGCGCTCGCGGACCCTCGCTGAATACCAATCGTCGTCATCGCCAGCCCCCAGCTTCGATCCCGCAAGGGTCGCTCAGCTTGGGCGGAGATGCAAGCGTGCTCGTTATTCCGCGGCGGTGACCGGCTGGGCGCGGCGCTTGGACTTGCGGATGTCGAGGGTGTTCATCTTGCCCGAGCGGATCTCCTCGAGCTTCTCCTCCACGTGGGCGGAGAAGACGAACTGAGCCGGACGCTGGTTGGCCAGAGAGATCTCCGGGGCGAAGGCGCCCTCGGTCTTGATGCCGAACATCGCCACCTGGGCGGCGCGGAGCGGGTTGGACAGGGTGGCCTTCACCGCTGTGCCTTCAAAGCCGCAGTGGACCATGCAGTCGGCGCACTTCTCATAGTTGCCGACGCCGTAGTCGTCCCACTTGGTGTCCTCCATCAGCTCCTTGAAGGTCTGCACATAACCTTCGCCGAGCAGATAGCAGGGCTTCTGCCAGCCGAACACGGTGCGGGCCGGCATGGACCAGGGGGTGCAGGCGAAGGTCTCGTTGCCGGCCAGGAAGTTCAGGAACAGGTCGGACTGGGTGAACTCCCACTTCTTGCCCTTGCCGAGGGCGAACATCTCGCGGAAGAAGCTCTTGGTCTTCTGGCGGTTGAGGAAGTGCGCCTGGTCGGGGGCGCGCTCGTAAGCGTAGCCGGGCGACAGGGTGACGCCGACGCCGAGGGTCTTCATCTGGTCCATGAAGGCGGCCATGCGGGTCGGCTCGGCCCCGTCGAACAGGGTGCAGTTGATCTGCACGCGGAAGCCCTTGGCCTTGGCGACCTTGATCGCCTCGACCGCCTTGTCGAACACGCCGTCCTGGCAGACCGCCTTGTCGTGCATGGCCTGGTCGCCGTCGAGGTGGATCGACCAGGAGAAGAAGCGCGACGGCTTGAACTTGTCGATATGCTTCAGCAGCAGGAGGGCGTTGGTGCAGACGATGGTGACCTTCTTGCGGTCGATCGCGCCCTGGACGATCTTCGGCAGGTCGCGGTGCAGCAGCGGTTCGCCGCCGGCGATCACCACGCCGGGCGCGCCGCATTCGTCGATCGACTCCATGCACTGCTCATAGGACAGGCGCTGGTTCAGGATATCGTCGGGGTAGTCGATCTTGCCGCAGCCGGCGCAGGCCAGATTGCAACGGAACAGCGGCTCCAGCATCAGCACCAGCGGATAGCGCTTCACGCCCGACAGGTGCTTGCCGACCACATACTTTCCGACCTGGACCGTCTGGGTGAGAGATATGCTCATTCGGAGGGACTCCCGGCGGCGCGGCGTGAAACGGTGAACTGGGGCGGCGCGTTAGCCGCTTGAGGTGTGTTCGAAAGCGCCCGGCGCAAGGCCGCGGGCAGACGGAACTCGATGCTTTCCTCGATCCCGTTCATCTGCGTCACGACCACCTCGTCGATGCGGCGCAGGGCCTGGATCACGCTCAGCACCAGCTCCTCGGGCGCCGAAGCGCCGGCCGTGACGCCGACCGTCGCCACCCCGTCGACCCAGGCCGGGTCGATCTCGGAACCGTCCGAGACGAGATAGCTGGGGATGCCGGTCTCCTCGCCGATCTCGCGCAGGCGCTTTGAGTTGGAGCTGTAGTTGGCGCCGACCACCAGGAGGGCGTCGACCACCTTGCAGAGATCGCGCACCGCGGTCTGGCGGTTCTGGGTGGCGTAGCAGATGTCGGCGGTGTCGGGCCCGGTGACGTCGCTGAACCGGGCCTTCAGCGCAAGGATCACGTCCTTGGTGTCGTCCACGCTGAGGGTGGTCTGCGTGACGTAGGCGAGCGGCGTGTCGAGCGGCAGGTCCAGCGCCAGCACATCCTTTTCGTCCGAGACCAGATGAACCGGGCCGGTGATCTGGCCCATGGTGCCTTCGACCTCGGGGTGGCCCGCATGGCCGATCAGGATCAGGGTGCGGCCCCGCGCGACATAATGCCGCCCCTGGTGATGCACCTTGGAGACAAGCGGACACGTGGCGTCCAGCACCGGCAGGGCGCGGCGCTTGGCCTCCTCGACCACCGAACGGGAAACGCCGTGGGCGCTGAATACGGTCACCGCCTCGTCGGGGATCTCCGACAGCTCCTCGACGAAGATCGCGCCCTTGCTCTTGAGGTCGTCGACCACGTGCCGGTTGTGCACGATCTCATGGCGCACATAGACAGGCTGCCCGAACTGAATCAGGGCCTGGTCCACGATATCGATGGCCCGCACCACACCGGCGCAGAAGCCTCTCGGCTGAGCTAGAACGACTCGGATCATTAGACTCACTTGACGGTCGCTAAGGCGATCGCGGTTGAGATAGAGCCCCCACGGCCACGTTGAAAGGTGACTATAGCCGCTGATTTGGCAAATCGAGCCAGGTCGGTCGCCTGTAGGTCGATTTGCGCGCGCCTGTTGCGGATATGAAGCTTCCGCACCCTGCCGTTCGCTCCTATCTTCCAGCCTCATGAGTGCTGATCCGTCCCATCACCGTCCGTGGCGCCGCATTGACCGGCGTGTATCGCGCAAGATTCGCGTGGGGTCCGTGGAGGTTGGCGGCGACGCGCCGATCACGGTGCAGTCGATGACCAA
>CAILTK010000066.1 GCA_903837135.1 uncultured Caulobacterales bacterium
ACCATCATCGCCACCGCGCTGATCGACACCGGCAGCCGCATGGACGAAGTGATTTTTGAAGAGTTCAAGGGCACCGGCAATTCGGAAATTATCCTCGACCGCAAGGTCGCCGACAAGCGCATCTTCCCGGCCATCGACGTGCTGAAGTCCGGCACCCGCAAGGACGAGCTGATCACCGACAAGGCCAACCTGCAGAAGACCTATATCCTGCGCCGCATCCTGGCCCCGATGGGCGCCCAGGACGCCATCGAGTTCCTGCTCGACAAGCTGCGCCAGACCAAGAACAACGCCGACTTCTTCCAGTCGATGAACACCTGATCCCCGCTTCCCCGACCGGGCGGGGAAGGGCGCGCGAATTATCGCGCCACCGAGGCGCGGGCGCGCTCGAGCCGGCGACGGGGCGGTTCGACCTCCGCGTCCTCGAGGGCGGAGGTCAGGGCCTGCTTCAGCTCGCTTATGGCCCTCGCGCTGGTCAGCTTGTGATGGTGGCGGGTGACATAGAAGGCGTCGACCGCCCGCTCGCCGTAGCCGTCGATGTGGGCCGAGACCAGCTGCAGCTCCCGGTCGGCGAGGATTCGCGCCAGGGCCTCGAGCAGGCCGGGCCGGTCGCGGCCGGAGACCTCCACCACCGTGGCCGCTTCGGAGGCCTCGTTGTCGACGGAGACCGCCGCCGGCACGGCGAAGGCGGCGGTCCTGCCGTGGTCGAACGACCGGCGCGGCTCGGCGACCGGGCCCTCGCCGCGCGCCGTCCGCTCCAGGGCCTCGGTCAACCGGGCTAGCACCAGCGGATTCTCTTCCCCGAACGGCGCTCCCGACGCTGACTGAAGCTGGAAGATGTCGAGCGCCTGGGCGGCGGTCGAGGTGTACACGCGCGCGCCGACGACGTTGGCCCCGACGCCGGCGATACACCCGGCGAGGTCGGCGAACAGGCCGCGCCGGTCGCGGGCGGCCACCGCCACCTCGGTGATGTTGTGATGCGCCAGCACCCGCGCCGAGGCCGAGGCGCGGGCAGGGCCGGTGGACTGGCGGGCCAGCTGATAGTGGGCTGCGTGCTCGTCGGCCGAGAAGGCGTTGAAATAGGCGTCCTCCATCTGCCGCGCCCAGTCCTCGACCCAGGGATCGGTGGGATAGGTCTCCGAGCACAGGCGCTCACGGGCGAGCTCCGCCGCCGCCTTCTGGTCCTGCTGCAGCAGGATGGCGGGGTCCGATCCGCGTCCGCCGCGGAACAGGGCCTCGGTCGATCCATAGAGGTCCCGCAGCAACTGGCCCTTCCAGCCGTTCCACACGCCGGGACCGACGGCGCGGATGTCCGCCACAGTCAGCACCAGCAGGAGCCGCAGCCGCTCGGGGTTCTCCACCACCTGGGCGAAGGCCGAGATGGTCCGGGCGTCGGAGATGTCGCGCTTCTGGGCCACGTCCGACATCAGGAGGTGGTGCTCCACCAGCCAGCCGATCAGCTCGACCCGGGCCGGGGCCAGTCCCATCCGTTCACAGGCGAGCCGCGCGGCGCGGGCGCCGGCCCGCTCCTGGCCGCCCTCGCCGCCCTTGCCGGTGTCGTGCAGCAGCATGGCCAGGAACAGCGCCTCGCTGTCCTGGATCAGCGGGAAGATCTGCGAGGCGAGCGGATGGTCGTCCGCCAGCTTGCCGGCCTTGATGTCGGCGATCACGCCGACGGCGCGGAGCGTGTGCTCGTCCACCGTATAGGAGTGGTACATGTTGAACTGCATCTGGGCGACGATGCGGCCGAACTCGGGAATGAACCGCCCGAGCACGCCGGACTCGTTCATGAGGCCGAGCGTGCGCTGCGGCTCGCGTCCGCGGGTCAGCACGTCGAGGAAGGCCTCCACCGCCTCGGCGTCCCGCCGCACCTTGGGGGTGATCAGGTGAAGCGCCCGGGTCACCTCCGAAAAGGCGTCCGGATGCAGGTCGTAGTCGCCCTGGTCGGCCAGGCGGAACAGCCGCAGGAGGTTGACCGGATCGCGCTGGAACACCTCCGGTCCGTCGACCCGCAACCGCCCGCCATCGAGATGAAAGCCGTCGGCCAGCCGCCGGCGGCGGCGGGCGCCGATGCGCGGCAGGAAGCGCGACAGCCCCTGCGGCCGGCTCTTGGCCTCCTCTTCCTCGAGCTTGGCGCAGAAGGTCCGGGTGAGCGAACCCACCTGTTTGGCGATCAGGAAGTAGTGGCGCATGAACCGCTCCACCGCCGGCGTCTCTCCATGGGGGCTGTCGCCATAGCCCATGCGGCGCGCGATCTCGGGCTGCAGGTCGAACGACAGCCGCTCCTCCGCCCGTCCGGTGGCGAAGTGAAGATGGGCCCGCACCGCCCAGAGGAAGTCGAAGGCGCGCAGGAAGGCCTTGAGCTCCCGGCCGGTGAACTCGTCGAGCCGGACCATCTCCGTCGGCGCTTCGGACGGGTGCAGGTACTGGGCGATCCAGAACAGGGTGTTGAGGTCGCGCAGGCCGCCCTTGCCCTCCTTGACGTTGGGTTCGACCAGGTAGCGGCTCGAGCCCGCCTTGGCGTGCCGCTCGTCGCGCTCCTTGAGTTTGGCGGCGACGAACTGGGCGCCGCTGCCGGTCTGCAGCTCCTTGAGAAAGCGCCGCTTGAGATCCTGCGCCAGGATCTCGTCGCCGCACAGGCGCCGGGCCTCCAGCAGGGAGGTGCGGATGGTGAAGTCCTCCCGCGCCAGCTTCAGGCACTCGTCGACGGTGCGGGAGGCGTGGCCGACCTTGAAGCCGAGATCCCAAAGGGCGTAGAGCATGAACTCGATCACGCTCTCGGTGTGCGCGGTCTGCTTGTACGGCCGCAGGAACAACAGGTCGACGTCGGAGAACGGCGCCAGGGCGCCCCGGCCGTAGCCGCCGACCGCCATCAAGGCCAGGCGCTCGCCCTGGGTCGGGTTGCGCGCCCGAATCATGTGCACGGTGGTGAAGTCGTAGAGAGCCGAGATCACCTCGTCGGCCACCTTGGCCAGGAGGCGCGCGGTCTCCACCCCGCCGCCGCCGGATTCCAGCCGCTCCTTGGCGATCATCCGGCCGCGGAACAGCGCGCCTTTCAGGAGCTCGATCGCGCGTTTGCGCTGCTCGGCCGCGTCGCCCGCCGCGTCCAGGGCCGCCGCGGACAGCTGGGCGCGGAGTCTCACCCCGTCGACCACGTGTTCGATCCGGGTAGGCCTGAGACGCGCGACGGGCATGGCTGCAAGGTAGGCTGGGCGAAGGACCGCGACAATCGCCGGCGCCGGTAAAGTGCGGCCCCTTATCGTCGGCCGGTCAGATTGGCGCGATCGTGATCAGGCGCGCCCCACGCCGGGTCGGAGTGGATCGCGTTTCAGGCGTCGCCGCCGAGGTTAAGCCGCTCGCGCAGCTCCTTGCCCGACTTGAAGAAGGGGACAGCCTTGGCGCGGACGGCGACGCTTTCGCCGGTCCGGGGATTGCGGCCGGCGCGCGCGGGTCGGGCGCGCACCGAAAAGGCCCCGAACCCCCGCAGCTCCACACGCCCGCCCTGAACGAGGGCGTTGGCCATCCTGTCGAAAATCACGCTGACAACCCGCTCCACGTCCTTTTGGGTCAGGTGGGGGTTTTCCATCGCGAGCTTCGCGATCAGTTCCGATTTGATCATGGGCCCGCCCTCAAGCTCGCCCGAGCTATGAGCGAACCCGCCAAGAGGATCAAGGGGTTGCGTGACGTCGTCTTGCATAAGACGGGATCGCCCCTGTGGGCGCCAAGAAAAAGGGCGGTCCCGAAGGACCGCCCTGATCTTCGTCAGCGAGGTTAGGGGTGAACCTATTCCCCCTTGGCCTTTTCGCGCAGGGCGGCGCCCAGAATGTCGCCGAGCGAGGCGCCCGAGTCGGAAGAGCCGAATTTCTCGATCGCTTCCTTGTCTTCGGCCATCTGCAGCGCCTTGACCGACAGCGACACGCGGCGGGCCGCCTTGTCGATGTTGGTGATCTGGGCGTCGATCCGGTCGCCGACGCCGAAGCGCTCGGGGTTCTGTTCGCCGCGGTCGCGCGACAGGTCGGCCTTGCGGATGAAGGCCGTCATAGGCGCTTCGTCCTCGCCGAACTTCACTTCCAGGCCGCCCGAGGTGACCTCGGTGACCGTCACGGTGACGGTCTGGCCCTTGCGGTAGCTGTCGCCCTCCATCGGGTCGCCGCCGAGCTGTTTGATGCCGAGCGAGATGCGCTCCTTCTCCACGTCGACGTCGAGCACCTTGGCCTTGACCATGTCGCCCTTGTTGTAGCGGGCCATGGCTTCTTCGCCCGGCGTCGCCCAGTCGATGTCGGACAGGTGCACCATGCCGTCGATGTCGTTGTCGAGACCGATGAACAGGCCGAACTCGGTGGTGTTCTTGACCTCCCCTTCGACGGTCGAGCCGATCGGATGGTCGATCAGGAACTGATCCCACGGATTGGCCTGGGCCTGCTTCAGGCCGAGCGAAACCCGGCGCTTGGAGCTGTCCACGTCCAGCACCACCACGTCCACTTCCTGCGAGGTGGAGACGATCTTGCCGGGGTGGGCGTTCTTCTTGGTCCACGACATTTCCGAGACGTGCACCAGACCTTCCACCCCCGCCTCCAGCTCCACGAAGGCGCCGTAGTCGGTGATGTTGGTGATGCGGCCCGTGAAGCGCGCGCCCACCGGGTACTTGGTCTCGACATTGTCCCACGGATCGGACTGCAGCTGCTTCATGCCGAGCGAGATGCGCTGGGTGTCCGGGTTGATCTTGATGATCTGCACCTTGACCGTGTCGCCCACCGCCAGAACCTGGCTCGGATGGTTGACGCGCTTCCAGCTCATGTCGGTGACGTGCAGCAGGCCGTCGATGCCGCCGAGG
>CAILTK010000067.1 GCA_903837135.1 uncultured Caulobacterales bacterium
CGGGCGGGTGGTGGAGATCTTCGGGCCGGAAAGCTCGGGCAAGACCACCCTCGCCCTGCACGTGGTGGCCGAGGTGCAGAAGGCCGGCGGCACCGCCGCCTTCGTCGACGCCGAGCACGCGCTCGATCCCACCTACGCCCAGAAGCTCGGCGTCAACCTCGACAACCTCCTGGTCTCCCAGCCCGACGCCGGCGAGCAGGCGCTCGAGATCACCGACACCCTGGTCCGCTCCAACGCCGTCGACGTGATCGTCATCGACTCCGTCGCCGCCCTCACCCCGCGCGCCGAGCTCGAGGGCGAGATGGGCGACAGTCTGCCCGGCCTGCAGGCCCGGCTGATGAGCCAGGCCCTGCGCAAGCTCACCGCTTCGATCTCCAAGTCCAAATGCCTGGTGATCTTCATCAACCAGATCCGCATGAAGATCGGCGTGATGTACGGCTCGCCCGAGACCACCACAGGCGGCAACGCCCTGAAGTTCTACGCCTCGGTCCGCCTCGACATCCGCCGCACCGGCTCGATCAAGGTGCGCGACGAGATCGTCGGCAACAACGTCCGGGTCAAGGTGGTGAAGAACAAGGTCGCCCCGCCGTTCCGCGAGGTCGAGTTCGACATCATCTACGGCGAGGGCATCTCCAAGCTCGGCGAGATCATCGACCTCGGCGTCAAGGCCGGGGTGGTGGAGAAGTCCGGCTCCTGGTTCTCGTTCAGCTCCCAGCGC
This sequence comes from uncultured Caulobacterales bacterium, assembly GCA_903837135.1. GTDB lineage: Bacteria > Pseudomonadota > Alphaproteobacteria > Caulobacterales > Caulobacteraceae > CAIOYC01. The sequence continues at coordinate 719 of CAILTK010000067.1, forward strand.
ATCGGCCAGGGCCGCGAGAACGTGCGCGAGTTCCTCAAGAACAACCCCGACATCGCCCAGCAGATCGAGAGCGCCGTCCGCGGCAAGTCCGACAAGGTCGCCGAAGAACTGCTCGGCCGCGCCGTCCCCGACGGCGACGACGAGTAGGAGCGAGCGGCGGGGTAGGCGCCACTCGGGCCTGTGCCGGGTCACCAGTTGGCGTCGCGCCGCCCCCTCCGTCCGCTTCGCGGCCACCTCCCCCAATGGGGGAGGAGCCTAGGTCGCGCGCTCTTCAGGCCACCGCGGCGCCCAGCTGCTCCCCCTCTGGGGGACTGTCACGACGTGACTGAGGGGGCGCCGCCGCGGGTGGGCGCCATCACGACGCAAGCCCGGCTTTCGCCCCCTACATGTTCGGATAGTTCGGGCCGCCGCCGCCTTCGGGGCAGGTCCAGACGATGTTCTGCGACGGGTCCTTGATGTCGCAGGTTTTGCAGTGGACGCAGTTCTGGGCGTTGATCTGGAAGCGCGGATCCTGACCCGCGTCGTTGTAGACCACCTCGTACACCCCGGCCGGACAATAGAGCCGGGCCGGCTCGCCGTACTTGGGCAGGTTGACCGCGATCGGGATCGACGGGTCGCGCAGCTTGAGGTGGGCCGGCTGGTCCTCGGCGTGGTTGGTGTTGGAGATGAACACCGACGACAGCTTGTCGAAGCTCAGCACCCCGTCGGGCTTGGGATAGACCAGTTGCTTGTGGTCCTTGGCCAGGCCGGTGGAGGCGGCGTCGGACTTCTTGTGGCGCAGGGTGCCGAACGGCGACCAGCCGCCGGTCAGGTTGGAGATCGTCAGGTCGATGCCGCCGAGCAGGACCGAGCCCAGCACCGTGCCGAACATCGCGCCCAGGGGCTTGTTGTTGCGGACCAGCTTGAGCTCCTTGGCCACCCAGGACTTTTTGTAGGCGGCCTCGTATTCGGCCACCTCGTCGCCCGAGCGGCCGGCGGCGATGGCCGCGGCCACCGCCTCGGCCCCCAGCATGCCGGTCTTGATGGCGTTGTGGCTGCCCTTGATGCGGGCCTGGTTCACGAAGCCGGCCGAGTCGCCCACCAGCACGCCGCCGGGGAAGGCGAGCTTGGGCAGGGACTGCACCCCGCCCTTGACGATGGCGCGCGCGCCATAGGCGATCCGCTTGCCGCCTTCGAGGTGGGGCGCGACCTCCGGGTGGGTCTTGAAGCGCTGGAACTCGTCGAACGGCGACAGGAAGGGGTTGGCGTAGCTGAGGTCGACCACCAGGCCGATCGACACATAGTTGTCGCCGAAGTGGTACATCCACGAGCCGCCGCCGGTCCTGTCGTCGAGCGGCCATCCCAGGGTGTGCTGGACCAGGCCGGACTGGAACACCGCGTCCGGCACCTGCCAGACCTCCTTGAGGCCGATGCCGTACTTCTGCGGATCGCGCCCCTGGTTTAGGTCGAAGCGCGCCTGGACGATCTTGGACAGGGAGCCGCGGCAGCCCTCGGCCAGCATGACGTACTTGCCATGCAGCTCCAGCCCCGGCTGGTAGTCGGGCCCCTTGGAGCCGTCCTTGTGGATGCCGAACACGCCGGCCACCACGCCCTTGACCTCGCCCTTGTCGCCGAACACCAGGTCCGACGCCGACATGCCGGGATAGACTTCCACGCCCACCGCCTCGGCCTGGACCGCGAGCCAGCGCGACAGGTTGGCGAGGGAGGCGATGTAGCAGCCGTGGTTCTTCATGAAGTCCGGCATGGGCAGCCAGGACAAGTCGAGCGACCCCTGAGGACCGATGTAGAGGATCTTGTCCCTGGTCACCGCCGTCTCCAGCGGCGCGCCCATCGCCTTCCAGTCGGGGAACAGCTCGGCGAGGCCCTTGGGGTCGATCACCGCGCCCGACAGGATGTGCGCGCCCACCTCCGACCCCTTCTCGATCAGGGCCACGGTGAGGTCGGGCGAGACCTGCTTCAGCCGGATCGCCGCGGCCAGGCCGGCGGGGCCGCCGCCGACGATGACCACGTCGTACTCCATCGCCTCGCGCGGTTCGTCCGGCGCGTCGGTCCCCATCTCGGTGACGATCTCTTCGGCCACGGCCCGACTCCTGAAGCCCCAAACAGTTACGCCGTTATCAGAACGTCCCGTCGGGGCGGTCAAGCGCCGATTTTGTCCGGGGGCGTGGATCGGATGACGCAGGGCCGGTGAACTCCGCACCCGATCAAAACATGTCGTCATCCCGGCCGGAGGGCGCAGCGCGGAGAACCGGGCCCCAGCCGCTCCAGGTTTTCCGCTGCGACGCGCGGCGGCCGGCGCGAAAGATGGGCGACGAGATTGGGGATGGGGTGACGCCCGGCGAGGGCCCGTGCGTGACTGGCCGACGAGGGCGGGCTACCCTCCCCGCATGGATCGCGCGCTGATCAGTTCGCTGGCCTTCTGGGCGGAGGCGGGGGTGGAGACCGCCTACGCCGACGCGCCGGTCGACCGGCTGAAGCCGGTGGAGCGGCGCCCTCCCGCGCCGCCGCCGCGCGCGGCCCCTCCCGCCGCGCCGGCCATCGCCGCCCCCCGCAACGAGATCGACGTCTCCAGCGCCGCCGCCGCCGCCCAGGCCCTGGCGGCCCAGGCGCCCGACCTCGAGGCGCTCGCCGCCGCCATCGCCGCCTTCGACGGCTGCCCGCTGAAACGGCAGGGCGCGCGGCAGGCGGTGTTCGCCCGCGGCCGGCCGGACGCGCCGGTGATGGTGATCGGCGAAGGCCCCGGCGCCGAGGAGGACAAGCAGGGCGAGCCCTTCGTCGGCCGCGCCGGCCAGCTGCTCGACCGGATGCTGGCCGCCGCCGGCCTGTCGGACCAGGTGTTCATCACCAACACCGTGTTCTGGCGTCCGCCCGACAACCGCACGCCCACTCCGGCCGAGCAGGCGGTGTGCGCGCCGTTCGTCGAGCGGGCGGTCGCCCTGGTGCGCCCGCGCCTGCTCTTGCTGGCCGGCGGGGCCTCGGCCAAGGGCATGCTGAGGCGCAGCGAAGGCATCCTGGCCCTGCGCGGCCAGTGGTTCGACTGGACCTCCAGCGACGGCGCGCAGACCGTCCCGGCCCTGCCGACCCTGCATCCGGCCTTCCTGCTGCGCCAGCCGCTCGGCAAGAAGAAGGCCTGGCAGGACCTTATGACGCTTGCCCTGCGGCTTGAGCAAACGGTGGGCAAGGCCTAGAACCAACCCCGGTCGGCGCCTGCGGGCGCGTCAATCGGGGCGGCCTGATGCGGACGAACGGGATCGCGATCGCCGTAGCCGCTGTCCTGGCCCTCGCCGCCGGTGCGGCCGGAGCCCAGCCTGCGCCCGCTATCCACGCCCTCTCCAGCGAAGACGCCCAGGTCTACGCCCGCGCCTTCAAGGCCGTTCGCGCCGGCGATTTCGACGCCGCCAAGGGCGTGTCCGACAAGGTCGACGACGCCTGCCTGCTCGGCCGGCTGCAGCTCGCCAAGCTGATGCACGCCGACTATGCGGCGACCTATGACGAGCTGCGGACCTGGCTGAAGAAATACCACGACCAGCCGGGCGCCGACCGGATCTACACCCTGGCCCGCAAGAAGGCGCCGGGCATGGCCGACCTGCCGGCGCCCGACACCGATGCGGTGGAGGCGCCCGACCCCAACGCCCCGTCGTGGGCGCGGGTGGAAGCGGCGGCCGAGAAGCTCGACCTGAAGGCCCCCACCACCAAGGTCGACGCGCGGCTGCAGGCGGCCAAGGAAGCCTACTACGGCGGCGACCTCGAGCACGGCTACAGCCTGGCCACGGCGGCCGGCGAGCGCTGGATCGCCGGCCTCGCCGCCTTCCGCATGAAGAAATACCCGGTCGCCGAGGCGCGGCTGTCGTCCCTGGCCGAGGACCAGACCCAGAGCGAATGGGTGCGCTCGGCCGCCGGCTTCTGGGCCGCGCGCGCGGCGGTGGCGGCGGGCGATCCGGAACGCGCCCCGGCCCTGCTGCAGATCGCCGCCAGGACCCCCTACACCTTCTACGGCCTGATCGCCGAGCGCCAGCTCGGCCTGGAGCCGGCCATCTCCTCCGGCGGTTTCGACATGGGCGAGGCGGCCTCCGAAAACTCCAACGCGGTCGCGACCGCCGCCCTGGCCTCGGGCCTCGGCCGTCTGGTCAGGAGCGACAAGCGCGCCCACCGCGCCGCCGCCCTGGCGCAGATCGGCCTGCGCGCCGAGGCGGGCCAGGAGCTGCGCACCGCCCTGATGAACGCCGGCTCGACCGAGGCGCGCAAGCAGTGGATCTCGCTCGGCCTCGCCCTGAACGTCCCCCTCACCTCCTCCGCCGACCTGACCCGCGCGGGCCGCAGCCGCTTCGACCTGGGCCAGTTCCCGACCCCCGACCTGCAGCCGGTGGGCGGCTTCACCCTCGACCGGGCCCTGGTCTACGCCATCGTGCGCCAGGAGAGCGGCTTTCGCTCCACCGCCACCTCCAACGCCAACGCCTTCGGCCTGATGCAGCTGACGCCGGCCACCGCCGCGCGCGTGGTCGGCGACGACAAGCTGGCCAGGGACCCGAGCCCGCTGGCCGACCCGGCGTTCAACCTCAGGGTCGGCCAGGACTATGTGGGCAAGCTCCTGACCCTGGTGCAAGGCGACGTGCTGCGCGCCGTCGCCGCCTATAACTCCGGCCCCGGAACCATCCTCAAGACCGCCAAACAGATGGAGCCCGGAGCGGACTCGCTCTTGGTGTTCGAGAGCATGCCGGGCGGCCAGACCCGCGAGTTCGTCCAGCGCGTGGTCTCCAACTACTGGATCTACCGCCAGATGGCCGGCCAGGACTGCCCCTCCCTCGCCGCCCTGGCCTCCGGCGCGCGGTCCGTGACGGTGGATCCGTAAGGGGAAGAAGCGTTCCTTCTTATCCCTGCCCTCTGTGGCGAGGAATAATGTTCTTGTTTCGTTCGCGCCTCGAGCGTACCGTTCCCTCATGGCGCGTCCCTCCCACAAGCCCGGCGTCGCGGCGCACGGGCGCGGCGCGGTGACCAATGCGGCGGGCCGCTATGAGCGGTTCGCCAGCGAGGCCTTCGACGACGGCTGGACCGAGGAGGATGCGCCGCGGCCGCTGCGCACCGAACTGACCGCCGAGAAGGCGCGCACTATCCTCACCCGCAACGACAGCCCCGACATCGGCTTCGACCGCTCGATCAACCCCTATCGCGGCTGCGAGCACGGCTGCATCTACTGCTACGCCCGCCCGGCCCACGCCTACATGGGCCTGTCGCCGGGCATAGACTTCGAGAGCAAGCTGTTCTTCAAACCCGAGGCGGCGCGGCTGCTCGAACGGGAGCTGTCGAAGAAGGGTTATGTCGTCGACCGGGTGCACATCGGCGGCAACACCGATCCCTATCAGCCCACCGAGCGCAAGCTCGGCATTACCCGCAGCGTGCTGCAGGTGCTGGACCGCTTCAACCATCCGGTCAGCCTGATCACCAAGTCGGCCCTGGTGGTGCGCGACCTCGACATCCTGGGGCCGATGGCCGAGCGCGGCCTGGCCAAGGTGTTCGTCTCGGTCACCACCCTCGACCGCGCCCTCGCGCGGGCGATGGAGCCCAGGGCCTCGACGCCCGAGAAGCGGATCTGGGCGATCCGCGCCCTGGCTTCGGCCGGCGTGCCCACCGGCGTCGGCTTCGCCCCGGCCATCCCCGGCCTCAACGACCACGAGATGGAAGGGGTGCTCGAGCGGGCGGCCGAGGCCGGCGCCGCGGAGGCCATGTTCGTGGTCCTGCGCCTGCCGCTCGAGATCAAGGACCTGTTCCGCGAATGGCTCGAGGCCGAGCGGCCCGACGCGGCCAGGAAGGTGATGTCGCTGGTGCGCCAGATGCGCGGCGGCAAGGACTATGACGCGGTGTGGGGCCAGCGCATGCGCGGCCAGGGCCCGATCGCCGACCTCATGGCGCGCCGCTTCGAGGTCGCCTGCGCCCGGCTCGGCCTGAACCGGACCCACGCCCGCCAGCGGCTCGACCTGTTCAAGGTCCCGGAGGCGCCGAAGACGCAGATGGACCTGTTCGGGTGAGGCGGAAATCTCTCCTCCCCCGGAGACCGGGGGTGGGGGACCGCGAAGCGGTGGAGGGGGGCGACAGCGCCGACGCGTCGGCGCTTCCCCTACCCCTTCCGTCCCGTTCGGGGCCACCTTCCCCGCCCGAGCGGGGAAGGAGAAAACCCCCTATTTCGCCGCCGGCTTCTCCACCTTCGGCCGCGGCGTCAGCGCCGCCGGCAGGGGCTCGCCCCAGATGTAGTGCGAGAACCAGGCCTCGTTTTCCTCCATCACCGCGCGCTGTTGCTTGGGCTTGTTGATGGGGTGGCCGAAGCCGTCGTAGATCACCAGCTTGACCGGCACATGGTGGTCCTCGAGCGCCTGGCGCAGTTCGAAGGCGTTGGCGATCGGCACCCGCTTGTCGAGGCTGCCGTGCTGGATCAGCGTCGGGGTCCTGGCCTTGGCGATATAGCTGATCGGCGAGGTCTTCTTGTAGATCTCCGGATCGTCCCACGGGTTGCCGTGCAGGTACTGGGGCGTGAAGGGCGTGATGTCGGTATTGGCGTAGTAGGTCATCCAGTCGGAGATCCCCGCCCCCACCGACACCGCCCTGAACCGGTCGCTCGAGGTGGTGATGAAGGCCGAGATATAGCCGCCCTCGCTCCAGCCCATCGAGCCGACCCGGCTCCTGTCGACGAAGCCCTTGGCGATCAGGCTGTCGACGCCGGAGATCACGTCGGCGTAGTCGCCCACGCCGAGGTTCCGCACATTCAGCGCCCGGAAGGCCGAGCCGTAGCCGGCCGAGCCGCGGTAGTTGGGCTTCAGCACGAGGGCGCCCTTGGCCACGAACCGTTCGACCGGATAGTAGCGGTCGGGCGTCACCGTCGGCGTGTCGATTCCCGTCGGGCCGCCGTGGATCACCACCAGCAGGGGATAGGTCTTCTTCGGATCGAAGTCCCTGGGCTTGAACAGCACCCCCTCGACCGTGGTCCCGTCGCCGGACTTCCACTGCACGAGCTCGCGCGTCGCCGGGGTGAAGGGTTCGACCTGTTCGCCCGCGTGGGTCAGCTGCACCGGCGCCGGATGGGCGAGATCGGCGACGAAGATCTCCGGATAGCGGTTGGCGGCCGCGCCGACGAAGGCGGCCTTGTCGAAGCCGCGCGACAGGGAGAACCGCCCGCTCTGGCTCTCGCCCGGCATGTCGATCCGGTGGGTGGTCGCCGCCTTCGGATCGATCACGAACAGGCCGGCGTCGGTCTTCTGCAGGGCCTCGAAATAGATCCCGCCGGGGCCCCATTTCATCAGCCGGGCGTCCTCGTCGAAAGCCGGATCGACCACCCGCGTCGCGCCGCCCTCGCGGCCGACCACGGCGATCTTCTGGTTGGTGTAGAAGTAGTACTTCGAGCCGGCCTGGGTCTCGTAGGCGATCTGGCTTCCGTCCGGCGACCACTGCGGGTTCTGGTTGGGGCCGCCGCCGACCACGATCGGCTTCACCGCTCCGTCCGCCACGCCGACGGTGTAGATGTCGGCCGTGCCGCCGGAGATCAGGTCGGGATCGCGCTGGGCGCTGAAGGCTAGGGTCCCGCCGTCCGGCGAGAAGGAGAAGGCGTTGACGCTGAAGGCGTCGCCGGGGGTGAGCAGCTTGGGCTCGGCGGGCGGCGGCGCGCGGCCCGCCGCGTCTGGCGGGGCCAGCGTCACCAGCCACAGGTGCACCTGGGCGTAGTCGGCGTGGAACACCTGGTAGTCGCCGAAGCTGTCCTTGCGGTCCTTCATCGCCTTGGGCTCGGGGCCCTCGGCGGAGACGGCGATGTGGGCGTTGTCGGGCGCCCACTGGAAGGCGTGCACGCCCTTCTCGAAGCGGGTGACCTGCTGGGCCTCGCCGCCGGCGGCCGGCATCACATAGAGCTGGCTCTTGTCGGCCGGGCTGTCCGGCAGCGACGGCGGCCGGTCGGACAGGAAGGCGATCCATTTCCCGTCGGGCGACCAGGCGGCGTCGCGGCTCGACCTGGCTCCGCCCGACAGCCGGTGACGCTCGCCCGAAGTGACGTCGGCCAGCCACAGGTCGGTGTCGAAGGTGTTGGCGTCCCAGTTGGTGCGGCTCTGTTCGTAGACCACCCGCGCGCCGTCCGGCGACAGCTTGGGCGCGGTGACCGTCTGCAAGTCGAGCGACTGGTCGATGGTCGGCGGCGCCGCCCCGGCCGCCCCGGCCGCCCCGGCCGCGATGACGAATACGGAAATACAGGCCGAAGCCAGCAACGCGCGCATCGGCGCCTCCCCTGAAAGTAAGCGTGGCGCACGGCTGCGCGACCGTGCCCGCCTAACTGATACCCGCTCCCCCGCCTGGAAACACCCTCCAGCGAAGCCGCACGCGGATATCGGCCGGGCGCCTAGCATGTCGTCATCGACCCGCCGGGCGCCTCGGAACTGACCGCCCGCCCGCGACCTGGCTCGCCTGCGACCTGGCTCGCCGCGGCTTGGACCGCGTCGCTTGATGCGGATCAAGGCGGCGGGCCCAGCCGGCCCCTAGGCAGGGGGCCTGGGCGCTCCCCCGCCCGAGAGTATCCATGAGACGTCCAGCCTTCGCCGGGTGCACCATCGTCTGCGCCATCCTGCTCGCGGGATGCTCGATGACCACCGCCTATGTGCGGCCGGCCCTGCCGACCCCCGACCGCTACCCGGACGCGACCGGAGCGGTCGCCGCCGCCTCCGCCGCCATCGGCTGGCGTCGCGTGTTCACCGCACCGCCCCTACGGACGCTGATCGAGGACGCCCTGGCCAACAATCGCGATCTGCGGATCGCCGCCGGACGGGTCGAGGCCGCCCAGGCCAACGCCCGGGCCCAGACCGCGCAACGGTTTCCGAGTCTCAGCGCGCTCGGCCTCGGCGCGCGGTCGGGGCTTCCCGCCGGCCTCTCGCTCACCGGACGGCCGACCACCTCGAGCCTCTATCTGGGCGCCCTGAGCGCCAGCTGGGAGACCGACTTCTGGGGCCGGCTGCGCAGCCTGAGCCAGTCCGCGCGGGAGTCGTACCTGGCGAGCGAGGACGCCCGTCGCGCCGTCGCCAGCGGCCTGATCAGGGAGGTCGCCGCCGGCTATCTGCGCGAGCTCGAATACCGCGAGCGCCTGGAGCTCGCGCGGCGAACCATAGCCAACCGCGAGGAGTCCCTGCGCATCGTCCGGCGGCGCTACGAGGTGGGATCCGGCTCGAAGCTCCCCGTGACCCAGGCGCAGACGCTGCTTGGCCAGGCGCAGACCGAGCGGCAGGCGCTGGAGCTGGCGCGCGCGCAGAACACGGAGTCGCTGGCCCTGCTGGTCGGACGGCCGGTGAAGCGCGAGGACGCGCCGGGCGGACTGGCGCTCGCCGATTTCGCGGCGCCCCTGTCGGCGGGACTGCCGTCCGAACTGCTGGTCAACCGGCCCGACGTCCGGGCGGCCGAACACCGGCTGCGCGCCGCGCACGCCGATATCGCCGCCGCGCGCGCGGCCTATTTTCCGGACATCAGCCTGATGGCCAGCGGGGGCGGCGCCAGCGCCCAGCTGGACAAGCTGTTCGGGACGGGAACCGGACTCTGGAGCTTCACGCCCACGGTCACCGTGCCGATCTTCAACGGCGGACGGCTCGACGGCGCGCTGGCGGGCGCCCGGGCGGAACGCGACATCGCCCTCGCGGCCTACGAACAAGCGATCCAGTCCGCGTTTCGCGACGTGGCGGACGCCCTGGCGGCCCGGCGCTGGCTGGCCGAGCAGATCCAGAGCACCGAGCAGACGCTGGAGGCGCTCACCGAGCGCGCCCGTCTCGCCGACCTCAGCTACGCCAACGGCCGCGCCGCCTATCTCGAGGTGCTGGAGGCCCAGCGCGACCTGTTCTCGGCGCAGGAGGGGCTGGTCCAGCTTCGCCGCGCGCAGCTGGAGAGCGAGGTGGATCTCTACGCGGCCCTCGGCGGCGGTCTCGCCGACGGACCGGGAACGAACGAAGCAGGGTCGGCGACATGATGAAGTTCAACCGCGCCTGGCTGTGGCGGGCGGCGCTCGCGGTCGTCGCGGCGGCGGCGCTGCTGGGCGGCTGGATGGTCGTGCGGCCCAAGGGGATGGGCCCCGGCGTGGTCAGCGGCAACGGCCGGATCGAAGCGGTCGAGATCGACGTCTCCGCCAAGACGCCGGGCCGGATCCAGAAGATCCTGGTCGACGAGGGCGATCAGGTCGACGCCGGCCAGGTGGTGGCGGTGATGGACACCCAGTCGCTGCAGGCCCAGCGCGCCCAGGCGGCGGCGGAGCTGCAGGCGGCGCTGGTGGCGATCGAGACCGCGAAGAGCCAGGTGGCGCAGCAGCAGAGCCAGCGCGCCGCCGTGCTGGCCGCCGTGCGCCAGCGTGAGGCGGAGTTGAACGCCGCGGGCAAGCACCTGGCGCGGTCCCAGACCCTGTCCCGCGAGGGCGCGGCCGCGGTGCAGGAGCGCGACGACGACCAGGCGCACGAGGAAGAGGCCGCCGCCGCCCTGGGCGCCGCCCGCGCCCAGGTGGCCGCCGCCGACGCCGCCATCAGGACCGCCCGATCGCAGGTGGTCGGCGCCGGCGCCAATGTCGACGCCGTGCGCGCCGGCATCGCCCGCCTGGACGCCGATATCGCCGACAGCACGCTCAAGGCGCCGGAAGCGGGGCGCGTGCAATACCGCGTCGCCCAGCCGGGCGAGGTGCTCGGCGGAGGCGGCCGGGTGCTGAACCTGGTGAACCTGGCGGACGTCTACATGACCTTCTTCCTGCCGGAATCCGCCACGGGCCGCGTCGGCATGGGGACGGAGGTGCGCATCGTGCTCGACGCCGCGCCGCAATACGTCATCCCCGCCAAGGTCTCCTTCGTGTCCGACGTCGCCCAGTTCACGCCCAAGACCGTGGAGACGGCCAGCGAGCGCCAGAAGCTGATGTTCCGCGTCAAGGCGCGCATCGATCCGGATCTGCTGCGCCGCCACCTCGCCCAGGTGAAGACCGGCCTGCCCGGCGTCGCCTACCTGCGACTCGATCCGCGGGCGAGCTGGCCGAAGGCGCTGCAGCTGAACACGCCGAGATGAGCGCTCCGGAGCCCGGCGGCGCACATCCTGCAGCCAGGCTGGTCGGGGTCAGCCTGCGCTATGGCGAAACGATCGCGCTCGACGCGGTGAGCCTCGATATTCCGGCGGGCCGGATGGTCGGCCTGATCGGTCCGGACGGCGTCGGCAAGTCCAGCCTGTTCTCCCTCGTCGCCGGCGCACGGGCCGTGCAGAGCGGGACCGTCGAGACCCTGGGCGGCGACATGGCCGATCGTCGGCGCCGCGAGGCGGCCTTCACCCGCATCGCCTACATGCCGCAGGGTCTGGGCAAGAACCTCTACCCGACGCTTTCGGTGCAGGAGAACCTGGACTTCTTCGGGCGGCTGTTTGGTCAGGACGGCGCCGAACGGGACCGCCGGATCGCCGCCCTGCTGGACGCCACCGCCCTGACGCCGTTCCGGGACCGGCCTGCGGGCCAACTCTCGGGCGGGATGAAGCAGAAACTCGGCCTGTGCTGCGCCCTGATCCACGATCCGGACCTGCTTCTGCTCGACGAGCCCACGACCGGCGTCGATCCGCTTTCGCGCCGGCAGTTCTGGGAGCTGATCGAGCGGATGCGCGCCGACGCGCCGGGCATGAGCGTGCTGGTGGCGACCGCCTACATGGAGGAGGCGGCTCGCTTCGACTGGCTGATCGCGATGGACGCCGGCCGGGTCCTGGCGACCGGAACGCCGGCCGACCTCTATGCGCGGACCGGCGAGACCGGGCTGGAAGACGCCTTCATCGCCCTCTTGCCCGAGGCGCGGCGACGCGAGCATCGCAAGGTGGTCATCCCGCCGCGGTCCACCGCGGGGGAAGGACAGGCCGCCATCGAGGCCAAGGGTCTGACCAAGCGCTTTGGCGACTTCACGGCCGTGGACCAGGTCGATTTCCGGATCGAACGCGGCGAGATCTTCGGCTTCATCGGCTCCAACGGCTGCGGCAAGACCACCACCATGAAGATGCTCACCGGTCTTCTTCCGGCGAGCGAAGGCGAGGCGTGGCTGTTCGGCCAGAAGGTCGACCCCCGGGACATCCGCACCCGCACCCGCGTGGGCTACATGTCGCAGGGGTTCTCGCTCTATACCGAACTCACCGTGCGGCAGAACCTGGAGCTGCACGCGCGGCTGTTCCACGTGCCGCCCGACCGGATCCCTGCGCGCATCGACGAGATGGCCGGCCGGTTCGGCCTCGCCGGCCTCCTCGACAGCCTGCCCGACAGCCTGCCGCTCGGTCAGAGGCAGCGTCTCTCCCTGGCCGTGGCGATGATTCACAAGCCGGAAATGCTCATCCTGGACGAGCCCACGTCGGGGGTGGACCCGATCGCGCGCGACAGCTTCTGGCAGATCATGGCCGATCTCGCCCGCAAGGACGGGGTGACGATCTTCATTTCGACCCACTTCATGAACGAAGCGGAGCGCTGCGACCGGATATCGCTGATGCACGCGGGCCGCGTCCTGGCGACCGACGCCCCGGGCGAGATCGTGCGCAAGCGCGGCGCGGCGACGCTCGAGGACGCCTTCGTGAGCTACCTCGAGGAGGCCTCGGGGGAGACTGCCGCGATCGCTCCGCCGCCGGCCGCGCCCCGTCCCGTGGGCGTGACCGACCCGGGGCGACGACGGTCGTCCGACCGCGGCTTCAGCCTTCGGCGCATGTACAGCTACAGCCTCCGTGAAGGCCTCGAGCTCAGGCGCGACCCGATCCGGGCCACCCTGGCCCTGCTCGGCAGCGTCCTTCTGATGTTCATCCTCGGGTACGGGATCAACCTCGACGTGGAGAACCTGCCCTTCGCCGTGCTCGACCGCGATCGCACCGAGACCAGCCAGAACTATGGGCTCAATCTCGCCGGCTCCCGATATTTCAGCGAGCACCGTCCGATCGCCGACTACGCCGACCTCGACCGCCGGATGCGGGACGGGGAGCTCAGCCTGGCGGTGGAGATCCCCTCGGGCTTCGCGCGCGACCTGCGGCGCGGCGATCCGGTGTCGGTGGGGGTCTGGGTCGACGGCGCCATGCCGACCCGCGGCGAGACGGCCCAGTCCTACATCCAGGCCCTGCATGGCCAGTGGCTCGCCGACATGGCCCGCTTCAAGCTCGGCGTGAAACCCGGCGCGGGGGCGGTCAACGTCGAGACGCGCTTCCGCTACAATCCCAACGTGGTCAGCATCGTGGCGATGGTTCCGGCCGTCATCCCCGTGCTCCTGCTGCTCATCCCGGCCATGCTGACGGCGCTCAGCGTGGTGCGCGAAAAGGAGCTGGGCTCGATCGTCAACTTCTACGTCACGCCGGTCACCCGGCTCGAATTCCTGCTCGGCAAGCAGGCCCCGTACGTGGTCCTGACCATGCTCAACTTCGGCCTCTTGACCCTGCTGGCCGTCACGGTGTTCGCGGTGCCGCTCACCGGGGCCCTGGCGGCGCTGACGGTCGGCGCCTTCCTCTACGCCCTGGCCACCACGGCGCTCGGGCTTTTGGTCTCGGTCTTCGTGCGCAGCCAGATCGCCGCCATCTTCGCCACGGCCATCCTCACCCTCCTGCCGGCGGTCCAGTTCTCGGGCCTGATCGACCCGGTCTCCTCCCTCGAGGGCGCCGGCGCGTGGATCGGCCGCGTCTATCCGACGACCTTCTTCGTCACCATCTGTCGGGGCGTCTTCTCCAAGGCGCTCGGGTTCGCCGAGCTGAACGACGCGCTTTGGCCGCTCGCCCTCGCCTTCCCGGTCCTGCTGGCCGCCACGACGCTTCTGCTCCGCAAGCAGGACCGCTGAGCATGACGGCGTCCAACGTCTTGAATCTCGGGATCAAGGAGCTGCGCAGCCTCTATCGCGACCCGATCATGCTGTTCCTGATCGTCTTCGCCTTCACCGGCTCGGTGTACACGGCGGCGAAGGGAATCCCCGAGACCCTGAACCGGGCGTCGATCGCGGTGGTCGACGAGGACCGGTCGCCGCTTTCGCAGCGCATCAGCGACGCCTTCTATCCGCCGCACTTCACCGCCCCGGCCCTGATCTCCCAGCACCAGATCGATCCTGGCCTGGACGCGGGCCGCTATACCTTCGCGCTGGACATCCCGCCGGACTTCCAGCGCGACGTGCTGGCCGGACGGTCGCCGACGGTTCAGCTGAACGTGGACGCCACGCGGATGACCCAGGCCTTCACCGGGAGCGGCTATATCCAGCAGATAATCACCAGCGAGGTCGCCGCCTTCCTGCAGCATGCGCGCGGACAGGCGGCGGCGCCGGCCGAACTGGTCTATCGAGTGCGCTTCAATCCCACCCTGGCCCAGGTCTGGTTCGGCGCGGTGATGCAGGTGATCAACAACGTCACCATGCTGTCGATCATCCTCACCGGCGCGGCCCTGATCCGCGAGCGCGAGCACGGGACGATCGAGCACCTTCTGGTCATGCCGGTGACGCCCTTCGAGATCATGGCCAGCAAGGTCTGGTCCATGGGACTGGTGGTGCTGGCGGCGTCCGCCCTCTCCCTCGTCTTCGTGGTCCAGGGCCTGCTGCAGGTGCGCATCGAGGGCTCGGTCCCCCTGTTCCTGTTCGGCGCGGCCCTGTGTCTGTTCGCGACCACCTCCATGGGCATATTCATGGCGACCATCGCCCGCTCGATGCCGCAGTTCGGTCTGCTGGTCATCCTGGTGATGCTGCCCCTGCAGGTGCTGTCGGGCGGTCTGACGCCGAGGGAGAGCATGCCGCAGGCGGTGCAGACCCTGATGCTGGCGGCGCCCACGACCCATTTCGTGCAGATGGCCCAGGCGATCCTCTATCGCGGCGCCGGTCTCGACGTGGTCTGGCCCCAATGCCTCTGGCTCGCGGCCATCGGCGCGATCTTCTTCTCCGTGGCCCTGAGCCGGTTCCGCTCCACCCTCCCGCTCATGGCGTGAGGGCGGGCGCCTCAGCGCCGGAACACCCCGACCAGCTCCACGTGCGCGGACCACAGGAACTGGTCGACGGGCAGCACGCTCTCCAGGCGAAAGCCGGCGGCGATCAGGACGGCGGCGTCGCGGGCGAAGGTCTGCGGATTGCAGGAGACGCCGACCGCCAGGGGCACGGCCGAGGCGGCGATCTCCGTCGCCTGCTCCAGGGCGCCGGCGCGCGGCGGGTCGAACACCACCGCATCCAGCCGTTTCATCTCCACCGCCAGCAACGGCCGACGGGAGAGATCGCGCGCCTCCGCGTCGATCGCCTTCAGCCCGGCCGTGGCCGCCCGGCCGGCGGCGAGGGCGGCGATCGCCTCGCGCGAGGCGTCGAGCGCCAGCACGCCGGAGCGCTCGGCCAGCGGGAAGGTGAAGGCGCCCGCGCCGCAGAACAGGTCGGCGAGCCGGCCGGCGCCGTCCACGGCCTGGGTCACGGCGGCGGCCATCACCCGCTCCGCTTCGGCCGAGGCCTGCAGGAAGCCGCCCGGCGGCAGGGGCGTCACGGCCGGGCCGAAGCGGACCATCGGCAGGCGCGCCTGATAGAGCATCTCCCCCGCCAGGGTCACCCGCGCCATATCCGCCGCCGCGGCCGCGGCCGAGGCCCTGACCCGCGCATCGGCCGACAGGCCGCCGCCCCGCGCCTCCACCCCGGTCACGTCCACGTCGAGGCCGGTGGCGGTGACGGTGACGTGCAGGGTGGGGGCCGACTTGGGATGCTCGAAGAAGGGCTTGGCCAGAAGCTTCAGGGCCGGCAGGGCGGCGACGATGCGCGGATCTGCGATCACGCAGGTGGAGATCGCCTCCACCGCCCAGGACCGTCGCGCCTTGAACCCCAGCACCACCTCGCGGCCGCGTCGGCGCGCGTGCAGCGCCACCCGCCGCCGCGTTCCCGGGGCCGTGGTGAAGGCCGGCAGGAGCTCGGTCTCGATCCCCTCGCGGGCCAGGGCCTCGCGGATCAGGCCGGTCTTCCAGGCGGTATAGGGCGCCGGCGCCCAGTGCTGCAGGGCGCAGCCGCCGCAGACGCCGAAGTGCGGACAGGGCGGCGGGACCCGCTCCGGGCTGGCCTCCAGCACCTGAACGCCGTCGACCCGGTCGCCCGAGATGGACGCCTCGATCACCTCGCCCGGCAGGGTCAGCGGGGCGAACAGCCGCCGGCCGTCCTCGCTCACGGCGAGGCCGTCGCCCTGGGCGCCCATGCGCTCGATGCGGAACCTCTGACCGGGCGTCAAGATTTCATTCCTGCAACCAAACAGCCGATCGCGCGTTCAAGCTTGACCGTTCCACGCGGAGCGCGGCGGACGTGAACGAAGATGAACGGCGCGCTCAACAACGGTTCAGACTGACCAGGCCATATGTCCCCTCACACGCTGCGACGTCGCCTCCGACGCCTCGTTGCGCCAAGCTCAAGGAGCTGATCATGCGTAAACTCATTCTCGCCGCCGGAGCCATCGCCACCCTGGCGACCGCCACTGCCGTGCCGACCTTCGCCTCCGCCTATACCTCACGCTGCGAGGCCCGCGCGCATGATAAGAAGGTCGGCGGCACGATCGCCGGCGGCGTGCTCGGCGCCCTGGCCGGCGGCGCCCTCGGCCACGGCGGCACCGGCGCCCTGATCGGCGGCGTCGCCGGCGCGGCGATCGGCAACAACCTGTCGCGCGTGCACTGCGACCGCGGCCAGGTCCAGCGCGTCTACGACGACCGCTACTACGATCCGGCGGCGGGCCGTTATCACGACGGTTACGGCCCGAACCGTTGCGGCTGGCGCCAGGAGTCGTATCGCGACGACCGCGGCTACAGGGCCACCCGCGAAGTCCAGGTCTGTCGCTAGACCGCCATTCTGATCCCTGAAACCCGCGCCGAAGGACATCGAGGCATGACCGCTTCAGCTTTGCTCAAAGGGGCGTTCACCGCCTCGATCCTCCTCGGCCTGGGCGGGGCCGCCCTGCCCGGCGTCGCCGCCGCCCAGGGCGCGCCGCAGGGTTACTACGACCAGGACGGCCGCTGGCATGACCGCAACTGCGGCGGCTCGACCGCCGCGGGCGCGGTGGTCGGCGGCACGGTCGGCGCCGTCGCCGGCTCGCAGATTTCGGGCCATGGACACCGCACCGACGGCTCCATCCTCGGCGGGCTGCTCGGCGCGGCGGTCGGGGCCACGGTCGGCCACGAGGCAGGCTGCCAGCCGGCGCCGCCCCCGCCGCCGCCGGGCTATGCGCCGACCTATTCGCAGGAGGCCTACCCTGCCGACGCACCGCCGCCGCCGCCGCCCGGCTATGCGCCCAACGGCTATGCGCCGCCGTCCGGCTACGCCCCGCCCCCGCAAGGCTATGCCCCCGGCGGCTATCCTCCGCAGGGATACCAGCTGCCGGGGGGATATCAGCAGCCCTCCGGATATCAGCCGCCGGGCGGATATCAGCAGCCCGGCGGGTATCCGCCGGAGGGCGGCTACGCCCCCCAGGACCGCTATGCGCAGGACGGCGATCCGCAAGGGTATGACGACGGCCCGCCGGCGCCGAATTACGGCTACGGTCCCGACGCGCCGCCCCCGCCCGCGCCCCCGCCCGGCTATGTGCTCGGCCCGGCCTCGTACGGACCGCCGCCTCCGGGGGTGGTCGTGCTCGGCCCCTCCGCCTACCCCTACTACTACTATCCGCGCCACTACCGCTGGCGCCGGGGCTGGTAGGGCCCCTTAAGGCGTCATCCCGGAAAGCGCGCAGCGCCTATCCGGGATGGCGACATCGATTGGATGGGTTGCAGCCTACCCCTCCACGAACACCTTCTTCAGTTCGTTCTTGAGGATCTTGCCGTTGGCGTTGCGCGGCAGGGTCTCGGGCCAGAACACCACCTTGATCGGCACCTTGAAGGCGGCGAGGCGTTCGGCGACGAACTTGCGCAGTTCCTCCTCGGTGGCCTGGCCGCCCTGCTTCAGCGTCACCACCGCGCCCGGCTCCTCGCCGAGGGTCTTGTGCGGAATGCCGACGATGGCCGCGTCCATCACCGCGGGGTGTTCGTAGAGGGCGCTCTCGACCTCGACGCAGTAGATGTTCTCGCCGCCGCGGATCAGCATGTCCTTGGCCCGGTCGACGATGAAGCAGAACCCCTCCTCGTCGATCCGCGCGAGGTCGCCGGTGCGCACCCAGCCGTCGACGAAGGTCTGGGCGGTGGCTTCGGGCTTGTTCCAGTATCCGACCACCACATTGGGTCCCTTGCCCCAGAGCTCGCCCACGGCGCCGGTGGGCAGCGGCTTGCCGGTGACGTCGGCCGGATCGCAGATCTTCATGTCGCAGACCGGCGCGGCCGGGCCGCAGCTGTCGGGGCGGTTGATGTAATCCTCGGCCGAATTGCTGGTGAAGGTGGCCGAGGTCTCGGTCATGCCCCAGCCGTTGCCGGGTTGGGAGGCGGGAAAGGCTTCCTTGATCTTGCGCACCAGTTCGGGCGCCGAGGGCGCGCCGCCGTAGGACACCGACTCCAGCGAGGACAGGTCGAACCGGTGTCGCTCGGGATGCTCGATCAACTGCCAGGCGATGGTCGGCACGCCGCCCGCCATGCTGATGCGCTCGCGCTCGATCAATTCGAAGGCGCGGATCGGATCCCACTTGTAGATCATCACGATCTTGCCGCCCGAGACCAGCACGGGCGACAGGATGGCGAAACAGCCGGTGGCGTGGAAGAAGGGCACCGACAGCAGGGTCGAACGCTGGATCGTCGGATCGGGCGTCGGCACGGGTTCGCCCCGGCGCAGATAGGCCCGCGCCGCCACGATGCCCGCGGCGCCGACGTTGGAGACGATGTTGCGGTGGGTGGCGAGCGCCCCCTTCGGCTTTCCCGTGGTGCCGGAGGTGTAGAAGATGGTCGCCAGGTCCTCGGGCCCGACCTCGACGTCGAGGAACGGATCGTCCGGCAGGGCCGCATAGTCGTCGGGCCTGCCGATCACGCTCTCGAGCGCCTTGACCTTGGGATTGGCGATCTCCTCGGTCGTGCGCGAGACATAGACCCGGACCAGATCGGGGCAGTTCGGCAGGTGCTCGACGAGCCGGCCGTAGCGTTCAGCGTCGGCGACCAGGATCTTGGAGCCGGAATCGGTCAGGCCGTATTCGAGCTCGGGGCCGGTCCACCAGGCGTTCAGCGGCGTGCAGATCGCGCCCAGCGACACGGCGGCGTAGAACACCACCGGCCACTCCGGCAGGTTGCGCATGACCAGGGCCACCCGGTCGCCCTTGGTCACGCCCTGGGCGGCGAACTCGCGCATGAGGGCGGCGACGGCGCGGTGGAAGGCGTCGAACGACACCTTCTCGTCCTCATAGACCAGGAAGATCCGGTCCTTGGGCCATTGGGTGGCGCTCTCCGCCTCGGCGCGCAGCGAGGGCGGAGCGTTCTTCCACACCCGGGTCTCGATGCCGCGGATGGTCAGGGTCTCCATCTCGAACGGAGAGCCCGGCGCGGTCAGCAGCGCGTTGGCCTGGGCGATGGACATCGCCGGCCAGCCCGGCGGCAGGGGCGCATGGGCTGAATCCTGGGCGGGCGTAGCGTTGTCTGGCATGGGTCCTCCGGCATGGCGCATCATCGCACGCGCGCCATTCCGCAAAGGGAAAGCACACTCCGGCGGAGCTTGTAAACGCTGATTACCTACCCGACGTCCTCCTCACCCCATCGCCTGCAGGCGGGCCAGGGCGGCTTCGAGCTTGGCCTTGCCGGCCTCGGCCTCGGCGAGCTTGGCGCGGTTCTCGGCCACCACCTCTTCGGGCGCCTTGGCCATGAAGGCCTCGTTGTCGAGCTTGCCGCGGGCGCGCTTGATGTCGGCGTCGAAGGCGGCGACGGCCTTGGCGAGGCGGGCGCGCTCGGCGGCGAGATCGATGAACTCGGCGATCGACAGGGCGCCGGTGGCCTCGCCGATGGCGAAGGGCGCGGAGCCCGGCGGCGCGGAGTCGGCCAGCCGGATCTCGCCGAGGCGCGCCAGGGCGGCCAGCCGCTCGCGCTGGTGGGCGAGCCGCGTGCGGGTGGCGTCGCCGGCCCCGACCAGGGCCAGCGGCGGACGCGCCGAGGGCGGCACGTTCATCTCCGCCCGGATCGAGCGGACTTCGGTGACCAGCTCGATCAGCCAGTCGATCTCCGCGGCGGCGGCGGCGTCGACATAGGCTTCGGCGTAGGCGGGCCAGGGCTGCTCCATCAACAAGCCCGGCCGGGCCTGACTGAATTCGGCCGAGGCCTCCCACAGCGCTTCGGTCATGAACGGGGCCACGGGGTGCAGCAGCATCATCGCCTGGTCGAGCGCCCAGGCCGCCGTCGCCCGCGTCTCGGCCTTGGCGGCCTCATCCGAGCCGTTGAGCACCGGCTTGGCCAACTCCAGGTACCAGTCGCAGAAGATGTGCCAGATGAAGCGGTAGAGGGCGGCGGCGGCGTCGTCGAAGGCGAAGGCCTCCAGCGCCGTGGTGACGGCGTCGCGCGTCTTCGCCACCTCGCCGCGGACCCAGCGGTTCACCGGGTCGCGCACCGCCAGGGGATCGAAATCCGTCGGCGCGACGCACTCGTTCATCTGGCAGAAGCGGGCGGCGTTCCACAGCTTGGTGCCGAAGCTGCGATAGCCGTCGACCCTCTGCCGCGACAGCTTGATGGTGCGCGTGGGCCCCGACATGGCGGTCAGGGTGAAACGCAGGGCGTCCGCGCCGTATTCGTCGACCAGTTCCAGCGGGTCGATCACATTGCCCCGGGTCTTGCTCATCTTCTGGCCCTTCTCGTCGAGCACGAGGGCGTTGATGAACACCTGGCGGAACGGAACCTCGCCCTTGAAGTGCAGGCCCATCATCATCATCCGGGCGACCCAGAAGAAGATGATGTCGAACGAGGTGACCAGGGTGTCGGTGGGATAGAACCGGTGGAGGTCCGTGGTCTCCTTGGGCCAGCCGAGGGTCGAGAACGGCCAGAGCGCCGAGGAGAACCAGGTGTCGAGCACGTCCTCGTCCTGGCGCAGCGGCGTGTCCGCGCCATAGTGCGCCGCGGCGGCGGCCTTGGCCTCCCCTTCCGTCTCGGCGACGAAGATCTCTCCGTCCGGCCCGTACCAGGCCGGGATCCGATGACCCCACCACAGCTGGCGCGAGATGCACCAGGGCTGGATGTTCCGCATCCACTCGAAATAGGTCTTCTCCCAGTGGCGCGGGGTGAAGACGGTCTGGTCGGTCTCGACCGCTTCGAGCGCCGGCCTGGCCAGGGTCTTGGCGTCGACGTACCACTGGTCGGTGAGGAAGGGCTCGATCACCACGCCCGAGCGGTCGCCGAACGGCTGGGCGATCACCCGATCCTCGATCTCGCGCAGCAGGCCCAGGACCTCGATCTCCTCGACCACCTTCTTGCGCGCGACGTAGCGGTCGAGGCCGAGGTAGCGCTCGGGGATCGGCCCGGCCATGCGCGCCTGCTCGTCCATGATGGAGATCAGCGGCAGGCCGTGGCGCATGGCCACCTGGAAGTCGTTGAAGTCGTGCGCGCCGGTGATCTTCACCGCGCCCGAGCCCTTCTCGGGATCGGGATAGGGATCGGCGATGATCGGGATCAGCCGGTCGGCGATCGGCAGGCGCACCATCCGCCCGACCAGCGCCTTGTACCGCTCGTCGTCCGGGTGCACGGCCACCGCGCCGTCGCCGAGCATGGTCTCGGGCCGGGTGGTGGCGATGACGATCTCCGACACCCCGTCCACCGGCTCGCCCTCGAGCGGATAGGCGAAGTGCCACATCTTGCCCTGCACCTCGCGGGTCTCGACCTCGAGGTCGGAGATGGCGGTCTGGAACTGCGGGTCCCAGTTCACCAGCCGCTTATCGCGGTAGATCAGCCCCTGCTGGTGCAGGGTGACGAACACCTTGCGCACCGCGTCCGACAGGCCCTCGTCGAGGGTGAAGCGCTCGCGCGACCAGTCGCACGAGGCGCCGAGCCGGCGTAGCTGGCGGGTAATGGTCCCGCCCGACTGGCCCTTCCAGTCCCACACCCGCGCCACGAAGGCCTCGCGGCCGAGCTCGCGGCGGCCCTGGTTGCCCTCGGCGGCCAGCTGGCGCTCGACCATCATCTGGGTGGCGATGCCGGCGTGGTCGGTGCCCGGCAGCCACAGCACCGCGTCGCCCCGCATGCGGCGAAAGCGCGCCAGCACGTCCTGAAGGGTCGAGTTCAGCGCGTGGCCGATGTGCAGAGAGCCGGTGACGTTCGGCGGCGGGATGACGATGCAATAGGGCTTGGCGTCCGGATCGCGGGCCAGGGCGCGCTCGGGCGAAAAGGCGCCCGACGCCTCCCACGCCTGATAGAGCCGCGGCTCGACGGTCTTGGGATCGAAGGTCTTCTCAAGCATCTGTAAATGACATGTGCGAATGGGCGACGCCGTGACCGGCGCCGCCTCCTGATCGGTGCGGATCGATGCGGGGCGGCAGGGCGGACGCGGGGCCCGCTATGAACGCCTCAGTATACTCGGCGGCGGGAGATGCGCTCGACCTCGTCGCGGACCGCCTGTTCGACCATCGCCGGCAGGTACTGGTCGAGCCAGTCCTTCAGGAGCGGGCGCAGCATCTCGCTGACCACATCCTCGAGCGTGCGGCCGTGAGCGGGCATGGCCACCGACTGGGCCAGGGCGCCGAAGTGGGAGGCCGCGACCGACGCGGCGCGGCCCGAGACCAGCCCGCCGCCCGCGGGCGGCAGATCCGGCGTCTCTTCGTCGAACGGCGGGTCGGCGTAGGAGGGCTCGAGCGGCGCCCTCTCGACCTCGGGCGCGGGCGTTTCGACCACGGGCGCGGCGGCCTTCTCGAACACGTCGATGTCGCCGTGCGTCTCGTGCAGGGCGGGCGCGGGCTCGTTGAGCTCCAGCACCTCCTCATCGTCGAAGGGTTCGTCGGGCTCAGGCGGCGGCGGCGGCGGCGCGGGCGGAGGCGCCGCGGCGGCCGGAGCCGGAGCTGGGGCCGGAGCCGCCGGAGGGGGGGCCGCCGCGGCCGGAGCCGCCGGCGCGTCGTCCTCGGAAATGATGCGGCGGATGGAGGCCAGGATCTCCTCCATCGTCGGTTCCTGGGCGGTGGGGTCGGACATGGCGAACCGTGGCTGAAGGACGAAACTTTCGGCACCCTAGCGACCGTAGCCGCGCTTCGCAATTTACCGAGGAGAAATAAGAATCTCTACGCTCCTCCCCCGCCCCCGGCTCACGCGTTTCCCACGTCTCCGCGGATGGATGAATCCGATAGCCGCCTTCGGACCCTCACCGCGGCTCGCCGGCCGTCGGCTGGTCGGTGGAGAGGGGCGGATGGGTCGGTTCGGCTCCGGTGGGCGGCAGCATGGTCGGGCTTCCCCCGCCGGCCGGGGGCTGAGCCGACGCGGGCGCGATCCTGACCTTGGGCATGCCGAGCCGGTCGAGCCGGTCGATCACCCCGTCCCAGGGCGTGCCGCCGGCGTGTTTGATCCGGTTGAACGACACCGCCGGATCGTAACGATCGACGCCGGCCACGAGATAGCGCGCCTCCAGCCGGCCCATGGCGCCGAGCAGCCCGGCCTGGCCGACGTAGGCGTCGTGGCGCGCCTGCACCAGCGCCAGTTCGGCGTCGCGCAGGTTCTGCTGGGAGATCAGCACGTCGAGGGTGGTGCGCAGGCCGACCCGGTATTCCTCCTGCTCGCCCTCGAAGGCGACCCGGGCGGCGCGCACCTGCTCCTCGTCGGAGATCACGTTGGCCCGCGAGGAGGCCATGGTGTTCCAGGCCTGCGACACCTGCTGCACCACCTGGCGGCGTACGCCCTCGATGGTGACGCGGTCGGCGTTGTTCTGGGCCAGGGCGGCGCGGATGTTGGAGCTGTTGAGGCCGCCGGTGAAGATCGGCTGGGTGATCACCGCCTCGGCCGTCACCGTCCGGCTGTAGTCGTTGGGATCGAAGGGCGCCACCGTGCCCGAATAGCCGATGGTCACCTGCAGCGACACGGTGGGGTGGTTGGCGGCCTTGGCTTCGGCCACGCGCGCGCGGCTGGCCTGCTCGGTCCGCCGCGCCTGCAGCAGCAGCGGGCTCTCGGCCTCGGCGGTGTCGAACGCCTGGTCGACCGTGGGCGGCACGCCCGGCACGGGCGGCTCTGGCGCCAGTTCGCCGGGGTTCTGGCCGACCACGGCGGTATAGTTGGCCCGGCTGATCTGCAGCTGCGCCTGGGCGGTCGACAGCAGCGCCCGCGCGGCCGCCAGCTGGGCCTGCGCCTGGGCCACGTCGGTGCGGGTGATCTGGCCGACGTCGAACTTGGCGCGGGTCAGTTCGAGCTGACCCGCCAGCACGGAGACGTTGTTCTGGCGGATGGCGACGATCTGCTGGTCGCGCCGGACGTCGGCGTAGGCCTGCACCACCTGCTGCAGGATGGTGGCCTCGGTCTGACGCAGCCCCTCGCGGCCGGCCATGATCGAGGCCTCCGCCGCCTGTTCGGCCGCCGCGGTCCGGCCGCCGTTGAAAAGGGGCTGGGTGATGGTCAGCCCGGCCGTCCCCTGGTTGTAGCGTTCGGTCTGCGGCAGGGGCTTCGGCAGGTCGGTGGCGGCCTCGGCGTAGGTGGCGTTGATGTTGGCGGAGACGGTCGGACGCAGGCCGGAGCGAGCCTGGACGTAGGTTTCGTCGGTGACCTTCTGCAGGTCGCGCTGCGCCTGCAGGGTCGGGTTGGAGCGGTAGGCCATGGCGATGGCGTCGGCCAGGGTCTCCGCGCCGGCCACGCCCGCGAGGCTGGCGAAGAGCGCCGCCGCGGCGACGCCGGCCGCCAAAGCGGATCGCTGGCGAATACTCATCGAATCCGTCCCCGAAATCATCCCGGGCCAGTTGTCTTAGGCCCCTAAACTGGATCCCGAGTATCCGCGGGCGATCAGGTCCGCCAGTTAAGCTTTCGTCACGTGCGACCTGGGGGCGGTCAGAACTGGAAGGCGGGCGCGGGCTCGAACCCCGGCAGCATCGGCGGCGTGGCGTCGAACAGGGTGCGCGCGGAGACCACGCCCTCGGGACTGCGGGTATAGAGCCGGGCGCGCCCGACCGGACCCTGGCGCTCGATCACCCCGAGCCGGCCGCCGAGGTTCAGCATGGCGGTCCAGGCTTCGGGCGCGTGGTGCACCGCCCCCTCGACCACGATCACGTCATAGGGGCCGTTCTCGTCCAGGGCGGCGAGATCGCCGGTCACGGTGGGGACGCCGTCCTCGGCCAGGTGGGCCGTGAGCTCGCCCGCGTCGAGCCCCGGCGGCAGGCGCAGGGCGGTTTTCAGGCCCATTAACGACAGCACGGCCGCCGCGTACGGGGCCGCGATGGCCAGCGCCCGTTCGCCCGGCTGCGCCCGCAGCCCCTGCAGCAGCTTGGAGACGTCGCGCGGCTCCATGAGGAAATAGCCCGGCGCATATTCCACCGCCGCCTCGGCGTAGGCCAGGTGCAGCTTGGTCGGCGGACACAAACGCTCGCGCCGCACCGCGCGCATGGCGTCCTGCACGCCCAGATCGGTGACGTCGTTGGTGCGGACCTGGTTTTCGACCATGTTCTCGCGCGCGGCGGCGAAATCGAGCATCGTTCCAGCCTCAAAAACTACACGCCCGGGGGCGTCACGGATGCGGCGTCGACCCGCGGAACGGCCTGCGAGGCGCAGGGCCCGCCGCCATCGGCCTATCTTCACATCGGGCAGTCCTTACACAGGATTTGTCGCGGGCAAAAGCCGGCGCCCGGGTTTGGCGCCAACGCCGACTATTTCGCCATGGCGGACCGCAGCTGCCCTTCGATGGCGGCGGCGATCGCCGCGTGGGCGTCGACCAGCCGGGCGCCGGACACCTGGACGCCCAGCGCCGAGAAGGTGGCGTGGGTGTAGTCGTAACCGGTGTGATAGTGGACGCCGCGCTGGAGCGGAGCGACCCGGAGTACGAGGGTCGCGTCGTGAAACCCCGGCACGACGCTCATGTCGAGCGACGGCGCGCCGGCGCAGCCCCGTCCCGCCTGGGTCAGGATCACCCGGTCGATCGACCCCTTGACGATGCTGACCCGGACCGCCGGCTCGACCGCGCACGCCCCGCCGGTCGCGGCGATGTCGTACACGCCGGGGGCGCCGCCGACGCCTGGCCACCACGACATCCCCACCACATAGCCGTACCAGTCGGCGAACGGGGCGATGTCGGTGCGAAAGACCTGGCTGTCGCGCGCCGACATGACGATGTCCGCCACGTCGACCAAACGGCCGCCGGTGTAGGTCGGCGCACCGGTCGACCGGATCCAGTCGTTGAAAGCCTGCGCCGCGCCGCCCACGGCGAAGCCCGCCGCGGGCGTCTGGTTCGCGGTCGTGGCGCCGCCGTCCGTCGTGGTGGTCTCCGGGCCGACCGTGGTGGCGATCACCTTGCGGCCGCCCTGCTGCAGAAGCTTCACCGCCCGGATCCACGCATCCTCGACGGTCGCGGCGGAGGCGCCGCCGCCGCCGAGGTCGTTCAGACCCAGCTGGAGCACCACGAAGGACGGCCCCTCGCCGACCAGGGACAGCAGCAGTTGCGACGAGGTCAGCAGATCGGCGAGCCGCTTGCCGGGCTGCGCGTCCGTCACGTGGGCGATCCCCAGCGCCTTCGCCGCCCGCTCCCACGGACCGACGAATCCGTCGGCGTCGCCGATATCGACGTAGGCCTTGACCTCCGGATTATAGGTCCGGGTGTCGTCCGTGCCGACCGCATTGCTGTCGCCGACGATGACGAGGCTCTGATGGCCGGCGGCCGGGGCGCGGGTCGAACAGATCATGTTGGCGGGCCCGTAGGCGCCCGCGGTGAACGGGTCGCGCCAGAACGGCTTCGCCTGCAGCGACGGATCATCCGGGCCGCCCAGCAGGCTGCGCAAGGCCCCGAACAGGGCGTTGTCCTCGCCGAGGTCCTCGCGCGCCACATGGCCGGCGAAGACGTAGGCGCCGCGCGGCCAGTAGACGGTGGTGTCCGCCTCGAGGGCGGTTCCCGGCGTGGCGGCCACCTCGACCCAGTCGGACCATACCGTCTTGCCGGGCGGGATGTTCGCCACGGTCTGGCCGTCGAATCGGACGGGCAGCGGCGGCCGCAACGTGTCGCCGAAGACGGCGCGGACGCCGGCGGTCACGCTGATCGCGCCGCCGGCGTCGAACAACTCCCCCGCGTTCGCGCCATAGCTCGCCGGCCGCGAGGCGATCGTCACCGGACTGTTGTTCAGCGTCGCGATCAGCGGCCGGCTCAGCCATACCGAGCCGGCGGTCACGGTTTCGATGGTGTCGCCCGGCGGGACGCCCACGCCGCTGACGGCGTCGCCGGGCATGACCGACGCCACGCTGGCGACCTTCAACAGGCTATCGCCGCGCGCGCCGACGGCCGTCGTGCGCAGGCTGTGGCCCGACCCCTGATACCAGTTGGTGTAGGCGAACTTGCAGCGATAGTAGACGCCCTCCCCGGCTGCGCCGATCCGGCCGACCGGCGTCTTCTTGCGGCTCGCCGCCATATAGGGGCCCGGCCGGACCAGGCCGTTGGGGGGTGTGGGGTTGGGCGTGTAGAGGGCGAGGAGCCCGTTCTCGGTCATCATCCGACCGCCCGCGATCAGGTCTACCGACGGCGCGGCCCCGGCGTCGCGTGCCTCAGCCGCGGCGCGCGGACCCGCGGGCTGAGCGAGCGCGGCGCCGCTTGCGGCGAGCAGGACGGCGGCTGCCGCAAGAGGATTCGCTACCCGCATGGGGCTCCGCCGAACAAGAAGACCGTGCGACGCCGTGAGTAAACAAGCTCAGCCGTCAGGCGCAAGCAGCCTTCAGGCCGACCCGTCGATTTGGAAGATCAGGCCAGCTCCGGGGAGCATGCGGCGCCGCGCCTCACCCCGCGCGGTGGAGGCGTGCGACACCCAGGGACCGCCGGCGCACCACATAACCTCCGGCGCCCGCGATCAGCACCGCCAGCAGCCCGCTCGCCCACGGCGAGATCGGCACGGCGGGGGGAGGAGCGCAGCCGGTCGCGCCGGCGCCGGCGGCGCAGCCGGGGCCCGTCAACGCGAGGCTGAAGGTATTGGCGACGCCGCCGTTATCCGCGATCAACGCGGTATAGCTCGTACCGGCCGTAAGGTTCAGCGAAGCCGGGCCGACGAAACTGGCCGTCGCGACGCCCGCCACGGGGTTACCCGAATAGTCTCCCACAAAGAAGTTACCTATCGGGGTCGCCGGAGCCACACCCGGCGTGGCTACGGAGGAACTGGGCGCGAAGGTCCCGGTCAGGAACCAGGTCGTATTCTGTACGACCGTGGTGCTCGATGTCGCCGTATAGACGCCCGTGGTGTCGACGGTAAACGGAACCACCGAGTAGGGGAAATGTATACCGCCCAGCGGATAGGTGAAGGGGGGCGGCGTCGTCTGGTAGAGATTCGTCACCGGATAGGGGGCGACGTACGGCGTACCGGGAATATTCGGCGTGTAGGAGTCCGCGCCGGTCTGCACCCCGGCGATCGTCGTCGTTCCGGCAAACGCTGGGCCAGACGCCGGAAAAATAATCATTGCCGCCAGGACAAGAAAAGGCAGCGCCTGTCGGCTCGATCGACCTGTCATCCGTCACCTGCATTATATCAGGCACAGAACTTGGCTGTACCGCCCAAATATCAAGTTCCGGATTCTAAACGGCCGTTCAGACAGCCGCCGCACCATGTCTGGCGAGCCCAGCGTAGTCTTCTTTCAAATAATTAGATAGGCGCCATGTAGGTCCGGCGATCCGCTTTCGTCCCGGCGGCGGAACGACTTCGACCGACTGTCTTCGGCCAGCCGGGCCGAAGGTGCTCATGCATGGCGAAAAAGTGGAGGCCTGACCGAGAATCGAACTCGGGTGCAAGGATTTGCAGTCCTCTGCGTAACCACTCCGCCATCAGGCCGCCGGAGAGCCGCGAGGGCTAACAGAAGCGTCCCGGCGCCGCAAGCGCGGAGCCCGCAAACAGGTCGGGGATCAGGCCGCGGCCCGGCCGGCGCCGGGGCGGACCGTGGCGTGGGTGAACCCCGCCTCGCCGGCCATGGCGAAGAGATCTTCGGCGGCGAGGTTGGCGGCGATCAGGGCCGGGGCGGAGCGCTGGGCCAGGCGGCCCGCCTGCAGCAGCCACAGCGCGCTGTCTGTCATCGACAGGGCCGCGCCGGCGGGCTGCATCAGGAGGCCCGCGATGCCCGCCGTCCGCGCCAGCTTCATCGGCGCGCCATTCACCCGGGTCTCGGCGAACACCGCCCGGCCGAACGGCCGCAACAGGGCGGTGATCTCGGCCAGCCGTCCCGCCGGCGCGCCGTCGGGCACGTCGGTGAGCGCCCAGATCACCGAGCGCCGCACCGCCTCGCGCGACGGGCCCGGCCGCTCCATCAGCTTGCCTCGGGCCCTCTGGTTGGAGGCGGACAGAAAGGAGATGGAGACGATCAGCGACGGCGGATCGCCGCCGTGGTCGGCCCGCGCCTCGAGCCTCAGCAGGGCGCGGTCCAGGGTGGCCAGATCGACCCGCTCCATGTCGCTGGCCAGCAGCCCCATCCGCTCGGCGGCGGCGAGCGGCTCTCCGTCCGCGGCGTCGGTCAGCAGAGGGTCGATCCGGTAGCCGGCCACCGCCGAACGGACCAGATCGACCACCGGCTCGACCGCGAAGGCGATGTCGAGCTTTCGGCCGTCGAAACGGGTGATGGTCTCCGTCTGGGAGAAGACCGCGTCGCCGGGCGGCGGCTGTTCCTCGGCGACCGGTATCATGCACACCTTCGGGAGACCCTGGCCGGAAGTGTCGCCCGAGACCCTGGCGATCCGGTTAAGATTCCCGGACCGGCGCGCGGGTTCGGGCGGAAGAGATACCGCGAGCCCACGCAAGGCGGCGTTCGGACCTGGGCCTGACAGGATCGGCGCGGAGACCGCAGCGTCGGTCCTGCGAACCAGGACCCTAGCCGTACGGTCGCGGCGCTGCAGGGTCTCCCGCGAGGCGGCTCAGCCGGGCGATGGCGGCCTCGGCCTCGGCCATGATCGCGTCCACGATCTCCGCGGCGGGTCGCACGGCGTGGACGCCGCCGGCCGACTGGCCCATGGCGAAGCAGGAGCGATCGGGGTCCAGTCCGTCGATCTGGCCGCCGATCCCGCCCATGACGCCCGCCTGCTGCGAAAGGATCGCCTGCTGCGGAAAGGGCTGGATCTCCTGCGGCCGGCGCTCCCAGTCCTCGACATAGGTGTTGGCCTTCACCCGCATCGGCTTTCCAGAATAGCAGCGGGTGCGCACGGTGTCGTCGTCGCGCGCATCGACCACGGCCTGCCGGTACATCTGGCCGGCGTGCGCTTCGGTCGAGGCGATGAAGCGGGTGCCCATCCACACCCCATGGGCGCCGAGCGCCAGGGCGGCGGCCAGGCCGCGCCCGTCGTAGAGGCCGCCCGCGGCGACCACCGGGATGCGCACCGCCTCCACCGCCTGCGCCACCAGCGGCAGGGTCCCGACCAGACCGGTATGCCCGCCGCCTTCCGACCCCTGGCAGATCACCGCGTCGCAGCCGGCCTGCTCGGCCTTCACCGCGTGTTTCACCGCGCCGCAGACCACCATCACCTTGAGGCCCGCCCGGTGCAGCCGCTCGAGGATCGGCATGGGCACCCCGAGGCCGGCGATGAAGGCCGAGGCGCCGCCATCGATGATCACCTCGACGCTGTCGGTCAGGCTTTCCGGGCTGGCCGCCAGGAGGTCGACGCCGAAGGGCTTGCCGGTGAGGCGGCGCACCTCGGCCATCTGGGCCTTGATCTCGTCCGGGCTCCGGCCCGCCATGCCGAGCACGCCGTAGCCGCCGGCGTTCGACACCGCCGCGCAGAGCTCGGCGTAGGACACCCCGCCCATCCCGGCCAGCATGATCGGCTTGTCGACCCCGAGCAGGTCGCACAGCGGTGTTCTGAGCATAGGCGTTTCCCGTGAAGTCCCTGTGGGCGTGTTTTGCGCAAGACTAGAGCAGACCGCCCTTAAACGGAATCGTTCAAGGGTGGATTTGCTCTGGAATCTAAAGTTTAGAGCGCCGCTGACGCGAAACCCGGTCGCCGCTTTTCGCACGGCGCTCTGGCGCGAGTTGGGTCTGCGCGGGCCGCCGCCTTGACCGGGATCAAGGCGGGCGCACGCCGGCCGCCGCAGATGAGGCTTGCAGACGTCCGGAGACAAACGCCATGAACGCCACCGTCGTCGATCGTGCCGACTCCGGAATCGCCCGGCTGGCGCCGGCGCGCGCCGCCTTTCGCACGGTGATGGTCCACGTAGGCCCGGAGGTGCGCGACCTGCCCCGGCTGGACAGCGCCGTCGACCTCGCCCGCCTGCTCGACGCGACCCTGCACGGCGTCGCCGCGGAGATGGCGCCGCCCGTCTCGTTCGTCGATCCCGTCGGCGGGACCGACAGCTTCTGGCTGGTCGAATGCAAGGCGCGGATCCAGGCGGATCTGCGCCAGGCGGAGGCCCTGTTCCGCGCGCGGACCGCCGCCCTGCGGACCCAGTGGACGGCGCTCGAAGCGGCGCCCGCGACCCTCGTGGCGGACCTGTCGTGCACCGCCGACCTGATCGTGGCGAGCGCGGGCGCACAGTCCGGCGCCAGCCGCTACAGCGGCTGCGATCCGGCGAGCCTGGTCCTGCTCAGCGGCCGTCCGGTGCTGCTGGCCCCGTCGAACGGCCGCAAGCTGTCGGCGGAGGCGGTGATCGTCGCCTGGAAGGATACCCGGGAGGCGCGGCGCGCCCTCGCCGACGCCCTCCCCTTCCTGCGGAGCGCGCGCGAGGTCGTGGTCGTCGAGGTGGCCGAACACGGTCAGCCGGGCGGGCTCGGCGGAGGCGCCCAGGCGGTGGCGAGCGGGCTGGCGCGGCACGGCGTGTCGGCCCGCGCCAAGCGCGTCGCCGGCGCGACCGAGGACGTCGCCGGCCAGCTCGAGGCCGCCGCCCAGGCGGTCGGCGCGGATCTGATCGTCGCCGGCGGCTATGGCCGTTCGCGGGTCGGCGAATGGATGTTCGGCGGCGCGAGCCGCGACC
Source organism: uncultured Caulobacterales bacterium (assembly GCA_903837135.1). Classification (GTDB taxonomy): domain Bacteria; phylum Pseudomonadota; class Alphaproteobacteria; order Caulobacterales; family Caulobacteraceae; genus CAIOYC01. Next base: position 32,636 of record CAILTK010000067.1, read on the forward strand.
TGCTGCAGACCAACGACCGCTTCCTGCTGATGAGCCATTGAGCCCCGCGAGCCGGTCAGGGGAAGGCGGTCAGGCAAAAGGCGGTCACCGGGCGGCGCGCAGGGCCTTGGCGATCGCCTCCAGGGCCAGCGGCTTCATCAGGGCGTAGCCCCTGATCAGGGGATGCACGCCGTCACGGCTGAGCCCGTCGCGCATTCCGCCGTCCGGCCCCGCCAGCACCGACGCGTAATCGACGTAGATCAGCCCCTCGCGCGCGGCCAGTCCGGACAGCCAGCGGTTCATCGCCGCGATCGGCCCGGCCGGCCGGACCGCCGGGCGCCAGGAAAAGGCCGCCGCCGGGGTGATCGAGGCGAGGACGATCTGAATATTGTTCGCCCTGGCGAGTTCGACCATGGCGCGGATGTTGTTCTGCAGGTCCTCCGGCCGGCTCGGGCCGTTGTTGCCGGCGATGTCGTTGGTCCCGATCAACAGGTGGACCACCTTCGGATGCAGGGCGACGACGTCGTCGTAGAACCGCAGCAGGGCCTGGCCGCTGGTCTGGCCGCTGACGCCGCGATCGACCACGCCGGCGGTGAACAACGCCGGATCGGCGGCCTGCCAGAGCTCGGTGATGGAATCGCCGAGGAACACCACCCGGGCGCCGCCGGCGGCCTCCAGCGCCTGGTTCTGGGCGCGGTAGCGGCAGAGGTCGGGCCAGTCGGTTCTCCTGCGCAGCGCCTCCGCGCGGGCGCGCTCGGCTGCGCCCTCGGCGAACGGCTTCAGCACGGCGGGATCGATCGGGCCGTCGGCCACCGAAGCGCGCGCGAAGGCGAGCTCGACGTCGGACCGCCCGGAGCTTCCGGCCGCACAGGGCTGAGCGGTGAGCCCCTCGGCGACGGGCGTCGCGGCCGCCGGTTCCGACGGCGCCGTCGGCGGCTGGGCCGCGCCGAAGCCCGGTCCCGCAAGGACGGCGGCGGCCACGCCCCACCCCGCCAGTCTGCGCCGACGCCAATCCCGGCCAGCGATCATCTGCGTTCTCCAGTCGGCGCCGTCCCGCAGACTTATCCCCGTCCGCGCCGGAAAGACCAGAGCGGATGCGTTGTCTGGCGGACGCCCCCGACCCCGCGCAAACCCTCCGTCTAAATGCGGCGTCAAAGGCCACGCGGCCCCGTTCGACTTGGCGAAACCCGAGACGATGAAACGATTATTGACCTGAAATCACGCTTGCCCTGGAAGCCCGGGATATCAGTCAAAGCACTCAAGCTGACGGCCGCAGCGACGATCTCGCGCTCAAGACACCGTCGGTGTTAACCGCTCGGTCACCCCGTTCAAATCCCTTTTGACGAAGATACTGCTTGAACCATAGATGAATCTCTATATGTCGGTACGCACAGCGACTTGGAGAATAATATGTCAGAACGTCTGATGGAGATGACGACGGAGATCGTCGCTAATTATGTGAGCGGCAACACCGTATCGCAGACGGATTTGCCAGCTCTAATCAGTTCGGTGTTCAAGTCACTGTCGACGGTGGACGCCCCGCCGGCGCCGGAGCCTGAACCTCAGCTGAAGCTCACGCCCGCGCAGATCCGCAAGTCGATTTCGCCGGACGGCCTGATCAGCTTCGAGGACGGCAAGACCTATCAGACGCTGAAGCGCCACCTGACCACCCGCGGCATGACGATCGCGCAATACAAGGCCAAGTGGGGCCTGCCGTCCGACTATCCGGCCACCGCTCCGGCCTACGCGGCCAAGCGCTCGGCGCTGGCCAAGGCCGCCGGCCTCGGCAAGGTGATGGCCAAGGGCAAGGCGCCCGCCCCCAAGAAGGCCGCGCCCGTCGCGCGCAAGCCGAAGACGACCCGCGCCAAGGCCTGATTGTTTCGCTTCAGGCCGGAGCGCTCGCGTCCGGCCTGATCGATAGGAACCGTGGACGGTGCGCTCGCCAACGGGCGCATCCTGTTCCTGGCGCGGCAGGAAGCCGGTCTTCCTGGCCCGTCGCCGGATTTCCCGCCCAGCTTTTCCAGAGTCATTCTCAGGCTTGCCCCGCTTGGGGCGGCCGGCCGCTCTTGAAGTGAACGCCCATTGCGCTTCAGGCCCTCCTTGCGGCCCTGAGAGTCGCACCGCTGGAGCAGGGCTCGTCAGAGCGAAGCTCCTTTGACGGAACCCACCTTGAGGCCGTCTTCGCCGGGCTTGTCCCGGCGATCCAGAATTCCTGCCTTAGCGTTTCCCTGAATGCCCGGCACGGGGGCCGGACATGACGTAGAGGATGACCTCGACGGGGAGCGATTCAGGGGGGAGCGATTCAGGCTGAACCCGACGCGCCCCAGCCAGGCTGTCGCGCGCCTGACAAACAACCATACCGTGACGGAAAACTCCCGGCGGGCCGAAAACTGAATAAAGCCGGCCCCTTAGGGGAGCTGGCTCCGCGGGTAGGATTCGAACCTACGACCAGCCGGTTAACAGCCGGCTGCTCTACCACTGAGCTACCGCGGATCGGCCTCGCTCGGGAGACGGGCGCTATACAGGCGTGGGCGCCGCGGCGCAAGCGCGCCGTTGGACCGAACGTCCGATAGCGTCAGACCGCCACCTCCGGACCTTCGCGCTTCTCGATCACGTGGTCGATCAGGCCCCACTCCTTGGCGCGCTCGGCGCTCATGAAGTGGTCGCGGTCGAGGGTCTTCTCGACCTCCTCATAGGTCTGGCCGGTATGCTTGACGTAGATCTCGTTGAGCCGGCGCTTGGTGGCGATGATGTCCTCGGCATGGCGTTCGATGTCCGAGACCTTGCCCTGGAACCCGCCCGAGGGCTGGTGGACCATGATGCGCGAGTTCGGCAGGGCGGTGCGCTGGCCCCTCTCGCCGGCGGTGAGGATCAGCGAGCCGGCCGAGGCCGCCATGCCCATGCACAGGGTCGAGACCGGGCATTTGATGTATTGCATGGTGTCGTAGATCGCCAGGGCCGAGGTCACCACCCCGCCCGGCGAGTTGATGTACATGCCGATGTCCTTCTTGGGGTTCTCGGACTCCAGGAACAGCAGCTGGGCGCAGATCAGGCTCGACATGCCGTCCTCGAACGGGCCGGTGAGGAAGATGATCCGCTCCTTGAGCAGGCGCGAGAAGATGTCGTAGGCGCGTTCGCCCCGGCTGGTTTGCTCGACCACCATGGGGACGAGATTCATGGTCTTTTCGATCATATCGGCCATGGGCCTACCCTTTTGTGCAGCTTGATCGCAGGCGACGCCCACCCGCGGGAAGATGGCTTTGATATCAGCGCGTTCGGCCCGAAGCGCAAGGAGGGGCGACCGCACTTACGGCGTAACCCTTATAGCTGCTCCCGCTTTGGGGGCGCTGTCACGAAGTGACTGAGGGGTGGCGCCACGGTCAACAGCAAGCGCGGCGCAAGCCGGTTTGCGCGGTGGGCCGAGCCGGCGGCGGCGCCGCCCCCTTCGTCCGCGGAGCCTGTTCCTCGGACCGGCCTTTGGCCCGACCCGGGGGCGGCCACTTCCCCCAGGGGGGAAGCCCTGACGACCCGTCACAGGTCACCCAGCCCTCCATCTGGAAGACTCAGGCGCGTACCTGGAAGACTCAGGCGCGTCCGGCTCAGCCCTCGCCGTAGCCTTCGGGCAGGTCGTCCTCGGCTTCGAGTTCTTCCTTGCTGACCGGCTTGTCGGTCACCTTGGCCTGCGACAGGATCAGGTCGACCACCTTCTCCTCGTAGATCGGGGCGCGAAGCTGGGCGGCGGCCTGCGGGTTGTTGCGATAGAACTCCACCACCTGCTGCTCCTGGCCGGGATAGCGGCGCGCCTCGGCGATCAGGGCGGCGTTGAGCTCCTGATCCTCGACGGTGACATTGTTCACCCGGCCGATCTCGGCCAGCACCAGGCCCAGGCGCACGCGGCGCTCGGCGATCTTGCGGTATTCGGTCTTGAGCTGGTCGTCGGTCTTGGCCTTGTCCTCGTCCGACAGCTGGCCGGAGGCCTTCTCTTCCTCGACCTGGCGCCAGATGGTCTCGAACTCGCTCTCGACCATGCGCGGCGGCAGCGGGAAGTCGTGCCCGGTGTCGAGCACGTCGAGCAGGGCGCGCTTGGCCTTGAACCGGCTGGCGCGATCGTTCCCTTGCTGGATCTGCCCCTTCACCGCCTCCTTCAGCGCCTCCAGGCTGTCGAGCCCGAGCTGCTTGGCGAAGTCGTCGTCGATGCTCGCGGCCTTGGGCTTCCTGATTTCCTTGACCTGGAACTCGAACTCGGCCGCCTTGCCGGCCAGCTCCTTGGCGCCGTAGTCCTCGGGGAAGGTCACGCCGATCGTCACGGTGGTGTCGGGCTTGGCGCCCGTGAGCTGATCCTCGAACCCCGGAATGAAGCGGCCCGAGCCGATCACCACCTCGGCGTTCTCCATCGAACCGCCCTCGAAGATCTCGCCGTCCATGCGGCCGACGAAATCGCCCACCACCATGTCGCCGTCCGCCGCCTTCACCGCCTTGCCGGTCTTGGGCTCGTAGGTGCGGCTCTGCTCGGCGATCTCCTTGATCTGCGCGTCGACCTCCTCGTCGGTCGGCGCGTGCACGGGCCGCTCGAGCGCGATGTCGCCGAGAGTCATGGTGGTGAACTCCGGCATGATCTCGACCGCGAGGTCGAACGACAGATCGGCGCCCCCGTTCATCACCTTTTCGAGGTCGGAGGAGACGGAGATCTCCGGCGAGGCGGCGGGGCGCAGGTCGCCCGACAACGCCTGCTGCTGGCCCTCGTTGACGGCCTGGTCGATGATCTCGCTCATCAGCGACTTGCCGTACATGCGCCGGACGTGGGCGGCGGGCACCTTGCCGGGGCGGAAGCCCTTGATGTTCATCTGCGGGCGCAGCTCGGCGATTCGCTGGTCCAGCCGCTCGGACAGGGTGGCGGCGGGCACCGTAACGCCGAACACGCGGCTCAGGCCTTCGCCAGACTTTTCAACGATCTGAATGGACATCTTGATCTTCCGTCTTCGCCCCGTCGCGGGACGCGGCCGCCGCGCGAGCGGGCGGCTCACCTTGAAATGGAGCAAGCCGCCGAGGGGGCCCGGCGGCGCGAGGCGCGTCTTATGTCACGCCCGGCGGCGAGGGTGAAGGGGAAAGGCGCAGCCGCGTGCGTCCTTCGCCGTCAGCCGCCGGCCGACCAGCCTCCCGCCGGACCAGATGGACTCACCTGATCCGGACAAAGAGGGTCTGGCCTGGGACTTGGACCGCGTTCGACGGCCATACCGGAACCGGTCTGGCCGAGGGCGCTCTAACGCCGGCGCTGGAAGTTCGGGCGCGGCGCGCCCGGCCGGAAGCTTGAGCTGTCGGTCTTGTGACGGAAGATGATTCGGCCCTTGGACAGGTCGTAGGGGGTCATCTCCACCGTCACGCGATCGCCGACCAGCGAGCGGATGCGGTTTTTCCGCATCTTGCCCGCCGTGTGCGCCAGGATCATGTGCTCGTTGTCGAGGCGAACCCGGAACCGTCCTTCCGGAAGCAGCTCCGTGATCACCCCCTCGAGCTCGAGGAAATCTTCCTTGGGCACGAGGTCAGACCAGGCTCAGTTGTCCTGCCGACATCTTGCCGCTCTTGCGGTCGCGCTCGAGCTCGTAGCTGACCTTCTGGCCGTCGTTGAGACCGCCGATGCCGGCGCGCTCGACCGCCGAGATGTGCACGAACACGTCCGGACCACCTTCATCCGGCTGGATGAAACCAAAACCCTTCGTGGGGTTGAACCATTTGACGACGCCCTGGGCCATCGTTCTCTCCTTTTGTACGAAACCCGAACGAGATTGTCCGGGATCGGCTTTCGAGGGAGGGAGGCATAATCGGCGCGTTAGCGGCGGATCAGCAGCGCATCACAACGACGTCCGATCTGCGACACATAAGCCAGAGCGCGTGGCTGCACAAGGGATGGGGTGCGATCTTGGGGCTCGACGCGGCCGGCCGCCTGGCGGACGCCGACCGGCCGGGCGCGCTCAGTCGCCCCGGGCCGCTTCGATCGCGCTTCGCAGCTGACTGTCGGACGCCGGCTTGAACAGAACCGCGGAGGCGTGATCCAGCCCGATGCGGGCCAGGGTCGAGGGCTCGCGCGAGCCGGTGAGGAAGATCACCTTCGAGCCCACGAGCTCGTGGATGGCCAGGGCGGCGTCGACCCCGTCCTTCTCGCCCCTGAGCCGCATGTCCATCAGCACGACGGCGGGGCGGTGCTCCTGGGCCAGGCTGATCGCCTCCTCGGCGGTGGCGGCCGAGGCGCAGACCTGCATACCGATGTCCTCCATCTGGATGGTGAGGCCGAGCACGATGATGTACTCGTCGTCGACGATCAGCACGCTGTTGCGCAGGTCCATCAAAGTACTCCGGGCTGAGCCATATGGATGTCGACCCGCGTGCCCGCGCGGGTATCGACGGACATGATCCCGCTGAGCTGCTGAACGAGGCCGTGGACGATGCCGGCGCCGAGGCCGGGCCGGGTCCGGGCCGCGGCCGGATCGTAGCCCTGCCCGTCGTCGCAGACCATCAGGTCCATCGTTCCGTCCGCGGCGCGGTCGAGCGCGATCTCGATCTTGCCCTTTCCCCCGGGAAAGGCGTGTTTCAGCGCGTTGGTGACCAGCTCGGTCACCAGCAGGCCGAGCGGCACGGCGAAGTCGAGGCCGACATCCACCGGGGCGGCGCGTACGACGATGTCGATGTCCCCGCCCGTGATCGCGTCCGCCAGGTTGGCGGAGAGATCGTGCAGGAACGGGGCGATGTCGAAGGTCCGCAGGTTGGACGAGCCCATCAGCTGGTGGTGGACCAGTCCGAGGGCGAACAGCCGGGCGCGCAGGCTGACGATCGCGGCCTTGGCCTGCGGGTCGGCCAGCTGTCGTCCCTGCATCAACAGGAAGCTGTCGACGATCTGCAGGTTGTTCTTCACCCGATGATAGACTTCGCGCAGCAGCAGATCGCGCTGCTTGATCGCCGCGCCGCGCTGCTCGACGAGCACCTCCAGCTCGGCCTTGGCCGATTCGAGCGCCATCTGGGACCGGTACTGCGCGTCGATGTTCTCGATCACGGCGATCGCCAGCACCGGCGCGCCGCCGGCCTCCGCCCGGATGATCGTCGTCGAGGCGCGGCCCCATATCGGCCTTCCGTCGCGGGTGCAGTAGCGCTTCTCCAGGACGAAGGAGCCTTCAGCGGAGGCCAGACACGCGGCATAGGCCGCCTCGTCGACCGCGCGATCCTCGGGGCAGAGAAGATCCGCGCTGTTGCGGCCGGCGAGGTCTTCGGGCGCATAGCCCAGCATTTCGGCGAAGGCGCGGTTCACCCGGATCAGACGACGGCTCAGGGGGTCGCTGTGGGTCTTGCCCACCGCGGCGGACTCGAAGCTGCCCCGAAACTCGCGCTCGCTCCGCTCGAGCGCCGCCTGCACGAGCGTGCGTTCGGACAGGGCCGCCTCCAGTGCGGTGTTCAGCACCGACAGGCGGGCCATGTTCGCCTTCTGCTCGGTGATGTCGACCGAAACGCCCACCAGGCCGCAGACCCGGCCGTCGGACGCGTGGAGCGGCGTCTTGGTGGAGAACCAGGTTCGCGGCGCGCCCGAGTCTTCTTCGACGTATTCCACCGTCTCGACTTGGTCGAGGCGCATCACGCGCCCGTCGTTGTCCATCACCGCCTGCGCCAGGACCGGATCGGCGAGCAACTCCAGGTCGGTGCGTCCTTCGACCTCGGCCCACGTCATGCCGAGCAGCGCGACCGTGGCCTGGTTCGCCAGGGTGAGACGGCCCTCGCGGTCCTTGGCGTAGATCACCGCCGGCGCCGCCTCGACGATGGTCCGCACCAGCTGGGCCTGACGGTCGCGCTCGCGCTGGGCGTCCCCGAACGGCGTGATGTCGTTGTTGACCTCGATCATGCCGTCCGGTTCACCGGACTCCGAGCGTTGCAGAACCCAGTGGCTGGCGACCACGACGACGGAGCCGTCGCGGCGGCGATGCACCAGTTCGCCCTGCCAATGTCCCTGCGAGAGAACCGCGGACTGGATCTGCGGGAGGGGGATGGGAAATTGCGTCTGCAGCAGGTCGTGGCTGATCCGGCCGACCGCCTCGGCCGCGGTGAAGCCGTAGAGCTGCTCCATGCCCTCCGCCCAGAAGGTGATCGTCCCGTCGAGTTGGCACAGCAGGCCGTGGCTCAGCCCGAAGGCGCGGCGGAACCGCGCCAGCTGGGTCAGGGCCGTGGCGATTCCGCGCCGGGCCCGAAACTGGCCGAACGCCACCGCGGCGAACAGCAACGACGACGCGACGCCCAGCGCCGCCACGCGGGTCATCGGCCAGATCGACCGGGCGCGCTCGCGCTGCAAGGCCAGCTCCGCCTCCGCGTTGGGCGCCAGCCCGTCGATACGCGCGCGGATGGATTCCATCATCCGCTCGCCGGTGTTTCCCCGCACGATGGCCAGCGCGGCCGGGACCCGACCAGCCTTGCCGAGGTCGATGGTGCGGGCAAGCTCGGCCATTTTCCCGTTCGCCAGGTCCCGGAGGCCGCCGAGACGATCGTCGCGCTTGCCCCGAACCCGCAGCGCCGCCTGCAGGTTGGCGAACTCGATCGGCAGGGCGGCGCGGGCGGTCTCATAGGGCGCCAAGTAGCGGGCGTCGCCGGTCAACAGAAAGCCGCGCTGGGCGGTCTCGGCCTCCACCAGGGAGCTCAGCAGCCTTTGCGCGTGCAGCCGGACCACGCGCACCTGATCGCCCACGCGGCACACTTCCTGGACGTCGTTGAGTTCGGCGCTCGCCGCCCAGACGCTGGCCGCGAGCAGCACCATGGCCATGCCGGTCGCCAGGGTCGTCGCGGTGAAGCCCGCCCGGGAGAGACCCGTCGGGCGTTTGCCGCCGAACGGCCAGCGACCGAGGGCTCGCGCCGCGGACGTCACGGCGCTGTTCCTGGCCGGAAAACCGGAGTCGCGGTCCCTCGCGCCGACGCGTGCGGTGGGGAGTCGCCTTGCGGAAGGCGCGTCGTCGATGTGGACATCCGATGGCCCGCGACGCGTGTCGGGCCGCCTTTCTCTTCAGCGGAGCCCGCCGCCTGCGCATCTCTATTTCGAGTAGATCACACAAGCGTAGCGCACAATTAGGGATATATACATACTTAGCGGGTCCGCGGCCGCCGACGCCGCTCAGGTGGAGCGCTCACACCTGCCGAAGGCGGCGCAACGGGACCGGCCGGACCCGGTCCCGGCCGTCCTGCTGGCCCGCCTGGCCGACGACAAGGCCCATCAGGGCCAGGGATACTCGCGATCGCTCATGCTCTATGCGCTCACCACGGCGGTGCGGATGTCGCACGACATCCGATGCTTAGGAGTCATCACCCACCCCATCGATGACGGGGTGCGGGCCTTCCACGCCCGCTACGGCTTCGAGGACCTGCCGTTCGATCCCGGCCGCAGCATGGCGGTGCGGATCGTGGATCTGGTGCGGGCGGGGATCGGCGGGGGCTGAACTAAAGGTGCGTCGACGGCGGCGCTGGCGCATCACGCGCCGCAGGAGGCGTTTCGTTCAGATTGCGCGCATAAAGCATGGCCCGCTTTGACGGAATCGCTCCCCCTCTACGTCATGCCCGGCCTCCATGCCGGGCATCCAGGGAAACGCTGAAGGCAGGACGTCTGGATCGCCGGGACAAGCCCGGCGAAGACGGCCTTGAAGTCGCTTCCGTCTGAACGCGGCTCGCTCTGGCGGCGCTCGATCATGCGGCAGCGTCCGGGACGCCGGCCCCGACTTGCCACCCGGCCCCGCCGCCGCTTACACAGCGCTCCCACATGCGGATGTGGCGGAACTGGTAGACGCACTGGATTTAGGTTCCAGCGAATTAATAGAATATCTCTTGTATATCAACAGCTTAATAGACTATCAATTGAGCGTGTGTCCAAAAATGTGTCTGCGCGACCGATCTTTTGGCCCGTCGAGATCGGGCTTGCCCCGCGATCCGCCACTGAGCTGCGTGGCCGGATCAGCGGGTTGGATGGAGGCGCGAAGCCATCTAGGTTGATCTGCACCTAACGATTGGTTGAAATGACAGATGACCATCCCTCTCAGACAGCCGCACCTGAAGCTGGAATTCTGACCGCGCTACTTCGAGCAAAGTTGGATCTTGATCAGCTCCGAGCATTAGAGCCCGAGGAGCGCACGCTTCTATTCCTCCTTGGCTCGGCGGCAAATCAGATCGCCCTGATTAGTCGGCTGGTTATTTTCTCCTCGAACGAAGACACACAGTCATCTTCCATCAACCGACAATAGCGAGCGCCGAAGCGGCGTTTGAGGCAGCCTCAAGCGATCCTGAGTGGGCTGACGACTGGAATTTCTACATCGGGCGGTCTCACCTGAACGCGTTCAATTTCGCGAGTGACCTTGTCGTACTGCACGCCATGAAAGCAGCGTCCGGCGAACCCGATTTGCTCTCGGCTCAAGCTAAAATCATGGGCGAGGTTCGGGTCGTGAGCGACGCGATGATTGAGTTTATCTACTCCTTCTTCGGAGCCGCTTGGCTTAAGAATTTTGGTTCGGAACTGCCGCTGGAAGTGTGCGCCGATCTGAACGCTGCGCCAGGCCTCTTTGACATCCGGCTTCCAGTTCTCGTGAATGTTTAGGTGCCGGGTTGATGACAGGGGCCGAGGATATTTCCGAGCCGGGTTACGATTGGGATTTCCTCTCGCAATCCGAGGGCGAAGCAGTTGAGACTCTAATCGAGCAGAACCGCGATTCATCCTGGGCAGCTCAACTGTTCGACAAGTTGGCTCGTGCCGGTGGCGTCCGCCGGGAGAATAAGGCGACGATGTTCGAACTGCGATTTGCGGCGGCGGTCGCACGCGCCGGGATCGAACTTCAATATGAGGTCCCCGGCGAAGGGGAGTCGACCATCGATTTTGGTTTCGAGGCCGGCGGCGTGAGTTGGGCCGTTGAGCTTATGCGGCTCGATGAAACCGATGCGGCGAAAGCTGCCACTGTGACCGCGCGCGACGAGGAAGGCGCGGTGTGGTCGCAGAGGATTTTGTCAGACACGCGGGAGGACAAGCGCCAAACGGAGGGGGGTGAGACGCTGAAGGCGATACAGCGGATCTGCCAGAAGTGCGAGCTCGACGGGCGTCCGCACAAGTTTAAGAGCCCCCACGAAGCATTCAACATCCTTCTCGTCGACGTCCGTACCTTGTTCAACGGTGGCGACAAAGCGGACCGGCTTCACATCGCGCTTGGGGCGATGGCGGTGCCAGGATGTTTCCGCCAGCAGTTTAGGGGCAACCCGGTCACCGGTGTCTTTGATGAAGCAACGACCCTCAAGGGCGCTAAGGAAGCACGCGAGCGGATTCACTTCATCGGCTTTGTAGAGGAGAGGGAGTTTGGGCCTGACGCTTTCGGCCCATCCATCCAGTTTGTGGCAAACCCATACTTATTCAACGACGAGGAGTCGGCCCGTGCGGCGATTGGGGCTTGGCCTCTGAAGCCGGCGGCGGTTTTGAACCTCCGGGGCGAACACAGCGGCGGCAAAGCCTAACCACGATCATTCAAGCAAGTGCCGGGTGTCGCAGTCGAGTATTACGGTGACACTGTACGAAATGGGCGATGCTGTTGCGCCTGCAGTGTCCGCCATGTCGAGGGCGTAGACTAGGCGCGGGAGAATCTATTTCGTACAGTGTCACTGTAATACCCAGGCTAATCCCGGGACACTATACACAAATCGGTCCAGTCAATCGCCAGCATGAGCAATCGATATAGTGTCGCGGATAGACCCGGTTGACAGGCTGGATTTCCCGGACGGCTCACACATTCAGCTGATCCGAGCTATCGACGGCAGGATCACACTTCGAGTTTAAGCGGCTCTCGCCACCCGCAGCTCGATGTGCAGGCCTGCCGCCGCCAGCATGTTGACCAGGGTGTCGAGGCTGAAGAGATCGACCTTGCCGCGCACCAGATCGGAGATGCGCGGCTGGGTCACCCCCATCAGTTCGGCGGCGGCGGCCTGGCTGAGCTTCTCCTGGGCGATGTGATCGCGCAGCGCCATCATCAGCCGCGAGCGCAGCTTCATGTTCTCGGCCTGGCCGGGGTCGGCCTCGATGACGTCCCAGACGCTGGCGTAGCGTTCGTCGCTCATGCCTTCAGCTCCTTGAGCAGGTCCTTGTACCGCCGGGTCGCCAGCTCGATGTCGGGCCGGCTGGTCCGCTGCGACTTCTTCTCGAAGCAGTGCAGGACGAAAACGGCGTCGGCGAATTTGGCCACATAGATGACCCGGAACGCCCCGGCCTCGTCGCGGACCCGTATCTCCCGAACCCCGGGGCCGATGGTGGTCATCGGCTTCCAGTCGTCGGGATCGCGCCCGTTCTGCACCAAGTCGAGCTGAAACCCCGCCTGCCGCCGGGCGGCGTCCGGAAAGGCCCGAAGGTCGTCCAGGGCGCTCCCCTGAAACACCACCGGCTTGGGGCCCTCAGTCATCGCACTCCACTTTATACAAGATTTTGTATACCCCCGCAACCATCCGCCGCCTCATCGGACACGCGCCTCACTGCCTCCTGCCGGGGTCCGTCTGAGCCGATGGGAGTCGTCCGAATTACGGTGATGGTGCACAAATCTCGCGGTGCAGGTTTGGCAGGCGGCCACGAGGCCGCGTTCTCCACACCTTGCCACCCGGCCCCGCCGCCGCTTACACAGCGCTCCCACATGCGGATGTGGCGGAACTGGTAGACGCACTGGATTTAGGTTCCAGCGCCGTGAGGCGTGGAGGTTCGAGCCCTCTCATCCGCACCAAGGGGCTGGCGCACCAGCCCCCCGCGAGTCCGGCCCCCTACCCCGCCGGCTTCACCTGCAGCCGGGCCCCGCCGATCACGGCGACGACCTCCACGCGCTGGCCCTGGGTGGGGGCGGCGCCGTCGGTCTGGGCCGCCCACTCCTTGCCGCCGACCATCACCCGGCACTGGCCGTGGTCGGTCACCGAGGTCACCTGCCCCACCTGGCCGATCATCGCCTTCTTCGCGTCGTTCATGTCGTGCGGGGTCTGCGGCCAGTGACGCAGATAGCGGCGGCCGAGCCAGGTCAGGGCGATGGAGGCGACGGCGAACAGGATCCACTGCGCCCCGATGTCGTCGCGGAGCCAGAATGCCGAGACCGCCGCCGGGGCCAGGGCCGCCGCCGCCGGCCACAACAGCCAGCCCGAGCCGGTCACCGTCTCCAGCGCCAGCAGGGCCACGCCGATGGCGATCCAGGCCGCGGAGGGATGGCCGAGCCAGAGGTGGTAGAAGCGCTCCATCGGTCAGCTCCTGTAGGACTGCATCGGCGGCGTGGATTCCGAGGTCGGCGGAACCGCGGCGGCGTCGTTCATGCGGCTACGTGGGGCTTGAGGCGGCGCGGCCGAGGGGCCGCCGGTCGGCGTGAGGCCGAAGCTCCTGGCCAGCTCCGAGATCCCGCCGAGCGTGCCCGCCAGGGAGGCGAAGTCGGCCGGCACGATCACCGTGCGCTGCTGCGGCGAGGAGGCCAGCTTGGCGAAGGCGTCCACATAGCGCTGGGCGACGAAGTAGTTGATCGCCTGGATCGAGCCCTTCTCGATCGCCTCGGACACCGAGGCGGTGGCGGCGGCCTCGGCCTGGGCCTGGCGTTCGCGCGCCTCGGCGTCGAGGAAGGCGGCCTGGCGGCGGCCCTCGGCCTCGAGCACGGCCGCCTGTTTGGCGCCCTCCGAGCGGGTGATCTGCGCCTGCTTCTCGCCGTCGGCCTCGGTGATCACCGCGCGCCGCTCGCGCTCGGCCTTCATCTGCCGGGTCATGGCGTTGGTGATGTCGGGCGGCGGCTGCAGGTCCTTGATCTCGACCCGGGCGGACTTCACGCCCCAGGGCTCGGTGGCGGCGTCGAGGGCGGTGAGCAGGCGGGTGTTGATCAGCTCGCGCTTGGACAGGACCTCGTCGAGGTCGAGGGCGCCGACCACGGTGCGGAGGTTGGTCATCACCAGCTGGATCAGCGCCTGGTTGAGGTTGGCGACCTTGTAGACCGAGGCCGAGGCGTCGATCACCTGCACGAAGACGATGGCGTCGACCTGGACGGTGACGTTGTCCTTCGTGATCACCTCCTGGCGCGGCACCTCCATCACCTGCTCCATCATGTTCACGCGCCGGCCGACGCGCTCGACGAAGGGGGTGAGGACGGTGATGCCGGGATGGAGGGTGCGGGTGTACCGGCCGAACCGTTCGACGGTGTACTCGTAACCCTGCGGAACGATCTTGATGGTGGACAGCACCAGTCCGATGGCCAGCACGACCAGGACCAGCGGCAGAATGAAAGCCATGAACGGCTCCGAAGGCGCGACGGCGCCCCTACGCGCCCTCAGCGATTGAGGGCCGTGCGCATTTTACACCCGTGGCGTGACCGGGGCAAAGTCAAGCTTTGGGGAGCGCCCACGAGACCTCCACAGATCGCGCCGCCAAGGTGCTCCCCCTCTGGGGGAGCTGTCACGAAGTGACTATGGGGGCAGCGCCGCCGGCGATGCAAACCGCAACGAAACTCGGGTTTGCATTGCATATCCGCCACCCGCAGCGCCGCCCCCTCAGCCCCTCCGGGGCAGCTCCCCCAAGGGGGGAGCAGCTAAGGCGATAGCGCCAGCCCTAAACCCCCTCGACCTTCTGCTCGATGGCGCCGAAGATGGAGTGGCCGCGGTCGTCGCGCATTTCGATGCGGACCTCGTCGCCGATCTTGAGGAACGGGGTTTCGGGCTGGCCGCGCAGCAGGGTCTCGACCGTGCGGACCTCGGCGATGCAGGCGTAGCCGAGGCCGCCCTCGCTGATCGGCCTGCCCGGGCCGCCGTCGGCGCCGCGGTTGGACACCGTGCCCGAGCCGATCACCGTGCCGGCGCCGAGCGAGCGGGTGCGGGCCGCGTGGGCGATCAGCACGCCGAAGTCGAAGGTCATGTCGACGCCGGCGTCGGCGACGCCGAGCGGCGCGCCGTTGAGGAAGGTCTCGATCGCGCCGTGCAGCTTGGCCCCGTCCCAGCGCTCGCCGAGCGCATCCGGCGTCACCGCCACCGGCGACAGGGCCGACGCCGGCTTGGACTGGAAGAAGCCGAAGCCCTTGGCGAGCTCGTCGGGGATCAGGTTGCGCAGCGACACGTCGTTCACCAGCGTCACCAGCCGGATATAGCCGAGCGCGTCGCCGGGCGTGACGCCCTGGGGCGTATCGCCGAGGATCACGGCGACTTCGGCCTCGAGGTCGCAGCCCCAGGCCTCGTCGGCCAGGGGGATCGGATCGCGCGGCCCGAGAAACCCGTCCGAGCCGCCCTGGTACATTAGAGGATCGGTCCAGAAGCTCTTGGGCATCTCCGCGCCCCGCGCCCGGCGCACGAGCTCCACATGGTTCACATAGGCCGAGCCGTCGGCCCACTGATAGGCGCGCGGCAGGGGGGCCGAGGCGGCGTGCTCGTGGAAGCGGCCGCGCGGGACGGCGCCGTGCTCGAGGCTCTCGGCCAGGCCGCGCAGCAGGGGCTCGCACCGCTCCCAGTCGTCGAGCGCCGCCTGCAGGCTCGGCGCGATCAGGAAGGCGTCGGTGAACCAGGCCAGGTCGTCGGAGACCACCACCAGCCGCCCGTCGCGGCCATGCTTGAGCGATGCGAGTTTCATGCCCCTAGGTCGCACAGGCGGACGGACGGGGGAAGGGAAGATCGCGTCGCCTGCCAGCGGCTCCCCCGCCGGGGGAAGACCTGGGTCGCGCGCGCTTCCTAAAGCTTGAACAGCGGGAAGATCCCGCGGTTGGCCTCGCGGGCGGCCTTGGCGACCGGGCTGGCGGCGGGCGGGGGCCCGGACGGTCGCGGCCGGGCCGCGGGCGGCGCGGACTTGTCGCCGATTGGGCGGGTGATGGTCAGGGCTTTCTGGGCGGCGCGCAGTTCGCCCTCCACCCGTTCCTTCTGCCAGTAGTCCGACAGGTGTTCGAGCGCCTCGCGCAGCACCTGCGCCCGCTCGCGCGCGGTGAGCTCGACCTCCTTCTCGGCGGGCTTGTGCGGCGCGGGCGCAGGCGGATGCGCGTCTTGCGCGGGGATCTGGTAGATCCGCGCCGGCTCGACCACCTGCACCCCGCCGCCGGGGCCGACCGCCGCGGCGGCGACCACCCCGGCCGAAGCGCTGGCGCTGGCGCCCTGCCCGCCGGGCGCGGCCGCCGGTCCGCTGGTGATGATCACCGTCGATCCGCCGATCTGGCCGCCCCCATGGCCGCCGCCGCGCCCATCGCCGTGACCGTGATGCTCCGGCTCGACCGGAACCTTCTTCCGGTCAGTGGCCAGCGCCTTCTTCAGCCTGTTGATGCTGGTGGCCAGGGCGTTGGGTCCGTCGCTCAGCCGGAGCACCGGACCGAGATAGGCGTCCACGCTTTCGATCAGGTTGCGGACCGGGCCGAACGCGCGCTCGCCCGTGGCCATCAGGGCGATGTCGATCTGCCGCCGGATGGCGTGGTAGATGATCTCAGGCGCCCTGGAGGCGTCGTCCTCCAGCCGCCGGCGCTCGAAGCGTCGCCCGGAGCGATAGGCGGCGTAGCAGATCACCAGCGCCAGGATCAGCAGCAGGAAGGCGATCGTCTTGATGACGCTGTCCGGCCAGGCCCCCTCGCCTACCGGCGGGAAACCACGGGGATCGCCATAGTCCTGCATCGTCCGCGCCCGTTAACCATGTTCGAGGGTCAGAATGACGCGGTTCGCGCCGAGCGCAACCATAAGCGCGTGACAGACGAACAGTGGGCGGGGGACGCGGCAAATATCCTCCTCCCGCGCGGGGAGAGAGATCAAGAGCCCTTGGCCAGCCGCTTCGAGCGCCGTGCGCCCTGGTCGTAGAGAACGGTGTCGGGGAAGACCACCACCTCGACCAGGATGTCGCCGCCGGGCTTTTCGGCCCACAGATAGTTGCGCTCCACCATCACCGGCCGGCCCGAGGGCGCGAAGGCTTCGGCGGTGTCGCCCCATGGGGTGACCTTTTGGAGGTCGCGCCAGGTCAGGCTCAGCGCCCGCTCCAGCTCCTCCTCGGCCATAACCTCGAGTTCGAAGTCGGCTACATCCACGCGCGTACGCCCACTCAAGCCTGTTCCTTGGCCGGCAGCACGCCGCGGCGGATCTGGTCGAGCTCGAGCGATTCGAACAGGGCCTTGAAGTTGCCCTCGCCGAAGCCCTCGTTGCCCTTGCGCTGGATGATCTCGAAGAAGATCGGCCCGACCGCGTTCTCGGTGAAGATCTGCAGCAACAGGCCCTGCCCCTCGGTCGGCGCGCCGTCGATCAGGATCCGGTCGGCGCGCAGGCGCTGGACGTTCTCGCCGTGCCCCGGCAGGCGCGCGTCGATGCCGTCGAAGTAGGCGTCGATCGTGTCCTGGAAGGCGACGCCCCGGTCCCGCATGGTCTCCACCGTGTGGAAGATGTCCTCGGTCCCGAGCGCGATGTGCTGGATTCCCTCGCCCTTGTAGTCCTTGAGGAACTCCTCGATCTGCGAATGATCGTCCTGGCTCTCGTTGAGCGGGATGCGGATCTTGCCGTCGGGCGAGGTCATGGCCTTGGAGAACAGGCCGGTCTGCTGGCCCTCGATGTCGAAATAGCGGATCTGGCGGAAGTTGAAGATCCGCTCGTAGAAGTCGGCCCACCTGGCCATGTTGCCCCGGTTCACATTATGCGTCAGGTGGTCGAGGTAGGTCAGGCCCACCGTGTTCCCGGCGGCCTGTTCCGCCGCGCCCGGGATCGCCACGAAGTCCACGTCGTAGATCTCCTGCGCGCCGTAGCGGTCGACCAGATAGAGGTTCGAGCCGCCGATGCCCTCGATGCAGGGGATGTTGAGCTCCATCGGCCCGACCGGGCCCCTCACCTCCCGGGCGCCGCGTTCGATCGCCAGCTGCAGGGCCTTGGCCGCGTCCTTGACCCGGAAGGCCATGGCGTTGGCCGATGGGCCGTGCCCCTCACGGAACACCGCCGCCTGGCCCGACGGCTCCATGTTCAGGAGGAAGTTGATGTCGCCCTGGCGGTAGCGGACCACGGCCTTGGACCGGTGGCGCGACACGGCCGTGAACCCCATGCGCTCGAAGTGGGCGCCCAGGGCCTCGGGGTCGGGGGCGGTGAACTCGACGAACTCGAAGCCGTCGGTGCCAAGCGGATTGTCGAACAGGTCGGCCATGCGGGTCGTCTCGGCTGAGGTGGGTGACGTCGAAAGACGCAGGCGACCATTAGATGGAGACGGACGGCCTTTCGCAACCGGGGCCCCGCGCAAAGCTGCGTGATGATCGCGGCTCGCGATTTGCGGCCGGCTCTGCTAACGCCCGGGCATGCTTCGATCGCTCTACGACCGGATGATGCGGCTGGCCGGCCGTCCCGACGCGCCCGGCTGGCTGGGCCTCTTGGCCTTCTGCGAGGGGATCTTCTTTCCCATTCCGCCCGACCTGATGCTGATGCCGATGGTGCTGGCGCGGCGCGAGCGCGCCTGGCTCTACGCCGGGATCACCCTGGTCTGCTCGGTGATCGGCGGCTCGGTCGGGTTCAGCGTCGGCTACCTCCTGAAGGACCTCGCCCTGTGGATCCTCACCCACACGGGTGTCAGCGCCGCGGGCGTGGCCGGCTTTCAGAAGGTCCTGCACCAGTGGGGCTATCTGCTGCTGGCCCTGCCCATTCCCTACAAGCTGATCGCCATCGCCTCCGGCATGATCCCGCTGAACTATCCCCTGTTCCTGGCCGCCTCCATCGGTATCCGCGGCGCGCGGTTCTTCCTGGTGGCCTGGCTGATGCGCACCTACGGGCCGCCGATCCAGGGCTTCATCGAGAAGCGGCTGGCGCTGATCATCTCCGCCGTCGCCGTCCTGGTGGTGCTGGCCGTGCTGCTGCTCAAGCTGGCCCATTGAGGCTGGCCCATTGAGGGCGGGCGGCAAAGCTCTATGATGGGGGCGATGAACCGCTTCACCCTCGACGCCAGGACCTGGCTGCTGCTCGGCGCCCTCGCGGCGGCCGCCCTCCTGGCCGGCGCCCACGCCTTCGAGACCTTCGGCCGGTATGAGCCGTGCGAGCTCTGCTATCGCCAGCGCGACGTGCATTGGCTGGCGCTGTGGTTCGGCGCGCTGAGCTTCGGCGTCACCTTCTGGCGGCCGGGGGTGGCGCGCATCGCCTGCGTCGTGCTCGGCCTGATCTTCCTGGCCTCGACCGCGGTGGCGACCTACCACGCCGGGATCGAATGGAAATGGTGGCCCGGCCCGGTGGCGTGCACGGGCGGACACTTCAAGGGCGTTTCGGCGGCCGACATGGCCGGCCTGCTGAACGGCGTGCAGAACCACGTGGTCGCCTGCGACGTCGCGGCCTGGCGGATGTTCGGCGTGTCCATGGCCGGCTACAACGCGCTGATCTCGCTGGGACTGGCGGCGCTGAGCTTCCTGTTCGCCTACCAGAGCTTCCGCCGTGGCTGAGCCCCGCCCCGCCCGTCCGGGTCAGGGCGCCTATCGCCAGCGGCTGGAGGAGATCCTGCGCGTCGACCATGCGGGCGAACTCGCCGCCGTGCAGATCTATCGCGGCCAGCGCGCGGTGTTCGCCGCCGGCAAGGGCCGCGAGGGGATGGAGCGCGCGCTCGTCGAGATGGAGCGCCAGGAGGCCGTGCACCTGGCCGCCTTCGACCGCCTGCTCACCGACCGCCGGGTTCGCCCCACCGCCTTCACCCCGCTGTGGCGCGTGGCCGGCTTCGCCCTCGGCGCCTCCACGGCCCTGATGGGCGAGAAGGCGGCGCACGCCTGCACCGAGGCGGTGGAGAGCGTGATCGAACAGCATTACGCCGGTCAGATCGCCGAACTCGAGACGCGCGAACCCGCCCTCGCCGCGGACCTGTCGGGCTTCCGCGACGACGAACTCGCCCATCGCGACGAGGCGGTCGCGCAAGGCGCCCGGGAGGCGCCGGCCTATCCCCTGCTGTCGGCGGTGATCCGGGCCGGCTGCAAGGCGGCCATCAAACTCAGCGAGACGCTGTGAAGGGCCCCGGCGGCATGGACCTCGAGGCCATCCGCCGCGGCGCGGAGACGCCGGTCCGAGCCACGCTCGAGACCCTGGACAGCGCCGCGAACGACCTCGCCGAAGCCTTCGTCGACGATCCCCTGTTCGACTGGTTCATGCGCGCCGACGCCCGGCGCACCGCCGCCCGCCACCGGTTCTTCCGCGTCGTCCTGCGCGAGGCGGCCTTTCAGGACGGGGTGATCGAACGCCCGGCCGGGGGCGGCGCGGCGGCGATCTGGATCCCCTCCGAGGGCCTCGGCCCGCAGCCGCTGCACCGGGAGATCCGCGCCCTGCCCATGCTGCTGAACGCCTCGGGCCTCGGCCGCTTCGGCCGGCTCTTGCAGCTGCGCGAGGCGATGGACAAGCGCCATCCGACGGACCGGCCGCACGACTATCTGTGGTTCCTCGGCGTGCATCCGGACGCCCAGGGCGCCGGGGTGGGCTCGCGCCTCCTGGCGTCGAAGACCGCGCGCCTGGACGCCGCCGGCCGCGCCGGCTTCCTCGAGACCGCCACGCCGCGCAACCTGCCGCTCTACGGCCGCCACGGCTTCAAGATCATCACCGAATTCCGTCCCGCCGAGGGCGCCCCGCTGATCTGGGGCATGTGGCGCGACCCGGAGTAACCGCTGCTCATCCCGCGGAGTCATCCCCGGGCGGAGCGCAGCGAAGACGCGGGCATGACTTCAGGTTTTGGGCGCCGCGGCCTGTCTACCGCTCCGGGGCGCCGTTGTTCGCGGGCGGGGCGTGGTAGATCGGCGGGGGTTGCGGGGCGCCGTCGAGTTCGGCCGGGCGCGCGGGCGCGTAGTCGGGGCGATAGCCCTGGCCGCCATAGCTCTGCTGCGGCTGGGGCCGCGCGCCGTAGCTGGCTGGGCGGACCGTCGGCGGGGCGCAGGCGATGCGGCTCCAGCCGGTGCGGGCGGGCGTCACCAGAACGCGGCGGTCGATGTAGCGCGGCGGCTGGGGCGTGACGATGCGCTCCTTGCGCGGGCCGCGCACCATCACCCGGTCGACGACCGTGCGATAGACGGCGGCGACCGTATGGTCGATCGTCCGCGGCGGGCGGATCACATAGCGCTCCTCCACACGCTCGCGGGTGGACGGTCCGCGGACCACGCAGCTCCGGCCGGGCGTGACCAGGACGCGGACGCGGCGGATCTCGTAGCGGGCCGGCAGCAGCACCCGGCACATCACCTCGCCGGTCGGCCGGACGCTGATCCCCGCGCCGTAGCCGGTGTCATAGCCGCCCCGGGCCACGCCGGGCCGCCAGACCAGGCGCGCCGGGCTGACCAGCACGCGGCGCTCGATCCAGCGGTAGACCGGCGGCGCCTCGACCACGCGATCGGGGCCGGGATGCTCGATCCAGTGCACCCGCACGCCCATCACCGCGGGGACGGTCTCGTGATCGACCCGCGCCGGCGCGACCAGCACCTGGCGGGTGACGGTGTTGTAGACTGCGGGAATGTCGCGCCAGCCCACCAGCGGCGGCTGCGGCACGGCGATGTGGTCGGTGCGATAGACCGCCGGGGCCGCGCTGCGCGAGAAACACTCGCCGGGGCGGGCGCCGCGGGGCAGCTCCTGGAGGGTGGTGGCCGTGGCGGCGCCGGCGAGCGCGACGAGGCTCGCCGCGGCCAAGGCCCTGGAAACAAACGCGGATACTGACACGCCTAAAACTCCCATAGAGGACGGCGCGCCGTCCCGGCTTGACACGCTCGCCCCCCCGCCGCACTCCGCCTGCACCCAACGCGCCAATCCGGCAAGCTGAGCAAAACATGATCCCCCGTTACGCCCGCCCCGAGATGGCGGCCCTGTGGTCGCCCGAGACCCGCTATCGCATCTGGTTCGAGATCGAGGCGCACGCCGCCGACGCCATGGCCGAGCTTGGGACCATTCCCAAGTCCGCCGCCGCGGAGATCTGGGCCAAGGGCAGGGACGCCGTCTTCGACGCCGACCGCATCGACGAGATCGAGCGGGTGACCAAGCACGACGTGATCGCCTTCCTGACCCATGTGTCGGAGATCGTCGGCCCCGAGGCGCGCTTCCTTCACCAGGGCATGACCTCGTCCGACGTGCTCGACACCTGCCTGGCGGTGCAGCTGACCCGCGCGGCCGACGCCCTGATCGGCGACGTCGACCTGGTGCTTGCGGCGATCAAGCGCCGCGCGATGGAGCACAAATACACCCCCACGGTCGGCCGCAGCCACGGCATCCACGCCGAACCGACCACCTTCGGCCTCAAGCTCGCCGGCTATTACGCCGAGTTCCAGCGCGCCAAGGAGCGGCTGGCCATGGCGAGGTTCGAGGTCGCCACCTGCGCCATCTCGGGCGCGGTCGGCACCTTCGCCCACGTCGACCCGCGCGTGGAGGCCTATGTGGCCGAGAAGATGGGGCTGGTGGTCGAGCCGGTCTCGACCCAGGTGATCCCGCGCGACCGGCACGCGGCCTATTTCGCCGCCCTGGCGGTGGTCGCCGCCTCGGTGGAGCGCCTCGCGACCGAGATCCGTCATCTGCAGCGGACCGAGGTGCTGGAGGCCGAAGAGCCGTTCGATCCGGGTCAGAAGGGATCCTCGGCCATGCCGCACAAGCGCAATCCGGTGCTGACCGAGAACCTGACCGGGCTGGCGCGGCTGGTGCGCTCGGCGGTGATCCCCGCGCTCGAGGACGTGGCCCTGTGGCACGAGCGGGACATCAGCCATTCGTCGGTGGAGCGCGGCATCGGCCCGGACGCCACCGTCCACCTCGACTTCGCCCTGCGCCGGCTGGCCGGCGTTATGGAGCGGCTGATGATCTATCCGGACAACATGCTGAAGAACCTCGACCGGCTCGGCGGCCTGGTGCACTCCCAGCGCGTCCTGCTGGCCCTGACGCAGAAGGGCATGAGCCGCGAGGACTCCTACGCGGCGGTCCAGCGCAACGCGATGAAGGTCTGGCGCGGCGAGGGCCGGTTCATCGACTTCCTCAAGGCCGACGACGACGTGCGCGGGCATCTGAGCGACGCCGAACTCGAAAACCTGTTCGACCTCGACTTCCACACCAAGCACGTGGACACGGTGTTCGACCGGGTGTTCGGGGTCCAGGCCGGGACCGAGGCTTGAGCCGGGGGCGGAGCTTCGCGCCCGTCGTCGATGCCAAGACCCGCGTCCTGATCCTCGGCAGCCTGCCGGGGGTGAAGTCGCTGGCGGCCCAGCAATATTACGCCCACCCGCAGAACGGCTTCTGGCGGCTGGTCGGCGGCCTGATCGGCGTGGAGCTGCAGGCCCTGCCGTATCCGGATCGCCTCGCCGCCCTGCGGGCCGACCGCATCGGCCTGTGGGACGTGATCGACGAGGCCACCCGGCCGGGCAGCCTCGACGCGGCCATCCGCGATCACCGGCCCAACGACCTGATCGCCCTGATCGAGACCCTGCCGGACCTGCGCGCCGTCGGCTTCAACGGCGCGACCGCCGCGCGGCTCGGGCGCAAGAGCCTGGCCGGACTCGCGCGCGACCTGACCCTGATCGACCTGCCGTCCTCCAGTCCGGCCTATACCCTGCCGCTGGCGCGCAAGGCCGAGGCGTGGGCCGTGCTGGGCCTGCACCTGCGGTAGCCGTCGTCCGGCCCCGGGCGGCGTCGTCCGCGAGGATTCTCCCCAGCGGAGGTTGTGCTCAAAATCGGCTTCGCGTCCAATGCACCGGCGGTGGGTCCTGTGTGGATGGGGGGATTGGTGTTGCGCACGGTTCTTGGACTGATGCTCCTGCTAGGGGCCGCGCCCGCCTGGGCGACGGAGACGCCCCGCTATGAACCCGCCCCGTCGTGGATCCTGCCCGCTCCCCCCGTGAAGCCAGGCGGCGCGGCGCTGCCGATGTTCGCGGTGATGGATCAGCAGACCCGTATCGCCGATGGCGTGGTGTGGAGCTATCGCGAGCTCGGGTCGCGGGCGATTTCGGCCGATGCGCTGGCGCGGATGGGTACGCTGACCCTCAACTGGCAGCCATTTCACGGCGACCTCATCGTCCACCGCGTCGAGATCATCCGCGACGGCCAGCATATCGACGTTCTCAAGGCCGGCCAGAAATTCAACGTCATCCGGCGCGAGCAGGGACTCGAGAACCTCGAGATGAACGGGATCCTGACCGCCACCTTGCAGGTCGAGGGCCTGCGGGTCGGCGACGTCCTGGACGTGGCCTACTCGGTGTCGGTGAAGGATCCGGCCCTGAGGGGCGGCGTGCAAGCCAGCGCCGTGGCCCTGACGGAGCCGTTCAAGGTGGACTTTTCCCGCGCGCGGATGATCTGGCCGGTCGGCGCCGCGATCCGGTGGAAAGCCTACCCCGTCGGCCTCAAGGCGGTGGAGAGCGAGACCTCGGGCTGGCGCGAGCTGAACTTCGCCCTGCCCGGGCCCAAACAGCCCGACATGCCCCCGGATGCGCCCGCGCGCTTCGAGCCGATTCCGCTGATCGAGGCCAGCAGTTTCAGCGACTGGGCGGCGGTGTCGGCGGTGTTCGCGCCCCTCTATCAGACCAAGGGGCTGATCGCCGCCGGCGGGCCCTTGGCGCAGGAAGCGGCGAGGATCCGCGCCGCCGAGAGCGACCCGAAGCGTCGGACCGCCGCGGCGCTCGCCCTGGTGCAGGACCGGGTGCGCTATTTCGCCGACGGCATGAACGGCGGCAACTACACGCCGCAGGCGCCCGAGCGGACCTGGTCGGCCGGCTACGGCGACTGCAAGGCCAAGACCCTGCTGCTTCTGGCCCTGCTGCACGCCCTCGACATCGACGCCGAGCCGGTCCTGGCCAGCATCGGCCAGGGCGAACTCGTCGCCGTCCGCCTGCCGGCGCCGGAGGCCTTCAACCATGTCTTCGTCCACGCGAAGGTCGACGGCGAGGACCTGTGGCTGGACGGCACCGGACGCGGCGCCCGGCTCGAGGATATGAACGATCCGCCCCCGTTCCGCTCGGTGCTGCCGGTGAGGACCGGCGGCGCGGCCCTGCTCGAGCTCCCGCAGCGCGCGCCTTCCAGGCCGACGCGCACCGTCGCCATCGATATCGACCAGAGCGCGGCGATCGGCCTCTCCGCCCCCTTCTCCGCGACCGTCAGACTGCGCGGCGGCGACGCCGACGCGCTCCGCAACTTCGCCGCCCAGCTCGACAACGAACATCTGCTGCCGCTGGCGCTGATGACCCTCGCCGGGGCCGCCGGGGCCAACGCGGAGCCGGTGACGCAGACCTTCGCCTTCGACGCCGCGAACGGCACGGCGACGATCACCGTCACCGGCATCGCCCGCCCCGCCTGGAAACGCCAGGACCACGCCTATCGCCTGCGGCCGGCCGGCGAGAGCGTGAGCTTCGCGCTCAACAGCAATCGCTCCCGGCCGGCGTGGAAGGACATACCGGTGGCGACCGGGGCGCCGGGCCGCACGCTGATCACCACCCGCCTGCATCTTCCCGACGGCGGCCGGGGCGTCAGCCTCGAGGGCGACGCGGCGCTGGATCTCACCGTGGCCGGTCGGACCTACGTGCGAAAGGCGACCCTGGCCGGCGATCTTCTGACCATCGAAGAACAGCACATCACCACCGGCGCGGAACTGCCGGCGGCCGAGCTGCCGGCGGCGCGGGCCAAGCTCGCGGCCGCGCAGGGGCGGACCTTGCGCCTGTCCACCAGCGCCGGCTATCCGCCGATCTACAAGCAGGCCGCCGCCGCCCAGCGCGCCCACAAGCTCGACAGGCTGGCCGCCCTCTACGCCGCCCTCATCGCCGTCAAGCCCGACGATGCGATCCGCTATCGCAACCGGGCGCTGTTCTACGAGAACAGCTTCCAGTGGAGCCTGGCCCTCGCCGACCTCGACAAGGCGGTATCGCTGGATGGCGGCGTCGCCACCCTGCTCGACCGCGCCGCCCTGCTGGAGCGGATCGGGGAAAAGCAGAAGGCGGCCGCCGACTACCGGGCCGCCCTCGGGATCGATCCCGCCTCCAGGCCGGCGCTCACGCTTCTTGGCCTGCTCGAGGTCGACGCCGGACGAAAGGCCGAGGCCCTCGCGCCGATCGAGGAGCACGTGGCGAACGCCGACGACGACAAGCCGGACTGGCTGATGGCCAAGGCGCTGCTGATGGCCCGGAGCGGCGACGCCGACGGCGCTCTGGCGGCGATGGACGAGGCCATCGCCGTCAAGCCGACCAACGCCGGCTTTCTCAACGAGCGCTGCTGGATCAGGGCGACCCTGGCCTTGCAACTCGAGGGCGCCCTCCAGGACTGCACGCGCGCCAACGAACTCTCGGAGAACAACGCGTCCTCCCTCGACAGTCGCGCGCTGGTCTACTTCCGCCTGAACCGGCTCGACGAGGCCCTGGTGGACATCGACGCCGCCCTGGACCGCCGGCCGGAGTCCGCGGCCTCCCTGTACCTGCGCGCGGCGATCGAGCGACGGCTGGGCAAGGGGCGCGACGCCGACGCGGACGCGGCGGACGCGCGCCTGATTTCACCGCATATCGACGAGGAATACGCGCGATGGAACATCAAAGCCTGACGCCGGCTCGGGCCGCGACAAGAGCGTGAAGCCGTCCGTCGGCCTTGATCGTGACCAGCAAGAGCGCGAAGGCGTCGGCGTCCGTCACGCCGGCGTTTCGGGCGAGGCGCACGAGCAAGTCTCGTTCGCTCGCGGAAACCTCGGTCGGAGGTATGCTCGCGCCCAGCTTCTTGCGCAGGGCGTCGGGCATTCGGCTTTCGATCCGGTCGACGGCCTTTGCGGTCAGACCGTATTTTCGAGCAAGTTGATGCGCACTCCACGTCTGCGCGTCCCTGGCGCTGATCAACCATCCCGCTTGAAACGCCTCGGCGTTCCCGGCGACATGGCAAGTCGCAAGGATCGCTCGCCGTGTCGGGAGGTCGAGGTCCAGTCGATGCGTCGGCAGCTCACGCAGGGTGCGGGCCTCGAGCCAATGGCTTCGGACGCCGGCCGGCACGGCGCTCCAGATACAGTCGGCCTTGGACCTTGATACCGGCGGAAGCCTGTACGCCTGCTGCGCAAGCGCGGCATCGCCGAGAGCGGCGGAGACGGGATCGGCCGCGAAGAGAACACTCACCGCCAAACACGCCGCGTAGGTCTGCAGCGGACCGACCCGACGAGCGCCCATGCGTTCTACGCCGCGTCGACGAAGGCGGCGCCCGGCTCCGCGGCCACGCGCACCCCGCCCCAGCGCGCGATGGTCTCAATCAGGGCCGGCAGGACGATCGGCTTGGCCAGATGGTCGTTCATGCCGGCCTGGGCGCTGGTCAGCACGTGCTCGGCGAGCACATTGGCGCTGAGGGCGATGATCGGCGTCGTGGCGTTGACGGTGTTGGAGCGGCGAAGGGCGCGGGCGGCGGTGAAACCATCCATGCCCGGCATCTGCAGGTCCATCAGGATGAGGTCGAAGGCGCCGGTCGCGGCCTGCTGCAGGGCGCTCGCGCCGCTGTCGGCCTCGGTCACCCGGTGGCCGACCGCCTCCAGCAGGGCCCGGATCAGTTCGCGGTTCACGTCGAGATCGTCGACCACCAGGATGGCCTGCGACGAGAGGGCTTCGGCCTCAGCGTCGCCGCGCGGTGCGGCGCGGACCCCAAGATCGCCGTCGAAGGCGGGCGCCCGCACCTCGAACGAGAAGGTCGAGCCGACGCCGATGGCCGAAACGACGCGAACCTCGCCGCCCATCAGCTCCGCCAGGCTCTTGCAGATCGACAGGCCGAGGCCCGTCCCGCCGTAGCGGCGGCTGACCGACCCGTCGGCCTGGGTGAAGCGGGCGAACAGCCGCTCGAGCGTGTCCGGCGCAATGCCCTCGCCCGTGTCGGCGACGGAGACCTGCAGAACCTCGCGCGCGGTGTCATAGCCCACCGACACCTGGATCGATCCGGCGCGGGTGAACTTGAGCGCGTTGCTCATCAGATTGGCCAGGATCTGGCGCAGGCGGGCGGCGTCCGCGTCGACCATGGCCGGAACCCCGGGGGCCATGGTCGCGCCGAGCGCCAGGCCCTTGGCCGCCGCCTGTTCGTCGAACAGGGCAAGGTTGTCCTCGAAGAAGGCCGCCACGTCGAAGGGATGCGGGTCGAGCTCCAGCCGTCCGGCGTCCAGCTTGGAGAAATCGAGGATGTCGTTGACCACCGCGAGCAGGCCCGCGCCGCTGGTCTGGATGCGGCGGACGTGGGTCCGCGCCTGCTCGGGCAGGCCGGGGTATTCGCTGAGCAGGCCCGTAAAGCCGATGATTCCGGTCAGCGGGGTGCGGATCTCATGGCTCATGTTGGCGAGGAATTCGGCCTTGGCCTCCGCGGCCGCCTCGGCCGCCTTGCGCCCTTCCAGGATCCGGCGGCGGCTCTCCGAAAGATCGCGCTCGAGCGTCTTGAACAGCAGGGCGACCAGCAGGGGCGCGGCCAGCACGGTGAGGACCGCCCCCGGGCGGTTCAGCTGCAGGAAGTGCACCACCGCCGGGGTTACCGCGAACGCCACCGCGAGCATCATCGGCGACAGATTGATCAGCAGTCGACTCGAGGCGGCGTAATCGCGCACCAGGATCTTGAACATCACCATCCCGAACAGGGTGGTGGCGAACACCTTTTCCGAGAGGTTGGGCAGGTTGATCAGGTAGAAGGCGGCGGCGGCGTAGCCGCAGCTGGTGAGCAGTTGACCGGCCTGCACGATGCGGTCGCTCGCGCCGCGTCGCCCCGCCGCCAAGTCCCAGGGACGCTCGACGAGGACGAGGCCGATCATCACCACCAGCCACACCGACGGCAGGAGCCAGCCGGCGGCCGGAGCCGCGGCGGCGAACACGATGCCGGGCGCGAGATAGCGCGACGCCAGAGCCCAGCGATTGACCGGGGCGCCCGGCTCGAGGCCCGCCGCCGCGCCGCCGCCGGAGGCCGAGACCAGCCGACGGGCCAACCCGATCGTTGAACGATGAACCGGGTTCAGCGGGTCGAGGCGCAGGGTCATGAAATGTCCGACCGCGCGCTCGCGGGACGCCCCCGGGGCCGCAGCCCTGCTTCACGATCGGTTACTGACGCCACGACGTGCCTGCTCTCCAAAGCCAAGCTGCGTCTATCCCCGAGGACTGAAGGTTCGGTTAGCGTCGGCCGTGGCCGCGCCGCCCCAGCCGGCCGCCTCAGCCCTGGGTCTTGATGTCTTCGCGGGCCTGGGCGAGCTGGCGGTCCATCTCGGTGCGGATGGCGCTGTCGGTGACCTGCACGCCCGAGGCGGTCAGATCGTTGTGGAGCTTGCGGAACACGTCCTCGTCGCCCGGCTCCTTCAGGTCCTCGCGCACGATCGAGTCGGCGTAGTCGGACAGAGCCTGGCCTTCGAGGCCCATCAGCTTGCCGGCCCACTCGCCCACCTTGCGGTCGCGCCGCGCGATCGCCTTGAACTCGAGCGCCTGCTCGAGGGCGAAATTCGCCTCGAACGCCCGCTCGCGCTCATCGAAGGTGGTCATGCGGGGAATCTCCTGGCAGCCGATGAAGCGCGCAAAGGCCACGCTTCGGGCGGCAAATCAAGCTTGCGGATCGCCCCATCTGAAGTCCTCCACGTCGTGGAAACGACCATAGTCGATGATCCGCCGTCCGTCCTCATCATAGATGATGACGTCGGCGAAGCGCTTATCCCACAGGATATCCTCGGGGAGATAGGCGTAGCGGGCGTGAATGCGCTGGGCGAAGGTTTCGTCGATGCCCGACAGGATGACGATGAGCTGCAGCCCCTCCTCGTCCATGCTCTCGAGGGTCTCGCCGTAGAGCGGGCTCGTCTCGTCGATCACATGCATGATCGCCCAGGTCAGGGCGAACAGGGGCGTGCGCGAGCGGGTCACCTTGAGGTCCTCGAAGCGGCGCATCACCTGCCCTTCGGCGGTCCGCTTCTGCTTGGTGACGGTGAGGGTGACCTCGGCCTCGAGGATCTGGTTGGCCCGCTCGTTGGCGGCGCGCAGCATCAGGGTCCTCTGCCCTTCGTAGCGGACGATCAGGACGTTCTTGGAGAACACCACCCGCGCGGTCGGCCGCGAGACCCGCGCGAAGATGACCCCGGTGGCGACGGCCACGAAGCTCAGGCCGAGGAAGTTCTCCGCCGTCATCACGCAGTTGGCGTAGAGGTCCCGCGGCGACAGGGCGCCGTAGCCGATCGTGCCGATGGTCTCCACGCTGAAGAAGAAGGCGTCGGCGAAGGACCCCGGCCGGGCATGTTCGATCCCGTGCGGGTCGACCAGGTAGAGACAGGCGAACAGGGTGTTGAGGCCGAGATAGACGCCGAGGCCGATGGCGGCGAACAGCGGCCAGGAAGTGGTGAGCAGCCAGTGGTAAAGGTCGCGCGCGCTGCGATGCCGGTTGCGGATCTGCACAGAATTCTGGCCGGTGAACCAGCGCGGCATACTGGCCATGCGCGGCGGACCGGCCGGACTGCCCGGAGAGCCGGGCATGGCCGAGCCGAGCCGGTCGGCCGCCTCGACGTCGGCGTCGATCCCGGCCTGGTCCATCGCCTCGGTCATCATTTCGGGCATGGCGTCGTCGGCCAATCGCGGCGCTCCTGTCTGCGATATTTCTTTACAGCCCTCTTAGCCTTATATCGAGCGGGTGCGATCGCCGGATTCGCGGGTTCCACCCGCACGCCCTCCCGGCCCGCCCACGAGGACACCATGACCCGTCGCAAGAAGATCTATGAGGGCAAGGCCAAGATCCTTTACGAAGGACCCGAGCCTGGCACGTTGATCCAGTACTTCAAGGACGACGCCACCGCGTTCAACGCCCAGAAGAAGGCCGTGCTCGAAGGCAAGGGCGTCATCAACAATCGGATCTCCGAATATGTGATGACGCGGCTGAACGCCATCGGCGTGCACAACCATTTCATCAAGCGCCTGAACCTGCGCGAGCAGCTGATCAAGGAGGTGGAGATCATCCCGCTGGAGGTGGTCTGCCGCAATGTGGCGGCCGGCTCGCTGTCCACCCGGCTCGGCATCCCCGAGGGCCAGGTGCTGCCGCGCTCGATCATCGAGTTCTACTACAAGCGCGACTACCTCAACGACCCCCTGGTCACCGAAGAGCACATCACCGCCTTCAACTGGGCCGCCACCCAGGAGATCGACGACATCCTGGCCACCACCCTGCGCGTCAACGACTTCCTGTCGGGCATGTTCGGCGCGATCGGCATCACCCTGGTGGACTTCAAGATCGAGTTCGGCCGGGTGTGGGAGGGCGATTTCAGCCGGGTCATCCTGGCCGACGAGATCAGCCCGGACAGCTGCCGGCTGTGGGACTCCACCACCAACGAGAAGCTCGACAAGGACCGCTTCCGTCGCGACCTCGGCAATGTGATCGAGAGCTATACCGAAGTGGCCCGCCGGCTCGGCATCATGAACGAGATGCCGACGGTGATCCAGGGCGGCAAGGGCTGAGGGTGAGCGCATGAAGGTCAAGGTCGAAGTCTTCCTCAAGCCGGGCGTGCTCGACGTGCAGGGCAAGGCGATCGAAGCGGCGCTCGGCGGTCTCGGCTTCAAGGACGTGGCCGACGTCCGCGTCGGGCGGGTCATCAGCTTCGACAGCGCCGCCGCCGACAAGGCCGCGGCGGAGGCCGAGGCGCGGCGGATGGCCGACCGGCTGCTCGCCAACCAGGTGATCGAGAGCTATCGCGTGGAGGTGCAATGATCTCGAGGCTCCAAACGAGGATCTGCGCATGAAGTCCGCCGTCGTCGTCTTTCCGGGCTCCAACTGCGACCGCGACTGCGCCGCCGCCATCGAGCGCTCCACCGGCTCCAAGGCCGAGATGGTCTGGCACGCCGAGAGCGAACTGCCGCCGGGGCTCGACCTGATCGTCCTGCCGGGCGGGTTCTCGTATGGCGACTATCTGCGCTGCGGGGCCATGGCGGCGCTGTCGCCGGTGATGGGCGCGGTGAAGCAGGCGGCCGACCGCGGCGTCGCGGTGTTGGGAATCTGCAACGGCTTCCAGATCCTGTGCGAGGCCGGCATGCTCCCGGGCGCCCTTCTGCGCAACGCCGGCCTGAAATACGTCTGCAAGGCGGTGGCGCTCGACCTCGTCAACGGCCAGACCCGCTTCACCTCCGGCTACGGCGAGCAGCGCGAGGCGGTGATGACCGTCGGCAATGGAGAGGGCAATTTCTTCGCCGACGAGGAGACGCTCGACCGGCTCGAGGGCGAGGGCCGGGTGGTGTTCCGCTATCGCGACAATCCCAACGGCTCGGCCCGCGGCATCGCCGCCATCGTCAATGGCCCCGGCAACGTCCTTGGCATCATGCCCCACCCCGACCGCGCCTATGAGCCCGACCTCGGCTCGGCGGACGGCGCGCTCCTGTTCCAGAGCGTGGCGGCGGCCGCAGCCTAGCGGGGCCGCCTCGTCCTTCGAGGCTCCGCTACGCTTCGCACCTCAGGATGAGGCTACTTTATTGAATTTATAAGCTTAATTTAGAAATCCTCATCCTGAGGCGCGAGCCGAAGGCGAGCCTCGAAGGACGGGGGTTTCGGGCCCTCCCCCTAAGCCTCCTCCGCCCAGTCCAGCGTGCGCTGCACGGCCTTCTTCCAGCGGCCGTAGCGGCGCTCGCGCTCGTCGGCAGGGAGCTGGGGCTTCCAGTCGGCGTCCTCGCGCCAGTTGGCCTTGAGGGTGGCCTGGTCGGGCCAGTAGCCGACCGCCAGGCCGGCGGCGTAGGCGGCCCCGAGGGCGGTGGTCTCGATCACCTTGGGCCGCACCACCGGCGAGCCCAGCACGTCGGCCTGGATCTGCATCAGAAGGTTGTTGGCGGTCATGCCGCCGTCGACCTTGAGCGCGGTGAGCTTGACGCCGCTGTCGGCGTCCATCGCCTCGACCACCTCGCGCACCTGCCAGGCCGTGGCCTCCAGCACCGCGCGCGCCAGGTGCGCCCGGGTCACATAGGCGGTGAGACCGACGATCGCCCCGCGCGCATCCGACCGCCAGTACGGCGCGAACAGGCCGGAGAAGGCGGGCACGAAATAGCAGCCGCCGGTATCCTCCACCGACGCGGCCAGGGCCTCGATCTCCGCCGCGGTCCCGATCAGTCCGAGGTTGTCGCGGAACCACTGCACCAGCGACCCCGCCACGGCGATGGAGCCTTCCAGCGCATAGACCGGCGCTTGGCCGCCGCACTGATAGCCGACGGTGGTCAAGAGGCCCGACTTGGACTGAACCGCGTCGGCGCCGGTGTTCAGCAGCATGAAGCCGCCCGTGCCGTAGGTGCACTTGGCCTCGCCGGGCTCGAAGCAGGTCTGGCCGAACAGGGCGGCCTGCTGGTCGCCGAGCGCGCCGGCCACCTTCACCCCCTCGAGCACGCCCTTCGCCGCGCCGTACACCTCCGAGGAGGGCCGGATCTCCGGCAACATGGCGCGCGGCACGCCGATCACGTCCAGGAGGTCGTCGTCCCAGGCCAGGGTCTTCAGGTTCATCAACAGGGTACGGCTGGCGTTGGTGACGTCGGTGACGTGCCGGCCGGTCAGGTTCCAGATGATCCAGGTCTCGATGGTGCCGAACAGAAGGTCGCCGCGCGCGGCGGCGGCCCGGGCGCCCTCCACCTGGTCGAGCATCCAGGCGATCTTGGGGCCGGAGAAATAGGTGGCCAGCGGCAGGCCGGTCTTGGCGCGCAGGCGATCCTGGCCGCCCGCCTCCGCCAGCTTGCCGACCATCGCCGCGGTGCGCGCGTCCTGCCAGACGATGGCGTTGTGGATCGGCTTGCCGTCCGCCTCGCGCCAGATCACCGTGGTCTCGCGCTGGTTGGTGACGCCCACGGCGGCGAGGTCGGCCGGCTTCGCCTCCCCCGCCTTCAGCGCCCCGGCGATCACCGCCTGGACGTTGGTCCAGATCTCGGCCGCGTCATGCTCGACCCAGCCGGGCCGCGGGTAGATCTGCCGGTGCTCCTTCTGCGCGCTCGCCCGGATAGTCCCGTCATGGTCGAACAGGATGCAGCGCGTGGAGGTGGTGCCCTGGTCGATGGCGGCGATGTATCGGCTCATGGCCCATGCTTGCACGACCAAACCGCCTGTTGGGAGTCCGATTTGGCTTGCCGCCGCGCCTCCCGCACCGCAATTCCTGAACCATGACGCCGTTTCAACTGGCCGCGCTGTTCCTGACGCTGGTCGCCGGCGTGGGCTGGATCAACGCCCGCTTCCTGCGTCTGCCGAGCGGGGTGGCCATGCTGCTGGCGGGCGCCGCCATCCCGGCCATGCAGCCCCTGTCGAGCCTATTCGGCTTCGACCTCACCGGCTTGGCGCGGCAGGTGGATTTTCCCGGCACGGTGATGGGATCGATGCTGGCCTTCCTGCTGTTCGCCGGCGCGACCCAGGTGGACCTGGCCGAAATGCGCCGCCGCCGCGCCTCGGTCTGGAGCCTGGCCACCCTCGGCGTGCTGGTCTCCACCGCCCTGGTGGGCGGCGGGCTGTGGCTCTCGGCCCGGGTGCTGCGGATCGACCTGCCCCTGCCCTGGGCCCTGGCCTTCGGGGCCCTGATCAGCCCCACCGATCCCATCGCCGTCCTGGCCACGGTGAAGGATGACGGCCTGTCGGCGACCCTGCGCACCGTGCTGCAGGGCGAGGCCCTGTTCAACGACGGCGTCGGCATCGTCGTGTTCACCGCCCTCGCGAGCCTGCTCACCGGCGGTCCGGCGCCCAACCTGTGGACGACCGCGGCGCTGGTGGTGATTCAGGCGGCGGGCGGTCTGGCGCTGGGCCTGGCCGGCGGCTGGCTGACCATCCGGCTGATGCGGGCGGTGGACGACTACGCCGTCGAGGTGACCCTGACCCTGGCCCTCGCCGCGGGCGTTTACGCCCTGGCGCAGGCGCTGCACGTCTCGGGGCCGATCGCCGCCGTCGCCGCGGGCCTGCTGGTGGGCGACACCGCCGCCGCCTCGGCCATGAGCGCCACCACCCGCCGCTATGTCGGCGGGTTCTGGACCCTGGTCGACGAGGTGCTGAACGCCCTGTTGTTCCTGCTGCTCGGCCTGCAGTTGCTGGTGGTGCAGTTCCTGGGCCGCCACGTGGAGCTCTGGATCGCCGCCATCGGCCTGGTGCTGCTCGCCCGGCTGCTCGTGGTGGCGCCCTGGGGCGCCTTCTTCGCCCTCGAGCGCGGCGAACGCGGCGCGACCCGCGTTTTAGTGTGGGGCGGCCTGCACGGCGCCCTGTCCCTGGCCCTGGCCCTGACCCTGCCGCCGGGGCCGGCGCGGGGCCTGATCCTGTCGGTCACCTACGCGGTGGTGGTGTTCTCCCTGGTCGCCCAGGGCCTGACCTTTCCCCTTCTGATCAAGCGCATCACGCCGCGCCAGCCGAACGTCGTCACCCCGGAAAGCGCAGAGCGCTTGTAAGGGGCCCCATTTTCGCCGTCGTGACACGACGATACCTTTGCTGTTCAGGATCAGACCGCCGCGACGCCGCCATCCACGAAGAGTTCATGGCCCGCGACGAAGCTGCTTTCGTTCGACGCCAGGAAAAGCACGGCGCGCGCGACCTCTTCGAGCCGCCCCAAGCGCCCGAGCGGAACCCCCTTGATCACCTCGTCTTCAGCGCCCGGAGTTTTGTCGAAGAAGCTCCGCAATAGACGGGTTTCGGTCCCGCCTGGCGAGACGACGTTCACACGGATGCCCCGTTCTTTCAGATCGTTAGTCCAGCTCCGTGCAAAGGAGCGAACCGCTGCCTTGCTGGCGTTGTAGAGCGACTGGGCCGGATACGCCTTGGAGCCCGCAATCGAGCCATTGAGCACGATCACGCTCCCCTCCGCCATCAGCGGCAGGGCCTTCTGCACGGTGAAGACCAGCCCTTTCACGTTGAGGCCGAACAATGAATCGAAATGGGCTTCGTCGATCGCCTCGAGCGGAACGGTCTCGTGCATGCCGGCATTGGCGAACACGACGTCGACCTTGCCGTGGTCCCGCGCGATGCGCTCGTAGAGCCTCGTAAGGTCGGCCAGGTTCGTGACGTCGCCTTGTACGCCGACCGCACCGTGACCGATCCGGCTGACGGCCTGATCGAGCAACGCCTGTCGCCGCGCGGTGACGTACACCAGCGCTCCCTCCTCCGCGAAGAGCTGCGCGGACGCCAACCCGATGCCGTCGCTACCGCCGGTAATCACCACTACCTTGTCTTCGAACCGCTTAGTCATCCGATCAACCTTTCGACAAGTGGAGGATTGCTCCAATTGCTATATGGAGACATCCTCCACTTGGCAAGGTGAGGACGAAAACGCGTGATCGAGGCCGGCCTACGCGTCGACGCGGAACGGAACCGCCAACGCATTCTCGTCGCGGCGGAGGAATTATTCCTGGAGCGAGGCGCCGGCGTCTCGCTGGACGAGGTGGCCAAGCGGGCGAAGGTCGGGATCGGCACACTCTATCGCCGCTTCCCGACCCGAGAGGCGCTTCTGGCGGCCGCCAGCAACGAGCGGTTTTTGTCGGTCGCGGAGTCGAGCCGCGCGCGAGATGCGGAGCATGACCTCGGAGACGCGATGCGCCGGTTTCTCGAGGAGCTCGCGATAAACACGAGCGTCTATCAAAGCCTTGCTGCTTCGCTAGGGACTGTCATCCAATGCGGGACGCCTGGCTGTAACGCGATTACCGCGGAAGGGCAGCGACTGCTTCGGCGCACTCAGGACGCCGGTATCATTCGTGGAGACGTCAGCTTCGACGACATTATCTGTGTGGTGAGCGCGATATCCATCGCGGTCGAAAAGGACAGCGCACCGGCGTCGCGCATCGCTCATTTGGTGGACCTGCTCCTCTCCGGCGTGCGCGTGCGCTGACGCGCGAGCACTTCCTGCCAGGCCCAGCACTTCCCGTCAGGCGACGTCGGAATGAGGATGGGTTTCCTGGTCCGTCCTCCCCTTGGATCACGGACCGATTCTCGCGGTCCAGGCACAAAGTTGGCGCCTATGCGAGGCCGTCCCCTACGCCCGCCAGCCGTACAGCCAGTCGAACCGGGCTTCGGGCGCGGCGCCGCGCAGGCGGTCGAGGGTGGAGGCGGCGCCGAACAGGCCGGCGGACAGCGGCGCCGGCAGGTGGAACAGGCGGGCGTTGCGGCGCGACCAGGCCTGGACCTTGGCCGTGCGCGGGCGGCGGGCGGCGTCATAGGTCAGAAGGGCTGCGGCCGGATCGCCGCCCTGGCTCAAAAGGCGGGCGGCGACCTCCGCATCCTCGATCGCCATCGCCGCGCCCTGGGCGAGGAAGGGCAGCATGGGATGGGCGGCGTCGCCGAGCAGGCTGATCCGCCCCCGGCTCCAGCGCGGCAGCGGCGGCCGGTCGTAAAGCGCGCTGCGCCAGGGGCTCGCGGTCGCGGCGATGGTCGCGCGCACCGGCTCGGGCCCGTCGGCGAAGGCGGTCGCGAGCTCGGCCCCCTGCCCTTCCGCCGTCCAGGATTCGATCCCCGCCTCGTCGGCCTCGACCACGGCGACCATGTTGACGAGGCCGCCGCCGACCGGATAGCGCACGAAATGCCGACGCGGTCCCGTCCAGACCTGCACCAGCGGCTCGGCTTCCGCCGCCATCCTGGCCAGGCCGCGCCATGCCGTCTGCCCGGTGTAGCGCGGCGGCGTGGGGGAATGGATCGTGTCGCGAACGATCGAACGCAGCCCGTCGCACCCGAACAGCGCCTCGCCCTCCACCGAGCCGCCATCGACCAGCGCCGCGATCGCCCGACCTGATTCGCTGCGGGCCGAGGCGACCGCGCCGCCGAGCCGCACCTCGACCCGCCCGCTGGCCGCCGCCGCGGACCACAGCATCGATTGCAGCGCCGTCCGGCGGAGCACGCGATAGCCGGCGCCCCACCGTGATTCCGCCTCCGGGCCGAGCCGGTTGACGATCAGAAGACGCCCTGTCGCCGCGTCGCGCACCTCGGCCCGCAACGGCGCGATGGACTGTTCGCGCAGGGCTTCCCCCAGGCCCCAGCCCTCGAGAATCCTTACCGCGTTTGGGCCGAGCTGCAGTCCGGCGCCCGCTTCGCCGAGGGCCGGGGCCTGCTCCAGCACCACCGACCTGAGCCCTCGCCGCGCCAGCGCCAGGGCCAGCGACAGGCCCCCGATCCCGCCGCCGACGATGATCACCGGCATGACACCCCCGCCGCCACTTTCTCGACAAGCTTGACCGGCGTCATCGGGTTCTCGACTGTAGGATCCGGCGAGGCGGAACGCTTCGTCACGCCGGACGTAAAGACCCTGAGCTTGAGTGGAAAGGGGGCGCCATTGGTGTTTGACCTGGAATTCCGCAATGAGGCCCGATCCTTCGCGCGCCATACCAGTTCCGGCGCCTGGTTCGGCGACTCGGCGGATGCCGGCGCGGAGCCGCATCTGGTCGACACCACCATGCTGTTCGCGCCCAAGAGCGGCGGAGTGAAGCGGTACCTTCTGGCCAAGCAGGCCTGGCTGGCCGAGGCGCGGCCGGGCCTGCGGCACACCCTCCTGGTGCCGGGCGAAGAGACCCGCGCCTCGGTGCACGGCGTGGCCACCATCGCCGCCGCCCGTCTGCCGTTCGGCGACGGCTATCGCTATCCGGCCTCGATCCGCAAATGGGCCGACCAGCTCGTCGCCCTGCAGCCTGACGTGATCGAGGCGGGCGACCCCTATGGGCCCGGCCACGCCGCGCTCGACGCCGGGGAGCGGCTGGGCGTTCCGGTGGTCGGCTTCTGCCACACCGATCCCGCCGCCCTGGCGGCCCTTCACCTCGGCGAGTGGGCCGAGCCGCCGGTGCGCCGGCGCTGGGCCCAGTTCTTCCGCCGCTTCGACCAGGTGATCGCGCCGAGCCGGCATATCGCCGACCGCCTGGCCTTCGCCGGCGTGCCGGACGTGAAGGTGCAGCCGCTCGGCGTCGACACCACCCTGTTCCATCCGCGCCACGCCGACCGTGACGGCCTGCGCCGCGATCTCGGCCTGTCCCCGAAAACCCGGATATTGATCTTCGCCGGCCGCGCCGCGCGCGAGAAGAATGTCGACGTGCTGCTGGAGACCATCGCCCGGCTCGGCGCGCCCTATCATCTGGTGCTGGTCGGCGCGGGGGCCTTCGCCCACCCGCAGGCCAACACCACCTTCATCGATTTCCAGCGCGATACCCATGCGGTGGCCCGGCTGCTGGCGTCGGCCGACGCCTTCGTGCACGCCAACGACAAGGAGCCGTTCGGCCTGATCGCCCTCGAAGCCATGGCCTCGGGCCTGCCGATCGTATGTGTCAAGACCGGCGGCCTGTCGGAGATCGTCGACGACCAGGTCGGCCAACTGGCCGAGCGCGCCACGGCCGCGGCCATGGCCGAAGCCGTCGAGGGCCTGTTCGACCGCGATCTCGTCGCGCTCGGCGGGGTCGCGCGCCGGCGGGCGGTGGAGCGATTCGGCTGGGCCCGCACGTTCGAAGGCCTGACGCGGCTCTACGCCGGCCTGTTCGGCGCGCCCAACCCGGCCAGGGCGGTCGTCACGCCGCTGACCCCGCGGCTCAACCTGGTGGCCGGCCGCGCGTGAACCCGGTCTTCGCGGCGCTGAAGACGACGGTCTTCACCGAGATGTCCGCCCTGGCCCAGCGCCATGCGGCGGTGAACCTGGGTCAGGGATTCCCCGACAGCGAGGGGCCGCGCGACGTGCGCGAGGCGGCGAGCCGCGCCATCCTCGACGGCTCCAACCAGTATCCGCCCATGCAGGGCCTGCCCGTGCTGCGTCAGGCCATTTCGGCGCACTATCGCCGCTTCCACGGCGTGGAGCTTGACCCGGACCGCGAGGTGCTGGTCACGGCCGGAGCCACCGAGGCGATTAGCGCCGCCATCCTGGCCCTGGTCGCGCCCGGGGACGAGGTGGTGATGCTGCAGCCGCTCTACGACTCCTACCTGCCGATGGTGCGGCTGGCCGGCGGGGTCCCGCGCTTCATCACCCTGCAGCCGCCGCACTGGGACCTGACCGACGAGGCCCTGGCGACGATCGGCCCCCAGACGCGGGTGGTGATCCTGAACAGCCCGCTCAATCCGGGCGCGGTGGTCTATAGCCGCGACCAGCTGACCCGGCTGGCCGAGCGCTGCATCCGCCACGACGTGCTGGTGATCGCCGACGAGGTGTGGGAGCACATCACCTTCGACGGTCGCACGCACACGCCGCTGATCGCCCTGCCGGGCATGCGGGAGCGTACGGTGAAGATCGGCTCGGCGGGCAAGATCTTCTCCCTCACCGGCTGGAAGGTCGGCTGGGCGTGTGCCGCGCCGGCGCTCACCGCGGCCATCGCCAAGGCGCACCAGTTCCTCACCTTCACCGTCGCGCCGGGCACCCAGGCGGCGGTGGCCTATGGCCTCGGCAAGGACGACGGCTATTTCGCCGACATGCGCACGGGCTACGCCCGCTCGCGCGACCGGCTCGCGGCCGGGCTGACGGCCGAGGGGTTCGCCCTGCTGCCGAGCGAGGGCACCTACTTCCTCAACATCGACCTGCCAGGCTCGGGCATCGACCTCGACGACCGCAGCTTCTGCCTGCGCGCGGTCGAGGAGGCCGGCGTCGCCGCCATCCCGGTCTCGGCCTTCTACGAGGAGAATCCCGTCACCCGCATCGTCCGCCTGTGCTTCGCCAAGAAGGACGAAACGCTGGACGCGGGGATCGAGCGGCTGGCCAAGGCCAAGCGACTGTTCGGTTAGGAGAGCTCTGCGCGTAACGCGTCGGATTCCCTCTGCCCTTGCGGGAGCTGAAACGACCGGCGACTACCGCGCCCCGCTCAGGACGCCCTGGCCAGCGCGACGCCGCGGGCCGGTTTGGCCGACGCATTGGCGGCGCCGATCTGGAACTGTGCGACCAGCGCGGCCAGTTGCTCGGCCTCCTGCGACAGGGCGTGGCTCGCCGCGGTGGACTGCTCCACCATGGCCGCGTTCTGCTGGGTGACCTGGTCCATCTGATTGATCGCCGTGTTGATCTCCATCAGGCCGCTGGACTGTTGCTGGGCCGAGGCGGCGATGTCCTTGACCACACCGCTGATCTGGCTGACCTGGCCGAAGATGCGTCCGAGCGCCGTGCCGGTCTCTCCCACGAGATCCACGCCCGCGAGCACCTGCTGGGCCGAGGCGGAGATCAGCGTCTTGATCTCCTTGGCGGCGTCGGCGGAACGCTGCGCCAGGGATCGAACCTCCTGGGCGACCACCGCGAATCCTCGGCCCGCCTCGCCGGCCCGCGCCGCCTCCACGCCCGCGTTCAGGGCGAGCAGGTTGGTCTGGAAGGCGATCTCGTCGATGACGACGATGATCTGGCCGATCTGATGGGACGAGGTCTCGATGGCGCTCATGGCGCTGATCGCCCGGCTGAGGACCTCGCCGGAGCGGTCGGCGTCCTCGTTGGCCACGGCGACGACCGTGCTGGCTTCCCGGGCGCCGTCGGCGGTCTTCCTGACGGTCGAGGTGATCTGGTCGAGCGCGGCCGCGGTCTGCTCCAGGCTGGCCGCCTGATGCTCGGTGCGGCGCGCCAGGTCGTCGGACGCCCGGCTGATCTGCGCGACGCCGTTGCGGATGCCGTGGGTGTTCACGGCGATGGTGCTCATCGTCTGCTGGAGCTTCTCCATCGCCGTGTTGAAGTCTCTGCGAAGGGCCTCGTAGGACGGCGCGAAGGGACTCTCCAGGCGGTAGACCAGATCGCCGTCCGACAGGCGCGCCAGGCCGACGGCGACCGAACTCACCACCACGGCCTGCTCCTCCGCCAGAGCCGCCCGCTCGGCATGCGCGCGTTGGCGCTCCCGTTCGGCGGTCTCGAACAGCGACGCCTTGTCCGCCTGGCTGGCGGCTTCCTGCTGTCTGGCCTTCTCGACCTCGCCGGCCTGCGCCTCGAGGGAAGAAAACATCCGCTCCAGCGTGATGGCGATCCAGACAAGGCTCGCAGCTTCCATCACGAGAACGATCGCGTGCAGCCCGAACCGGAACACGTCCGCGCCGCCGCCATAGATCAGGTCCGGCAAGAGGAAATTCAGCAGCAGATGGTGCACCGCCACGGTCGCCGCCGCCGCGGTGATGACTTTCCAGTCGCAGCTCGCCGCGAGCATCGCCAGGGCGGCGAAATAATACATGTGCAGATCGACCTGGTACTTCTGACCGCCGAACACGCCGACCAGCACCGACACGGAGACCATCAGGGCGATCCCGGAAACCATGCGGCTGCTTGCGCTGCCGGGGTTCATGCGGGCGAACCCGGTGGCCAGGCCCGCGCAGACCAGGGCCGCCAAGGTCGGCCCCAGCCAGGCTTTCGCCAGCACCAGGGCGGCGCAGGCGACGACGGCGACATGGGCCCACAGCAGCGCGGCGATGAACCGATTGGCGAGGCCGCGCAGGCGGTCGAGATCGGCCTGGGCGTTCATAGGGTATCCTTTGTCGTGGAGCCGCATGGGCCGAGAGCCCCGGGATCGAGGGTGAAGACAGCGCCCGAGCGGGCGGCGCGGCCGGGCGCGTTCGGGCCCGCCGAGTGGATGACCAGCACGAAGCTCGCGCCGCCGACGTCGGAGATCTCGCCGACCGATAGCGCCGCCGACCAGATCCGCGCCGGGGGCCACCAGGGCGGGTAGACGGCGATCAGGGTCTGCGCGCGCGGCGACGCCCAGCCGATGGTCGCGAGCCCGCCGGCGCCCCCCAGGACCAAGGTGCAGAGAACCGCCGCCAGGCTGCGCCGGGCGGCGTCATGACCCGAGGTCGAAGTCGTCGTGGCCATCAGCGGTCGGGTTTCACGGTTAACGCCTGAGAAACCTCAATCTACCGCTGGGCGTCTGCCATCGCGTTAAGGTGCGGCTAGGTGAAATCCCCTAGTGCGCCGCGCGAAATGTGGGAACTGGCCTTCGCGCGGCGCTCTAAACTTCAGACTCTAGAGCACCCGCAAGGTCGGCTGGGCTCAGACCGCCGCGAGGCCTTCGGCCGGGCCGGCCAGGTCGTTCGCCGCCGGCCGGTCGCGGGCGGCGAACAGCACGGCGACCAGCGCCGCCGCGGCGAGGACCGCCAGCAAGGCCCAGGCTTCGTTGATCGCCTGGGTGAGGGCGAGCCGCTGCACCAGGGGCCGAACCAGCGCCAGGGTCTGCGGATCGGGCGGCCGGCCCACGTTCCGCTTGAACAAAGCCAGCGGAATACCGAGGGCTTTGGCGGCGCCCACGTCGCCGGCCTGCAGCCGGGCGACGAGGGCGGCCACATGGGTCGGCGTGCGGCCGTAGATCACCGTGTCGATCAGGGCGAGGCCGATGGCGCCGCCGAGATTGCGCATCAGGTTGAACAGGCCGCTGGCGTCGGGCACGGCGGAGGGCTCCAGCCGGCCGAGGGCGAGCC
This sequence comes from uncultured Caulobacterales bacterium, assembly GCA_903837135.1. Classification (GTDB taxonomy): domain Bacteria; phylum Pseudomonadota; class Alphaproteobacteria; order Caulobacterales; family Caulobacteraceae; genus CAIOYC01. Next base: position 75,794 of record CAILTK010000067.1, read on the forward strand.
GGGTCGGCGGCAAAAGGCAGAACATGATCGCCGCGCCACGCACCAGCTGCGGCCAGACCATGGCCTGGAAATCGGTCGCCGGGGTC
>CAILTK010000068.1 GCA_903837135.1 uncultured Caulobacterales bacterium
AAGCCCGCCATCCGCTATGCGGCGCCCGCCGCCTCGCCGGTGCACGCCATGGGCCGCAAGATCGCCGCCAGCTTCGGCGCCGCCGCGCCCGCCCCCGCGACCGCCGACAGCTGGGAAGAGTTCTGAGGATCAGGCCGGCCGGGAGATCCGAGACGGCCGAACAGCCGCAGACGCCGGCGCGTACACGTCTCAGAACCGGAGCCGCGCGCCGCCGTAGGCGGCGACCGGCGCGGCGGGACTGTAGCTGCGCGGGTTGGAGGCGTTCGGCGCCTGGGCGAGATAGACCGCGCCGGTCGGCGAGAAGGTCCCGTAGGTGGCGTAGGCGCGGTCCGTGGCGTTCTCTACCCGGACGAACAGCTGCAGGCGCGGCGTCAGCTGATAGGCGCCGTGCAGGGTCACGGTGAAGAAGCCCGGCAGTTTCGGCGTCAGGTTGGCCTCGTCGCCGAACAGGAACTGCCCGCTCTGGCCGACGCCCGTCGCGCCCACGGTCAGCTTGCCGGTGAGCTGAAGGTCCACGCCCAACTTGAACTGATCGGCGGGGACGCCCGGCAGCCGGGCGCCGGCGCGGACGTCGAGTGTCCCGTCGGCGTCGGCGGCCGGATTGCTCCCGCCCGCCTCGGTGAAGCCGGCCCGATAGGTCGCGTCCGTGTGGGCGTAGGCGAGGTAGGCCGACCAGCGGTCGGTCTTCAGCGTGACGTTGGCGTCGACGCCCTGGCGGCGGGTCTTGCCGACGTTGGTGAAAAAGGCCCGACCGAGGGCGGCGGCGTTGACGAAGGCGATGTCATCGTCGAGGTCGGTGCGATACAGCGACAGGTCATAGCTCAGCCGCGCGCCGGCGACGGGGGCGAGCCGGCCGCGCAGGCCGCCCTCGACGGTATGCGCCACCACCTGCTTGAGGTCGGGATCGCCGACGAAGAAGTTGGCCAGGCTGCAGCTCTCGGCCGGACTGGCGCAGGACAGCTCCGCCGGGGTCGGCGCCCGGTTGGCCTCGGCGTAGCCGGCGTATACGGTCAGCCAGGACGCGGCGCGCCAGGCCCCGCCGAGGGCGGGGTTGAAGCGGCGGTAGCGGTGGTCGCCGCTGAGGTCGCCGCCGAGCCGGTCGTGCAGGTCGACCTCGGCGTCGTTGAACCGTCCCGACAGGGTGAGCGACAGGGTCGGCGTCAGATCCAGGGTGTCGGAGGCGAACACGCCGTAGGCGGCGTCGGCCACGCTTACCGAGACTGGCTGGTTCTGCCCCGGTTCGTCGATGACGACGCCGGGCCCGATGAAGGCGCGGCTGAGCGGCGTCAGGCCGCCGATGTAGGAGGCGGCGGCGAAGGTGGTGGCGGCGCCGTCGTAGCTGAACCCGGCGACGGCGTGGTTGGCGAGGCCGAACAGACGGTGGGTGTCGACGATCTGGACCGAGGCGCCATAGCTGTTGGTCTCGGTGGTCTGGTCGTCGAGCTCGGAATAGGCATACGGGCTGGCGCCGAGAAAGGCCGGAACGGTCCGCCCGCCAACGGTGGTGCTGTAGCCGCCGTCGTCGCACAGAAGACCGGAGCCGTCGTCGCAGGGCAGGTCGTTGGGAGCGTTGCCGTTGACCACCCATTGCTTGAAGTAGGTGTAGTAGGCGACGCCCTGGACCGAGGTGGTGTCGCTGATCCGGTAGCCGCCGCGCACGTTGATCGCGGCGGTGCGGTTCCGGATGCTGTTGGGCGCGGTGAACTGGGCCGCCGGATCCGCCGCCAGCAGCTCGACCGGGGAGGTTCCGGGGCCGTTGAGGTCGGAGTTGGCGAAGCGCAGGGCGAGGTCGGCCTCGGCGCGGTCGCGCTTCCAGCCGAGGTCGGCGTAGAGGCTCTGGATGTCGGACGACTGCAGGTCGCGCCAGCCGTCCTGGCGCAGGGCGCCGGCCGCCGCATACAGCGCATAGTCGCCGGCGTTCGCGCCATACTGCAGGTCCGCCTGCCTCTGGCCGAAGGACCCGTCCGAGAGAACCGTCTCGCCGCCCTGATAGGTAAAGCCTGTCTTCAGTTCGGTGTTGAGCGCGCCGCCGAGGGCGTTGAGGCCGAACAGGGGGTTGGAGCCCTCGAGCGTCACCCGATCGATGGCCAGGTTCGGAATCAGGTCCCAGTTCACCGTGTCGCCGAACGGGGTGTTGAAGCGCACGCCGTCCAGGTAGACCGCCAGTCCCTGCGCCACGCCCTGCAGCGGCGAGGCTTCGAAGCCATGGTAGAACAGGGTCGGTTGATACGGATTGCCCGCGGCCGAGCCGAGGTTCACCGGCCCCGATTGCTGGCCGAGGGTGCGCAGCAGATTGGGCTCGCCGTCGCGCGCCAGGTCGTCGCGCGTCAGCACCTCGGTCTGTACCGGCGCCTTGTCGCGGTCGACGCCGGAGCCCGGGATCGGGGACGCGGCGATGACGACCACGTCGTCGGCGGCGGGCGCCGGCGCAGCCCTGCCTGCCGCTGCGGGCGCGGTGCAGATCAGGAGCAGGATGGGCCCGTGCAGCGCACGCCATGGCGAGGACATGTCCCGGCTATAGGGAGGCGCGGCGGTCCACCGCAAGCGCAAGTCGGTCCGCCAGGGTATTCGCGGCGCCGACGCCGCGCGCGACGCCGGATCAGAATGGTTGTTGCCGCCTTGTAATATTTGGCGTATCCGGCTCGAACCATGCGGTGCTGGGGTGGCGCTGCTGGAGCGGGGTGAACGCCGCTCCGGGCGAAAAGGCGCTGTACCAATTCTTGTAGGCGTCGGCTCGAGGTCGATGGCTGCGGGGCGACGCCGCGTGTTCGCGAACCGGGCGATCCGCAGGGCTGGGGGGCCCTCACGACCGTAGCCGTGAAGATCCTTGCGCGGGACCTGAAGGGCGCGACGTGGAAAAATTCCCCGACAGGGCGGCGACCCGATACCTGACGCCGTTCATCATCGACTTCGCCCGGGCCGGCGCGGATTTCACGGGGAGCTATGATCTCGGTCTCCTGTTCATGCTGGTGGCGCTCTCCAATGTGGAAGGCATGTCCGAAGAGCTGGCGATGGAGCGGGAGCGGGCCGACGAGCCTCTGCCGGACGAACTGCGGCGGCCCCTGTCCGCCAACGCTATCGCGCTCGAGCTGAACTGGCCCCGCGAGACCGCGCGCCGCCAGGTCAACCAGCTCATCGACAAGGGGCTGCTGGTCCGGGTCGGCTGGAACGGCGTCATCGTGCCGGCGTCCACCTTCAGGGGCGCCGCCGCCCTGGGGATCCAGGAGGCGGTGATGACGCAATTCTACCGGGCGATGGACCGGATGATCGCGGCGGGCTTTGTCTGGCCCCCGGCCGGCCCGGCGTCGCCGGTCGCGTCGCGCTTCGACAGCCTGCCGAGGTTCGCCATCCTGCGCCAGGTGATGGGGCTGGCCCTGCGCATGACCAACCTGTCGATGGGAGCCCAGGGAAGGCTCGAGGCCGCCATCCTCCTGCACGCGATCACCGAGTACAATCTGCGGGCGCTGTCCGCCAATCCGACGCTCAGCGATCGATTCGCGACCTCGCACACCCAGGCGCCGCCCGACGACCTGCGCGAACCGGCGCCCGCGCGCGCCATCATCGAACGGACCGGCATGTCGCGCGCCACCGTCCTGCGGCTGATCCGGCAGCACGTGGAGAGCGGCGAGATCAAGCGCGTGGGGCGCGGCTTGATCACCTCGGCGCATATCTTCGACGCCGAGCCGCGCCTCACCGCCATGCGGGTCGGCCACGGCTATCTTCAGGCCACGATCGGGCGGCTCGCCGCCCTCGGCGTCACGGCCGAGCACGTGCGCCGCCTGGCGGCCGACCCCGGATCGGCGGTCAGTCCCCGCCCTTCAGGCCTCGCCAAAGAGCGGCGTTGAAGCGGACGGTGTCGAGCCGGTCCTCGGCGCGGAAGTCCTGGCCGGCCATGACCTCCTGCCAATAGGCGGACGAGCGCATCGGCGGCAGCGCCGTGGCGGCGGTGGCGGGCGGCAGCGGCAGGCTGGTGGCGCGCAGGGCGGCGGGGACGACGGCGTCATAGCTCCAGCGGGTCGCCGACGGATCGAACACGTCGGTCATGAGCCGGGCGCGGGCCAGGTTCAGGTTGCCGGGCTCGAGCTTCAGGATGCTCTCGATCGTGTGCAGCAGGTCGACCGTGGTGTACGGCGTCGAGACGACGGTATCCTGGCGCACATAGGGGCCGGCGATCAGCGCCAGCGAGCGGTGGGCGTCCACATGGTCGGCCCCGTCCTGGGCGTCGTCCTCGACGATGAACACCAGGGTGTCGGCGGCGAACCGGCTGTGCGCCACCGCCTGGACCACCAGGCCGACCGCGTAGTCGTTGTCGGCCATCTCCGTCTCGACCGTGTTGACGCCGTCGATGCCGTCCTTGAAGCCGCCGAAGTGGTCGTGGCACAGGCGCAGCAGCATCAGGCCCGGGGCCGATCCCTTGGCCGAGAACTGGTCGAACTCCCGCTTCCACGCCTGGAATCGCCAGAAGTCCGGGAAGGCCTGATCGAAGCCGCGGAAGTAGGGATCGCTGAGCTTGGCCAGGGCCGGCTTGGACGGATAGAACACCGTCAGGCCCGTCTTCCACGGCTCGCGCTCGAGCGGCGTGCGGTCGGGCTCGCCGCGGGCGTAGCGGGCGAGGTCGCCGTAGAACCCCCAGTTGCGCAGGCTCACATGAGCCCTGATCGCTGCGTCCCACAGATAGCCGTGGCCGCCGTCGTCGTCGTCGTCCGCGTCGCCGCGGCCGCGCCCGTGGACCGGACCGTCGGGAGCGGCGACGTCGGCCTGACCCGGCAGGATGCCCGGATCGTCCGGCGATTTGGCGCGGGCCGCGTGGCGCGCGGCGGCGGTGGGCAGGGCGACGTTGACGCCGCGGTTGGTCCCTTCCTGATCGTACTGCAGGCCGCGTTGGGCGTAGTTCACCGGCGCCTCGCGCTCGGTCCAGTCGTTGGTGCGGCCCGCCGTGGTCCAGTTCCAGCCGGTGTTGCTGCTCTCGCCGCTGTCGCGGAACGCGTCGAGGTCGACGAAGGCGCGCGCCAGCCCGTGGTGATTGGGCGCGATGGTTTCGGGGAACAGGGCCAGCCGCGGATCGCCGTCGCCGCGGCCGAGGTCGCCCAGCACCTGATCATAGGTGCGGTTCTCCTTCACGATATAGATCACGTGATGGATATGGCTCTGCAGGAAGGCCAGCGTCTTGCGCCGCGCGGCGGAGACGGCCGGATCCTCCTGGTTGTTGGCGTCGACCCGGGCGGTCAGTTTCGCCAGCGTCGGCGCGTCGGGGACAGGCAGGCTGAGCAGGCCGCCCTTCTCCAGTTGCCAGACGTACTGGTTGCGCGCGCGGCAGGCGTCGTCGAAGCCATGCGCGATCGAGGTGGTGGCGCGGCAGCCGCCGGGGTTGGGGCCCGGCAGGCTCTTGCCGTTGACCACATAGAGCTTGCGTCCGTCGTGCGAGACGGCCGTCGCGGTCGGGTACCAGCCGGTGGGAATCAGGCCCAGCACCACTGGCCGGCGCCCGTCGGGTCCGAGGTCGACCACCGCCACCGCGTTCTCGCCGCCGTTGGAGACGTAGAGCCGCCGCCCGTCCGCCGAGAGGGCGAGGCCGTTGGAGCCGGCCCCGCCGAGGCCGGCGGGAAACCGGCCCTTCGGTCCCGCCGTCGGTGCGCCGGCGACCACCCGGTTGCGCGCCGTGTCGATCACGGCGACCGAGTCCGTGTTGTTGAGCGCGACGTACACGAGACCCCGGCGGCCGGCGACCAGCGCCACCGGCTGGCCGCGCATCCTGAGGCGGGCGGTCACCCGGGGCGCGGCGGAGAGGTCGAGCCGGAGCAGCTCGCGGTCGCGCTCGGAGGCGGCGTAGGCGATGGTGTCGGAAATCCAGGTCACCGCCCGCGGAAAGGTCCCGCCGGGAAGGCCGGCCCCCCGCCGCAGGTCGATCTCCGCCACGGCGCCGGTGGCGAGGTCGATCAGGCTGGCGCTGTCGTTCTGGGCGTTGGCCGCCAGCAGGCGTCTGCCGTCGGGGCTGACGGCGACGCCGGCCGCCTCGGGCGGGGCGCCGACCCCGAGACCGGTCTTGTGGCCGAGCTTGTAGGTCCGGCCGCGGATGAACCCGCGCGAGTTGCGCTGGAAGCCGATCACCGCGTCGTCGTCGCCGCCAGAGACGTAGAAGGCCGAGCCGTCCGGGGTCCAGGCCAGGCCGAGGAAGCTGTTGTCGAGCTGCAGCACCTGGAGCTTGCGCGGATGTGCTCCGGCCACGTCGTAGACGAACACGTACTCCTTGGAGAGCTCCGGTCGCTTGGCCCCGTCGGGGCCGTAGTTGAGATTGTAGCCGCTGGTCAGCACCAGCAGGGTCGCGCCGTCCGGCGACAGGGCCGTGGCCGAGGCCTGGCCGGCCCGGAAGTCCGGCAGGTCGGGCAGGCCGGGATCGAGCGCCTCGAAGATCGATCCCGGCGCCGCGTCGGGCGTCAGCGCCTGTCCAGTCGGGGCGGTCGCGAACGGCTTGGCGAAGCCAGGTGCGGCGGCGAGCGCGGCCAGGACGGCGAGAGTCGCGAAAAGGTTCATCCGACGGTCCTTAGCGGCGCAAGATCAAACCCTTATGACGCCGAACCGAGTTGACCGCGAGAGAGGGCGCGCCGTCCCGCGCCGCCTGACCGGGCGGGGACGCCGAAACCTTCGCGCCCGGTCCGGCCCCCACCGCCGGTCGTCGTGCTCGGCGCCGACGCCTTCAGCGAACTGGCGCGCCGCCTCGTCAGCGCATAGACCCCGCGGGAACCTCCTCGTCGCGCCGGGCGTACGGGCGGTCGCGCGAACGGTTTCGGGGAGAAGGCATCCAATGACGTCCGCCGCCGGCAAGACGACGCCGCCCGCCGTGCCGCTGGCTGCGCTGACCGCGCTCGGCATCGTCTACGGCGACCTCGGCACCAGCCCGCTCTACACCATGCAGACGGTGGTCGCCGCGCTCGGCGGAACCTCGCCCGCCGCCGGCGCCCTGGGCTCGCTGTCGCTGATCTTCTGGACCCTCTTGATCACCATCTCGGTCAAGTACTGCCTGTTCGTCATGCGCGCGGACAACCAGGGCGAAGGCGGCATCCTGGCGCTGATGTCCCTGGTGGGCATGAGCGACTGGAAGCGGGGGGCCTATCTCGGCGCGGCCATGGGCCTGCTCGGCGCCGCCCTGATCTATGGCGACGGGGTGATCACGCCGTCGATCTCGGTGCTGAGCGCGCTCGAGGGGGTGAATGTGGCCACCACGGCCCTGAAGCCGATGATCCTGCCGCTGGCCCTGCTGATCCTGGTCGTCCTGTTTCTGGTGCAGCGCTTCGGCACGGCCACCATTGGCCGGGCGTTCGGGCCGATCATGCTGGTCTGGTTCGTCGCCATCGGCGTGCTGGGGCTGGGGGGCGTCATCCGCCACCCGGTGGTGCTGGAGGCGGTCAATCCCCTGTTCGGGATCAGGCTTTTGGTCAGCAGCGGACCCGGGGCCTTTCTGCTGCTCGGCGGGGTCTTCCTGTGCGCCACCGGCGGGGAGGCGCTCTACGCCGACATGGGCCACATCGGGCGCTTCCCGATCCAGCTGGCCTGGTACGGCGTGGTCCTGCCAAGCCTGCTGCTGAGCTACGCCGGACAGGCCGGCTTGCTCATCGACGGCCAGGCGGCCAAGGGCGCCAACCCCTTCTTTCTGCTGGCGCCGGGCTGGGCGGTGATCCCGCTGGTGGTGATGGCGACCCTCGCCACCATCATCGCCAGCCAGGCGATCATCACCGGCTCGTTCTCGATGACGCGTCAGGCGATGCAGCTCGGCTGGCTGCCGGGCTTCGACATCCGCCAGACGTCGGCGGACGTCTACGGCCAGATCTATGTGCCGGTGATCAACCTTCTGATGGCGGTCGGCGCTCTCGGCATCACCCTGGCGTTCCAGAGTTCGGCGCGGCTGGCCGGAGCCTATGGCGCCGCGGTGTCGACCACCATGGTGCTCACCACCCTGTTGCTGTTCCGCGCCATGCACGTCACCTGGCGTTGGCCCTTGTGGATCGTGGTCCCGGTGGCGACCCTGTTCCTGATCGTCGACGGCGGCTTCTTCCTCGCCAACCTGGCCAAGATCGCCGACGGCGGCTGGATCCCACTGACGCTCGGCTTCGCCATCTTCGGGGTGATGATCACCTGGCGCACCGGGGTGCAGGCGATGCGCGACAAGCTCTCGAGCCTGTCCGAGTCGACCGATGACTTCCTCGCCGAGCTCAGGACCAACAAGGTGGTGCGGGCGCCCGGCGTGGCCGTCTACCTGACCCGCGGCGGAAACCGGATTCCCCAGTACGTCAAGGAGTTCGTGCACAACATGGGCTCCATGCACTCCACCGTCATCATTCTCAGCCTGCAGTTCGAGGAGCAGCCGCGGGTTCTCGACGAACGCTGCACGGTCAGTCCGATCGTCGACGGCCTGACCCACGTCACCCTGCGCTACGGCTTCGTCGAGGTGCCCAACATCCCCGCCGCCCTTGAGGGCCTGGACGCCTGCGGCGACCGCAGGGCGCGGGAGAACGCCGTGTTCTTCGGCACCCGCGACGTGGTGCTGACCGACAGGCATTCGCCGTTCGGCCGGTTCCGCGTGGGCCTGTTCTCGTTCCTGCACAAGAATTCGGTGCGCCTGATCGACCGCTTCAACCTGCCGCCGGAGCGGACCGTGGAGATCAGCCGGCTGGTGAAGCTGTAAGCGGCCCCGCCTTCCTGGCCGCGACTACCGCAAAGGCCGCCATCCCGCAAAGGCCGCGGGCCTTGTCAGGGCCCCCTTGGCGCCGACCTTGTGGCGCGCCGGATGTCGCGTGTCGAAGGGATCCGGACAAGCGCTGCGCGCTCTCCGGGACGACGACACTGGGGCGCTCGGCCAGCCTCAGTGCAGATGGCCGAGCGCGGAGACGGCGATCAGGGCCAGCACGCCATAGCCGGTCCACTTTACAGGGGTGGGGATGCGCAGGCGCAGCCGGGGGCGGCGGAGTTCATGCAGGGCGCCGAACCCCGGCGAAAACCGGGCGCCGACTTCAGAGCCGATCACCAGACGTCTCATGGCGCACTCCAAGGCCGCTACGTCGCTGAAACGCAGCCTTGGCCGTGGCGGTTCCCCCCGCGCGGCCGGCTAGTTCGCCCGCAGGTCGTCCATTGTCCGGCGCACCAGGGCGCCGAAGATGTTGGAGAAGTCGTCGCTCCATGGGCGCACGCCGCGGTCGTGCAGCGGGCGCCAGCCGCCGTCCCGCGCGGAAAGGCGTTTCAGGCTGGCTGGTGATCGCGACAGGGCCACCACCACCGACCCGACCCGGTCGTCGAGGCTCCTGGGCGGCGGCGGCTTGTCGCGCTTGATCACCGCCGACACGCCGGCGTCGCGGGCCAAGGCGGCGACCACGCTCTCGAGCTCCAGATGCCGGCTGGTGATGTGCATGACCAGGAGCCCGTCCGGCGCGAGCCGCGACAGATAGAGGGCCAGCGCCTCGCGCGTCATCAGGTGGACCGGAATGGAGTCCGAGTTGAAGGCGTCGATCAGGAGATAGTCGAGGCCGGCCTCGGGCGCCTTGGCCAGGGTGAGGCGGGCGTCGCCGAGCACGAGGGCGGCCTTGGGCGCGCAGGCGGACAGGAACCGGAACTTCGCTGGGTCCGAGGCGATCCGGGCGATCGAGGCGTCGATCTCGTAGAAGGTCCAGCGGTCGCCGGCCCGCCCGTCGCAGGCGATCGCTCCCGTGCCGAGGCCGACCACGCCGAGCCGCCGGCCGCCGTCCGCGCCGGGGACGGCGCGGAGCGTCTCGGCCATCGGCCCGTCCGGATGATAGTAGGTCAGCGGCAGGGGCCGCAGGCCGCCGACGGGGCCGGCCATGTCGACGAGCCGCGTGGCGCCGTGGATGGTGGTGCCGTCGAACAGCACCCGATCGCGCCCGTCCCACAGCTCGGTGCGATGCACGCCGTAGAACGAGCGTCCGTAGTCGAGCCCCGGCTGCAGCACGCGCACCTGGTCGGCGGCGATCAGCAGCACCGGCAGCAGGGCGGCGATCACCACCGGCCGCCGGAAGGCCAGGAGGGCGGCGAGCCCGGTCAGGGCGATGGCCAGGTCGCCATAGCGCGCGAAGCCCGGCCCCATCACACCGTAGACCTCGGCGGCCCTGAGCCCGACGAACACCATCGCGCCGCCGACCGCGCTGGCGGCGACCGCGGCGCGGATCGTGCGCGGGCGCGTCAGCTTCGCCTCGAGCGCGGCGACCCACACCACCAGGACGACCAGGATCGGGTATTCGAGCACCCGGTTGAAGATCATCGGCGCCAAGAGGCCGCTGAACAGGCCGCCGAGCAGGCCGCCGACGCTGAGCCAGAGGTAGAAGCCGGTGAGATGGGCCGGGTCCGGCCGGCTCAGGAACAGGCGGTGATTGCAGACCAGCACGCCGAGGAAGGCGAAGGCCAGGTGCAGCGCCAGAAGGGCCAGCGGATTGTTCTGGTCGCCGAGTCCCGAGATGGCCAGGCCGAGGCCGGCCAGGGGAACCAGCACCGCCACCAGCCGCATGGGCAGGAGCGGCCGGTCGCGGAACACCAGCACGAAGGACAGGAGGAAGAGGGCGAGCGGGATGACCCACAAGAGGGGGGCGGCGGCCACATCGGTGGAGATGTGCGCGGTGGCGGCGACGATCAGGCCCGAGGGTATGGCGGACAGCGCCACCCAGCGCAGGATGTCCGTGGCGCGCGGCGCCGCCGCGGCGGGAGCGCGATCGATCGCGGGCCCGGCGGCCCGCCCCGCGCCGACCCCCAGCGCGCAGCCGCCGATCATCAGCGCCAGGGCCAGGAAGCCGAGGGTCCAGGCCCTGGCCTGCCAGGTCAGCCCTTCGGCCGGCTCGACCAGCACCGGATAGGCGATCAGCGCCGTGAACGACCCGAGGTTGGAGGCGGCGTAGAGCGCGTAGGGATTGCGGCCCTGAGCCCCCGGCGTACGGCTGAACCAGGCCTGCAGCAGGGGGCCGTTGCCGGCCAGGGCGAAGAAGGGCAGGCCGATCGAGGCCATGAACAGGCCGACCAGCCACCAGGCTTCGCCGTGCGTCGGCGTCGGGCCGGGCAGGGTCGACAGGCGGATCGGGAGAACGAAGACCGTGAGCGCCAAGAGCGCCACATGCACGATCAGCGCCGCCTTCACCGGCAGATAGCGGGTCAGAAGGTGGGCGTAGAGATAGCCGGCCAGCATCAGGAACTGAAACACCACCATGGCCGTCGACCAGACGGCGGTCGATCCGCCAAGCAGCGGCAGGGCCATCTTGGTGAACATCGGCTCGATGAAGAACAGCAGCAGGGCCGAGGTGAAGGTCGAGGCGACGAACACCGCCTCCACCGCGCCGAACCCGCGCAGGCCCCGCCAGCCGGTGTGCGACGCAGCGCCCGGGCCCACCTCCGCGAGTTTGCGCGGTACGACTCCGCTCATGCGATCCCCTTCGATACGGAGCGCCAGTATCGAAGCACAGGCTTAAGATTGCCTTGGCGGCCTACCGCGCCGCCTTGGTCGGGGTGCGCAGGGACCACTGGGCGCCGATCACCGCCCCCTTGACGTAGGGCAGCATGCCGAGGGTGACCGCGGCGACCAGGGGGACGAGCAGGACCAGCAGCAGCACCGTCGAAGCGCGCCAGATCATGGCCACCGCCAGCAAAGGGGCGACCACCAGGTGGCCGACCAGGAAGATGGTGAAGTAGGGCGGTGCGTCGTCGGCCGGATACTGGCCGTTGTCATGACCGCAGGCGGGACAGTGGTCCTCCACCGTCAGATAGCCGCGGAACAGCCTGCCGCCGCCGCACGCCGGGCAGCGGCGCATGAGCCCGCGCTTGAGGCCGACCAGCAGGGATCTCGGTTCTCCGTCCATCGGCTGCTTGTACACGGAATGACGTCTGAAAAAGGTGTCGATCCGGCCGCGTCACAATCGCTCTGGGCGCCGGGCGCGGAACGGCGCGGCCTCCTCCATGACCTCCGCGGGCTCCCGGCCAGGGCGGACTCCCGGCCGGCCGGTAAGGGGGCTGAGCCCCAGGGCTCGCCGCCGCGACAAAGCGTCGTCCGCAGTTGTACGTATCAGGGAAAAAACGCGCTTAGATTTCAGCGAACTGCGATTGCTCCCGGCGCGGGCCGGGGCTCTCGCGGCTCGGCCGGCGCCCGCGGCGGGCCCAAAATCTTAAGGCTGATCAACGCGATGTCTGCGGCCGTCCACAGAGCGATCGCAGGCCCAGCCCTTTATGACCGCCTTCCTGCAATCGCAGCTGGACTTCATCCTGTTCTTCTACGGGCTGTCGTTCATCCTTCTGGGCGCGGTCTGCGCGGGCGTCGCCAGGAGCCACGGCCGCGAGGCGGCCTGGGGCGCCCTGGCGCTCTTCGGCTTCCTGCACGGCGTCAAGGAATGGCTGGACATCGGCGCGCTGATGTTCGGCGACGGGCCGCTGTTCGACGGCCTCCGCACCTGGCTGATGATCGGGTCGTTCATGTGCCTTTCGGAGTTCCCGCGGCGTCAGGCGGCGGAGTTCGGCCTCAAGCTCCCCGCCATCTGGGTCTATCCGCCGCTGGCGCTCGGCCTCGCCTATTGCGAGTTGCGATTTGGCCTGAACGTCGCCAACGACCTGGCGCGCTACGTGCTCGGCACGGGCGGCGCCTGGGGGGCCGCGCTGGTGTTCGTCCTGCACGGCCGACGCGCCAGCGAGGTCGGGCGGACCCTGTGCCTGCTCACTGCGGGTGGATTCCTGGCCTATGGGGTGGCGACCGGTCTGATCGGCCGGCCCGCGTCCTTCTGGCCGGCGCAGGTGATCAACCAGGAGCGGCTCCTCGCGCTTACGGGCGTTCCCATCCAGCTCGTGCGCGGCCTGCTGGCGTCCTGGCTGGCCCTCATGCTCTGGGCGGTGGGCGATCAACTGCTCAAGTCGGAGGTCAAATCCACGCGCTATACCGCGCACCGGCGCCGGCAGTTCGCCTGGACGGTGCTCACCATGATCGGGGTTCTCGCGTCGGGCTGGACCCTGACCCAGGTCCTGGGCGGCATTCATCAACGCAACTTCGCACAACGGGCCGACGGCGAGATCGGTCTGCTGACCGGCCGCATCGCGAGCGAGACCACCGCGCTGGATCAGATGGCCCGATCGCTGGCCGGCGCCCCGCCCACGCCGTCGTTTCTCGGCGCCGGGACCGCCAAGACCCGGGCCGACGCCCGCACCATGCTCGACCTCACGGTGTCGGCGTCCGGCGCCGGCCGGGGTTATCTGATCGACCGGTCCGGGCGTCTTGTCATGCGGGCGCCGGCCAACGCCGCCGCTCCCCCCGGCCCGATGCTGTCCTCGGCGATCCGCGCGTCGGCGTCCGGCCTGGGCCCCGCCTTCATCCTCGGCGGTCCCGGCGCGGGACCGGACTATTACGCGGGCTATCCGGTCCGCGGGCCGGGCGGCGGCGTCCTCGGGGTCGCGGTGCTCGGCAAGTCCCTGGATAGCCTCCGCGCCGATCTAAGGTTGTTCAACGCGCCCTTCTACCTTGTCGACCCGGCGGGGGTGATCGCGCTGACCAATCGACCGTCCGCCTCCCTGCGGCGCCTCTGGCTGGCGGAGGGCGGGACGCCGGCTGCGTCCGGCGCGGGTTCGCTTCTCGACGGGCCGGTCGCCGACGCCGTCTGGACCACCGTGCGCGGCTCCAGAGTCTATCTGCGGCGTCGCTACCTCGCGGACGGCCGCTGGTCGGTGGTGACGATTACGCCGCTGGTCCGCATGGAGCCGCGCCGCGGGCAGGGGATCGTGGTCACTCTGCTGGCGACCGTGATCAGCCTGATCTATCTGAGCGGTCGCGATCGGTCGGTCCGCGACAGCATCTACAGGGATCGTCAGATGGAGCTGCAGCGACTGGCCCAGGACCTGACGTTCAAGGCGACGACGGATCCGCTGACGGGACTGTTCAATCGCCTCAAGCTCGACGAGGCCCTGGCCGCGGAGATCGCCCGGGCCGAGCGCTTCCATACGCCCTTCTCGCTGATCCTGTTCGACATCGACCACTTCAAGGTCATCAACGACAGCCATGGGCACCCCGTCGGAGACCAGGTGCTGGTCGAGCTGGCTCAGCTCGTCTCCAGCCGGATCCGCGTCGTCGACGTGCTGGCCCGCTGGGGCGGGGAGGAATTCATCGTCCTGGCCCGCGGCACTACGGGAAGCATGGCGCGCCACCTGGCCGAGCAGCTGCGCCAGGCCATCGGCGAGCTGGAGTTCGAGTGGGGCGGGGCGGTCAGCTGCAGTTTCGGCGTGGCGCAGTATGCGATGGGAGACTCCAGCGACGCCCTCGTCGCCCGCGCCGACGCGGCCCTCTATCGGGCGAAATCCCTCGGTCGGAACCGGGTCGAGCTCGCCCAGCCGCCGTCGTCCGGCGCGCTCGCGGCCGTGGCCTGAGGCCCGTCGACACCGCCGCGCCGACGCCCCCGTTGCGGCGAGGCGGTCTGGCGCTCGGCCAATGCGGACCTCGCGTCGAGCGTGAACGACCTCGAGCCCGAGCAGGCGGCCGGAAGCGAGCGTCCGCCCGAGGGGCTCGGGGAGACGTTCGCGGCCAGCGATCCCGGTCTCGGCCAAGCCGATCGCCCCGAGGCTGGACCCCAGCCTGACCTCAGATTAGAAACGCCGACCAAGATGTCGCGCCGGGCTGCGTCGTCGGATGGTGTTGCGACTCTGAAATATATGCGATGAGGCCGAAGCTGAACGGGGAAGCGCGGGGGGCCATGTCACTATCTGTCCCGGCGAGCCAGCAGAGTGGGCCGAAAATCCTCATCATCGAAGACGACGCGGCCATCGCCGACGTCTACGTCACCATGCTGGCGGCGGCGGGCTACGAGGCCAGTCTGGCGGCGGACGCCCGCAGCGGCATGCGGCAGATCCGACTGGTCCGTCCCGACCTCGTGCTCCTCGCCCTGAACCTGCCGGATATTTCGGGAACCCAGGTGCTCAAGGCCATCCGCGCGGACGAGGCGCTGAAGACCCTGCCCGTCATCGTGCTGACCGCCAGTGCGCGGGTGGCCGATGTGCTCGAGGCGGTGTCGGCGGGCGCGGACGACTGCGCGATCAAGCCGTGCGAGCCCGCGGCCCTGCTCTTCAAGGTCTCTCACCTGCTCAGTCTGGGTAGCGCAAGACGCCAGACCCGGTGACGCTACGGCGCCGTGGACGAGGGCCGGCAAGCCTCCTATGAACGACGATAAGTTGGAGATGCGCCGCATGGACGGCCATCCCGAGGAAACGTCCGGAGGCCGAGGTGACGCTGACGCGCGGCGACGATTATCCGTTGCACCAGACTCCCGAGCCCATCGCCTTCACCCAGGGCGAGCGCAACTTCTATGACCGGTATTTCTTCAACGGTTACGGGCTCGAGGGCGACGGGTTCTTCTCGCTGGCCTTCGGCGTCTATCCGCAGCTGAACATCGCCGACGCTTCGTTCTGCGTCGTGCGCGGCGGGGTGCAGACGGCGCTGCACGCCAGTCGCTGGCTGGGGCTCGAGCGCATGGACCTAAGCGTCGGTCCGATCCGGATCGAGGTGGTCGAACCGCTTCAGCGCCTGCGCCTGATCGTCGATGCGCCCGAGCAGGGCCTGAAGGCGGAGATCACCTTCGACGCCCGCCATTTTCCGATCGAGGAGCCGCGCTTCACCCGAAGGATCGGCGCACGCGTGTTCATGGACTACACCCGCCTGACCCAGAACGGCCGCTATGCCGGCTGGATCGAACTCGACGGCAAGCGCGAGAGCGTCGACGGCTTCGTCGGCACCCGGGACCGCTCGTGGGGCGTCCGGCCGGTGGGCGCCCGCGACAGCCAGGACAACGTCCCGCCGGTCCTGCCGCAATTCTTCTGGCTGTGGAGTCCGTGCAATTTCGGGGACGGCAGCCTGTTCTTCCACACCAACGACGACGCGGCGGGCGAGCCGTGGAACCGGCGCGCGGTCTGGGCCGCCGATGGTTCGGGCGCCGCCGAGCAGAGTCATTTCGACGCCGCCGACTGCAGGATCGCCTGGCGCTCGGGCACGCGCCACGCGGCGAGCGCGGTGCTGACCCTGCGGGGCAAGGGCGGCGAGAGCACGGTCGAGTTCACGCCGCGCTACAATTTCCAGATGCTGGGCCTCGGCTACACCCACCCCAAATGGGGCCACGGCGTCGCCCACGGGCCGCTCGAGATCGAGCGCGAGGATCTGACCCTGGCCGAGGCCGATCCGCGCCTGCCGCACCACCTGCATGTGCAGGCCCTGTCCGACGTGGTCTGGCGCGGCGCGGACGGGCGCGAGCGGCGCGGCAGGGGGGTGCTGGAGCAGCTGGCGATCGGTCCCCACGCGCCGTCGGGCTTCACCCAGATCCTGGACATGG
Organism: uncultured Caulobacterales bacterium; assembly: GCA_903837135.1. GTDB lineage: Bacteria > Pseudomonadota > Alphaproteobacteria > Caulobacterales > Caulobacteraceae > CAIOYC01. The sequence goes on from CAILTK010000068.1 coordinate 16,332, forward strand.
CCCCGTGACCGCCGACGGCCGGTCCGGTCCGGTCGACGGGGAGACGCTCGACCTCGGCGACGCGCTGGCGGTCTATCTGTCGAACTTCTGGGGGGCGCCGATCCTCATCGAGAACCTGGCCCGCATCCCGGGCGGGGCCAGCCGCGAGACCTACAGCTTCGACGCGGTGAAGGCGGGCGGCGAGCGCCGCGGACTGATCCTGCGCCGCGATCCCACGGGCAGCCTGATCGACACGGACCGCACCACCGAGTTCCTCGCCTATCAGTCGTTCCAGGGCCTGGCCCCCGTGCCCGAGCCGATCGTCCTGGAGCCGGAGTGCGGCCCGTTGCAGCGGCCGTTCTTCATCATGAGCCGGGTCGACGGCGGGACGGCCTCCTCGCCGTTCGCTCCCGATCCCTACGCGCCGCACGCCGAGGCTCTGGGGCGCGAGCTGTTCGCCATTCTCGGCCGGATCGCCGGCGCCGATCCTCTCGGCATGCCGATCTCCGGGGCCATCGCCGCGCCGGCGCTCGAAGACTGCTGGAGACGCGAACTCGACTATTGGGAAGCGGTGATCCTGCGCGACGAGCGCCATCCGCAGCCGATCGTGCGCGCCGCGCTCCGGCGCCTGCGCCGCAATCCGCCGCCGCCGGCGCAGAAGCTGTCGGTGGTGCACGGCGACTACCGCTCGGGCAATTTCCTGCACGACGGTCGAGGCCGGATCCTGGCCATCCTGGACTGGGAGATGGCCCACCTCGGCGACCCGCTCGAGGACCTGGCCTGGTGCCTGGATCCCCTATGGAGCCATTTCGACGAAACCCGCGCCGCGGGATCCCTGCCGGTGGCCGAGGCGATCGACGTCTGGAAGGCCGAGAGCGGTCTGACGGTCGATCCCAAGGCCTTCGCCTGGTGGCGGCTGTTCAGCAGCGTCAAGGGGCAGGGCATCTGGACCACCTCGGCCAAGACGTTCGCCGAGGGCGGCCACGACCTGGTGCTGGCCTTCAGCGGCCTCTACACCGCGCGCCGCCACGACCAGATCATCGCCGACCGGCTCGAGCGGCTGGTGGCGACGGAGGGCTGGGCATGACGCCGACCGCGCCCGAACTCCTGCACGGCTGCGTCGCCGCCCTGTCGGTTCCGCCAGCGCGCGAGGAGATGGGCGCCTTCTTCGCCGGCACGGTGGCCGTCGTCGCCCTGCTCGAGGTCTTCGCCGCCCAGGAGTGCGCCACGGGTTCGGCGGCGCGCGTGTGGGAGAACGCCGCCCTGCGGGATATTCTTCCGGACGCGGCGGAGGTGGGCGACGGCGACTATTCGCTCGACGCCCTGGACAGAGCCAACGCAGAGCTGCGCCGCCGGCTGATCCGCCTGCACGCCGCGGCTGAAGCGACGGGAGACACCGCCCTCGACCGCCGCATCCTGGCCCTTTACCGCGAGATGGCCGCGCGACGCCTGCTGCACCTGCCCACGGCGGGCTGACCGGAGATCCCGATGCTGCTGCTCAGCGAGACCTACACGCCCGGCCCCGCCACGGGCCCGGCCCATCCGCCGGTCTACCCACGGATCGACCGCGACGCCCTGGCCGACCAGACGCTGTTCGCCAAGGGCCAGCCCTGGGGCGTCTACGCCCGGCTGCGGACCGAGGCGCCGGTGTCCTGGCAGGAAGAACCGGCCGCGGGCGAGCCCGGTTTCTGGGCCCTGACCCGCTATGACGACGTCATGCGTGTGGACGGCGATCCCGACACCTTCTCCTCGCAGAAGGGCGGCATTCTGATGGGCTACGGGCCGCCCGAGTTGCGCCATCCGCAGCTGTTCCGCGCCTCGGTCGACGCCATGATCAACATGGATGCGCCCTGGCACCTGCAGCTGCGCAAGGAGCACATGCCCTACTTCACCCCGCGGTATCTGGCCGGGGTGAAGGAGAAGGTGGCGATCGAGACCACCCGCCTGCTCGACCAGATGGCCGGGCTCGGGGCGTGCGATCTGGTCGAGACCCTGTCCTCCCGCCTGCCGCTGTTCACCCTGTGCGAAATCCTCGGCGTGCCGGAGGCCGATCGGCCCAAGTTCCTGACCTGGATGCATTTCCTGGAGATCGCGGGCAATCTGGCCAACGAGCGCCGCGGCCCGATCGAGATGACGCCCGAGGTGATGGCCTTCATCCAGGCCTTCAACGACACCATCGCCGAGATGTTCGAGTACGGCCGGCATATGCTGCACATGCGGCGCGCCGACCCCCAGCCCGACCTGATGACCGCCATCGCCCGCGCGACGCTCGACGACGAGCTCCTGCGCGACGAATACCTCGACGGCTCCTGGCTCCTGATCGTGTTCGCCGGCAACGACACCACGCGCAACACCATCTCCGGCGCCATGAAGCTGCTGACCGAGTTTCCCGAGCAGAAGCAAAAGCTGATCGCCGATCCGGACCTGACGCCCAACGCCGTGGATGAGTTCATCCGCATGGTCAGTCCGGTGATCTACATGCGCCGCACGGCGACGCGCGACACCGAGCTTCGCGGCCAGAAGATCGCCGCCGGCGAAAAGGTGATCATGTACTACGGCGCCGCCAACCGCGATCCGGAGGTCTTCCCCGATCCCGACCGGCTCGACGTGACCCGCGCCAACGCCTCCAAACACATCGCCTTCGGCTTCGGACCGCACGTGTGCATCGGCAAGCGCGTGGCCCAGCTGCAGCTCGAGGAGGTCTATCGCCAGATCCTGCCGCGCCTTCCCGACATCGAATACGCCGGGGGGATCGACATCGCCCCCAACAACTTCGTCCACGCCATCCGCAAGCTGCCGGTTCGCTTCACGCCCGAGGCGCGGTGACGGCGCCTCCAGCGCGTCGATCGCCGGACTGAGCCCTCCGCGAGAACCCGTCTTCGCTCCAGCCCTCGCTGCCGACGCCGTGGTGGACGGTGAACAGGCCGTCCGGGTCATAGCGGCGTTTGATGCGCAGCAGGCGCGGGTAGTGCTCGCCCCAGAAAGCTTCCTGCCAATTCGGCTGGAAGAAGTCGCACTCGTTGACGTAGGCGCCGGCCCCGGGGGCGGCGACGCGCAGCGCGTCCATGGCCGCATGGACGCGGGACCGCTCGTCAGCGGCCTGGGTCAGATCGGGCGGCGGAAAGCCGGGGAAGGCCGGACCGCTGGCCGCGGCGATGATGGCCAGGGCGAAGGCGGACACCACCTCGGGATTGGTGGCCGTGTCGCGCGCGGCGGCCAGGGCTTCGGCAGGGGCCCCGGCGAGGCCCTTGTTGAAGTGGAGGCTCGCCGACCAATGGCGGCTGGCGGCGAACCAGGCGTCGACCAGCCGGGCGCGATGGGCGGGCTCCAGGAGCGAGGCCGGCAGCCAGGCCGAGGTATAGGCGTGCCAGAAGGCGCCGACCTGTTCCGCGTCGCCGTCCCACCAGAAATCGCTCGCCTTCGCGCCCGGCCGGGCGTCCGGCGTAAGGGCGAAGCGGGCGTTGCGGGTCATGAAGTCCGCGTCCCAGAAATGGCGCGCCGGCAGGCCTGCGGCGAACAGGCTGTTCTGCCCCTGGTAGTCCGCCGGGTTGGCGTCGCAGAAGTCTATCAGCGGCCGCCAGGCGGCGCGCGCCTGTTCAGGGGTCAGGCCTTGGAACACCATCGACACCTTGAGCCGGTTGTCGCGGCGCGCCTGCGCCTGCTCGCCCCAGTGCGGATTGCACAGGCGGGTCGCGTAAAGGTCGACGAACTGCGCCAGAAGGCGATGGTAGGCCTCATCGGAGTGCGCGGTGATGGTGAGGTTCAGGCCGCCGAACGTCTCGGGCAGGGGATGGGTGGCCAGGGTCAGCCGGGTGACGACGCCGAAGGTCCCGCCCCCGCCGCCCTTCAGGGCCCAGAACAGGTCCGGCTCGCGCCCCGCGTTGACCACCCGCACCGTCCCGTCGGCGGTGACGATCTCCGCCTCGAGCAGGCTGGAAGCCACGCTGCCGAAGGCTTTGGAGAAACTGCCGAAGCCGCCGCCCTGGACCAGCCCCGCGCAGCCGACCGTGGTGCAGCCGCCGCCCTGCACATAGCGCCCGGCGCCCGTGCTCACCGCCTGGTAGGCGTGCAGCCAGATGGCCCCCGCGCCGACGCTCACCGCCGGGACGGGCGCGGCGCTCGACCCCTGCGGCGTGAAGCCGTCATGGACGGTGACGGCGTTCATGCGCCGGGTCCAGATCATCAGCGAGTCCGGAGCGCTCGAGGCGCCCAGATAGCTGTGCGCGCCCCCGCGCACGACCAGGCGCAAGGCGTGGGCGCGGGCGAAGCGCAGGGCGGCGGCCACGTCGGCGGCGCTCTCGGCGGCCACCACATACCGGCTCGGCGCCGAGCGCCAGGCGTCGAGCCAGCCCGAACTCTGCGTCAGGGCGGGATGCTCGCCGATATAGAACGGGTTCAGCGCCAGCTTGCGCGTCTCGGCATCGCTGAAGTCGGGAAGTCTTACGGGCGACAGGCGCCCGCCGACGGTCTTGTCGAGCGTCGCCCAGTCGGTCTCGGACGGCCAGCCGGGGGTTCCGGGTCTCGCGCGGCGGAAAACGGCGGCGACGGCGCGTCGGGCCGGCAGGCTTGCGGCCGAGGCCAGGGCGAGCCCGGTGCGAAGAAGGGTTCGGCGGTTCATCGGGCGCTCCGGATCGAGAGGATGAGGGGAGCATGCCCCGCGACGCAGGCCGGTCCAGCGCGGAGGGGCGCGCGGCGGGGCAGGGGTGACGAGCGCCCGCCCGCGGGACGAGCGGCTCATCCAATGGGACGAGCGGCGCACGGAGCAGACTTCGTAACGGCCGTCGCACGGCCTGCTCGACATGAGGAACAGGTGGCGCTCAAGTCGAGCCGACACGAAATCCGCCGCCCAAGCCAACCAATATCAAGCTGGGGCGTTAGGGCAGGGATCGCCGCCGCTGTGCGGCCTGGAGGAAATCATGTCCCTTTCCAAAACTCTTGTGGCCTTGTCCCTGACGGCGGCGGTCGTATCCGCTGCGCCGGCCTTCGCCGGTCCTCAGGGCCGCGACACCACCTACGGCGCCGCCTCGGGCGCGCTCGCGGGCGGCCTGCTCACCCACAGCGTCGGCGGCGCGGTGGTCGGCGGTGTCGGCGGGGCCCTGATCGGCAACGCCATCGGGCGCCATGACGCCCGTCATCACCGCTACTATCGTCATCGCGGCTATCGCCACTACTAGACCCTACGCCTGACCGAGCCGCCGTGGACACCGTATGGGTCTCCACGGCGGCTTCGGTGTGTCGCTACACCGGCTTAGGGTTGCGTTCGCCGAACTGGGTCTGGTGCCAATAGGGATAGGCCGGTGTGACCGCGCTGGCGGCGTCGAGCCTCGCGATCTGTTCGAGGGTCAAGGCCCAGCCCACCGCGCCGAGGTTGTCGCGCAGCTGGGCCTCGTCCCGGGCGCCGATCACCACGGTGGCCACCGTCGGGCGCCGCAGCAGCCAGTTCAGCGCCACCTGCGGAATGGTTTTGCCGACTTCCTGCGCCACCGCCTCAAGCGCATCCACCACCTTGTAGAGGTGTTCGTCCTCGATCGGCGGTCCCCAGGCGGCGGTCTCGTGCAGGCGGCTGGTTTCGGGCAGGGGCTGGCCGCGGCGGATCTTGCCGGTCAGCCGGCCCCAGCCGAGCGGGCTCCACACCACCGCGCCGACGCCCTGGTCGAGGCCGAGCGGCATCAACTCCCACTCGTAATCGCGGCTGACCAGCGAATAATAGGCCTGGTGCGCCACATACCGCGCCCAGCCATGGCGTTCGGACGCCGCCAGCGACTTCATCAGGTGCCAGCCCGAGAAGTTTGAGCAGCCGATATAGCGGATCTTGCCGGCGCGGATCAGATCGTCGAGCGACGACAGCACCTCCTCGACCGGGGTCAAGGCGTCGAAGGCGTGCAGCTGGAACAGGTCGATGTAGTCGGTGCCGAGCCGTTTCAGCGCCCTGTCCACCGCCTCGATCAGGTGATAGCGCGAGGAGCCGACGTCGTTGGGGCCCGCGCCGCTGCGGAAGGTGGCCTTGGTGGAGATGATCAGGCTGTCGCGCGGCCGACCCTTGATGGCGCCGCCCAGCACCTCCTCGGCCTCGCCGGCCGAATAGACGTCGGCGCTGTCGAACATGTTGAGTCCGGCCTCGAGGCAGAGGTCGATCATCCGGCTAGCCGCCTTGACGTCCGCCGACCCCCACGACCGCATCGGGCCTTTGACGCCGAACGTGCCGGTGCCGAAGCTGAGCACGGGAACCTTGAAACCCGAGTGACCGAGACGGCGATAGTCCATGGCGGCGATCCTGTGCGCTGTGATCTTAGCCATATGGGGGACCTGGCCGGCTAGGGAACAGTCGCCCTGGCGGCGATAGGACGAAAGTCGGCGTCGCCTTTTTGAGGGCCGGGTCCGCGACCGGATTTTGCGCGGGAGCGCCACCAACCATCGCAAGAATTGACCCGCCTTCTACTTATCCGCTCATCCCGGCGAATGCCGGGACGAGCGGAAGAGGAGAGTCAAACTTAAGAGGGGTTGGTATAAGCTGCCGCCGCCGGCCTACTGGTGGACGAAGAACTCCTGATAGGCGTGGGACTTGCCCTCGGGGGATTTGCCGACCCCGCGGCGGATGGCGGTCTTGCCGTCGGGGCTGAAGGTCCAGAATTCACCGGCGATCACGTCGCCGTCCTTCATCTTCAGGATCTGCAGGTTGTCGGCGTCGGTCTGCTTGACCGAGACCTGGTTGAACCGTTCCTGGTTGGCGAAGGGAGTGACGGCGCCGTCGAGCGTGGTCTGGTGGTCGCTGATGTAGGGCTTGGCCGGCTGGGTGGTGTTGACCGAATGGTAGGTCAGCGCGTTGTCGCCGAACTTGAAGTTGACGGTCAGCTTGAAGTTGGCCGGGAGAGTCCCCGTCTGGTTGCTCCAGAACGAGCGGGACGGGTCGATGGTCCAGGCGCCGTCGTGCGGACTGGCGGCGAGGGCCTGGGCGGCGGAGAGGATCAGCACGCCGGCGGCGAGGGCGCCGGCCCAGAGGGTCTTCATCGGGGTGTCTCCAGTCAGGGTGGGTCAGATCGGGGTGCGGGCTTCGAGGTGCTGTTCGACCTCGGCGCGGGTGGTCCACAGGGTGCGCAGGGTCTTGTCGGACAGGTGCTTCAGCTGGTCGGCGCGGTGCGGCGAGCCGGGCTGGCTGGCGTTGCCGTAGCTCATCAGTCCCCTGGCCTTGATCGGGGTCGAGAACTCCACCAGCGACACCCAGGTCTCGCCGTGGATCGGCGTACGCTCGCCGTTCTTCAGCGGACCCCAGGTGATGGTGCGGAAGATGCCGGTGTTGCCGAAGCCGCCGTTGCCGGGAAGGTTCACGTTGTCGATGTGGAAGCGCGACACCTCGCCGAACGGCCGGTCGATCGCGCCGTACTTGGTCTTCATCTCGGCGATGGCCGCCTTCAAGAGGGTCACCGCCTTGGCCGGATCGGCGATCCCGGCCGGCGTGTCGATGGGCGCGGCGGCCGACCATTTGACCTTGTAGTTGGCCTGGCTGGTGAAGTTGGCGGGCGAGAACTTGGCGGCCCAGGTCTCGAACAGCAGGGCGGCGCGGCTGTCGCCCACCGTCTCGCGGTCCCAGGCCTTGAGCAGGGCGGCGGCCGCCTTGACCTCGGGGTCGGGGTCCGCCTCGGCGGCGGGGATCAGGTCGGGCAGCACCCGGTCGGCCATCAGGGTGTGGGTCGACAGCTTGCGGGCGACGAAGTCGTCGTAGCCGATCTTCCTGGCGTCGTGGAGCAGGTGGGCCGACTGCTGGGAGCGCAGCGACTCCGGCCCGGGCGGCGCCACATAGGCGGGATAGTCGGCGGCATGGATGGCCTGCGGATAGGTGGCGACCCACGGCGGATCGTTGGTGTTCTGCACCCAGCCGGTGGGCGGATCGATCACCTTGGGCAGGTCGTCGTAGCCGTGCACCTCGGTCCACAGGGTGGCGGACGTGTCGCCCGGGACGAGGCCGTCCCAGTAGGCCACGTCGCCCGACGGGTGCTTGGGCAGGATGCCGTTGTCCATGTACTGGATGTGGCCCTCCTTGTCGGCGTAGACGATGTTGAACTTGGACACCTGCAGCCGGCGCAGGATCTGCTCGAACTCGGCGACGCTCTTCGACCGGCCCATGTCCCAGTACTGCTCCAGCCCGCCCGGCCGGTCGAGGCCGGCGACGCGCAGGGCGATCAGCTTGCCGTCCGGCCGCTGGAACACCGGCCCGTGGACCGACGATCGCAGGGTCAGGGTCTCGGTCTGCAGTGAACCGTCCGCCTGCCTGACCTTGAAGCTCGTGGTCCTCACGTCGAACGGCAGGGTCTTGCCGTCGAACAGATAGCCGTCGCCGGACGGCGTCAGCAGATAGGTGGTGGCGCCGAGCAGGGTGTTGACTGTGTTGGTGAACCCCATCCGGTCGTTGAAGCAGAACCGCAGCACCGGCAGGCCGACCTGGGTCGCGCCGTACATCTTGATGCCGGGACCGTTCAGATCGGCCTCGAAATAGGTGAAGAAGCTGGTCGGCCAGGGCAGGTGCGGATTGGCCAGCAGCATGGAATGGCCGCTGGCGGACTTGGACGGCGCCACGGCCCAGGCGTTGGAGCCCGGCGGCTCGACCGCGCCCGTGGTCCGTTCCTCGGGGGCGATGTAGATGTAGTTCATCAGCCGGTGGGCGTGGCCCATGACGTCGACGCCGCTCACCGGCAGCACCACGGCGACCTTGGGGTCGATCTTGCCCGGATGGGCCGCGGCGTAGTCGTTGATCCCCTGGGCGAAGGCGTCGAGGTTCCTGCGGAACTGCGGGCTCGAGGCCTTGAACCAGCGCTCGGCGCGCTCGGGGATTCCGTTGGCGATCACCCAGCGGTCGGAATGGGCGAACTTCTCGCCCCAGTATTCGGCGGCCCGACCCCGCGCCTCGCCGTAGAGATGGACGACGATGTCGCCGTGGTTCTGCGCCTGGGCCCAGCCGAAGCCGTAGAACACCGCCGCCTCGTCCTTGCCGTAGACGTGCGGCACGCCGTAGCTGTCCCACAGGATCTCGCCGCGGCTCCCGGGCTTGGGCGGAGGGCCCGCGCGGGCGACCGCGCCGAGCGGGGAAGCGGCCGCGCCGGTCAGCAGCAGGCCGCGCAGGAAACTCCGTTTACCGATCATATCCGTCTTTCCTGGCCGATCTGGAGCGCCTTGCGCGATTCGAGCGTCGCGCATGGCGCTCCAGACGTTTGATGTCGCATCGTTTTCGCGGAAAACCGGCGCCCACTTTTTTTCCGCACGATGCTCTAGAGATCAGAACTTCCACTGGGCGCGGGCGTAGTAGAAGCCGCCGGTGAAGCCGAACGGCGACGTGCCCGGATACTGGCCCGTCCCCGTGGCGGTGTTGTAGATGCCGTTGGCTGACGGATAGACGTTGCCGAGATTGGTCGATCCCAGCGCCAGGGTCAGGCTCTTGGAGTAGTGATAGTCGACCTCGAGGTCGGCGATCCACTTGGGGCCGTAGGACCGGTCGCTCGACGGCGTGTCCTGCAGGACGTCGTAGCCGCCATAGCGGGTCTCCCGCCAGGTCACCTCCCACGGGCCGTAGCTGTAGACCGCGCCCAGCGCGATCTTGGTTTTCGGCAGGGCGGTGGTCAGATAGCCCTGACTGGCGCGGTCGAACAGCACATAGCTGGGGCCGAGCGCGGTCAGCTGCGGCGGGTTGGCGATGATGTGGGTGATCTTGGTGTCGTTGTAGTTGGCGCCGAGGCTCCAGCGCACCGTCCCGTACCCCCAAAGCTGCTGGCGATAGGTCGTCACCAGATCGACGCCCTGGGTGCGGGTGTTGATGGCGTTGGTGTAGTATTGGGCGCTGAGATCGCCTGAGAGCCCGTTGGCGATCAGTATGTTGCTGACCGCCGTTCCGGTCAGGGCCCCGGTCAGGGCGATGCGCTTGTCGACGTCGATCTGGTAGGCGTCGACCGTCACCGTCAGGTTGCGCAGCGGCGTCAGGGTCAGGCCGGCGCTGTAGTTGTGGGAGGTCTCCGGCTTGAGCGGCTGGGCCCCCAGCGCCTTGGCCTGCGGCGAGCCCACCGGCAGGGTCTTGATGAGCAACAGGTCGAGGGCGTTGTTCACCAGCCGGAACTGGCTCGAGGTCGAGGAATAGTACTCCTGGGCCAGGGCCGGGGCGCGGAAGCCGTTGCTGACGGCGCCGCGGAAGGCCAGCCAGTCGGTGGCCTGATAGCGGCCGTCGAGCTTGCCGATCACCGCGCTGCCGGAGGAGTCGTCGAAGTCCTCGTAGCGTACGGCGCCGTCGAGGAAGAGCTTCCGGATCGGGGTCCAGCCGAGCTCCGCATACGCGGCGTAGTTGTTGCGCGAGTGATCCGAGGCGTCGCTGGGCTGAATGCCGGGCACCGCCTGGGCGCCGGTCTGCGGCCGCTGGCCGGCGAAGGGCTGGCCGGCGGGAATGACGTAAAGCCCCGCCGCATAGCTGGCCGGATCGCCGGGAGTCAGGGTGTAGCTCTCCTGGCGGTGCTGCAGGCCCCAGGACACCTGCAGGTCGCCGAAGCCGGTCGTCTTGAAGTCCCGGGTCACGTCCAGCGAGTTGTCCCACTCGGTGGATTGCAGGCTTCCGGTATGGAAGCTGGTGGGGCTGCTCGGCCCGAGGGTGGCGTTGATGCTCTGGTTCAGCACCTCGGCGGCGTTGTCGAGGCCGTAGCTGGTGGAGAGGTCCCACGACCACCCCTGCCACTCCCCCGAAGCGCCCTCGACGAACTGGAAGTCGTTCTCGAAGATGCTCAGGTTCGGGCGGAAGCCGTTCGGATAGATCTGCGGCAGAGAGTTGACGGTGTTGGGCGCGCGGAAGGTGTAGGGCAGGTCGGTGTCGCGGTAGCTGTAGGTGGCGAAGGCGTAGAGCTTGACGCCGCTGTCGAGGTCGTAGTGGCCGTTGTAGCCGATGTCGTAGGTCCCTTGCGGCAGCTGTCCGTAGTTCTTGGTCACCATCCGGTTGACGGTCGCCTCGCGCGGGTCGAGCTGGCCGTTCACCTTGGGATAGAGCTGGACACTGGAGGCGATCGGGTTGGCCCGGTTGGAGATCGCCTGGTCGCGCGTGTTGAAGAAGACGGTCAGGAAGCCGCGGTCGGTCACCTTCAGACCGTAGCTGCCGCCGGTGGCCAGGAACTGGCCGTCCCCGCGGTCGAAGTTGGCGCCGGCCATGGAGCTGATCTCGCCGCCCGGGCTGTCCTTCAGGATGATGTTGATCACCCCGGCGATGGCGTCCGAGCCATACTGGGCGGCGGCGCCGTCGCGCAGCACCTCGATGCGGCCGATGCCCGCTTCGGGGATCAGGTCGAGGTCGGCCGGGACCGAGCCGTTGTAGAGCGAGGAGACGGCGTTGATCAGCGCGGTCTTGTGGCGGCGCTTGCCGTCGACCAGGATCAGCGTCTGATCGGGATTGAGGCCGCGCAGGCCGCCGGTGGCGATGACCGTGGCCGTGCCGCCGCCGGCGCGCATCGGCTGGTTGAACGAGGGGACCAGGGTCTCCAAGGCCTCGATCACGCCGACGTGGCCCATCTGCTCGAGGTCGGTCGCGCTCAGTACGTCGATCGGCGTGGGGCTGTCGACCACGCTGCGCGGGTGGCCCCGCACGCCGGTGACGATCACTTCGGTCGGCGCGGGCGGGGCGTCGCCTGGCGAGGCGGACGCGGCGGCTTGGGCGCCGGCGGCGACTACCGCCGACACGGAGTCCGCCGCGCCGACCGCGAGGGTGGGCGAGGCCGTCGCCAGCCCGGCCGTGCTGGCCTTGACCAGGCCGCTGGTCGGCGGCGCGGTGCTCGACAGGGCGATCAGGCCGTTCTGCACGAGGGTGATCTTCAGCGGCGTGCGTTCGATCAGCTTGCGCAGGGCCTCGCGGGCCGGCATGCGCCCGTTGATCGCATGGGCCTTGAGGCCGGCCACCTGATCGTACGGATAGAGGACGCGCACGCCCGACTGTTCGGACAGGGCGTTCAGCGCCTTGTCCAGCGACTGGGCCTCGATGTGAAACTCGACGTTCTGGTCCTGCGCCGCCGCCGGTCCGGCGATCGCCGCCGCCGCCGCGATCGCGCTCGCCGACGCCCAAAGGCCGGTTCTGCCTCGCCCTGTCATGCCATATCCCCCGATCGTGTGATCCTTCGGTGGGTAGAGACTGACCGGCCGCCGGAAACCGCTATCCGGGATCGGAAGATTTTTTATCCCGCTCGGTCAGCAGCACGCCGCCGTCGCTCGTACGGATCACGTCGATCGGAAAGCTCGCGGTCAGGGCGGCGAGAAACCGGTCGGACTCGTTCACCTGGAAGCGTCCGCCGATCCTGAGACTTTCCAGGCGCGCGTCGCCGATGACGATGGGATGGGTCTGGTAGCGGTTGAACTCGTCGACCACCTGGACCAGCGTTTCGCCGTTCAGCTCGATCACGCCCTGCTGCCAGGCGATGCGCTGATGCAGGGCCTGGCCGCCGAGAACGGTCTCGGCCACGGCGCCGCTGTCGATCACCGCGGCCTGGCCGGCGGAGACGCGCGGCTGCGCGCCGCGGCCGGCGGCGGAGAGGACCGCCACCACGCCCTGGGTCACCGTGAGATCCACGACGGCATGGCTGCGGATGCGGACGTCGAAGGCGGTGCCGACCGCACGCAGGCGGGCGGAGGCGGCGTCGACCACGAAGGGCCGGCTCGGGTCGTGGGCCACCGCGAACTGGGCCTCGCCGCGGATCAGCCGGATGTCCCGCCGCGTCTTGCCGAGCGCCACCCGCACCGTGGACGCGGTGTTGAGCTCGATGGTCGAGCCGTCCGCCAGATGCAGGGTGCGCTGTTCGCCGACGCCGGTGCGATAGGTCTGCGATCCCTGCAGCACGCTCCACCCGCCCACCGCGCAGACGCCGAACACCGACGCCGCGATCAGCCCGCCGACCAGCGCGTGTCGCCGCGGCCCGGGGCGGGCGGAGGGCTGGCCCCGGGGGGAGGGCTGGACATAGCCGTTCAACAGGCTCGGACTGGCCCGGAGCCGTTCGGCGCTGTCCCAGGCGAGCTGCATGCGGGCGAAGGCGACGGCGTGGCGGGGATCGGCGTCGATCCACGCGTCGACCGCGCGCCGGTCAGCCTCGCTCGGGTCGCCGAGAAGCCGGACCAGGTGCGCCGACGCCTGCTCGTCGAGCGACGGGCTGTCCGGCTTGCCTCTGGGCGGGTCGTTCAGCACGCTCTTCCCCAATCGCGGCCGGCTCGAGGTCCGCCAGCCCCTTGGCCACAAGCCGAATCGCTTTGGCAAGATGCTTCTCAACCGTAGAGACCGATAGGGCGAGCTCAGCCGCTATCTCGCCCGGCGAATAATCATAGACGCGGCGCAGCAGGAACACCCGCCGCGGCTGGTCGGGCAGGGTTTCGACGATGGCGTGCAGCCGACGGAGCTCGTCGCGGACGGTCAGGACGGTCTCGAGCGAGTCGGCGCTCCTCAGGGTGTCGAGGTCGGCGACAAAGTCGAGCGAGACGATGGTGTCGCGCCGCGCGGCGTCGAGCAGCAGATGGCGCGCGATGGTGAAGAGGTAGCCGCGACCGCTCCTGATCCTGGCGATGTCCTTGGCCGCATAGGCGCGGGCGAGGCTCTCGGCGACGAGGTTCTCCACGTCGAAGCCGGACGGACACAGGCGGCGCAGGCGCGCACGGACATAGCCCTCGTGCGGGAGGATGGTGGTCTTGAACCACTCCAGTCTGAACGTCCGCTCTTCCAAGCCCAGCTCCCGCCCAGCATCGGCCCTCGGCGGCAAATGGAATCGATCCGTCCCCCCTGTCCACCTGGGCGGCGCTATCGTCGACGTCAGATAATCTACTGCCGGGTTTACGCGCGCCCTGCCTGTTCTCGAGGCGCGGGCTCCGCCCGTCGGCGGGAGCGTCGCCGGCCGGAGCCGGGACCTCGCGGGACAAAAAAGGGCCACGCCCGAAGGCGTGGCCAAGTTCAGGGAGGAAACGCCCCAGATGGGGCAGCCCTGAGATAATGCTGCGATGCAGCAGCGTCAACGTCTGATTACAGAAATCTTCACTGAGAGAAAAACCGTTACGAATGAACAGTCGCCCGCGCCGGAGTGACCGCTTGGTGTGCAGGTGCGAACGAATGCGACGACATTTGCGGCGCTGCATCATTTTCGACAGCCGTGCTCGAAAAACCTCTTTTCCTCTATCGGGAAACGGCGCAGACAGGGGGCAGAGGCTCATCAATAGAGGCCGATCTGCAGGGAGGAGTTCCAACTCAACAGGAGCTCCTTAGATGACCAAGACCTTCAAAATCTCGACGCTCGCTCTCACGGCGATGCTGGCTCTCGCGGGCGCCGCCCAGGCCGAGGGCGTGAAAATCTCCACCGTCGGCAAGAGCCGCGACGCGATCCGCAGCGAAGTGGTCCAGGCGGCCAAGGCGGTTTGCGACGAAGCCGTGTCGACCGACCTGCACGATCTCTATGGCTCGATGGACGAATGCGTGTCGGCCACCGTCAGCGCGGCCTACGCCAAGATCGCCACCACCCCGGACAGCCTGGCCTTGGCCGGCCGGAACGTCCAGGGCCGCTAACGCGACCCGGCCCCGGCGCCGTCCGCGCCGGGGCGCTTGTCCGCCTGGTCCTTGTCCGCTTGGTCCTTGTCCGCCGGATCCTCGTCCAGCAGGGCGAGAAGCTGGTCCCGCAGGTCCGGAGGCCAGGCCAGGGTCAGCGCGACGAGCCGATCACGGTCGCCGCCGAACAGGGCGCGCGACGCCGCCTCGAATCCGGTCAGATCGCCCGCCATCGCCGCCATGAAGCGATAGGCGGCGTCCCGCCGGGTCTGCGCGCGCTCCCTTGCGGCGCCGGCCTTGCGCGCCGCGTCGACCAGCCGGCGCAGGCTGACCGAGGCGCCGCCGGGCTGGCGAGCCAGCCAGTCCCAGTGGCCGGGCAGGAGGGTCACCTCCCGGGCGACGACGCCGAGCTTTGGCCGGCCGCGTCCGGGCGGGGGCGCAGCGGGCGGCGTATAGCGCGCGCGGATCTCCGTCTCCTCGCCGCGCAGGTCGAGGTCGACCACGGCGCCGGTTTCGCCGTCGAACACCAGAACGCGCAACGAAGGGTCTTCCGCCAGGGCCCGCTTCGCCGCTATGGCCGCTTCCGCCAGCGATCCGGCGGCGATCCGGCGTCCGCCGGCGAACGCCACCACCGTGTCCGGCTCGATCGGGCCCCGCATCGACGTCCCTTGAATATTTATCCGGGTAATAATACAAGCCTATATCATCCGGGTAAAAAGGTCATGTCATGAATCCGCGCGAGCGCAAGGCCGCCATCCTCGCCTACAAGGAGCGCAAGACCGTCGCCGGCGTGTTCGCGGTGATCTGCACGGCCACCGGCCAGACCTGGGTGGGGCATAGCCGGCATGTGGACACCCAGCAGAACGGCCTGTGGTTCATGCTCCGCCAGGGCAGTTGCCGGCATCCCGCCCTGCAGGCCGCCTGGACCGCGCACGGCGAGGCCGACTTCCGGTTCGAAACCCTGGACCGGTTGCCCGAGGACGTGTCCGATATCCGCCGCCCCGACGAGCTGAAAAAGCGCGCCGCTCTGTGGACTCTGCGGCTGCAGGCGGCGCCGATCTAGCCCGATTAACCTGAAGCATGGCGCGGGCCGCCGCGCGGGCCTATCTAGGGGCCATGACCGACCGTATCACCACCCTCGAGCGCGCCTTCGAACTGGCTCGATCGGGCGACTGCGCCAGCATCAGCGACGTCCGCGAGAAGCTGGTGGCCGAAGGCTACTCCCTGCAGCAGCTGACCGGGCCGACCCTGTTGAAACAGCTTCGTACCCTGTGCACCGCCTCCTACGTCCCGGCCGAGGTCGAGCCGCAGGGTTAGAACGGAGCTCCGAGAGGCGCGCCGTACCTGCTCGGTCACATCGTGAGGCGAAATTCTCAGGTCGGACGCGAGTTTTATCTGGAGTCTGAAGTCTAGAGCGCCGGGCGAACACCGGTTCCCGCTTTTCGCGCGGCGCTCTAGGATCGCGTGTCCAACCTCACCCGCCGCTCCACCCCTACCGCCTCCAGGAAGGCCTCGTCGTGGCTGACGATGAGCAGGGCGCCGTCGTAGGCGGCGAGGGCCTCTTCGACGGCCTCGATGGAGTCGAGGTCGAGGTGGTTGGTCGGTTCGTCGAGAATCAGAAACTGCGCCGGCGACGGCCCCATAAGCGCGCAGGCCAGCGCCGCGCGCAGCCGTTCGCCGCCCGATAGCGCGCCGGCCGGCTTCAGCGCCGCGGTATTGCGGAACAGGAAGCGGGCGAGGGCCGCGTGAGCGGCGTTGTCGTCCGCGCCCGGGTTCAGCCGGCGGAAGTTCTGCACCAGGGTCTCCTCGTCCCGCAGCAGGGCCGCGTGCTGGTCGAGCAGGGCCGCCCGCACCCCGCGGCGGACTTCGCCGCGCGTGGGCTGCAGCGCGCCGATGGCCAGCCGGATCAGGGTGCTCTTGCCGGAGCCGTTGGGCCCGACCACGGCGACCCGCCCGGGTCCGGTCAGACACAGATCGATTCCGGTCAGCACCGGCGCGCCGTCCGCCCAGGCGAAGTCCACGGCCTCGAAGGCCAGCACCAGCTTGCCGGCGGGAAGCCCCGACGCCGGCAGGGCGAGGTCGAGCGCCCGCGCCCGCTCGACCCGCGCGCGCGCCGCCTCGAGCTCCAGCGCCGCCGCCTCGCGCTGGCGATAGGCGAGGTGGGACTGGCGGCCGCCGGTGGCCTCGGCGCGCTCGGCGCGGGCGTCGAGCAGGATCTTGGGCGCGTCGCCCCGGGCGCGGGCGCGGCGGCCGGCGGCGTCGTTGCGCGCCTTGCGTTCGCGGGTCTGCTGCACCGCGCGCTCTACCCGGTCCGCCTCGCGCTCCGCCGCCTCGAGACCGCGCGCCGCAGCCTGCGCCTCGGCGATGCGGCGCGCCTGATAGACGTCCCAGTTCCCACCGTAGAGCCGGGCGCCGAGGCTCGACAGCTCGAGGATCCTGTCCATCCGGCCGAGCAGGGCGCGGTCGTGGCTGACCACCAGGGCGCCGCCTCGCCAGCGGTCCAGCACCGCGGCCACGGCGGCCCGGGCCCCGGCGTCGAGGTTGTTGGTCGGCTCGTCGAGCAGGAGCAGGTCAGGCTCGGCGATCAGAGCCCCGGCCAGGGCGGCGCGGGTGATCTGCCCGCCGCTGAGCGCCGCCGCCGGCCGGTCCGGCGGCAGGCCGAAGAGGCCCACCTCGGCGAGGGCCGCGTCCAGACGCTGGGGCAGGAGCCAGTCGGCCGCCTCGAAGTCGCCGTCGCGCGCCTCGCCGCGTTCGATCCGCGCCAGCCGCGCCAGCCGCGCCAGGGCCTCGGCCGCGCCGAGCACGTCGGCGACGGTGGTCCCGGGCGCTGTGGCCGGCGTCTGGCGCAGCATCGCCACGCGTCCGGCGGTCTGCACCGTCCCGTGCGCGGGCGTCGCCTCGCCGAGGATCAGCTTCAGCAGGGTGGTCTTGCCGACGCCGTTGCGGCCGACCAGACCGACGCGCTCGCGGCCCAGGGCGAAGGTGAGGTGGTCGAGGAGGACGCGGCCGTCAGGCGCGCGGACGGCGACGGAGTCGAAGGTGAGGAGCGCGGACATGGAGCAGTTGACCCTGGCTTGCGAACGGGACGGCGGTCGTGGCGTTCGCGAGGCGCATGGTCGTGGCTCCAGGGGAGGGGGCTCCCGACGCCGAGAATACGGCGCCTTCACTTGGCGGAGCAATCCCGCCGTCGCGCAGGACTTGACAGAAAATCTACAACGGTAAATCAATAGGTCTACGAGTGTAAATCGGTGCGCTCGCGCCACGGCGGGGCATGGTATGTCGAGACCTATCTCCTGCGCTTTCGCCGCGACGGCGGTCGTCGCCGGCATCCTCGCTCACCCGTGCCGGGCCGCCGGCCAGGCCGCGCCGCCGCCGGCCGATCCGCCCCCGCCCAACATCACCGTCACCGCCGCTCCGACCGCCTACAAGAGCTCGATCGACCGCAAGAGCTACAGCCTGGCCAACGACCTGCAGAAGGCGACCGGGTCGCTCGCGGACGTCCTGCGCAATGTGCCGTCCGTCGCGGTCGACGCCCAGGGCAATGTCAGCCTGCGTGGCGATCCCAGCGTCACCATCCTGATCGACGGCAGACCCTCGGCCCTGTTCTCCGACACGAGCCGGGCCGACACCCTGCAGCAGCTCTCCGCCGACCAGTTCGATCGGATCGAGGTGATGACCACGCCCCCGGCGTCGTTCCGGCCGGACGGCACGGGCGGCATCATCAACCTCATCTCGAAGAAGACCGCGCCGGGAACGACGGCGGCGCCGACGCTCAGCGGTAGCGCGAAGCTGAACATCGGGACCGGCGGCCGCTCCAACGGCGGGTTGACCGGGGCCTACGCCGGCCACGGACTGTCGCTGTCCGGAGGGTTCAGTTTTCGTCATTCGGTGGTCGGCAGTGACGCGGACGACCGGCTGCAGTTCCCCGATCCGGTCAGCGGCGCGCCGACACCGGCCGAGTTGGCGTCGCGGTCCATGACGCTCGGCGATTCCCAGTCGGTCAACGGCGCGCTGGACAACGATCTCGACAGCCGCACGCATCTCAGCGTCAGCGCCAACCATTTCCAGGACCGCTCCCACCGCGCCAACGCCCGCGACTATCGCAGCGCGGCGACCACGGGCCCCCTGGCGCTCGACTACGCCGAGGAGGGATTCTGGCACGGCCATTTTTCACAGAACGGCCTGACGTTCGGCCTCGCGCGCAAGCTGCCGGACGCCGATCATGCGCTGTCGGTCCAGCTCACCCTGAGCCAGGACCATGTCTACGTCAGCACCGGGGCCGCCTACGCCTATCGGGCGCCGGTGCAGCCGAACCTGTTCCAGGACCTGAGCCAGGTCGGCGACGATCTCAGCGTCGACCTCAAGACCGAGTACAAAGCCCCGACGCCCGGCGGCGGCAAGCTGACCACCGGGTATGAGCTGCAAGCCGACCACCACCGGCTGAGCGCCCTCGGCTTCGTCGGGACCTCCGCGGAGGACGTCGCCCCTTCGCCGGCTTTGACCGACGTGTTCAGGGTCGACCAGCAGGTGCACGCCCTCTACGCCAGCCTCGAACAGACGTTCGGCGAGTTGACGGTGCAGCCGGGCCTGCGGCTCGAGCAGACGGTGCTGGCGCTCGACCAGGTCACCCAGGCGATCAGTACCGGCCAGTCTTATTTCGGCGCCTACCCGAGCCTGCATCTCGCCTACGAACTCGACGACGCCCGGCAGCTCAAGGCCAGCTATGGCCGGCGGGTGCAGAGACCGGGGGTGTGGTCGCTCGATCCGTTCCGGCGCGAAGCCAGCCCGACCGCCTTTCAGGCCGGCAATCCGGGGCTGAAGCCCGAGATCACCAACGCCTACGAGCTCGGCTACGAGTACCGCCGCAAGGCCGTCGACTATCAGGCCACGCTCTACTATCGCGACAAGGCGGGCCTGTTCGCCCAGGTGGAGCAGGAGATCGCCCCGGCGGTGCTGCTGACCACCGAGGAGAACCTGGGCCGCAGCCGCGACGCGGGCATCGAGCTCGTGGCCGTGCGCGACCTGACCCGGACCCTGTCAGTCAACCTTTCCACCAATCTGTTCTGGAGCCAGGTCGACGCCGCCAACCTGGGAATCCTCGCCCGCCGGTCGGCGGTGCTGTGGTCGGGCCGGCTGTCCCTGAACTGGCAGGCGAGCAAGGCCGACTTCGTTCACCTGAGCGCCTCGCAAGGCGGCAAGCGCCTGACCGCCCAGGGCTATCGCGAGGATCTGGCGACCTTCAACCTCGGCTGGCGGCACACCTTCGATACGCGGCTGGCCGGGGTGGTCACTCTGCAGGACCCGTTCGACAGCTATCGGCTTAGGACGGTGGTCGACACACCGACGCTCCGCGATCAGCAGGTGCAGACCTTGAGGATCCGAGCCCTGTTCGTCGGCCTCACCTACGCCTTCGGCGTCGCGGGCAAGAGGCCGCCCGAGGTGTTCGACTTCTCGACGCCGCCGCCGAAATAGTCTCGCCGTGCCGCCTGGACTTCGGCGGGGCGGCTGATAGTCCGTCAGGCATGACGGAGGCTTCGTTCGAGGAAAGGCTGTTCGGGCCGCTGGTTCCCGGGCGCGAATGCGGCGCCTGCACGGCCTGCTGTTTCGAGATCACCATCGACGATCGTGAAATGCGTAAGCCGCCCCGCCAGACCTGCGTGCACTGCGTCGCGGAAGGCTGTGGGATCTACGCCGACCGGCCTCAGGACTGCCGGACCTGGTTCTGCGCCTGGCGCCGCGTCGCCGACCTGCCGGATCATCTGCGGCCGGACCGCAGCGGCGTCCTGGCGTGCGTGGTGGAGAGCTATGCCGCCGAGAACCCGCTGCAGCGGCTCTATCTGATCGCCCAATGGCTGGGCGGCCGGCCGATCGCCCGCAGCGAGGCCGCGGACCAGCTACTGGCGGCCCTGCGCCGCTATGGCCTGCCAGTCTGGGTCGGCAGCGGCGACCGCATGTCGCTGCACTTCCCCCGCCAGGAGGTGGGCCTGGCGGTGATGCGCGGCGAAGCGCCCGAGGCTGCGATCGCATCCGAAGTGGAAGGCTGGCGCCGCCGCCTGCCGCCGCGGTCGGGGTAGGGATCGAGCCTCGCCTCTCACCGGCTCATCGCGCGGAGGCGGGACCCCAGGTTTTGGCTGCCCCAACACCCCCATGATGTTAATCAGGCGCGGTCGGAATCGCCCAAGTCTGGGTCCCCGCCTCCGCGGGGATGAGCGGATCAGGGTCGCACCCGGCGCAGGATCAGGACGCACATGGACCTCAAGGATCGCATCATCGTCATCACCGGCGGGGCCAGCGGCATCGGCCGCGCCATGGCCCGGCGCTTCGCGGCGGAGGGGCCGACGCTGATCGTCTGCGCCGACCGGGACGGGGAGGGCGCCAAGGCGACGGCGGCCGAGGTCGGCGGCGTGGCCTTCACCGTGGACGTATCGGTCGAGGCGGACATCCAGGGCCTGATCGAGACCGTGGAGAGCGATCACGGCCCGATCGACCTGTTCTGCTCCAACGCCGGCATCGGCATAGCCGGCGGCGCGGAGGCCTCCAACGCCGACTGGCAGAGGATCTGGGACATCAACGTCATGGCCCACGTCTGGGCCGCGCGCCACCTCGTGCCGCGGATGGCGGCGCGCGGCGGCGGCTATCTCCTGAACACCGCCTCGGCCGCGGGCCTCCTGTCGCAGATCGGCTCGGCCCCCTATGCGGTGACCAAGCACGCCGCCGTCGGCCTGGCCGAATGGCTGGCCATCACCCACGGCGACCAGGGTATCAAGGTCTCGGTGCTTTGCCCGCAGGCCGTGCGCACGGCCATGACCGCCGGCAACGAGGACGGCGTCGCCAGCGTCGACGGCATGATGGAGCCGGAGGAACTCGCCGAGGTGGTGGTCAAGTCCATCGCCGCCGAGGAATTCCTGATCCTGCCGCATCCCCAGGTGCTCGACTACATGCGCAAGAAGACCGCCGACTACGGCCGCTGGATCGGCGGCATGCGCAAGCTGAACCGGGCGTACCAGGGGTAAGGGGGCGAATCCCTCACCCGACTGTAATCCGGGCGCCAATCGGCGACGGGAAATGTTTCAGGCCGCGTTCATCGCACTGGAGCACAATCCACGCGTTACCTCAGACGCCAGCTCGACCGTGGTCGGGACGGCGCCCACCGCCACGCCCGCGAGTCGAACCTCATGAAGACCAGCACCCGCCTCCTCGTCTTCACCTCCGCCCTGGCGGCCGTGTTCGCCTCGGTGTCGGCGATCGCCGCGCCGGACCAGGATATCGCCCTGGTCAATCGCCTGACCTGGGGCGCGTCGAGTTCGAGCGTGGCCGAGTTCCGGCGCCTGGGCTACGACCGCTGGCTGAACCATCAGCTGCACCCGTCGCCGTCGGACACCCTGCCGCCGGCGGCCCAGGCGGCGATCGACGCCCTGCCGGTCGGTCAGACTCCGATGGCGACCCTGGTGGTGGACATGGACGCCCGGAACAAGGCGGCCAACCAGCTCACCGACCCGGACCAGAAGAAGGCGGCGCAGACGGCCTATCAGCAGGCCATGAACGACCTCGGCCGCCAGGCCGCCACCCGCTCGCTGCTGCGCGATCTCTATTCGCCCGACCAGTTGCAGGAGCAGCTGACCTGGTTCTGGTTCAACCATTTCAACGTGCACCTCTATAAGCGCGACATCCGCCTCATGGTCGGCGACTACGAGGATCAGGCGATCCGCCCGCACGCGCTCGGCAAGTTCCGCGACCTGCTCGAAGCGACCCTGCGCCACCCGGCCATGCTGCGCTATCTCGACAACGACCAGAACGCCGCCGGCCATATCAACGAGAACTACGCCCGCGAGATCATGGAGCTGCACACCCTGGGGGTCGGCTCCGGCTATACCCAGAAGGACGTGCAGGAGCTGGCGCGCATCCTGACCGGCGTCGGCGTCGACCTGTCGCCCAATGCGCCGACCCTCAAGCCCGAGTACCGGCCGCTCTATGTCCGCGCCGGCCTGTTCGAATTCAACCCCAACCGGCACGACTTCGGCGACAAGCTGTTCCTGGGCCATGTCATCAAGGGCTCGGGCTTCGGCGAGGTGGAGCAGGCGCTCGACATCCTGAGCCGCGAGCCGGCCACGGCGCATCACATCGCGCTGCAGCTCGCCACCTATTTCATCGGCGACGCCCCGCCGTCCTCGATCGTCGACCGCATGGCCGACCGGTTCCGGCGCAGCGACGGCGACATCGCCCAGGTGCTCGACACCCTGTTCCGTTCGCGCGAATTCACCGCCTCGCTGGGGCGGGACTTCAAGGATCCGGCCCACTACGCGGTGTCGGCGGTGCGCCTCGCCTACGACGACCAGGTGATCCTCAACACCGGCCCGATCCAGGGCTGGCTGAACCGGATGGCCGAGGGTCTCTACAACCACGAGACGCCCGACGGCTATCCGATGACGGCCGCGGCCTGGAACGGCCCCGGCCAGATGGCGGTGCGCTTCGAGATCGCCCGCCAGATCGGTTCGGGCTCCGCCGGCCTGTTCAAGCCCGAGGGGCAGGGGGCGGTGGACCACCCGGCCTTCCCGCGGGTCGAGAACGCCCTCTATTACGACGACCTGTCCAAGACCCTCGGCCCGCCGACCCGCACCGCCCTCGGCCAGGCGGTGTCGCCGCAGGACTGGAACACCCTGTTCCTGTCCTCGCCCGAATTCATGCGCCGCTAGGAGGACCTCCGATGGACCGCAGACAGCTTCTCGCCCTGGCCGCCGCCGCCGCGCCGGCCGTGGTCGCCGGCCGGGTGTGGGCCGCGCCCAACGCCGATCACAAGCTTCTGGTGGTGTTCCTGCGCGGCGCCTACGACGCGGCCAATGTGGTGATCCCGGTCGGCAGCGACTTCTACTACCAGGCGCGGCCGTCGCTGCAGATCGCCCGGCCCAACCCCGCCGACCCCAACGCGGCCCTGCCGCTGGGCGCCGACTGGGGATTGCATCCGGCGCTCAAGGACAGCCTCTATCCGCTCTGGCAGAAACGGCAGATCGCCTTCGTGCCCTTCGCCGGCGCGAGCGACGACCTGTCGCGCAGCCATTTCGAGACCCAGGACACCATCGAGCTCGGCCAGCCGCTGCAGGGCTCGCGCAACTATGGCTCGGGCTTCATGAGCCGGCTCTACGGCCAGCTTTCGGACGCCCGTCCGATCAGCTTCACCGACCAGCTGCCGCTGACCTTCCGCGGCGGCCGCGCGGTCCCCAACATCGGCATCGCCAACGTCGGCAAGCCCGGCGTCGACGACCGCCAGGCCAAGCTGATCGCGCAGATGTATCACGGCCAGACTCTCGGGGGGCAGGACCTCGGGGCCTCGGTGTCCGAGGGCTTCGCCGTCCGCGACGAGGTCTACCGCTCGATCTCGGCCGAGATGGTCGCCGCCAATCGCGGGGCGGTGTCGCCCAAGGGATTCGAGCTGGCGGCGCGCCGGATCGGCCGGCTGATGAAGACCGACTATTCGCTGGGCTTCGTCGACGTCGGCGGCTGGGACACCCACGTGAATCAGGGCGCGGCCACCGGCTATCTGGCCCAGCGGCTCAGCGAGCTCGGCCGCGGCCTGGCCGGTTTCGCCGACGAGATCGGCCCCGACCAATGGGACAGGACCACGGTGGTGGTGGTGTCCGAGTTCGGCCGCACCTTCCGCGAGAACGGCGACAAGGGCACCGACCACGGCCACGGCAGCGTCTATTGGGTGTTGGGCGGCGCGGTGAAGGGCGGCCGCCTCGCCGGCGAACAGGCGCCGGTGACCGCGGCGGCCCTGAACCAGAACCGCGACTATCCGGTGCTGACCGACTATCGCGCCCTGATCGGCGGCCTGGTGCAACGCGCCTACGGCCTCGGTCCCGACCGCCTGCAGCAGGTCTTCCCCGGCGCCCAACCGAAGGATCTGGCGCTGATCTAGGCCTGAGATCTCAATTATCCCCAACAGACCCGCTTGTTGCCGGAACGATCCGCCGTCTCGCTCATTTACGGCAAAGCTCGTTTTTGCAACTGGGTGAGACCAAACCATGGACCGGCGTAACCTCGTAATCGGCGGCGTATCGATCGCCGCGGGAACCTTGCTCGGAAAGGCCGCGCTGGCCGAGCCGCATCCGATGAATCGGGTCGGCGCCGACACGCCGAATTACAGCCCGGGACCGCACGCCGAGCCGTTCTCGCAGGTCGAGATCGTGCGCAAGGCGTCGGACTTCTTCGGCTCCACGACGCAGGGCGTCGCCGGCGTGATCGAGCATGTGTTCAAGGACCAGGGACAGCCCACCGGCTATATCGCCGGCACCGAGGGCTCGGGCGCGGTGGGCGTGGGCCTGCGCTACGGCAAGGGCCAGCTCTATATGAAGCATCGCCGGCCGCAGACCGTGTTCTGGCAGGGTCCGTCGATCGGCTGGGACTTCGGCGGCAACGCCTCGCGCGTGTTCACGCTGGTCTACAAGATCGACGATCCGAGCCAGATCTACCATCGCTTCCCGGGCGTGGACGGCTCGATCTATTTCGTCGCCGGCATCGGCGTGAACTATCAGGCGGGCGAGGGCCTGACCCTGGCGCCGATCCGCACCGGGGTGGGCGCGCGCGCCGGCGCCAACGTCGGCTACCTCGACTACAGCCACAAGCGCCACATCCTGCCGTTCTAAGAACGCCGGAGGCCGGGGCGGCGGCGGGATTCTCGCCGTCAAGCCCTGACCTCGCGGCGGCGGCTGCCTAGGTGGTCCCGGTAACCTTCCTCCTCCCCGGGACACTGCCATGCACACCCACGCCTACGCCGCCGAATCCGCCACGTCTCCGCTCGCCCCGTTCAGCATCGAGCGGCGCGCGCCGCGCGCCAACGACGTGGCGATCGACATCCTCTACTGCGGTGTCTGCCACTCCGACCTGCACACCGCGCGGGGCGAGTGGGGCGGGGTGACCTTCCCCGCCGTGCCCGGCCACGAGATCGTCGGCCGGGTCTCGGCGGTCGGATCGTCGGTGTCCAAATTCAAGGCGGGCGACCTGGTCGGCGTCGGCTGCATGGTCGACAGCTGCCAGCAGTGCTCGCCGTGCAAGGCCGGCCTCGAGCAGTACTGCGAGGAGGGCATGACCGGCACCTACAACGGCCGCGACCGCACCACCGGCGAGAACACCTACGGCGGCTATTCGGACAGCATCACCGTGCGCGAGGAGTTCGTGCTGCGCATCCCCGAGGGGCTCGACCCCAAGGCGGCGGCGCCCCTGCTGTGCGCCGGCATCACCACCTATTCGCCGCTGCGCCACTGGAAGGTCGGACCGGGCTCGCGCGTCGGCGTGGTCGGTCTCGGCGGCCTCGGCCACATGGCGGTCAAGCTGGCCCACGCCATGGGCGCGGAAGTCACCCTGTTCACCACCTCGCCCGGCAAGGAGGCCGATGCGCGCCGGCTCGGCGCCGATCACGTGGTGCTGTCCCGGGACGAAGCGGCGATGGAGACCCAGGCCAAGGCCTTCGACCTGATCATCAACACCGTCGCCGCCCCGCTGAACCTCGACCCCTACATCGCCGCCCTCGCCCTCGACGGGGTGATGGTGCTGGTCGGCGCGCCGGCCGAAAACCACCAGAGCCCGTCGGTCTTCCCGTTCCTGATGGAGCGCCGCTCGCTGGCCGGCTCGATGATCGGCGGCATTCCCGAGACCCAGGAGATGCTGGACTTCTGCGCCGAGAAGGGCGTGGCGTCCGACATCGAGATGATCCCGATCCAGTCGATCAACGAAGCCTATGAGCGGATGCTGAAGGGCGACGTGAAATACCGCTTCGTCATCGACATGCAGTCGCTGAAGGACGAGGCTGCCAAGGCGGCCTGACGCCGGGTCGGGCGCCGGGTCGGGCGGAGGAGGAATTGCGCATGGGTCAAAGCACGCCCTGGCCGGCTCTGGCCTCCCCCGACCTGCAGCCGACCGCCGAGGCCATGCACCTGTGGAGCCAGGTGGTCGGCAAGACCCGACTGATGCTGACGCCGTGGATCAATCACAGCTGGCACGTGACCCTGTATGTCTCGGCCCGCGGCCTGACCACCGGCCTGATCCACGCCCCGGGCGTCAGCGTCGAGATGACCTTCGACCTGATCGCCGACGCCCTGGTGATCTGCGACAGCCGGGGCGGCGAGCGGCGCGTGCCGCTTCGTCCGCAGAGCGTGGCGGATTTCTACGCCGCGGCCATGCAGGCGCTGGGCGAAATCGGCGTCAGCGTCGACCTGCGCTGCATGCCGTGCGAAATCCCCGGCGCGATCGAATTCACCGACGATCACGCGCCGCGCGCCTATGAGGGCGAGGCGGCGCGGACCTGGTGGCGGGCGCTGGTGCAGGTGCACCGGGTGTTCCAGCTGTTCCGCAGCCGCTTCGTCGGCAAGTGTAGTCCGATCCATCTGTTCTGGGGCAGTTTCGACCTGGCGGTGACCCGTTTCTCGGGCCGGGGCGCGCCGCTGCACGCGGGGAGCGCGCCCCACCTGCCCGGCGCGGTGATGCGCGAGGCCTACAGCCAGGAGGTGTCGAGCGCGGGCTTCTGGCCGGGCGGCGACGGGGTCCCGCCGAGCTTCTACAGCTACGCCTACCCGGCGCCGGACGGCTTCGGCGAGGCCAGGGTCGCGCCCGCCGCCGCCTTTTTCGACAAGGGCCTGGGCGAATTCCTGCTGCCCTACGAGGCGGTGCGCACCGCGCCCGATCCGGACGCGGCGCTGCTGGACTTCCTGCAGACCAGCTATGAGGCGGCGGCGGATCTGGCCAAATGGGACCGTACACGGCTCGAGGTCCCCACCGGGCCTTACGGCCATCCGCCGGAAGGGTTTTGGGACGAATGAGCCAGTCGCGGATCGCGATCGTCACCGGCGCCGGCAGCGGGATCGGTCGCGCCGTCGCCCTGGCCCTGATCGAGCACGACTGGATCGTCGCCGTGCTGGGCCGGCGCCTCGACCGCCTCGAGCAGACGGCCGCGCTGGCCGGCGAGCCGGGCGCCGCGGCGGCCTTCGCCTGCGACGTGACCGACGAGGCCGCCGTGCATGGGGTGTTCGACGCGGTGATCGCCCGGTTCGGCCGCATCGACCTGTTGTTCAACAACGCCGGGACGGGCGCGCCGCCCGTGCCGATCGAGGAGCTGACCCTGGCCCAGTGGCGGCGTGTGGTGGACACCAACCTCACCGGCGCCTTCCTCTGCACCCAGGCGGCCGTGCGGGCGATGAAGGGTCAGACTCCCCAGGGCGGGCGGATCATCAACAACGGCTCGATCTCGGCGCATACGCCCCGGCCGAACTCCGCGCCCTACACGGCCACCAAGCACGCGATCACCGGCCTGACCAAATCCACCGCACTGGACGGCCGCCGCTTCGGCATCGCCTGCGGCCAGATCGACATCGGCAACGCCGCCACCGAGATGACCGAGGCCATGGCCCGCGGCGTCCCCCAGCCGAACGGCGAGCTGATGGTCGAGCCCACCATGGACGTCGACGCGGTGGCGAAATCGGTGGTCTACATGGCCGGCCTGCCGCCCAGCGCCAACGCCCTGTTCCTGACCGTGATGGCCACGGGAATGCCGTTCGCGGGGCGGGGGTAGGGCTGCTCTCCCTTCCCCATCGATGGGGGAAGGGAGTCCTGGTGGCTTTTTCCGCTAGCCTTCCCCTTGGACGCGGGTGCTAGCCCACCCAAAACAACGCCCGGAGGACACGATGAGCGAGGCGATCACCCCCTTCACCCTGGCGATCGAGCAGGCCGCGCTCGACGACCTTCATCGCCGGCTCGAGCAGACGCGCTGGCCCGACAGGGAGACGGTCGAGGACTGGAGCCAGGGCTCGCCCCTGGCCAAGGTCCAGGCCCTCTGCGCGCACTGGCGGCAGAACTACGACTGGCGGCGCTGCGAGCGCAAACTCAATGGGCTCGGACAGTTCAAGACCGAGATCGACGGGCTTAACATCCATTTCCTGCATGTGCGCTCCCAGGAGAAGGACGCCCTGCCGCTGCTCCTGACCCATGGCTGGCCGGGGTCGGTGATCGAGTTCATGAAAGTGATCGGCCCGCTGACCGACCCGGTGGCGCACGGCGGCAAGGCGTCGGACGCCTTCCACGTGATCGCGCCGTCGCTGCCGGGCTACGGCTTCTCCGACAAGCCGACCGGGACCGGCTGGGGCGTGCCCCGGATCGCCGGAGCCTGGATCCAGCTGATGGGCCGGCTCGGCTACGACCGCTGGGTGGCGCAGGGCGGCGACTGGGGCTCGGCGGTGACCACCGCGCTCGGCCTGATCCGTCCGCCGGGGTTGGCCGCCATCCATGTGAACATGCCGCTGGTGTTCCCGGCGCCGGACGAGATCGTCGATCCCACCCCGGCCGAACAGGCGGCGCTGGCGTCCATGGCCCACTACCAGGAAAAGGACTCCGGCTATTCCAAACAGCAGTCCACCCGGCCGCAGAGCCTGGGCTACGGCCTGGTGGATTCGCCGGCCGGGCAGGCGGCCTGGATCTACGAGAAGATGTGGGCCTGGACCGACAACCAGGGCGCTCCCGAGGATGCCCTCACGCCGGACGAGATGCTCGACAACATCATGCTCTACTGGCTGCCGGCGACCGGCGCCTCCTCGGCCCGGCTCTACTGGGAGAGCTTCGCCAGCTTCGCCTCGATCCCGCTCGAAATCCCGGTGGGAGTCAGCATCTATCCCAAGGAGATCTTCCGCACGTCGCGCCGCTGGGCCGAGACGCGGATGTCCAACATCATCCACTGGAACGAGCTCGACCGCGGCGGCCATTTCGCCGCCTGGGAGCAGCCGGCGCTGTACGTCGACGAGATCCGGACGTGTTTCGCCAAGGTGCGGTAAAGTAGGCAAGGCCTGCGGCTCGCACCTCAGGATGAGGCGAATATTTAGCGTAGATTGGCTTGTGACCCATCCCACTATCGCCATCGGACGGCGCGGCGTCCTGGGCTTCGGCGCGGCGCTGGCGCTGCAGGGGTGCGCCACCCTGCCGGCCGCGCAGCCGTCGCCGGTGGTCGCGGCCGGGCTCGAGCAGCGCATCGACGCCCTGGCGCGGGGCTTCGACGGCAAGGTCGGCATTGCGGTGGAGGATGTGCGCACCCGGGCGGTGGTCGCGTGGCGCGGGCGGCGCTGGTTCCCGCAGCAGAGCGTCAGCAAGCTTTGGGTGGCGCTGACCGTGCTGGACCGGGCCGACCGCCAATGGCTGGCGCTGGACGAGCCGGTGCATATCACCCGGGCGGACATGAGCGTGTTCAACCAGCCGATCCAGAAGCTCCTGGGCCCCGACGGCTACACCATCACGATCGGCGACCTGCTCGGCTGGGCCATCAGCCGCAGCGACAACGCCGCCAACGACATCCTCATCCGCCGCGTCGGCGGCCCGGCGTCGGTCGCGAGCGTGCTGGCCGACAAGGACCTGCCCGGTCTGCGCGCCAGTCCCGAGGAGCACCTGTTGGAAAGCCGGATCGCCGGGCTGGACTGGCGGCCCGAGTATTCGTTCGGCCAGGCCTTCTGGGCCGCGCGCGACAAGGTCGATCCGGCGCTGCGCGCGCGCAAGCTGCAACGCTATGTCGACGACCCGCAGGACGGCGCGACGCCCAAGGGCATCGTGCGCGCCCTCGGCCGGCTGCAGCGCGGCGAGTTGCTGTCATCCGCCTCGACGGCGAAGTTCATGGCCCTGCTGGCCGCGACGGAGACCGGACCGCAGCGGCTCAAGGCGGGTCTCGGCCCCGGCTGGCGCATCGCCCACAAGACCGGCACCGGCCAGGACCTCGGCGACCTCACCACCGGCTACAACGACGTCGGCCTGATCACCGCGCCGAACGGCGAGGTTTACGCCCTCGCGGTGATGATCGCCGAGACCCGCCGACCCGTGCCCGAACGCCAGGCCCTCATGGCCGCCGTGGCGCGGGCGGTGGTGGAGGCGCACGAGGGGGTTGCAGGGCGTTGATATCCGCTCCGAGGTGCTAAGCCTGCACGAGCCGAACCCTGGTCCCGCACAGCAAAACCTGGCCGTCGGCTCCAATGCAGCCGCGGGCGGTGGCGGCGGCGAGCACGGCGGCGGGATCGCGGACGGCGACGTCGAAGGTGGTGAGGCCTTCGCCCCGGTCGTCGCCGAGGGGAACGAAGCGCAGCTCGCCGCCGTCGACGGGAATGCGCCAGCCGCCGGCCATGGGCTCGCGCGGGTGGCCGAGGGCGTCGGCCCAGCGGGTGGAGACCGCGTTCGGATCTTCGGTTTGGACCGCGCAGCCGCGGATCTCCACCGCGACGTCGGTCCGGGCGTTGGCCTTCCAGTCGGGCCCGCCCCATTCCCAGCGCTCGGGCGGGACCATGGCGTCGACCGAGACGATGGCGCCGCGCAGGTCCTTTGGATGCAGGTGGGTGAAGGACGCGCCGTCGCGATCCGACTGGTCGACCACGCGCACGCCCTCGGCGGCGATGCGCGCGCGGGCGGACGCGAGATCGAGGGTCTGGAAGATGGCCATATAGCCGCCGTCGCCGCCGCGCTTGTCGATCAGCCGGCCGGCGGTGGTTCCGGGCTTGGTCGGCGAGACCACCTCGAGGAAGGTGTCGCCGATCGGCCAGACCTGGTTGCGCAGGCCGTACTTTTCCACGCCCCGGTCGGCATAGGCGGGGCCGAGGCCCAGCACCGCTTCGATGTCGGCGCGCAGGGCGTCGAGGTCTGCGCCCACCAGGGCGATCTGACGAAGGCGCATGGATTTTCCTCCCAGGGTCTCTTGTCGCGCGCGGGACCGGCGTATCACTGAGGCCAAGGATCAAGAAGAGCGCCCGCGCGCGGAGGAGACGACCATGGCCGCCATCGACACCGGAACCCAAGACCTGCTGGCCGACCTCGACGGCGGCGTTCTGACCCTGACCCTCAACCGGCCCGAGGCGCGCAACGCCATGAGCGCGGCGATGACCGCGGCCCTGGCCGACCGGCTGGCCTGGGCCGAGCTCGAGCCCGAGGTGAAGTGCGTGGTGCTGACCGGGGCGGGGAAGGGGTTCTGCGCCGGCGGCGACGTCAAGAGCATGGCCAGCCGCAGCGACGGTACGGTCGGCGACAATACCATCGACGGGGCCATCCATCGCCAGCGGGTCAACCAGCGCGCCACCTCGGGCAAGCTGTTCGCCATGCCCAAGCCGACCATCGCCGCCCTGCCGGGTCCGGCGGCGGGCGCCGGCCTCGCCCTGGCCCTGGCCTGCGACCTGCGCATCATGGCCTCGACCGCGATCATGACCACCGCCTTCGCGCGGGTGGGCTTTTCGGGCGACTACGGCGGGACCTATTTCATGACCCAGCTGATCGGCTCGGCCAAGGCGCGCGAGCTCTACTTCCTGTCCGATCGCGTCTCGGCCGACGAGGCCCTGAGGCTCGGCCTGACCAACTGGGTGTGTGCGCCGGAAGAGCTGGCGGCCAAGACCCGCGAGGTGGCGGCTCGCCTCGCCGCGGGCCCGACCGTCGCCTATCGCTATATGAAGGAGAACCTCAACCGGGCCATGGCCGGCACGGCGGACGACTGCCTCGACCTCGAAGCCACCCACCACGTCCACTGCGGCCAGACCGCCGACCACAAGGAAGCGGCCAAGGCCTTCGTGGAGAAGCGGGAGCCGGTGTTTTCGGGGCGGTGAGTCCAGCTCTTCCCCCTCTTGGGGAAGTGGTCGCGAAGCGGTCGAAGGGGGGCAGCGCCGCCGTTGGCTTTGGCGCGGGGTTAGCCGGTTTGCGTGGCGTTTTCAGCCATGGGCGGCGCAGCTCCCCCAAGGGGGGAGCACCTTGGGCATTGCACCGCCGAACGTGAGGGAAAAATGCCGACCGGGTTCTACAATCCGATTCCCGAGCCTGTCGGGGCCGACCCCGAATCGTTCAAGCGTACGTTCTCGGTGCTCGAAGCTAAGTTGAACGCGTCCCCCCGATCGGCGGCTTGCGACAACCCCCAACCCCTCTAAACAAAGACCCAGACGTTCGGGGAGGGCTGCATGCTGATCGGGATGATTCTGGCGTCGGCGCTGGCCACGGCCCCCACGCCGGCCGCGATGGACCGCGACTTGATGGACGTGACGGTCGACAAGCTGCACGCCCTCTACAGCGCGCACCGCTACAGCGTCACTCAGGTCGTGCGCTGGCATCTGGCGCGGATCGCCCGCTACGACGGGGTCTACCGGGCGGTGCAGACGGTGGACCAGGCGGCGGCGCTCGCGGATGCGGCGCGCGAGGACGCGGAGGCCAAGGCGCCGGGGTTCAAGCCCGGGCATCTATGGGGCGCGCCCATCGTCATCAAGGCCAACACCAGCGTCAAAGGCCTGGTCACCACCGATGGCTGGCGCGGCTTCATGATCCCGAAGCATGAGCTGGTCGCGCCGCGCGACGCGCCGATCGTCGCCCGGATGCGGGCGGCGGGCGCGATCGTGATCGGCGTCACCAACATGCCGGACTTCGCCGCCAGCGACACCACCCGCTCCACCGCCTTCGGCCGCACCGGCAACGCCTACGACGTGCGCTTCTCGCCGGGTGGGTCGTCGGGCGGGACGGTGACCTCCGTCACCGCCAACTTCGCCGTGCTCGGCAACGGCACCGACACCGGCAATTCGATCCGCATGCCGGTGGCGACCAGCAACCTCGTGGGAATCTTTCCGACCCGCGGCCTGGTCTCCACCGCCGGCGTCGCCCCGCTCGACTGGCAGCTCGACAACACCGGCCCGATCGCGCGGGACGTTGCCGACGCCGCCGTCGCCCTGACCGTGATGGCCGGCGAGGATCCGCTCGATGCGGCGACCCGGGGCTCGCAGGCCAAGGCCCAGCCCGGCCCCTATACCCGCTACCTCAGGCCCGGGTCGCTGAAGGGCAAGCGGTTCGGCGTGCCGGCCTTCATCCTCGACGGCGCCGATCCGGCCTTCCAGGGGATCTGTCGCGGCGCCACGCCGGCGGAATTCGCCAAGGCCATGGCCGACAACCGCACCCTCCTGAAGCCCGAGACGCGCGCCGCCTTCCTGAAGGCAGTGGACGAGCTGCGGGCCGCGGGGGCCACGGTGCTGATCGCGCCCGACATCCTGCCCGACAGCTTCGCCGACGCCGCCGGCCACATCTGCACCCTGCCGTACATCCGCGAGGGCATGGACGGCTTCCTCAGGGACTTCGGGCCGGCCGGTTACCATTCGGCGGCGGAGTATGAAAAGGCGGTGGGCAAGCCGATGCCGAGCGTGGTGATCGGCGGCGAACAGACCGGGATGAACCGCTCGACGAAGGTACATCAGGCGATCCTGGAGAGCGATCCCGACGCCGAGGCCAATCTGCTGGGGCCGCGGCGCGCGGTGATGGCCGCCTATGAGGCCGAGCTCGACCGGCTGCACCTCGACGGCTTCGTCTATCCGGCCATTCAGATGCCGCCGGTGGACGAGACCATGCCGCAGAACGGAAGCGTCACCGGCGGCCCCCACAGCGACACCGGCTGGATCAACATGCTGGGCCTGCCGGCGATCAGTATTCCGGCCGGCTTCTACGACGACGGCCTGCCGTTCGGCATCGAGTTCAGCGCCCGCCGCTGGCGCGACGGCGACCTGATCAGCTGGGCCTACGACTACGAGCAGCACACCCACCACCGGCGTCGGCCCGTGCTGGTGGAAGGCGGGATGCTGCCGAAGGCGACGAAGGTTTTGGAGTAGGACGGGAGGCCTTCTCCCGCAACGGTGAAGGAATTATCGTCAATACGGCCGCATCTCGTAGATTTCGTGGCTGTCGAGCTTGAATCGAACCTTTTGCCCGACGGCGGCACCCGCCAGGATCGAGTTCTCCGACACGGGGAAGGGCATGGTCCCGCGCGGCCAGTTGAGCTCGTCCACCGGCTCGTAGGCTATGGTCACCCGGCCGGCGGCGCGGTCGATCGCCTTGATCACGCCGACGATCTCGATCTTGCTGGCCGGCTTGTCGGCGGTGATGACGTTGGTCTTGGCCGCCGGTGGGGCGGACGGCGGTCCCGACGGCTGCTTGCCGCCGCGATCGCCCCGATCGCCGCCCCCGCCATGACGGCCTCCGCCGCCCAGGCCGCCGGCTCCGGCGCCCGGGTCCGCGCCCGTCGTCTGCGCGAAGGCGGACGGACTCACGACGAGCGCCATCGCCAGCACGCCTGCCAGTCGTCTGATCATCCAGCCCTCCATCGCCTTAAAGGCCCTTATCCTCCCCGCGGGGGACGACATTGCGGCGCTGTTGGTCCAGATCGCAAAAATCCCGCAACGCGCGCTGCGGATCGCCCGCCGGTCTGGCCGCAAGCTTGCAACCGCCGCCGTTCGGGGGGCGATGCGGGTTCGAAATGGGGCAAGGGGCGATGAAGCAAGTCACATGGGGCGGCGGCGGGAGCCTGCTTGCCGGGCTCGTCCTCGTGGGCGCCGCGCAGGCGCAGACCTATGGCGCCCCGCCCCCGGCCTATGCCCGACCCACAGCTTACACTCAGGGTTATTCACAGGCTTATTCACCGGCCTACGCCGAGCCTGCGTGCGGCCCGGTGGGCTGCGGCGGACCCGGCCCGGTGGGCTACGGTCCCGGCCAGCCGACGCTCGAGAGCTATCCGCCGAACGCCCAGCCCGGCCAGTGCTTCACCAAGATCCTGATCCCCGAAAGCACCGAGACCGTCAGCGAGCGCGTGCTGGTGTCGCCGGAGAAGACCGAGCTCAGGGTCACGCCCGGCGTCTCCAGCGTCGAGGAGAAGCGGGTGCTGGTGAAGGACGCCTCGGTCGCGCTGATCACCATCCCCGCGACGTTCCGCACCGAAACCGAAACGGTGGTGGTCAAGCCCGGCTTCACCCGCAGCGAGGTGGTTCCCGCCGTCTACGACACGATCACCGAGCAGGTGAAGGTGCGCGAGGGCTATACCGAATGGCGGCCCGGCGCAGCGGTCGCCGGCTACGCCCCCGGCGCGGCCAATTCGTATGGATCGTCTCATATCTCGCGACCGACCGGCGCCGGCGTGATCGAGCATAATCCGGCCTATGGCGGCCTGACCACGCGCGAGTTGCCCACCGGCGAGGTGCTGTGCCTGGTGCAGGTCCCGCCGGAGTACAAGACCATCACCAAACAGGTGCTGCGCACGCCGGCCCGCTCGGTCGAGGTCCCCGTGCCGCCGGAGACCCGCGTCATCACCCGCCAGGTGGTGGAGACTCCGGCCCGCGTGGAGCAGAGGACCGTTCCGGCGGTCTACGACACCGTCAAGGTGACCGTGCGGGGGCAGGACACCACCCAGGCCTACACCGTCCCGCCGGTCTACCGCGACGTCGAGCGCACGCGCATCGTCGCGCCCTCGCGCTTCGAATGGCGGCAGGTCGAATGCCGCGTCGCGGCGCCCCCGCCGCCGGTCTATGCGCCGCCGCTCTACGCCCAGCCTGGCCCGTGCTGCGCGACCCAGCCTGTCTACACCCCGCCCGCC
This sequence comes from uncultured Caulobacterales bacterium, assembly GCA_903837135.1. Taxonomy (GTDB): domain Bacteria; phylum Pseudomonadota; class Alphaproteobacteria; order Caulobacterales; family Caulobacteraceae; genus CAIOYC01. Next base: position 52,211 of record CAILTK010000068.1, read on the forward strand.
TACGCCCAGCCCGGTCCCTGCTGCGCCGCACCCGTCTACGCGCAGCCTCGGTATTGAAACTCTCTTCCCCCTCGATGGGGAAAGGGAGCGCTCCGACCCAAAATTCGGCCGCGACGACAATAGCCGAGGTCGGCGACTTGGCTTAGGACGCCTCGCCAAGGAGCGTCCCATGAGCGAGCAGGCCCTGGCCGATATCGAAACGCCGAAGCCGGACACGGGGGCAAAGGAGACGGTGTTCGCCGTCATCCTGGCGATCAGCGTCTGCCACGGCCTCAACGACATGATGCAGTCGCTGTTGCCGGCCATCTATCCGGACTTCAAGGCCAACTTCGGCCTGAGCTTCGGCCAGATCGGCCTGGTGACCCTGGTCTACCAGATCACCGCCTCGATCCTGCAGCCGCTGGTGGGTTTCTACGCCGACAAGCGGCCGACACCGATGGCCCTGCCGGGTGGGACCCTGTTCTCGCTCGCCGGTCTGCTCGTGCTGTCGCGGGCCGGGAGCTATCCGGTGATCCTGATCGGCGCCTCCCTGCTCGGCATGGGCTCGTCGGTGTTCCATCCCGAATCCTCGCGCGTGGCGCGGATGGCGGCCGGGCCGCGGCCGGGGCTGGCGCAGTCGCTGTTCCAGGTCGGCGGCAACATCGGCCAGGCGCTGGGGCCATTGGCGGCGGCGGTGGTGGTGCTGCGCTGGGGCCAGTCGAGCCTGGCCTTCTTCGCCCTTCTGGCCCTGGTGTCCTGCGCGATCCTGTGGAACGTCGGGGTCTGGTATCGCCATCACGGGCTCGAGCGGCTGAAGGCGCGCGCCCGGGCGCATGCGGAGCGGCCGCCCCTGCCCAAGGGCCAGGCGAGGCTGGGCATCGGCATATTGGCGGCGCTGATCTTCTCCAAGTTCGTCTACCTGGCCAGCATCACCAGCTATTTCACCTTCTACCTGATCCATCAGTTCGGCGTGTCGGTGCGGAACGCCCAGCTGCACCTGTTCGTATTCCTGGCCGCCGTGGCGGTGGGCACGGTGCTGGGCGGGCCGCTCGGCGACCGCATCGGGCGCAAGCGGGTGATCTGGTTCTCGATCCTCGGCGCCTTGCCCTTCACCCTGCTGCTGCCGCACGCCAGCCTGTTCTGGACCGGGCCCCTGTCGGTGATCATCGGCATGATCCTGGCCTCGGCCTTCCCGGCCATCGTCGTGTTCGGCCAGGAGCTGGCGCCGGGGAACGTGGGGCTGATTTCCGGCCTGTTCTTCGGTTTCTCGTTCGGCATGGGCGGGATCGGCGCGGCGGTGCTGGGCCGGCTGGCGGATGTTTCCGGGATCGCCGCCGTCTACCAGGTCTGCGCCGTGCTGCCGGCGATCGGCCTGCTGGCCGCCTTCCTGCCGGACGTGGAGGGGCGCCGTAAGGCTTAGCTTGCGCCGGGCGAAGCGACCGGCTCAGTTGTCCTCAACAAGACACGGGGGAGGACGATATGAAACTCTACGGCGCGCCCAATCCGGCGCCCAATCCACGGCGCGTGCGCATCTTCCTGGCGGAGAAGGGGGTTTCCATTCCCGAGACCTTCGTCGACATGCGCAAGCGCGAGCACAAGGCGCCGGAGTTCCGCGAGAAGAACCCGGCCGGCCAGATCCCGGTGCTGGAGCTCGACGACGGGCGGGTGCTGTCGGAGACCGTCGCCATCTGCCGCTATCTCGAGAGCCTCTATCCCGCGCCGCCGCTGTTCGGCCGCGACGCCTTCGAGAGGGCGGAGATCGAGATGTGGATCCGCCGCGTCGAGCTGGTGATGATGGTCCCGGTCGGCATGTTCTGGCGCCACGCCCACCCGTACACGGCGGCCTTGCTGACCCAGTACAAGGACTTCGGCGAGTCCAACCGCGAGCGCACCGTCGAAGCGATGACCTGGTTCGACCGCCAGCTGCGGGACCGCCCGTTTATCGCCGGCGAGACCTACACCATGGCCGACATCTGCGCCCTCACCACGGTCGATTTCGCCGCCTTCATCGGCCTGCCGATGCCGGAGGAGGCGGAGGCCCTGCGCGCCTGGCGCGCGCGGGTGTCGGCGAGGCCGAGCGCGGCGGCGTAGGGCGCGACGAGGCGCTACACCTTTTCCTTGTCGTCATCCCGGCCGGAGCGCGCAGCGCGGAGAGCCGTGACCCAGCAGCGCGGGGTATGAAGCCGCGGGCGGGGCCGCGTTTGCGTGCGGGCGCCCGCAGTTTGCGGATTTGACGCCGCTGGGTGCTCTTGGTGGTTCAAAAAAGAACCCGGCGATCACGCTGGCGCGACGCCGCTGAAAAAGATAGTATTACCAACCGAGATATAGGTAATACCAATAGGGGGCGCATGTCCACCGCCGTCACCAGCAAGGGCCAGGTCACCATCCCCAAGCCGATCCGCGATCGGCTTGGGATAGAGCGCGGCGACGCCGTGGAGTTCGAACTGCAAGCCGATGGCCGCGTCGTGCTGGTCAAGGTCGGCGGTCGCCCGCCCGAGAGCCGGTTCGAGCGTCTGCGCGGCCGCGCGGGCGCGGGACTCAGCACCGATGAGATCATGGCCCTGACCCGCGGCGACTGATACCAATCATCGCAAATAATGACCCGTCTCGCTCTATTCCGGTCATCCCGGCGAATGCCGGGATGAGCGGGGGAAGAGTCAAGCAAATGGATGGTTGGTATGAGGTGACGCTGGTCGACACCAACGTGCTTCTCGACCTGTTCACCGACGATCCGGTCTGGGCGCAATGGTCGATGGCGCAGCTGGACGTGGCGGCCAGCAAGGGGGCTCTGGCGATCAACGACGCGGTCTACGCCGAACTCTCTGTGCGGTTCACGGCCATCGAGACGCTCGACGCCGTGCTCGACGAGGCGGGCGTGACCCTGACGCCGATCCCGAGGACGGCGCTGTTCCTGGCCGGAAAGGCGTTCCAGCGCTATCGCGCGGCCGGCGGCGTGCGGACCGGCGTGCTGCCGGATTTCTTCATCGGCGCCCACGCCGCCGTCGCCGGTCTGACCCTGCTGACCCGCGACGCCCAGCGCTATCGCAGCTACTTTCCGAAGATCGAGGTGATCGCGCCGTAATATAGACTATCGATGTGCTTGTTTTTCTCCGCATCCCGGCTTTCGCTGTGATGAGCGGAATAGAGTGAGATAGGTCCCAATCTGCGATGACTGATGCTATACCGGGAAAAGGCGGGGGTCGAAGGACCTCCCGCCACCTGATCGCCAGCGAAGGCCGCCGACCCGTACGCCTTCCCGGCTACTCCTTCCCGGCCCGATAGTTCGGGAAGGGCGGGTGCTGTACGTCTCCCCCGCCGTCCTTCAGCTTCTGCAAGGCCAGGGCGACGGCGGTCTCGAGCTGGGGATCGTGTCCCGCCGCCACCGCCTTGGGGTCCTGCTCCACCGGGACGTCTGGATCCACGCCGTGGTTCTCCACGTCCCATTGGCCCGCCGGCGAGAAGAAGCCGACCGAGGGCGAGGTGACGCGGCCGCCGTCCATCAGGACGGGGATGCCGCCGATGCCGACCAGCCCGCCCCAGGTGCGCTTGCCGACCAGGGGCCCGAGCCCGGTATGCTTGAACATCCACGGCAGGGCGTCGCCGCCCGAGCCCGACTGTTCGTTGGCGATCATCACCTTGGGCCCGTAGATCCCGGCGCTCGGCGTATGTTCGGTCACGCCGTAGCGGCCAGCCCAGTAGCCGATGATCTTCCGGCCGAGCACCTCGATGATGTAGTCGGCCATCTGTCCGCCGCCGTTGAAGCGCTCGTCGATGATGGCGCCCTGCTTGTCGGTCTGGGCGTAGTAGTAGCGGTTGAAGTTGGTGAAGCCGCCCGCCCCGGTGTCCGGCAGGTAGACATAGGCGAGCTTGCCCCCCGACAGCTGGTCGACCTTGCGCTTGTTGCCGTCGATCCAGTCGATGTTGCGCAGCTTCTGTTCGCTGGCGATCGGCACGACGGTGAGGTCGCGGCCGCCGACGCCGCTCGCCGGTCCGACGCGGATCGAGATGGCGTGGCCCGCCGTACCCTCGAGCGGCTTCTGGATGTCGGTGTCGGCCGACAGCGGCGCGCCGTTGACGGCCAGAATGCAGTCGCCCTCGTGCACGTTCAGGCCCGGCTGGGCCAGCGGCGCCTTGGCGTCGGGCGACCAGCTTCCGCCGGTGTAGATCTTGGCCAGGCAGTAGCGTCCGTCCTTCACCACATAGTCGGCGCCGAGCAGGCCGCCGGGCACCTTGGTCGCCGACGGGATCGCCCCGCCGCTGCCGCGCAGGTGTCCGACCGAAAAGCCGGTCAGCATCTCCTGGAAGACGTAGTTGAGATCGGTGCGCGACTGGATGGCCGCGGCGTAGGGGGCCAGGCGCTTCTCCTCGGCGAGGGTGTCCACGCCGTGGAAGTTCGGATCGTAGAAGTAGGCCCGCTCGATGCGCCAGACCTCGTGGTACATCTGCGCCCACTCCTGGGCCGGGTCGGTGCGCACCTCCAGGCCGTCGAGCGACAGGGCGCCGTCGCCGGGCTTGATCGGCGCGGCGGCGCCGGTGATCACATAGCGCGGCTTGCCGCCCGGGTGGTCGGGGCGAAGGGTCAACAGCACCTTCTCGCCGTCGGCCGTCAGCTGGAACTCGCCGACGTGGTCGGCGATCTTCTCGCCCTTGCGGTCCTCGAGCACATAGCGGGTCAGGGTGGCGCTCGGCCCCTGTTCATCCTCGCCTTCGCCTGCCGCCTCGCTGAAATAGAGGATGCCGGGCTTGCCGGTCGCCAGGGCTTCGTAGCGGCGCGGCGGCAGCGGCAGGGCCGCCATCCGGCCGGCGATCGCCGGCGGGCTCAGGCCCTCGAGATCGATCGCCGTGATGGCCGGCGGCTTCGTTTTGGCGGTCTGCTCGGGATGCGCCTTGGCGTCGGCCTTGGCCTCGCCGGCCTCCCCCGCCGGGGTGGCGTCGGCGCTCTCCTTGGCCTTCTCCTTGGCTTCGGCCGGGGTCTTCTCGTCCTCGGCTTCCGGCGCGATCGGGGAGGGGGTGTCGCCCTTCAGCGCCAGGGCGTAGATCGAGCTCGTCGGCCGGTACAGGTCGGTGGTCATGTCGAGGCCGAAGGCCGCGGCGCCGGCGTTGTTGCTGGCCAGGAAGTACAGGTACTTGCCGTTGCGGTCGAAGGCGGGCGCGCGCGCATCGGCCATCTCGTCGGTGAGCCGGGTCGAGGCGCCCTTCTCCAGCGAGTAGAGCATCAGGGCGTGCAGATGGTTGGTGGTCGAGTGGGGGTAGACCAGCCAGCGCGAGTCCGGCGACCAGGCCATGGCGTGCTCGGCTGACGAAAAGCCCCCGTGCACCTGCGGCTCGCCGACCCGGGCCAGCTTGCCGGTGGCGAGATCGAGCACCCAGGTGTTCAGCCGATTGTCGTAGAAGGCCACCTTCTTGGAGTCCGGCGACCAGAGCGGGCTGAAGTAATAGGCAGGCTCCTTGGCCAGCGGGAACTTCCTCACCGCCTGCGCCCCCTCGGCGCGCGCGCCGGTCTGGCTGGCGACATGCAGGGCGTAGAGGCCGGACTCCTCGGAGAAATAGGCGATCGACTGGCCGTCCGGGCTCCAGGCCGGCTCGCGCTCCACCACGCCGGTGGTGTTGGTGATGTTGCGGATGGCGCCGCGCTTGACCGGCACGGTCAGGATCTCGCCATGCGCTTCGACCACCGCCCGGAGGCCCGACGGGGAGACGGCGATGTTCTCGATCTCGTCGGCCACGTTCTTGATGCGCGGGCGGACGTCGGGCATGTCGCCGGTCACGTCGACCTGGACCAGCTTCGGCTGGCCGCCCGGCTCGAGGGTGTAGAGTTCGCCCAACCGATCGAACACCAGGGTCCGGCCGTCGGTGGACAGGCTGCGAATCTGCGGGCCGGTGTTGTGGTAGACCTCGGCGACCTGCCTGGTCGCCGGGTCGTAGCTGAACACCCCGACCGAGCCCTTGCGCGCGGAGAGGAAATACACCTTGCCGCCCAGGAACACCGGCGACAGGTCCGTGGCGTCCTCGTGCGGCACCTCGACCGAGTCAAGGGTCTTGAGGTCGGTGATCCACACGGTGGAGGCCGTGCCGCCCTTGTAGTTTCCCCACGCGGTGTAGCTGGTGAAGTTGAACCCGAAGGCCGGCGCCAGGGGCGAATAGGCGATCGCGCCGCCGTCGGGCGACAGCTGCCCGCTGTAGGCCATCGGCAAGGGCAGGGGCCTGGCCACGCCGCCCGTCGCCGGAACGGTGAAAAGCTGGGTGTAGCGGCTGGCCGCGGTGCGCGTGGAGCGGAAGATGATGTCCTTGCCGTCGGCGGACCAGCCCACGGCCACATCGGCGGCGGGATGGTAAGTGACGCGCTGGGGCACGCCGCCGGCGGCCGGAATGGTGAACACGTCGGTGTTGCCGTCGTATTCGCCGGTGAAGGCGATGGTGCGGCCGTCGGGCGAGAAGACCGGCCCGTTCTCGACGCCGACGCCGGTGGTCAACCGCGTCGCCCGCCCGCCGGCGCGCGGGACCGTCCACAGGTCCCCCGCGTAACCGAACGCGATCAGGTCGTGGCTGAGCGCGGGCTGCTGCAGGATATGCGGCGCGGCCTGCGCCCGAACCTCCGAAGCGCCCGCCGCGCCGATCGCCAAAGCCATCGCCACGCCCGCCAACATCCGCAACCGCATCGTCATTCCCCCGACAAACTGGGGCGCGACCTTAGTCGCTCTCCGGCCTTTGACAACGGTCCGATCAGGGGGGGCGCCGAGCCGCTCCTTATCCTTCCCCTTTTCTGAAGTTCTAAGTATCCATCCAGATACACTTAATCGTGACGTAATTAATTCCTAAACAAGACCCGTCTCTTGCAGGCATCGTGGCGTCTCCCGGACTGGTTCGGCGAGAATGTCATTGGAGAGAGAAATGCAGACCAGTAGTTTAAGCGGAATATCATCACAGAACCTGCTGCTTCAGCAGTTGTTGAGCCTGACGTCGAGCGCGAGCACATCGAGCGCCGGTCAGGCAGATTCTTCCACTGCGGCAGGATCTGCCGGCTCCATCCAGGGGCCGCCGCCCGGATCCCCGCCCGGGCCGCCCCCCAGCAACAGCGGGTCCGACCTTTTCAGTTCCGATACCCTGTCGGCCTTGACCGCCCTGCAGGACGGCGCCGGCGCCGGCGGCGCGACGTCCGCGTCGGGTACGACATCGGCCTCGGGCTCGCCCCTGGACACCGCCGCGACCGGTCTGGCCAACCACCTGATCAGCCAGTTCGGGAGCAGCGGATCGCTCAGCCTTTCGGACATCGAGACGGCGCTCGGGGTCTCCGCCGGCGCCGCGACCGACGCGTCGACGTCCAGTACGGCGTCGACCACCGCCGACGCCTCCGCGACCAGCGCGCTCAGCTCCGCCTTCTCGAGCCTCGACACCGATGGCGACGGTTCGCTCTCCGCGTCGGAGCTGGCGAGCGGGATCGAGCAGGCGATCGCGAGCGCAGGGCCGCCTCCGGGACCGCCGCCCGGCGGCCCGCCGCCCGCGACGTCCGACGCGTCGGCGACGGGCGCCGCGTCGACGTCGTCGAGCACGTCCGACAGCACGACCACGTCGTCGACGTCGGGCGCGTCGTCGACGTCGACCGACGGCCTCGACGCCAAAACCCTGGCCAAGGCCTTGGAGGCCATGTTGATGCAGTTCGCCCAGGGCGCCTATTCGAGCCTGTCCGACCTGACGAGCTCGACCACGCAGACGGCGGTCGCGACGGCCTGAGCCGGTGCGGCGCGCGGGCCCTCCACCCGTGCGCCGCCAGCTGAGCCATAGCCTCGCCGCAAAGCTGATCCAGACCTCGCAAGGGATCGGCCCAGACTTTCACCCGGATCAGGATCGACCCCGCTGTCCGCCCTCGCCAGACATTTCCCCGCGCCCATGACCATTCCCGCGCCCACGTCCGAGTTCGGTAAACGCGTTCTGCTCGTCGATGACGATGCGGAGTTGCGCACGCAGATGGCGCGCTATCTCGCCGGCTTCGAATTCGAGGTGCTGCAGGCCGCCGACGCGCGGGCGATGGAGGCGGTGCTCGCCGCGGGCCCGGTCGACCTTCTGATTCTCGATCTCATGCTGCCGGGAGAAGACGGACTCTCGATCTGTCGTCGTCTGGCCCAGTCGCAGTCCCTGGCGATCATCATGATCAGCGCGGCCGGCGAGGAGGCGGACCGGGTGGTGGGGCTGGAGTTCGGCGCCGACGACTATCTGGCCAAGCCCTTCGGTCCGCGCGAGCTCCTGGCGCGGGCCCGCGCGGTCTTGCGGCGGCGGTACGAGGGATCCCAGCCGCGGCGCTCGGTCTACGCCTTCGGGGGATTTCACTACGACCCCGCCCGGCGCGAGCTGAAGGCGCGCAGCGGGGCGATGATCCTGCTGACGGCGGCGGAATCCTCCCTGCTCGGCGCCCTTCTGCTGCAGCCGGGCACGGTGCTGACGCGCGAGGACCTGCTGGCGCCAGGCCAGTCCGGGTCCGACGCGGAAGGCCGCGCCATCGATCTTCTGGTCAGCCGGCTCCGGCGCAAGCTGCAGGGGCACGGCGGCGAGGCCCTGATCCGCACCCAGCGCGGCGTCGGCTACGAACTCGATTGTACGGTCGTCCTGCAGTGATCGGCGTCCTGCAATGATGGCCAGGATCGGCCGGTTCGGCGGCTCCCTCACCGCCCAGGTCATGATGCTGGTGCTGGGCGCCATCGTCGTGGCCCAGGCGGTCACCATCCTGGCGGTCTACCTGGCCCCGCCGCGCCCGCCGACGACGTTCAGCTACCTGCAGATCGCCGCCGCCCTCAAGGGCGAGGCGCTGGCCAGCGACCAGGGTCGGAGCCTGCGGCGGACCGTGTCGCCGACCGCGCCGGCGCAGCTGGCGGCGAACGGCCAGTCGGACGCGGCGACCAGGCTGGCGGCGGCGCTGGGCGCCCAGCGGCAGGATGTGCGCGTGCGCCGTCTGGGGCCGCCGCCGTTCGTCATGCTGACGACCGGCCGTCGCCCGATGGATGGACCGCCGGGTCCGCGGCCGCCCGGCGGGGGACCTCAAGGCGGGGGCCCGCCGGGCGGTTTTGGCCCGGGCGGGTTCGGCCCCGCTCCGATGGGCCCCGGCCCCACGGGATCCGGCCCCACGGGATCTCGCCCCTCAGGATCTGGCCCGATGGGACCGCGGCCGGGAGAGCCGCCCTGGTTCGGACCGTTCGGTCGCGACGAGCAGTGGCTGCGCGGGGAGTTCATCGCCGGCTGGCGCCAGGCGGACGGCGGCTGGGTGGTGGTGCGGCCCTCGGCTGAGCTCGAATGGCTCCGGCGGATCGCCATCTGGGTGGGCGGCGGCCTTCTGGTGATGGGGCCGATCGGTTTCTGGTTTTCCCGGCGCATCTCCGCGCCCCTGGCTCGGTTCGCCGCCTCGGCCGACACCCTGGGTCGCGACCCGACCGCGGCGCCGTTGCGGTTGTCGGGACCCGCGGAGATCGGCGTCGCCGCCCGGGCGTTCAACGCCATGCAGGGGCGGCTGCAGCGCTATGTCAGCGACCGGGTCGGCATGGTGGGCGCCATTTCGCATGACCTGCGCACCCCGCTCACCCGCATTCGCTTCAAGCTCGAAATGGCCGATCCGGCCACCCGTGACGCGGTGCTGTCGGACGTGGTGAAGATGGAGCAGATGATCAATGCGGTGATCGCCTTCAGCCGCGACAGCGCCGCCGCCGGACTGCGCCAACCGCTCGACCTCACCTCGCTGATCGCCTGCGTGGTCGACGAGGCGGCGGCGGCCGGCGGCGACGCGGAGGCGGAGTTCAGCGCGCCGGTGATCGTGGACGGCGATCCGGTCGCCCTGCAGCGCCTGTTCGACAACCTTATCGGCAATGCGCTGAAGTACGGGACCTGCGCCCGGGTCTCGATCACCGAGTCCGCCGGGTGGGAGCCGGGGGACGAGGTGGTGGTGTCGGTGCGCGACCGCGGCCCCGGGCTGCCGCAGCGCGAACTCGAGAAGGTGTTCACGCCCTTCTACCGGACCGAGGCGGCGCAGCAGCGGACCGACAGCGGCGTCGGACTGGGCCTGTCGATCGCGCGCGCGGTGGCCCGCGCCCACGGCGGCGACGTCCGGCTGCATTCCAGCGCCGAAGGCCTGCTCGCCGAGGTCATCCTGCCGCGGGCGCGCGCGCCTCAGGCCGGCGCTCGCCCTTGACCTTGCGTCCGGCTTCCCGTCCGTTCGGCGCGGGTTGAGGGAGATCGACATGACCGGCAGGGCGGGACAGGCGGGGATGGACCGGCGCCAGCGGTGGATCGGCGGCGTCGCCGTCGCCGTGCTGGCCCTGGCCGGCCTCGTCGTGGTCCGGGAGTTTCTGCCGGCCCTGGCCTGGGCGGTGGTGGTCGCCATCGGCATCTGGCCGTTCTACGAGCGGCTCGCCCGGCGCTGGCCGAGGCACAAGCGCGAACTGCTGCCGGCGATGGTGATCCTGATGATCCTGCTGGTGCTGGTGGTTCCGCTGATGCTGGTCGGCCTGCCCGTGCTGAAGGACTCCCATGAGGCGGCCGGGTGGCTGGAGCAGGCCAAGACCACCGGCCTGGCCCCGCCGCCCTTTCTCGCCAACCTGCCGTACGGTCAGAGGCTGACCCAGTTCTGGCATGACAACCTCGGCCAGCCGGGCGCGGTGTCGCTGCTCGCCGGGCGGACCATGCAGGGCGGAGTGGTCAGGCTTGGACAGCATTTCGGGGCGGAGGCCCTGCACCGGCTGATGTTGATGGGATTCATGCTCCTGGCCCTGTTCTTCCTGTTGCGCGACGCCGAGGAGGTGACCGAGCAGGTCCGCACCGCCAGCCTGCGGGCGATCGGGCCGTCCGGCGAGCGCGTGGGCCAGCAGATGTTCCGCCAGGTCCAGGGCACGGTGAACGGTCTGGTGCTGGTCGGCCTCGGCGAGGGGCTGATCCTGGGGATCGTGTACTGGATCGCCGGCGTGCCGCACGCGGCCCTGTTCGGCCTTCTCACCGCGCTCCTCGCCATGGTCCCGTTCGGCGCGGCCATCGCCCTCGGCGTGTCGGCCCTGGCCCTGCTCGCCGCCGGCAAGGCGGCCGCGGCCCTGGTGGTGGCGGGGGTCGGCCTGGTGGTCACCTTCATCGCCGACCACTTCGTCCGCCCCGTGCTGATCGGCGGGGCTACGCGGCTGCCGTTCATCTGGGTGCTGTTCGGCATCCTCGGCGGCGTGGAGACCTTCGGCCTGGTCGGCCTGTTCGTCGGCCCGGCCATCCTCGCCGCCCTGATCCTGCTTTGGCGCGAATACGTCGGCGAGCGGGAGGGTCCGATCAGCCCGGAGGGGGGCGCGGACGCGTAAGGAAGCGGCCGCCCGTAAGCGCCCTTAAGCCGCCGTGGACAGCCGCGCGTCGAGGCTCAGCAGCATCCCCTGCAATCCCGGCTCGAGCACCGCCTCGGCCGCCTCGGGCAGCGACATCCAGCGGATGGTGCGCTGGCCGCGCTCGCGCCATTTGCCGAGCTGGCCGCGCACGTCGAGGCGATAGACGGTCACCTCGACGAGGTCGAAGTGGGCCTCGCGCCGCTTCCAGTAAAGGTAGCTGCCGAGCGGTTTGCCGACGATCTTGCCGGTGACGCCGGCCTCCTCGCGGGCCTCGGCGGCGGCGGCGTCGGCGTCCCTGAGCCCGGTCATGGGCCAGCCCTTGGGGATCACCCAGCGCTGGGTCTCGCGCGAGGTGATCAGCAGGGCTTCGGCCGCGCCCCCGACGGTGAAGCGGAGGGGCAGGGCGGCGACCTGTCGCAACTGGGAGGACGTCTTGGCCACGGGTGACAATCTTAGAACTGCCGCTGAATATAGGCTTAACGACCGGGAAGCCGAGACTGTCGCGAACGCCGCCCGCGCGATGGCGGATTTGACGCAGGACTGGCTTGCCGCGCCGGCGGACGGCGCGGGGCCTTGCGGCGCGGCGCCAAGCCGTTAGTTAACGCCCATGCCTCTTCCCCGCGCCCCCCGGGCGGTCGTCTTCGACATGGACGGCCTCCTGATCGAATCCGAACAGCTCTACCGGGCGGCGATCATGGGCAGCTGCCACGCCCTCGGCTATCCGATGACCGCCGATCAGCATCTGCAGATGGTCGGCGCGCCGTGGGACCGGAACCGGGCGCAGCTGATCGGCTGGTTCGGCGACGGCTTTCCCGCCGAGGACTTCCTGGCCGACACCAGCGTGCGCTTCCACGCCCTGGCCGAGCACGGTGTACCGCTGCGTCCCGGAGTTGCCGAACTGGTCGCCTTTCTCGCGGAGAACGGCGTACCGTCGGCGGTGGCGACCTCGGCGCGGCGCGAGTCGGCGACGCGACACCTGACCGAGACCGGCCTGATCGCGGGCTTCCGCGCGGTGGTCACCCGCGACGACGTCTCGCGAGGGAAGCCCCACCCGGAGGTGTTCCTCACCGCGGCCGACCGGCTCGGGGTCGATCCGGTCCACTGCCTGGCGCTGGAGGACTCCCACAACGGCGTGCGCGCCGCGGCGGCGGCGGGAATGATGACCGTCATGGTCCCCGACCTGCTCGACGCTATCCCCGAGATCGCCGCCCTCTGCGTCGCCGTCGCCCCCGACCTGCACGCGGTGCGGGCGATGCTGGAGGCCGATGCAGGCGGCTCTGCAGCACGCCGCCGACCCACTTAATGTCGTCCGGGATGACGACTTTTCTTGCGCGTTGGGTTGGGCTTTGACGCGGGAGAATTGGCTCATCGCTCACCTACGGCCCGGTGGCGCCGCTCCCCCCCGATCGCGGCTTTGCGGCCGGGCGGGCTGCGGTGCTAGCGTACCTTCCGATTCAGGAGGGCGGCGATGAAGCGTCTGGGTGGTGTGTGTCTGGCGATGGGGCTGATGGCGGGGGGCGCCGCGGCGGCCGAGCCGGCGGCGACGGGCCTGCGGCCCGACCAGGCCGCGTTCCGCGGGCTCTACAAGGAGCTGGTGGAGACCAACACCACCCTGTCGGTCGGCAGCTGCACCGCCGCGGCGGCCAAGATGAGGGCGCGGCTCGTGGCGGCCGGCTATCCCGAAGCCGATCTCGTGTCCTTCGTTCCGCCGCAGGATCCGCGCTGGGGCGGGCTGGTGGCGGTGCTGCACGGCTCCGATCCCAAGGCCAAGGCGATCCTGCTTCTCGCCCACATCGACGTGGTCGAGGCCAAGCGCGCCGACTGGACCCTGGATCCCTTCGTCCTCAACGAGGAGAACGGGGTGTTGCACGCGCGCGGCGCCAGCGACGACAAGGCCGAGGCCTCGGTCTGGGTCGACACGATGGTCAGGCTGAAACGCGAAGGGTTTAAGCCGCGGCGCGACGTCAAGATGGCGCTGACCTGTGGCGAGGAGACGCCCGAGACCTTCGACGGCGCCGAATGGCTGGCCAAGAACAAACGGCAGCTGATCGACGCGGCCTTCGCCCTCAATGAGGGCGCCGGCGGGCGCCTGGACGCCGCCGGCAAGTATGTGGCGCTCAACGTGCAGGACGGCGAGAAGGTCTATCAGGACTTCAAGCTCGAAAGCGTCAGCCCGGGCGGCCACAGCTCGACGCCGATCAGGGACAACGCCATCTATCACCTCGCCGCCGCCCTGGTGCGGCTGCGGGACTTCGACTTCCCGGTGCGGCTCAGCGACGGCAACAAGGCCTATTTCGAGGGCATGGCGCCGCTGACCGGCGGCGAGATGGGCGCGGCGATGAAGGCTGTCGCCGCCGATCCCAGCAACGCGGCGGCGGCGGCGACCCTTTCGCGCGACCGCGGCTGGCACAGCATGCTGCGCACCACCTGCGTCGCCACCATGGCCAGCGCCGGCCATGCGCCGAACGCCCTGCCCCAGCACGCCGAGGTTAACGTCAACTGCCGCATCTTCCCCGGCCAGCCGGTCGCCGACGTGCAGCAGACCCTGGCCAGGGTGATCGACGACCCGGCCGTAAAGGTCAGCCTGGTGCCGCCCGAGAGCCCCACGCCGACGCCCCCGCCGCTGACAGCCGAGATCCTCGGGCCGATCAAGCAGGCGTCGGCCAAGATCTGGCCCGGCGTCCCCGTCGTGCCGGTCATGGCTACCGGCGCCACCGACGGCCGGTTTCTCACCGCCGCCGGCATCCCCACTTATGGCCTGACCGGCTTCTTCTTCGACGCCGCCGGCAGCAATGCGCACGGACTCAACGAGCACATCAGCGTCAAGTCGCTGATGGAGGGTCGGGACTTCCTCTATGAAGTGGTCAAGCTTTACGCCGTGGCGCCGTAGGGCCGGGCGTTACTCCGGCGTCCAGCCGACGCAAAGATAGGTCCGCGCCAGCACGCTCGAACGGCCGCGGGGGCTGGCGCAGAGGCCGGTCTGCTCCGAGCCGGCGTGAAGTTCGACCCAGCGGTCGTCGAGGCAGGCGGTCCACACGTCGATGAAGGCGTAGGGATCGTCGACCTGCATGTGCGGACGAAGGTCGGGCGTGGCGTAGAAGCGCTCCCGGTCGTCGGTGTTGGACTTGCGCGCGGTGACGAACCCGCACATTCGGCCGGTACGCGTCGCCCACACCTCGCCGAGCTCCAGCGGTTTGTCGGAAAAGCGCGCCTGCAGCCGGGTGGAGACGACCCGCCAGTCGCGCGTCGCACCCGGCAGGGCGGCCGCGCTCTGGGCCGGCGTGGGCGGCGGGGGCGGGAGGCGGGAGATCATTTCGCGGACGGTCTGGCCGGTGAGGATCACGAGCAGCGCAAGCGTGCTCCAGGCGGCCGCCACGCCCACCCGCCGGGGCGAGACCACCCTGCAGAAGGTGGCCAGCGGCGTGCTGATGTATTTACGACTGTAAGTCACGCTCCATTATTGACGCGTGTAAATTTCTTCTTCAAGGCGCAAATTCCTTCTCCCATGAGGGAGAGCGAATTGCCTTACTGCGCAAACCGCAGGGCCTCGCGCCAGGGAAACGCCGCCAAATGCGGTGCGGCCGGCTCGAGGACCAGCACCAGGGCCACGGCGGCGACGGCGAGGACGCTGACGGCGGAGGCGCCGATCAGGTCGCGCTTCAGGGAGGGCCGCCTCAGCGCCAGCAGCCGTACGCGCAACTCGAGCGGATGCCCCGCCACGCCCGTCCAGGCGCAGGCGAGCCAGGAGCCCGCGCTCTCCATCTGCACCTTCAGCAAGGTTTCGCCATAGGCCTTACGGCTGACGCGGCCGTCTTCGAGCGCGACGGCGTCGCACGCGAGCTCCTGGTCGAGACGGATGGCGCGGCGGGCCAGATGCACCAGGGGATTGTACCAGACGGCGATGCTGGCCAGGGCCACGAACAGATTGGCGACCGGATCGCGCCTGCGCATATGCGCCTGCTCGTGGCGGCGGATCAGCCGCCGTTCGGCCGCGCTGAAGCGATCGGCATAGTCGTGCGGAACCACCAGGCGGGGCCAGATTCCCACCACCGCCGGACCGGCCAGCGTCAACCGCTCCATCCGCCGGAACCGGAGTTCGGCGCGAACGAATATCGCCGCGGTGGCCAGGGCGCCGGCGCTCCACGCCAACAATGCCGGCCCGGACCCCAGGCTTTGGCCGGCCGCGGAGGACACGATGTCGAAACTGGTCTGGAAGCGCAGCGCCGTCGGCCACAAGCTGGCGAGCGCCGACACGACCGGGATCAGCCACAGGCGGTAGGCCAGGCGTGGGCCGATCAGCCAGCGGGTCCAGGGCCGCAGCAGCATCACCAGGACCACGCCGGCCGACCCGGCCAGCTCGGCGCGGAGCAGGGTGGCGATCAGGATCTCAGTCAGCATCGTCGTCGAGCTCGTCGAGCAGGGCGCGCAGCCGCTTGATCTCCGCCGGCTTCAGACTGCGGCGCTCAGCGAAGTGGGCGACCAGGGGCGCGACCTCGCCGCCGAACAGCCGGTCGAGCAGGCTCTGGCTCTCGGCCTGCACATAGGCGGCGCGCTCCAGCACGGCGCGATAGACGGTGCGGCCGTCGGCGCGTTCCGAGCGGATCGCCCCGCGCTTCAAGAGCCGGTGGATCAGAGTCTTGACCGTGGCCTCGCCCCAGTCCTGGTCCTTCACCGCCGCGATCACCTCGGACGCGGTCAGCGGACCCTGGATCCACAGGGCCTCCATGATCTGGCTTTCGGCGGGCGTGACGGACATTCCAAAAAGTCTACAGCTGTAAACCATTGTGTCAATGGCGGAGAACGGCGTCGACTCGTGCTAGCCTTGGACATGGCTCATGGTCGCCCAATCAGATATCTGGCTCTTGCCGGCTTGGCGGTTCTCTTGGCGGGTGACCTGGCCGCATGCGCCTCGGAGTCGCCAAGGAGCGCGACCGCCACGGCTTCGGCCAAACCCGCCAAGAAAGCCAGGCCGCCCAAGATTCCCAAGGACGTGGTGTTCGACGAGGCGTCGGCCATCGTCGCCGGCAAGGAAGCCTGCCTGCCGATCAGCGACACCTACGCCAAGGAGCACTGGCGGGCGCAGAACCAGCACGGGATCTGGCGCGTGTGGGTGACGCCGCTGCATTGCGTCGGCGGCGGGACCTGTCCGACCTACGAGGTGCACATCACCGCGTCGGACGGCATGGCGGGCGAGTGTCGGCAAAGGGTGTCGACGGATTGACGGTGCGATTCAAGACAGCCAGATGGCGGAGCCTGCCGCAGCAATTATCCTGCTCATTCCGTCATTCCGCCCAAGGGCAAGACTGCTTTAGACGGAACCAGCCTTAAGGCCGCTCTAGTGAGCGGAAGAAGAGTAAACTATACTGATCGCGGTCACGTCCCGCCGGTGAACAGGGCCTTGGACAGCACCACGTGCACGCCCTTGTTGCGGTCGACGAGTTCGGTGATCTCCACGTCGCCGGCCACGCTCAAGAGCATGTAGGCGTCGTCGCGGGTCATGTGTTTCTCGGCCACCAGGAAGTCGATCATGTTGAGCAGGGCCTTGCGCGTGGCGCGGCTGAGGTCGTCGTCGAACCCCATCGAGATGTAGCTGGTCGGGGTTTCGGCGCGCGGATACTCGGTCTTGACTCCCTTGTGCAGGATGAACTGGAAGGTCCCGACCAGGGAGGTCTCGAGCGCGGTGATATCGACCTCGCCATTGCCCTGGCCGGCGTGCCCGTCGCCGACCTCGAACAGGCCGCCCGGCGCCCAGACCGGGTAGAACACCGTCGCGCCGGCCACCAGCGAATGGTCGTCCATATTGCCGCCGTTGATCGTCGGCGGCGCGGAGTCGTAGCGGCCGAAGGCGGCCGGCGGGGCCACGCCCATGCTGCCGAAGAAGGGGTGCAGCGGCACCTCGACGCCGGGGCCGAAGTTGGCCACCATCCGCGTCCTGTCGAGCGGGATGATCTTCATCCGCGAATAGGGAAAGTCGTCGGTCAGAAAGCCCGCGCCATAGCGGAAGGCGTTGTAGGCGTAGGGGATGGCCAGATCGATCTTGAGGATGCGCACCTCGAGGGTGTCGCCGATCTCGGCGCCCTCGATGGCGACCGGGCCGGTGAGGATATGGCCGCCGGGGCCGCGGTCCTTGACCTGATCGTACACGGTCCTGAGGCTCTGCTCGATCTGAGCCTCCGGCACGCCGGCCTTGGCCAGGGCCGGAGGGCTCGACGTGAGCAGGGTGTCGAACACCACGGTGTCGCCGGAGCGGATCTTCAGCACCGGCTTGGCGGCGGCGTCGTAATTGCCCCAGGCCACGGTCTGCGGCGTGACGTGCAGGGTATAGGTCTCCGCCTGGGCCACGGCCGCGCCGGCGAGGGCGGCGGCGAGAACGCCCGCGCCCAGCCTCATGCCTCGAAACATCATCCGTTCGCCCCCATCGCGTGCTCGACGGACATCCGTCGTCTCGCGGGCCTGGAAGGGCAACCCCCCTTGTCAGGTGGTCGGATGACGGCGGCGGATTCTGCCCGTTCGTCGAGCAGGGGCGGCGGGCGTGCGCCGACGCTCAGACCTTCATGTCGAGCAGGGCGCCGGTCATCTTGTCCGCGGTCTTGAACACCGCCGCGTTGGCCTTGAAAGCGGTTTGCGCTTGGACCGTGTTGACGACGGTCGCCGGGTCGAGGGGATTGCCCTTGGCCAGGGAAGCGGCGGTGCTGTCGAGCTGGCGGCTCGCCGCCATCATTCCGAACGAAGCTGAGCTGATCGCGTCCATGCCGTCCGTTATGCGCCGGTGAGGTGAAGGGGTCGGCAACAAGCATGGTTACGCCGGGCGGCCCGGATCTTCGCCATGATCGGAGGACGTCCCAGGGGCCGCCAGGGCCGCTTCGGCCCGGTCGAGCGCGGCTTCGATCCGGGCGACGGTCGCGGCCCGCGCCGCGCGGCCCTCGGCGGCGGCGATCTTCCGGTCAAAGCGCTGTCCGACCCGGATCCGCACCTGCGCCGCGCCGGGCAGACCGGCCCAGAAGCCGAGCTCGCGCTCACGCCGTTGGTCGAGCTCGGCGGCGCTGAGGGCGGGTCGCGGGCCCGAGCCCATGGCGCGCATCGCCGCGAGCGCCGGATGCAGGCGCGGCCAGAGCCGCCGCGCCGCCAGGAGGGTGGCCCGCGAGTAGGGGAGTCGATAGTGAAGGTCTGCCATGCGGATGCGTTACTAATAGAAACGTGAAATTGCAAGGGAGTGCGTAACTATGGGTAACTTATTGCCGGGCGACGGGTTGACTCGCATGTGGGCCGCGCCTTAATTGTTCTCTATATGTTCTCGTTCCGGAGTCTGGCGTGGGCCAACCCATCCCCATCCTTGCGACGCCCGCGCCGATGCGCACCACGGTGTTCTGCGTGCTCACCTTCTGGCGCGACCGGCACAAGCTGGCCTTCGGCAAGCTGACCCAGTTCTCGGCGCTCGAACCGGCGCTGAAGGCGGGCGCCCGCGCGGCGGTGCGCAACGCCGGCGTGGTGGTCCTGTCGATCAGCGGCAGCCCGGAGTTCGGCGTATGGGATCCGCCGCGTCTCTACGCCGTCCACGGCGACGTGCCCGAGCTGTCGCGCGAGGGCGGGTATCTGTGGGTGTAGGGGAGGCGGAGCGGCCGGTGCTCTTGTCGAGGGCCCGCGGCTTTGGGAGCGCTGATCCTTCCCCCACAAGGGGGAAAGGACTGCTCAGCTTCCCGTCCTGAGCAGCAGCTCGATCGCCCTCGCGATGCGCTCCTGGTCCTGCTCGGGGGCGCTGTCGACCATTTCGGCGATGCGCTGGGCCTGCGGGCTCCAGCGGCGCTGGTCGGAATCCTCGATCCACGGCGCGCCTTCGCCCTTCAGCAGCCATTCCCAACGCACGCGCAGACGCTGGGCCCAGGGGAAGGCCTGCTCGTAACTGAGCGGGGTGTGCTTGGAGCTGCCGGGCGCGCGCTCGTAGGCGGCGTAGCCGTGCTCAGACAGGCCCACGGCCGAGGCGAAGGCCTTGGTGGTCGGATAGCGGGCGTCGCGCTGACGCGCCCATTTCAGCCGCGCGTGCGCTTCGCCCAAATCGGTCCAGCCGAGGTCGTCGATCGCCTTTGTCACCGCGCTACGTTACCAGGAGATACGTTACCATGTGTAATCTTTTTGCTTGCCATCAGGGGTTACCATTAGTAACGTATCGGCATGCCTCATTCGACGTCGTCACCGCCGCACCGGGCGCCGCAGCCTAACTCAAGTGAGAACAAAAGAGGAACAAAGAAATGATCGTCACGCCCGAACAATCCCTTCTGCGGGCGGAGGCTCGTGCGGCGCGACGGGCGGCGGATACGCCGGCGCGGCAGCGATCGGCGGCCCGCACGGCCCTGGAGTCCGCCTTCGACGCCTATCTGGCCGAACTCGGCCCTCATGCCGCCGGCGCCTGGGCCTCGGCCAAGGCCGGGCCTCTGATGGCCCGCGCCCACCCGCGCGGCGTCGCTGAGAGCGCCGCGCGCCGTCGCGCCGAACACCACTTCAGGAAGGCTCCGCATGCCCAGGAAGACTAAGCCGAAATCGTCGCCCAGATCGCCCGCCGAGATCGTCGCCGAGCTCACCGCCAAGCGCGCCGAAGCGCGGGCGCGAGCGCGAGCCGAGGCGGAGCGCCCCGAGACCTGGGGCGTCAATGTCGAGGCGCTGAAAGACCAGGACGACGTGCGCCTGGTGACGCAGGGCGCCCGCAGGGGCGCGGTCGCGAGCGCCCGCCGCGACGACGTGTTCGACCGGCTGCTGTCGCGTGGGGCGCTGTCGGCGTCGGCTCATGCCGCCGTCCGGCGCCTCGACGCCGACATGACCGAACGGCGCGGCCAGGGCCATGCGCAGGAGCGCGGGCCGAAGGTCGACTGCCAGACCTCGCGCGAGCTGGTCACCCAGCGCACCCTCGACGCCGGCGCGCGGGTCGAGCGGTCGCTCGACCTGGTCGGCCGGCGCGACGCGGCCCTGCTGCGCGAACTGCTCGAGCCACGCCTCGTCCTGGCCGGCGAGGCGCTCGACCGCTGGCGCGTGGTGGTGCGCCTGATCACCGGCGAGGCCCGCCCGGAGGTTCAGGCCGGCGCCGTGCGCGCGGCCGGCGAGAACCTGGCCTGGGCCTACGCGGAGGTCGACCGGGCCAGGAAGCGGGGTGGGGGCGGCTGAGCTAACGGCGTCAGAGCTTGTCGTCATCCGGAAGCCGCGCAGCGGATGTCCGGGATCCAGGACGTGTCACGGTGGGGCTGCTGGGTCCCGGCTCTCCAGCCCGCTTTCGCGGGCTTGCGGCCAGGATGACGACGTTTTTTATGGCGGGGAGCGATGTCTCTTCGCCCCGCGGTGATTTGTGCTTGCGGACGGCCTCACCACCCCGCCCCCTGCGCCGGTGAGGGAGTTCGGTATGGCGTTGGAAGATGTGGTGGGCGAACCGCCGGCGGCGAGCCGGGCGGAGGTGGGGCTGCAGCGCAGCATGCACGGCTTCGGGGCCCTGTTGATCACCCTGTCGTGCCTGTCGCCGAGCATCGGCGTGTTTCTGGTCGGCTCGGACGTGATCCACCAGGCGGGAACCAGCGCCTTCATCTGTTTCGTCGCCGCCGCCCTGCTCGGCGTGGCCATGGCGGCGGTCTACGGCGAGCTGGCCTCGGCCTTTCCGGGCGCGGGCGGGGAGTACACCATCTTCGGCCGGGCGCTCGGGCGGCGCTGGGGGGTGGTGGCGCTGGGGATGAACCTGCTCGGCTTCAGCCTGGCCCAGTCGATCTCCGGCCTCGGCGTCGCCACCTATCTGCACCCGTTCGCGCCCACCCTGCCGATCGTGCCGGTGGCCGCGGCCCTGGTGGTGGTGGTGACCCTGGTCGGCATCCTCAACATCCGGCTGAACGCCTGGATCACCGGCTCCTTCCTGGCCGCCGAGGTGGGCGCCCTGACCCTGCTCGCGCTGATGGGCCTGCTGCATCCGGTCCGCTCGTTCGACGCGGCGGTGCTGCACCCGGTGGTGCTGGGCCTGCATGGCGCCTTGCAGACGCCGGCGCTGATCACCGTCGGCGTGGCCATGGCCGGCGGGGTCTACGCCTTCAACGGCTATGGGGCGGTGCTCTTCCTCGGCGAGGAGATGCACGAGGCGCCGAAACGGATCGCCGGGGTGGTGTTCCTGGCGCTCGGCCTGGCCATGGTCACCGAGCTCCTGCCGCTGCTCGGCGTCCTGATGGGCGCCCCCGATCTCAAGCGCCTGCTGGCCAGCGACGCGCCGATCCTGTCCTTCATCGCCGCCCGCTCGCCGCCCTGGCTGGCCGGGGTGATGAGCATCGGCATAGCGCTGGCGATCTTCAACGCCATGATCGCCGTGGCCCTGGTGGCCGGGCGGCAGCTCTACGCCACCGGGCGCGACCGGCTGTGGCCGGACCCGGTCAGCACCTTCCTGGCCCAGATCCACCCACGCTTCGGCTCGCCGTGGACCGCGACCCTGGTGATGGGCGCGGCCGGACTGCTCGGCTGCTTCATCAGCCAGAAGGTGCTGGTGCTGATCCTCGGCAACGGCAACATCGCCCTCTACACCGGCCTCTGCCTCGCCGTGCTGATGGGGCGCCGCTCGGGCGCCACCGGCCACGCAGGCTATCGCATGCCGCTGTTTCCCCTGGCCCCGGTGGTGGCGCTCGTGGCCCTGGCGGCGGTGGTCTGGTTCGACCTGCACGACGCCGACGGCGCCAAGGGCCTGGCCGCCACCGTCGCCTGCGTGGTGCTGAGCCTGCTCTACTATTCGCTGGTGCTGAAGCGCCGCGCGGCCTGGTCCTACACCACGCCCGAGGCCGCGGAGTAGGGCGCGCCGTCCTTGCTCCGGGCGTCCCGGCGAACGCCGGGATGAGCGGGAGGGAAGATTGCAAGCCAACCCCACTTTCGCTTTCCGCGTGCGCTGACGTAAGAAGCGGTCGCGCGGATCAGACCGCGCTGGGGAGGTTCTTCCATGCGTCACTGGCTCGTCGCCGTGTCTGTCCTGGCGCTGTGCGCGCCGGGCGCCCTGGCCCAGGAGGCGACCCGCCCCGAAGCCGCCGCGACCACGCCCGCCGCGACCGACCGGCCGGCGC
>CAILTK010000069.1 GCA_903837135.1 uncultured Caulobacterales bacterium
AACGTCGTGCACTCCCCCCCCACCCCCAGCCCTTCCCCCCTCGAGGGGGAAGGGAGCCTGCGTTGACTTCGACGGGCGCCCCTCTTAAGTCTCGCGCGCGCCCTGAACCGGCGTATTTCCTGTTGGGCGATGCGGTTTTGGCCGGCCATCCCGCCGCTCTAGACTTCCGCGCCTTTCGTAGTTCGGACCATACATGCTCGCGCTTGCCAAGAAACTGTTCGGCTCCTCCAACGAGCGCAAGGTCAAGGGGATGCGCGCGCGCGTCCTGAAGATCAACGCGCTGGAGCCCCAGATCTCGGCCCTGAGCGAGGCCGAGCTCAAGGCCAAGACCCAGCAGTTCAAGGACCGGCTGGCCAAGGGCGAACCCCTGGACGACCTGCTCGAGGAGGCCTTCGCCGTGGTGCGCGAGGCGGCCAAGCGGGTGCTCGGCCAGCGTCACTATGACGTCCAGCTGGTGGGCGGCATGGTGCTGCATCACGGCGGCATCGCCGAGATGCGCACCGGCGAGGGCAAGACCCTGGTCGGCACCCTGCCGGTCTATCTGAACGCGCTCGTCGGCAAGGGCGTGCACGTGATCACCGTCAACGACTATCTGGCCCAGCGCGACGCCGACTGGATGGGACAGGTCTACAACTATCTGGGCCTCACCGTCGGGACCATCGTCCACGGCCTCAGCCAGACTGAGCGCCAGCGCGCCTACGCCTCCGACATCACCTACGGCACCAACAACGAATTCGGCTTCGACTATCTGCGCGACAACCTGGTCTACGACGTCAGCGAGATGGTCCAGCGCGGCCACCACTTCGCCATCGTCGACGAGGTCGACTCCATCCTGATCGATGAGGCGCGCACGCCCCTGATCATCTCCGGCCCCACCGAGGACCGGTCCGACTTCTACCGGACCATCGACCTTGTGGTGAAGCAGCTGATCCAGGATCCGGCCACCTACGACTTCGACGAGAAGCAGCGCCAGGTGCTCTTGACCGAACACGGCAACGACGTGGCCGAGGACGTGCTCCTGGCGGCGGGCCATCTGGCCGAGGACTCCGCCGGCCTCTACGACGCGGCCAACATCTCGGTGGTGCACCACGTCAACCAGGCCCTGCGCGCCAACGTGCTCTACACCCTGAACAAGGACTACATCGTCAAGGACGGCGAGGTGATCCTGATCGACGAGTTCACCGGCCGGATGATGCATGGGCGGCGGCTGTCGGAGGGCCTGCACCAGGCCATCGAGGCCAAGGAGAACGCCGACATCCAGCCCGAGAACCAGACCCTGGCCTCGGTGACGATCCAGAACTACTTCCGCCTCTACGACAAGCTGTCGGGCATGACCGGCACCGCCGCGACCGAGGCGGCCGAGTTCGGCGACATCTACAAGATGGACGTGTCGGAGATCCCGACCAACAAGCCGATCACCCGCATCGACGACGACGACGAGGTCTACCGCAGCGCCCGTGAGAAGAACGAAGCGATCCTGAAGCAGATCGCCGACTGCTATGTGCGCGGCCAGCCGATCCTGGTCGGCACGGTGTCGATCGAGAAGTCCGAACAGCTGTCCGAACTGCTCAACGCCTACAGCTACGAGCATGACGGCAAGACCCGGCGCGGCATCCCGCACAACGTCCTGAACGCCCGCTATCACGAGCAGGAGGCGGCCATCGTCGCCGACGCCGGCGTGCCGGGCGCGGTGACCATCGCCACCAACATGGCCGGCCGCGGCACCGACATCCAGCTCGGCGGCAACGTCGAGATGCGCGTCGCCCGCTGGCGCCAGGACCAGCGCGCCCTCGGCCATGAGCCCACGCCCGAGGAGACCCTGGCCTATCACCACGAGGTCGAGGCCGACATCGCCGACCGCAAGGCCGCGGCCCTGGCCGCGGGCGGCCTGTTCGTGCTCGGCACCGAGCGCCACGAAAGCCGGCGGATCGACAACCAGCTGCGCGGCCGCACCGGCCGTCAGGGCGACCCCGGCCACTCCAAGTTCTTCCTGTCGTGCGACGACGACCTCCTGCGCATCTTCGCCGGCGACCGGCTCGACAACATCATGCGCACCTTCGGCGTCCAGGAAGGCGAGGCGATCACCCACAAGTGGCTGAACGGGGCCATCGCCACCGCCCAGCGCCGGGTGGAGCAGCGCAACTACGAGATCCGCAAGAACCTGCTCAAGTATGACGACGTGGTCAACGACCAGCGCAAGGCCGTGTTCGAGCAGCGCCAGGAGTTCATGGAGACCGCCGATCTCTCCGAGATCGTCGGCGAGATGCGCCGCGACACGGTGGAGGACCTCGTCTCCCGCCATCTGCCGCCCAAGCAGTACGCCGAGCAGTGGGACGCGGAAGGCCTGGCCGAACGGGTGCAGTTCTACCTCGGCCTCGACCTGCCGATCGCCGAATGGCTGCAGGAGGAAGGCGTCACCCAGGAGGACATCCAGGCCCGCATCAATGCGGCGGCCGACGCCCGCGCCGCGGAGCGCGAGGCCCTGATCGGCGCCGAGCAGTCGCGCAGCTTCGAGAAGAGCTTCCTGCTGCAGATGATCGACATGGTCTGGCGCGAGCACCTGACCCACCTCGACCACCTGCGCCAGGTGATCGGCCTGCGCAGCTACGGCCAGCGCGACCCGCTCACCGAATACAAGCCCGAGGCCTTCTCCCTGTTCGAGAAGCTGCTGGTCGACCTGCGCCAGCACGTGACCCGGTGGGTGATGACGGTGGAGTTCCAGTTCCAGCCGCCGGAAGAATTGCAGCGCGACCCGAGCGGCATGTTCGAGGTCCATCTCGACCCGACCACCGGCGAGAACGAGCGGTTCGGCGCGGGCCTGGCCGGCGAAGGCGGCTTCCTGGATCCCGCCGTGGCCGAACGCCTGCCCCCCTCGGCCCTGCCTCCGGGCTGGGAGCGCACCAGCCGCAACGCCATGTGCCCGTGCGGCTCGGGAAAGAAGTTCAAGCACTGCCACGGCGCGCTGGTCTGAGCTTTTCCGGGCGACGGGCTCGCGATCAGGCGAACCGCGCGTGGGATCCGATATCGGCGCACTGACTGTCATACCCGGCCGCTAGGATCGCCGCGAACGGGGGACGCCATGGCCGAACGACTTCCGCCGCTGAAATCGATCGAGGCCTTCGTCGCCGTGGCCGAGACGATGAGTTACGCCAAGGCGGCGCGCGCGCTCAACATCACCAAGTCCGCCGTCAGCCGTCGCATCCAGGCGCTGGAGCTCGACCTCGGAGTCCGGCTGCTGCACCGGACCAACAGGGCGTTCGAGCTGACCGACGCGGGGGGAGACTACTTCAAGGCCACCGGTCCGGCCTTCGACGCCCTGCGGGGGGCGGGGCGAATGCTGAACCGGCCCGCCCGCAACAGCATGGTGCGGATGTCGCTGCCGGAGTCCTTCGCCTCCCACTGGCTCATTCCCCGCCTGCCGCGGTTCTATCAGATCCATCAGGACATCGAATTGCAGCTCGACAGCCTGGGCTATTTCCAAAATCTCGACGGCGACAACATCGACGTGGCCATCCGCGTCTCCAAGGAGCCGCTGGGCGGGGTGTTCTGCGAGCCCATCGCGCACATGGTGCAGTTCCCCGTGGCGAGTCCCAGGCTATTGGACCGCACCCCCTTGCGGACGGTGGACGATCTGCACGGCCACACCCTGCTGCACCTCAAGACCATGCCCGATGTCTGGCCCGAGTGGCTGGAGGCCGCCGGACGACGCGACCTGACGGCGGCCAAGACCCAGCATTTCGACACCATGAGCCTGTCGCTCAACGCGGCCGCGAACGGGCTCGGCGTGGCCATGGGCGAAAGGCTGCTGTGCCGGGAGGATATCGAGGCGGGCCGGCTCGCCACCCCCCTGCCCCTGCGGCTCGAAGGGCGGCGCGCCCTCTATTTCACCTGCCGCCGGCCGGATGCCACCAAGGCGCCGATCCGCAAGCTGCGCGCCTGGCTGGCCGCCGAACTCGCGGCCTGAACCGACGTCGCCGCCAATGGGGCCCGACGCCGAGGCTGTTGCGCGGGGCTCAACACAGAATTCCGAAATGGCGCTATGCCTTGGGCGCAATACGCCATAGCTGATCCGCCCGATCACCAAGCCGTTCATCTGGTGAGCCGGGGGCTTCATGTCAAAAAAGCATCATTATTTCCGCGCCGCGTCCCTGCCGCTGGGGGTTGTAGTCTTGGCGATCGCCGCCGGCGCGGCCCGCGCACAGGAACCGGCGGCAATACCCGCCGAGGCGGCGACGCCGAAGAGCGACGACGCCGTGCAGGACATCATCGTCACGGCGCAGCGCCGGAACGAGGCCCTCCAGTCGGTGCCCATCGCGGTGACGGCGATAACTGGCGCGAACCTCGACCGGCGCCGGATCGAGAACGGCGCGGACCTCGAGCTGGCCGTTCCCAACATGACCTTCTCGCGCGCCTCCTTCGGCGGGACCAACTACCAGATCCGCGGGATCGGCTATCAGGTGGTGGCCACCGCCGCCGACACCGGCGTGAGCGTCCACGAGAACAACGCCCCGCTGATCGTCAATCGCCTGGCGGACGGCGACTTCTATGACGCCGACCGCGTGGAGGTGCTGCGCGGGCCGCAGGGCACCCTGTTCGGCCGCAACGCCACGGGCGGGGTGATCAATGTCATCACCAACAAGCCCACCGACGACCTCTCGGGCGAGCTGACCGGCGAATACGGCAACTACGACACGGAAAAGCTGAAGGGCTTCTTGAATGTGCCGGTGGTGAAGGGCCTGCTCGACCTCCGGGTCGCCGCCCTCGGGCTGAAGCGCGACGGGTATGAGTATAACGCCGAGCTGAACGACCGCATCGACGGCCGCGACCTCTATTCCTACCGCGCCAGCCTCGCCTTCACGCCGAACAGCCGCTTCCGCGCCGACCTCACCTGGGAGCACTACCAGGAGGACGACAACCGCTTCGGCGGCGTCAAGTTCGTCTGCGCCAAGGACCCCGGCCCGACCGCCGTGGGCGGCGTGGCGGTCACCAACGCCCAGGCGCAGGGGCTGCTCAGCCGCGGCTGCCTGCAGACCTCGGTCTACAGCCCGGCGGCCCAGACCGGCACGGTCAACACCATCGCCACCCTCACCGGGAGCCTGGCCAACCTGTTCGGCCTGGTCAACGGCGACGCCAACGCCGGCGCCGCCCAGCCCGGAGACCCGCGCACCGTCGATGAGGCCATCAACCCCTCGTACAAGGCGCTGAACAACCTCTTCGAACTCAACATGGAAGCGGACCTCGCCCAGGGGCTGAAGCTGTCGTCCCTGACCGCCTACACCCAGGACCGCCTGCGCACGCGCGCCGCGTTCGAGGCCGGCAGCGTCCCGTTCAACCTCACGCCGGTGACGCCGGGCGGCGTCTTCACCGACCCCCAGACCGGCGCATCCCGGTTCGTGAACCTGGATGAGGACTACGACAACTACAAGTCCCAGCAGTTCAGCGAGGAGGTCCGGCTGCAGTCGGACTTCGGCGGCCCCGTCAACTTCAGCATCGGCGGCCTCTACCTGCATCTCTCCAAGTTCGACGACATCTTCATCCTCTCCAACGCCGCCACGGCCGCGGCCGAAGTGGAGAACCTCCTGGGCGGGTCCGTGTATGTCGATCCCAGCGCGACCCCCTCCGGCGCGGGCCATAACTATTACCTGACCCGCTCGCCCTACCGGCTGACTTCGGGCGCGGTGTTCGGCGAGGTCTACTGGCAGGCCACCGACACCCTCCGCCTCACCGTGGGCGCCCGCTATACCGACGACCACAAGACCTTCTTCAGCTATCCGGTGGAGCTCCTGGCGGCGGGCTCAGGCTTTCCCGCAAGCCAGATTGTCGAACAGCACGCCGAGTTCCGCGAGCCTACCGGGCGGGTCAACGTCGACTGGCGTCCGCATCTCGCCTTCACCGACCAGACCCTGGTCTATGCGTCCTACGCGCGCGGCTACAAGGCCGGCGGCTTCAACCCGCCGAATATCGTCCAGGTTCAGCCCACCTACGCCCCGGAGTTCGTCAACGCCTTCGAGATCGGGACCAAGAACGCCCTGTTCAATCGCAGCCTGACGCTGAACCTCACCGGCTTCTACTACGACTACAGCGGCTATCAGATCTCCCAGGTGCAGGGTCTGAACGAGCAGACCACCAATGTGAACGCGACCATCACCGGGCTGGAGTTCGAAGGCCAGTGGCAGGCGACCCCGGCCCTGAGCTTCGACGCCAACATCGGACTACTGGATGCCCGGATCGACGGCGGCGCATCCATCGACATCTTCAACCGCACCCAGAACGATCCCTCGCTCACCTATCTGAAGTCGCTGACCTCGGCCTGTGTCGCGCCCACCGCCGACGTGGCCGCCCTGATCCGGTACATCGACGCCGGCGTCGTGCCGGCGGCAGCCCTGTCCAACGCCTGCCCGACCGCCGCCGCGCCCAACGGCGCCTACGCCTCGAGCGACCCGGCGCAGAATCCCCTGGCGGCCCTCGGGGTGACCGTGCCCACCAGCGCCGGCGTGCCGGTTCAGTTGAAGGGCAAGGATCTGCCGAATTCGCCGCACGAGACCGCGTCGGTCGGCGTGCAGTACCGGCTGACCCTGGCGCAGGACTGGCGGGCCGTCTTCTACGGGCAGTTCTACTATCAGGGCCCGTCCTATGCCGACATCTACAATGATCCGTCGAACCGGTTGAAAGGCTGGAGCAATATCAACGCGACCCTGACGTTCGAACAGCCCCGCCTGGCGCTCAAGGTCCAGCTCTACGTGAAGAACCTGCTGGACCGGACCCCGATCACGGGCATCGGTGTGGATTCGGAGTCGCTCGGCCTGTCGCGCAGCGTGAACTACCTCGATCCACGCCGGTTCGGCGTCGCCGTGACCAAGCGTTTCTGATCGACATCCATGCGCATTCAGGAAAGCGGCGGCCTCAACCGGTGGACCATGGCCGCTTACGCGGCGCCGGGCGTCCCCATGGCGATGATGCTCTACGCGGTGGGCGTGATCGTTCCCGGCTTCTACACCACCACGGTGGGGCTCAGCGCGGCGGTCGCCGGCATGCTGCTGCTGGCCACCCGGCTGACCGACGTGGTGTTCGACTTCGGCGCCGGCGCGGTTTCGGACGTGACCGGAGGTCCGTTCGGCCGTCGCAAGCCCTGGCTGGCGGTGGGCGCCGTCATCATCGGCGTGGGCTTCGCCGCCCTGCTGATCCCGCCGCCCCATGCCGGCGCTCCCTGGTTCCTGTGGACGTCGCTGGCCTTCTTCCTGGGATACAGCCTCTGCACCGTGCCCTACGACGCCTGGGGGAGCGAACTGGCGGGCGACTACCAGACCCGCGCATCCTTGTTCACCTACCGCGCGGCGGCCAGCTACCTCGGCAGCATCCTGTTCTGCGCCCTTCCCAGCCTGCCCCTGTTCCGCACCTCGGAGTTCTCGCCGGAGGTGCTTCGCTTCGCCGCCCTCGCCGTCGGCGTCCTCCTGGCGGCGACCATCCCCCTGGCCCTGGCCGCGGCGCCCAGGGAGCCCCGCACCCTGCTGAAGCGGCCCGGCCTGCGCCCCCTCCTCGCCGCGCTGCGGTTCAACAAGCCGCTGCGGCTCTACGCCGGCGCCGCGATGGCCAACGGCCTGTCCGACGGCCTGTTTTCGGCGGTGGTGTTCTTCTACCAGGCCTTCTACATGGGCTTCGCGGCCCGCTTCTGGCTGATCCTGATCGTCTACATCGGCGCCAATCTGCTCGCCCTGCCGGTCTGGGGCGCGGTGATGCGGCGGATCGGCAAGCATCGCGCCTGGGCCCTGGGGCTCGGCCTGACCGCACTCTGCTATCCGCCCATGGCCTTTCTCAGGCCCGGCCCGGCCGCCTTCGCGCCGATGCTGGCCCTCGTGGCCCTGGCCGGCGCCACCTATTCCGTCGCCAATGTGGCCACCCCGGCGGTGCTTGGCGACGTGGCCGACTATGAGCTGCTGCGCTCGCGCGTCAGCTCCACCGGCGGCCTGTTCTCGATCCAGGCCCTGATCGCCAAGTTCAACATGGCGGTCGGCACCGGCCTCGCCTTCCTGATCATCGCCGCCTTCGGCTATTCCGGCGCGGCCAGCCTGCACGACCCCCGCGCCGTGTTCGGCCTCAAGTTCACCCACCTGGTTCTGCCCTCGGCGCTGAAGGTGGTGGCCATCGCCCTGATCTGGCGCTTCCCCCTGACCGCCCGCGTGCAGGACACGATCCGCCGCCGCCTCGACCAGCTCGCCGCCCGGGCCGCCGCCGCAAGGGCTCCCGCATGAGCCGGCCCCTGGTCATCGCGCACCGCGGCGGGGCCGCCCTGGCGCCCGAAAACACCCTGCCCGCCTTCGCCCGCGCCCTCGCCGCCGCCGTGGACGGGATAGAACTCGACCTTCAGCTCGGTGCGGACGGCGACCTCGTCGTTACGCACGACCTGCTCGACCCGGGGGAGGCCGTCGCTGGGGCGCCCCGGCTGATCGAGGTGCTCGACCTCGTCGCGCGGACCCGGCCCGAAGCGACCATCGTCATCGATCTCAAGTCCGCGCCGTGGAGACCCGGAGAGCAGGACCCGGGACGCCGCCTGATCGACGCCGCCGCGACCGCGCTCGACGCCTATCCCCGGCCCGACCGGCTGGTGCTCGCCGCCTTCGACTGGAGCGCGCTCGAGCATGCCCGCCGCCGCTTGCCGGCCCTCGCCACGGCCTTCCACACCATGGCCTCGCGCTGGCTTGAGGGCCTCTCGCCCAAGCAGACCGGCCTCGCCGACCCCCGCGACCTGCTGGCCCATCTCGAGGCCTGGCGCCAGTCGCGTGGGCCGGGCATGGAGGCCCTGTCTCCCCTCGAGATGATGCGCGACGCCGGCGCCGCCATCTGGTCATGCCAGCATCGCGATCTCACCGCGGGCGCCGTCGCCAAGGCGCGCGCCCTGAAGCTTGAAGTATGGTGCTGGACGGTGAACACCGAGGCCGACCTCGTGCGCGTCCTCGAGCTCGGGGTCGACGCCGTCACCACCGACTGGCCCGACCATGTGATCAACCATCTCGCCACCGGACGCTGGAGCGCCTGACATGAGCCTGCGGAACACCCTGATCGTGGCCGGCGCCACCGGCTACGGCGCCTTCACCGCCAACAGCCTCGAGGGCGCGCGGGCCTGCCTCGCCGCCCCCGTGGACGGGATCGAGATCGACGTGCAGATGACCGCCGACGGCCAGGTGGTGGCGCACCACGACTACTGGGTCAGCCGGGACTCGAGCCGGCTGAACGGCGAATGGCTGGCGGAGCGCGGGCCGGCGCTCAAGACCCTGACGCTGGATCAGCTGCGCGCTTACGACATCGGCCGGCTGCGGCCGGGCTCCGAGTACGATGTGCGCTATCCGGATCGCCAGTCCTTCGACGGCGCGCGCGTTCCCACCCTGTCGGACCTGCTCGGAGCGTTGGCCGCGGCCGAGGGCCCGCGCCGTCTCCTCTATGTGGAGATCAAGACCGATCCCACCGATCCCGAGGCCGCCCCGGACCCCGTGGTCGTGACCGACGCCGTGATCGAGGCCCTCACGGCGGCGGACTATCTCGCCCACGCCAAGATCATCGCCTTCGACTGGAGCGTCCTGCGTCTCGCCGCCGCCCGGGCCCCGGGGATCGCCACGGCCCACCTGACCATCCCGGCCGCCCTGGCGACATCGGCGGAGCGACCGGCCGACTCGGACTCGCCGTGGAGGGACGGCGCCGATCCGCATCATTTCGGCGGCTCGGACCTAAGGGCGATCAAGGCCCACGGGGGCATGGAGTGGTCGCCCTACTTCACCGACGTGACGCCCGAGCGGGTGGCGGAAGGCGCGGCCCTCGGCCTCAGGATCGGCCCCTGGGGCCTCTCCAGGGCGGAGGACATCCGCCGCATGGTGGATCTCGGCGTCTTCAGCGCCACGGTCTCGGGTCCGTGCTGGGGCGACGTCTGAGGCGTGTCTGACATGCGGAGACGGCGCGGCTGGCGCTTCTCGCCGGAAAAGCCAACCGCGATTGAAAACGTCATCGGAAGAGCGCACGCATACGGCGAATTGAGATCGGCTCGCCGTGGTCCACCTCGCCTCGAAACTTGCCCTTGTCGTCGGCCTCCTGTTGCTGGATTCAGCGGCCCGCGCGGCCGCCCCCGTATGCCTGCCCGAGACGGACACGCGCATCGCCCTGGCCCGCGGGTCTTTGGCGTGGCCGTTAACGCTCCGAGCCCCGAATTTTGAATCCGCCATCTTCGGCCTCGTGAGAACGGGTCCGGGCGATGTTCTGTTCGTCGACCGGGTCTCGGTGGCGCTGGTCGCCCCGGTTTGCCGCGTCGCCTTTCAGCGGAGCTATGACGGCGACAGTGCGAGGGTGAGGGCGGTCACGCTGCAGTCGCGCGCCATCGTCGACGTGGTCACCGAGGGCCACGGCGGATCGGGAAACGGCTTCGATCACCACCTGCTGCTCAACGGCAAAGACCGGGTCGCTCCGATTGAAACCCCGGACTTCAGCCATACCAACATGGGCGGCTTTTATCTGGGAGATCTCGGCCAGGGGCGCGGCGAAGGCGCTGTCGTGTGGGACGCGATCTGGTCGGCGGAGGATCAGACCCATTATTCGCCTCACCGTTACAGCTTCACTTTTTACCGGTGGAACGGTGGCGGCTTCGAAAAGCTGGAGGAGGTCCGAACATCCACGAAGTTCGACCCCGACCCTGACGCCGCCGCGAAGGGCGCGGGCTACGGCTTCCGCGACCAAACGGGGCAGGATGTGATGCCTTTCAGCCTGGTCGATGAGCCTGGACGACAGCCGGCGAATGCGAGCAACCCGTCTTGCAAGCCTGCCGGCTCCAACGCGAATTGAGGCCATGGCGACGGACGCGATCGGACGTCGCCCGACGACGTCTTTATCGATTGTCCTTTTGACGAGCTCTACGCTCAGACGTTCCGGCATTGATCTTTACGGTGTACGCCTGCAGCTTTCGCGTCCGATCCGCTCGTGAGCTGGATGACGCGGGCCAGACGATCGACGTTCAGCGCTTGACCGCACGAGCGGAAGGCCGACGATAGCCGACAGGAAACGCCACAGAACGAAGCGCGCCACACGCGCTCCAACCCAAGGGACCCGGCCATGAACCGCAGAACCTTCGCCGCCGGTGCGGCGCTCGCCGCGCCGCTGGTCGGCGCCGCCGCGAGGAGCGCCGCCGCCGCGCCTTCGGCCGCCGGCAAGCCCTTTCCCAAGGGGTTCCAGTGGGGCGCCGCCACCGCCGCGCACCAGATCGAGGGCAACAACGTCAACGCCGACTTCTGGCTGATGGAGAACCTCAAGGGCTCGCCGTTCAAGGAGCCGTCCGGCGACGCCTGCGACAGCTACTATCGCTATCCCGAGGACATCGCTCTGGTCGCCGGCATGGGCATGTCCACCTATCGCTACTCGATCGAGTGGGCGCGGATCGAGCCCGAACCCGGCCGGTTCTCGCAGGCCGAGCTCGACCACTACAAGCGCATGGCCGACGAATGCCGCCGCCGGGGTCTGAAGCCGCTGGCCACCTATGTCCACTTCACCTCGCCGCGCTGGCTCTCGGCCCTGGGCGGATGGACCGACCCGTCGACGCCGGACCGCTTCGCCGCCTACGCCGACCGGGTGACCCGCGAGATGGGCGACCTTTTGGACGGGGTCTGCACCATCAACGAGCCGAACGGTCCGACCGAGGACTGGGCGCTGCGCGGCATGAAGCCGATTCCGGGCTCGCAGTTCGTGGTCGCGGCGGCGGCCAAGGCGGCGGGCTCGACCACCTGGTCCACCTTCGGCCTCGGCGACGGGGCCAGGTGCCGCGACGGCTACATCGCCGGCCACAGGAAGGCCCGTGCGGCGATCAAGGCGACCCGCCCCCGCCTGCCGGTCGGGATCACCCTGGCGCTGACCGAGCTCTCCGCGGGCCCCGGCGGAGAGGCGCTCTACCACCAGATCTACGCCGAGGCGCGCAAGCCGTTCTATGACGCGGCGCGCGGCGACGACTTCATCGGCGTGCAGACCTATACCCGCCTGCGCGTCGGCCCGACCGGCAAGCTGCCGCCCACCGAGCGGATGCTGATGATGGATTACGAGTACTGGCCCCAGTCGCTCGAGGCCTGCGTGCGCGAGGCGGCGCGCGAGACCGGCTGCCCGATCCTGGTGACAGAGAACGGCATCGGCACGGAGAACGACGAGGAGCGGATCGCCTACACCGACGCGGCCCTGGCGGGGCTGCGGCGCTGCATCGCCGACGGGATCGACGTGCGCGGCTACATCCACTGGAGCCTGATGGACAACTTCGAGTGGCTGGAAGGCTACCGCCCCAAGTTCGGCCTATTCGCCGTCGATCGCACCACCTTCAAGCGCACGCCCAAGCCCAGCGCCGCCCACCTGGCGAAGATCGCGCGGTCGAACGGCGCGGTGATCGGGTAGGAAACCTCATGGCG
The DNA here is from genome assembly GCA_903837135.1 of uncultured Caulobacterales bacterium. Taxonomy (GTDB): domain Bacteria; phylum Pseudomonadota; class Alphaproteobacteria; order Caulobacterales; family Caulobacteraceae; genus CAIOYC01. Next base: position 12,420 of record CAILTK010000069.1, read on the forward strand.
TCGTGGGAAGGCGTCAAACCGATCATGACCCGACCCTGGGTTCGAGCGACGACGCTGTGACCGAAGTCACGGGCGCTGCGGGGCGTTTCGGGTTTCCTCGGTCCCGCACGCGGCGCGACCGCGTCCAACCCGACGAGGAGCCGACCCATGACCCGCTTTCGCCACCCCGCCTGGGCCAGCCTTGCCGCGATCGCCTGGCTGGGCGCCGCCGGTATCGCCAACGCCGAGGCCGCCTGGAGTCCCGCCGCCAGCGATCTCAACGCCCTGGCCCAGCGGTTTCGGCCCTATCTGAAGTTCAGCACGGGAAATCGACAGGAAGCGCGTCCCATGTCCTGGCAGGCGCTCTACGCGAATTCCCGGCTCATGAAGGGCGGCCAGACCGTGGTCAATGTCGGCGGCCTCAGCGGCGCCGGCGCCGGCAAGGCCTTGCAATACGCCGACATCACCAAGGACCCGGCCGGCGCCCGCGCCTATTCGATTGTGGTCGACCAGAGCCAGAACGCCCAGTACGGTTCGGATTGGGCCAACGCCGAGCGTGGCGACGGGATCTACGCCCACGTCAGCTATCTCAAGCCGCTGACTACCCAGTCGCCGTCGCAGAACCTCGTCAACATCGAATACTGGGTGCTGTTCGGGTATAACGTCGGCTATGTGCCGGCCGAAGATCACGCCGGCGACCTCATCGGGGTTCAGCTGGTCTATGACCACGCCTCCGACAAGATCGTCCGGGTCGCCTTCTCCGAGCACGGCAAGACGCTGATCATGTTCGATCTGGCCCGCTCGAAGCCGCCGAGCGATCAGATCCTCCACGGCAAGGACGACCGCGGAAATCATATCCAGCAGGCGGCGTGCAAGGTCGACGCCCAGGACAAGGGCTTCTACGCCGGCGGTCTCGGCGGCGGCCCCGGCATCTTTCAAGGCGGCGATCACCACGTCTTCTTCGCTCGCGATCCTTCGACCAATCGCTGCGAACACCTGGCGGTCTATATCGAGCATGGCTCCCACGAGCCGTGGCCCAACCAATCCGGCTACTATATCGGCGTGGCCGACCACAACGGCGACGACGTCTCCTTCCTCCCCGCCACGGTCCATGTGCTTGGTCCGGCGGACGCCCCGTTCGTGAACTTCGGCGGAACCTACGGCGACCCCGCCGGCCTGCAACGCCACGAGATGTGGCTCGGTTACCTCCGCGACGACAGCCCGGCCGATAAGGACCCCTACGTCGACCGCGGCGATCTGAAATGGCTGCCGACCCTATCGCCGACCGAGTGAGGCGGCGGGGCTGAGGGGCGGCCTGCTTCGCCTGCGGTTTTCCCCTCAGCCTTGTTCCCGCGTGCGGCCCGAAAGTGTTAAGGCTATGGACGAGCCGATGGACCGGATGGTGGCGACGTGGCGGGTTTGATCGATCGCATCGGCGCCCTCGCCGGCACCGAGCTCGGCAAGGCGCTGGACCTCGCCCATGGCGTCTATCTGGAGCGGATGGGGGTCCACAACCACACCGGCCGCGCCATCGTCGAAACCGCGGCCGAGGTCGCGCGCGCTCACCCCAACCTGGTCGGCATCGGCGTCGGCCTTCTGGTCGAGCAGTTCCTCACCGAGCAGAAGCGACGGCACGACATCCATCTGGCGGAGTTGCAGGGCGAAGCCGAGGCGGGCGGCGTGAAGACCAAGGCGCCGCCGCCGGCGGCCGGGACGCCGAGCCCTCCGCCGCGGCCGCCGCGCCCCGACCTCCACATCCCGCTGGTTCACCACGACCTCATCCAGCTGCATGCGCTGCGACCGGGCAAGATCGCGCTCGAACTGTTCGGCGCGCTGGTGCTGCTGAAGCTGGCCTCGTCGGGCCTCAGGTGGTTTCGGCACGACAAGCAGCACGAGGCCTGGTTCGGCCCGGCGGCGCGGATCCGGCTGTGGAGCGCGACGATCGCCACCTATTATGTGGTGAAGTCGCTGAAATCCCCCAAGGTCAGCGCCTGGCGCAACGCCGCGGTCGCCCTCTTCGCCACGGACGCCTTGAAGCCGGTGCTGAAGGCGCCCAAGACACGCCGGTCGAACCCGCCCGCCCGGCCGGCGCCGCCGGCGCTGTCCCGGCCGGCTGCGCCGGGGATCACGCCGGCGACGGCGCCCGCGCCCGCCCCATCGACGCCCGCCGCGCCGCCGTCTTCCGCGGCGCCGAGCGCGGCGCAGGACCTGGCTCCGGCTCCCCACCCCAACGGCTCCGCGCTTCACTAGCGAGCGCCGCGGCGGGTCGCGACGGCGTCTTCGCCGCCCTGCAGGCCTCAGGCGACCGCGGACCGATCCTTCGCTTCGACCTTGAGCAGGGGCTCGAAGATGTGCTCGGCCAGATGACGCACGACGGGCACGGCCACGCCGTCGCCGGTGAGATGGTAGGCCTCGTTGTAGGTCTTCGGCAGCCTGTAGCTCTTGTCGAGCCCCATCAGGCTGGCGGTCTCCCGGGCGGAGATCAGCCGGCTGCGGACGGTCTCGCCGTCGACCACGACGATCACCTGGCGGCTCGATCCCCCGGCCGGGGTCCGCAGGCAGCCCGCCACGTCGTCGAACCGGATTTCCGCCCGCTGGACCTTGGCGCCCGTTTCGTCGACCCGCGTGCGCCTGTAGACGCCGCCGACCATGCGGCGGCCGGCGCGCTTCGCGGCTTTGACCTTGTCGAGATTGATCGGCGACATCATCGCCAGCAGCTGCTCGGTCTCGCTCCGGGTGTGCCAGGCGACGCTGGTCGGACTGTCCTCGACCAGGTCCGCGAAGGTGTGGGTGCGGCGCGGCGGCGTGGGGACGTTCCACCACACCCGTCCGTCCAGCACGCCCTCGTCCACGCGGGCGAAGGCGCGCTTCAGGGCCGTCGGATGAAAGGGTTCGATCGGGCCGGACGACAGCAGGGACGGGTCGATCTCCACGTCGGACCGCACGCCGATGACGAACAGCCGCGGGCGGGACTGCGGCACGAACAGCTGGGCGTTGATGACCAGCGCGCCATAGCGGTAGCCCGCGTCGGCGAAGGTCTTGCAGATCGCCGCGAAGTCGCCGCCGTTGTGCGAGGTCAGCGTCCCGCAGACGTTCTCGAGGGCGACGATGCTGGGCCCCCGGCCCTCGGCGATCAGCGCCGTCACGAGCGCCCAGAACGGATAGAAGGTTCCCGAGCGTGCGCCCCTGAGCCCGGCGCCGTCGCCCGCCAGCGACAGATCCTGACACGGGAAGGACCCCCAGATCAGATCCGCCTGGTCCGGCAGCTGACTGGTCGTGACCTGGGCGACATCGCCCACGTGCAGTTCGCCGCCCGTGCCCCAGTTGTCCTGATAGGTCAGCGCCTTCTTGCCGTCGAAGTCGTTGGCGAACAGGCAGGTCCAGCCGGGGCCCAGGCCCGCCCGGGCCATGCCGCCCCCGGCGAAGAACTCATAGAACCTGGCCATGGCGACGCTTGGCTCTCCCCGCCCTGAAAGGGCTTCCGACCCGGGCGAGTCTCGAATCGCCGATCATGGCGCCAGACTGGCGCACCGCCGCCGCCGCGTCGAGGTTTCCACTTTGTTCCGCCGCGACCGTGGGATCCGCTCAGTCCGCCAAGGTCTGGTCGAAACGTTCGCGCGCCGCGTCGATCCGGGCCATGTGCGCCAGGGCCCAGTCGCCGAGGGCGTCGACGGGTTCGCGCAGCGAATGGCCAAGGTCGGTCAGTTCATAGTCGACCCGCGGCGGAATGCTCGGCGTGACCGTGCGGGTGACGAGGCCGTCGCGCTCCAGGTTCTTGAGCGTCAGCGTCAGCATCCTTTGCGATATGCCGCCGATCAGGCGCTTGAGCTCGTTGAAGCGTTTGGGGCCGCCGCCGAGCGCCTGGACGATCAGCACCGTCCACTTGTCGCCGACCCGGGCCAGGAGCTGGCTGACCCTTCGGCAATCGACGCTGTCGTAACGCGGCGCGGCGTGCGCGGAGCTCGACGCCGAGACGGTCACTTCGGTGTGCCTGGGTTCCAAAAATGTGCCTCCTTGTGTGGGGCGTTGCGGTGACGAATATAGCCTCAGTCACAAATCTATACCTAATGGTGAACCAATGAAACTCCTCCACATCGACTCCAGCATCCTGGGCGATAACTCCGTCAGCCGCGCGGTCACCGCCGCCGCGGCGCAAAAGCTGACCGCCGCCCATCCCGGCGTCGAGGTGGTCTACCGCGACCTGGCGGCCGACCCCCTGCCGCACCTGACCCTGGCGGCCCTCGGCGACACCGCGGTGGTCGACGAGTTCCTCGCCAGCGACATCGTGCTGATCGGCGCGCCCATGTACAACTTCACCCTGTCGACCCAGCTCAAGGCCTGGATCGACCGGATCCTGATCGCCGGCAAGACCTTCAAGTACGGCGCGAGCGGCCCCGAAGGGCTGGCCGGCGGAAAGCGGGTGATCATCGCCATCGCCCGCGGCGGCTTCTACGGCATGGAGACCCCGCAGGCGCAGGCCGAGCACCTGGAGACCTATCTCAACACCGTGTTCGGCTTCATCGGCATAAAGCCGGAATTCATCGTCGCCGAGGGCATCGCCGTCGGACCCGACCATCGACAGGCCGCGCTCGACAAGTCGCTGGCCCTCGCCGCCGAGCTCAAGGCCGCCTGAGGACGGGTATGGTCGTCCAGCGGACATGGTATTGTTCGCTGGACGCCGCACGCCGCGGGTCGACGAGGGAGGCGGCATGAGCGCGCCCACGCGAGACCCGCAGGTCGACGCCATGATTTCAAAATCGGAGACCTGGCGCGACGCGTTCGAGGCGCTGCGGACGATCCTGCTCGGATCCGGCCTGACCGAGGCGCTGAAATGGGGCCAGCCCTGTTATGCGGTCGACGACGGCAACGTGGTGCTGATGCACGGCTTCAAGGACTACTGCGCGCTTCTGTTCATGAAGGGCGCCCTGATGGAGGACCCGAACGGGATCCTCGTTCGGCAGACAAAGAACGTGCAGTCCGCCCGCCAGATTCGCTTCACCGACGCCGGCGAGATCGCCCGGCTCGAGCCGGTGCTGAAGGCCTATGTGCGTGAGGCGATCGGGATCGAGCGGGCGGGCCTGCGGGTCGCCAGAAAGACCACCGAGGATTTCCCGGTCGCCGAGGAGTTCCGGCAGGCGCTGGACGCCGCCCCCGCCCTCAAGGCCGCCTTCGAGGCGCTGACGCCGGGACGCCAGCGCGGCTATCTGTTGTTCTTCGCCGCCGCCAAGCGGGCGCAGACCCGCACGGCGCGGGTGGCCAAGTGCGCGCCGCGGATATTGGCGGGCAAGGGGCTGGAGGATTGAGCGTGGAAGAGACTCACCAAGAACGACTGATATCGGGACCGATCATGGTTTCCGGCCTATCCTCATGACTATCCGCTCTTCCGGCGTTCGCAGCGATGAGCGGATACTTGGTGTTCTTTGCGCCTTGGTCGTGGACCTCTGTTTCGGCTCGGAGCCGCGGTTAAGGTCACCCGCGCAACGTGATGTAAAGTTCCCGCTCCAGCAGCCACTGGCCGCGGCGCTCGCGCCAGGCGGCCATGTAGACCCCGCTCATCTCCACGCCGGCCACGCCGATCCCGCCGGCCTTCCAGCGGCCGATCCAGCGCCCGCGCTCGGCGGCGCGGCGGCCGTCGGCGGCGATCTCGACCGTCTCGGTGGTGCGGACATAGGCGTCGAAGGCCGGGTCGGCGAACTGGCCGGCGAAGGCGGACGCCACCGCGTCCGCCCCCTGGATCAGCGCCCCGTCGCCGACGATCAGCAGCATGTCGTCGGTCAGGTGCGGCCGAAGGCGTGCGGCGTCGTGAGCGGCGATCAGCCGGTTGGTGAGCTTGCGTCGGGCGCGGATGGCGGCGTCGGCGGACGGCATGGCCGCACCGTGCACCGGAATTCGCCGCTCGCCAACGCACCGCCGGAGTGGCGACGGGAGCCCGCGGCGTCCTACCGATCCGCCTGAGGCGCCGCGGCGCTTTGCGGGGGCGGGGATGTATCGGGCGCGGGCTCGAAGTCCGGCAGGACGTCCTGCTTGCCGGCGGCCTCCCGCACCAGGTATCCGCGGCGTTGGGCGTAGACAGACCGGGTCGCTGCATAGGGGTCGGTCGCCTGCGTGTTCAACGTCTCCAGCTGGGGCCCGAGCGTCGCCCGGGCGTCGACCGCGCTGGCTGCAAGCCGCGCTCCGCCGAACGCCGTACCGACGCCGCCCGCCACCAGCGACACGGGATCGGTCGCCGCGTCGACCAGGCGGCCGACCCCGTCCCTGACGTCGATCGGGCCGATCAGCGGAAGATACAGGAAGGGGCCGGGGCCGACCCCATAGCGACCGAGGGTCTGGCCGAAATCGGCGGGATGGCGCTGCAGCCCCCATCGCGCCGCCGGATCGAAGGCGCCGAGCAGCCCCACCGACGCGTTGACCAGGAAGCGGGAGGCGGCGACGCCTGCCCGCTGCGGGCGGCCCTGCAGCAGGTCGTTCAGCGTGATCCTGGGCTCACGCATATTGGCCAGCACGTTGCCGAGCGCCCGTTGAACCGGGCGGGGCGTGAGCCGGGCATAGCCCCGCACGATCGGAGCGACCACGCGCTGATCGAGCCCCATGCTGAACGCGTACGAGCGGCGGTTGAATCGCTCCCACGGGTCGACGGTCTCCGGCGCGGCGTCGCTCGCCCGCATCGCCGACGCGCCCGTCGGCTCCGGCGGATCCGCCGAGCGTTCGGCCAGCGCGGGCCGCGTCCCCGCGGCCAGGCAGATCGCGAGAACGAGCCAGCCGCATCGGCGCATGCGCGAGCGAAAATCGGTCATGAGGTCCAGCGTCCGTGGCGAGATCGACGGGCCTGCGCCCGCCGTACCAGGGGGTGACGCCGCCGCCGCCCCCTGCCCTCAGCCGGCGCCGCAGACGCTCACGGATGAAAGCCCGTTGGAAACGAGACGACGCCTGTTCGATCGCCGGGGGATGGCGTGATCTGAAATTGCGCGGGCGGCGCGGCCCGGTCCATACTCGCCGGGTTCGGGGGAGGCGTGCATGAAGGTCTTCGGCTTAGTCGGCGCATTGGCGGGCCTGCTCAGCCTTGCGGCGCCCGGCCTGGCCGCCGCCGCCTGCAAGCTCGGACAGCTGGCGGAGCTTCCGATCGTCATGCACGGGACGGCGCCCTGGACCACCGTCAAGATCGACGGCAAGGAGGCGTCCTTCGTGCTCGACAGCGGGGCCTTCTTCAGCACCATGACCCCGGCCAAGGCGGCCGAGTTCGGGCTTTCGCTGGAGTGGGCGCCGTGGAACCTGTCGATCACCGGTGTGGGCGGGGAAGCGGCCAACCCGCGGGTGGCGACGGTCAAGACCCTGACCTTTTCGGGCATTCCGGTGTCCCGGGTCCAATTCCTGGTCGTCGGTCAAGGCGGCGGAGGCGCCGCCGGCCTGCTCGGCCAGAACTTCCTGCACCTTGCCGACGACGAGTACGACCTGGCCCATGGCGTGGTGCGGCTGATCAAGCCGATGGACTGCGGACGCGCCGCGATGGTGTACTGGGCCGCCACGGGCGCGACCTACAGTGCGGTGGAAAAGCTGGAAGGCCAGGAGAAGGACTACCACACCTACGCCCCGGTCTACGTCAACGGCGTGCGTCTGAAGGCGATTCTCGACACGGGCGCCAACGCTTCGGTGATCTCCAGCCGGGCGGCGGCGCGGGCCGGGCTGACGCCGCAGATGGAGGGCGCCAAGCTGGTCGGCGTGTCCAGCGGCGTCGGCTCCCGCCTGATCAGGACCTGGTCGGTCCCGGTCGGCGTGTTCAAGTTCGGCGACGAGGAAGTCCGCAACACGCGCATCCAGATCGCCGGCGTGGAGCTTACCAACGCGGACATGCTGCTCGGCGCGGACTTCTTCCTGTCGCACCACGTCTTCGTGTCGAACAGCCAGAGGATGATCTACTTCACCTACAACGGCGGGAACGTCTTCAACCTGACCACCCCCTTGCGCGCGCCCGACCGTCCCGAGCAGGCCGCCGCCGGCGATCCCGCGGCGGCCGGCGCCGCGCCGCCGGACGCGGCCCAGGCCGAGGTCGCCTCCGATGAGCCCAAGGATGCGGACGACTACGGCCGCCGGGGCTCGGCCCTGGCGGCCCGCAAGGACTTTGACGCGGCGATCCGCGATTTCGACAAGGCGATCGCTCTGGCCCCCGGCGAGGCCCGCTTCTACTACCAGCGCGCGCTGGCGCACATCGGCCTGAAGCAGGCCTTCCTGGCCATGGCCGATCTCGACGAGACGCTGAAACGCCGACCCGACGATACCGACGCCCTCATGACCCGCGGAGAACTGAAGATCTCCGGGCAGGATCGCGCCGGCGCCGGCCGCGACCTCGACGCGGCGTCAGCGGCCCTCCCCCTCCAGGCCGATGCGCGGCTGCGACTGGCCCAGGACAACGAGCGGCTGGAGCGGTTCGATCGGGTGATCGCCGAAATCGACCGCTGGCTGCCCGTCCACCAGGACGAGGCGCAGACGGCGCAGGGCTACAACATCCGCTGCTGGGCGCGGGCCAATCAAGGCCGGGAGCTCGACAGGGCGCTCGATGACTGCAACCGGGCGATCCGCGTGGTGCGCAACGCCTCCGACCTCGAGAACCGCGGTCTGGTCCACCTGCGGCGCACCGAGTACGACCCGGCGATCGACGACTACGACGCGGCGCTGAAGCTGCGCCCCAATCTGCCGTGGGCGCTCTACGGTCGGGGCCTGGCGCGGCTCGCCAAGGGCGACGCCGCCGGCGGCGCGGCGGACATCGCCGCCGCCAAGGCCGTCTTCCCCCGCATCGTCGAGATCACCCGCGCGCGCGGGATCGCTCCGGCGGGGGCGCCGACGCCAGCGGCGACGCCTTAGCGATTCCGTCGGCCAGGACGGAGGCCGGGGTCCGGGCCATCCCCAACCCCGTGCCCGCACGGACTCGCCAGCGCCTCCATGTTCTGCTTATGTTCTTAACGGGCGTGAGTGCGGCGGATGGCGGGACCGGAGCGGTTGGGACGGGTGTTGTCGGACAGCGGGCGCGGACTCAGCTTCAGATGCGCCGACTGCGGGCATGGCGGCCATATGGGCAAGGCCGACGCCCTCGACACTTTCGGCGACCAGGCCACGCCCAACCGGATCCGCGAGCGCCTGCGCTGCTCGTCGTGCGGCTCGCGACGCTGCGAGGTGCGGGTATGAGCGAGCGGCCAAGCCTGTCGCCCGCGCTGACGCCGGCCCTCGCCGCCGAACGCGGTTGGACGGTCATGGCCCGCTGCGACCGCTGCCAGGTCAGCCGCAGCGCGCTCGGCGCCTGGAAGAAGGCGGCCTGGGACCGGGACCTCGTCGACGCCCTGGAGAAGGAGCGCCTGAGCTGCATGAAGTGCGGGCGAGCTTGCCGCACGCTCTACGTCGGCAAGACCTGGCCGGGCGGCGGCTACCAGCGGGTCATGACCGTACGGATGGGGGCCCGGGTGGAGATCCACGACGAGCCGCCCACTTTTCCAAAGCCGCCGCCGGGGATCGGCAGCTCCACCTGACCGGGCGCGGCGGAACGCGTCCGCCGGCCCGCGATCGGCGTCCCGGCTACTGCGGGGTCACCTTGGTGGTGGTGGTCACCTGTTCGGCCGTGGAGGGAGCCGAGGCTCCCGTCGTCGTCGTCGTGGTATGGATCACCTTGCGCCGCGCATGGTGGGTGGTGTTGACCGCCTGCTGGGTGGTGACGGTGGTCTCGACCTTCTGCGGCGCCGGCGCGGGGGGCGGCGTCTGCGCCGCGGCTATCGCCGCGTTGCGGGCGGAGGC
>CAILTK010000070.1 GCA_903837135.1 uncultured Caulobacterales bacterium
GCCCTCGCCGCCGCCGAGGCCGCCTCAGGCGAGCTCGACCGCGCCGCCCGCGCCGCTGACCAGGCCGCCGGCGCCGCCCGCGAACGCCGGGCCGCCGGCCAGGTTCGCGTCGAGGCCGCGCGCGAAAGGCTGCTCGCCGCCCTCGAACAGATCCGGCAGACCCTGCATCTGGAGCCCGCCGCCCTGGCCCGTACGCTGGAAGAGGCCGCCGTCGCCGTTCCCGCGAACGCGGACGGGGTGGTCGCCCACCTGGCGGCGCTTGAGCGCGAGCGCGATCAGCTCGGCGCCGTCAACCTGCGCGCCGAGGAGGAGATGAGCGAGCACGGCCAGCGCCTCGACGCCATGCGCAGCGAACGCGCCGACCTGACCCAGGCCATCGCCCGCCTGCGCGGCGGCATCGAGGAGCTCACCAGCGAGGGCCGCGACCGGCTGATGGCCGCCTTCGACAAGATCAACGCGAGCTTCAAGACCCTGTTTCAGACCCTGTTCGAAGGCGGCGAGGCGGAGCTTCGGCTGGTGGAGTCCGAGGATCCGCTCGAGGCGGGCCTGGAGATCTACGCCTGTCCGCCCGGCAAGCGCATGGCGGTGATGAGCCTGATGTCGGGCGGCGAGCAGGCGCTGACCGCCACCGCCCTGATCTTCGCGGTCTTCCTGGCCAACCCGGCTCCGATCTGCGTGCTCGACGAGGTGGACGCCCCGCTCGACGACGCCAACGTCGACCGCTTCTGCAAGATGCTCGACGAGATGCGGCGGCTGACCGACACCCGCTTCATCGCCATCACCCACAATCCGGTGACCATGAGCCGGATGGACCGCCTCTACGGGGTAACCATGGCCGACCGCGGCGTCTCCCAGCTGGTCTCGGTCGACCTGCGCCAGGCCGAGGCCCTGGCGGCGGAGTAGGCGCCGATCCCGACCGCTCCCTTCTCCCTGGTCCTCGGTCTTGCACAAAGGATCCACGGTTCGGCGTCAGTGACCTTCCCGACAAAGCGCGAGTCACGCCCGCAAGGAGGATCCCCCGCACAAGGCCGAGGATGACGGAACATTTGAAATCATAAGCAAACGCAACGACTTAACCCTGAAAACCCCACCCTTGACCTCTCCGGCGAGCGCCTATAGGTTCCGCCGCGATCACGGACGGGACGCAAGTTCCGGCCGCTCACCGCATCGCACGTAAACATGGCCCCAGAAGACGATCCGCACGCGGAGGCGATCCGTCGCCTCAACGAACGGGCCGCCTCACTCGGGGCGCGGACCCAGCGTCCGACTGCGTCGCATGCGGGAGAACAGGCCGTCGGTCAGGCCTACAAGATCATCGCCGAGCTGATCGGCGGGGTGTTGGTGGGATTGGCCGCGGGCTTCTTCGTGGTGTGGGCCTTCAAGGTCCCCATGGCGGTGGGATTGATCGGGGGCGTGCTGGCTGGATTCGCCCTGGCGCTTTGGATGGCCAACCGCACGGCTCAACGGCTGATGGCGATGGCGAAACAGGAAGGCGAACCGCCGTCGGTTCCCTTCGACGACGAGGAGTGATCAGGGCCGATGGCCGCCGACCCGATTCATCAGTTCCAGATCACCAAGCTCGTCGATTTCGGGCAGGTGAACCTGCCTCTGATCGGCAAGACCGATCTGGCGTTCACCAACTCGCACCTGGCCATGACCATCGCCTTCCTGGTGATCGTGATCTTCCTCAGCATCGTCACCTCCAACATGAAGGTGGTGCCCGGCCGCACCCAGGCGGTCGGCGAGCAGCTGTTCTCGATGATCGACAACCTCGGCGACTCGATCATCGGTCCCGAGGGCAAGAAGCTGTTTCCCTTCGTCTTCACGGTGTTCAGCTTCATCCTGGCGATGAATATCCTCGGGCTGATGCTCACCTTCACGGTGACCTCCCAGCTCGCCATCACGGCGACCTTCGCGATCATGACCATCGGCCTCGTGCTGATCATCGGCTTCGTCCGCAACGGCCTGGGCTTCTTCAAGCTGTTCGTGCCGTCGGGCGTGCCCATCGTCCTGCTGCCGGTGATCGTGCTGATCGAATTCGTCTCCTTCCTGCTGCGCCCGGTCACCCTGGCTCTGCGTCTGTTCGGCAACATGCTGGGCGGGCACGTGGCGCTGAAGGTGTTCGCGGGCTTCGTCGTGGCGCTGGGCGCGCTGGCGGCGGGCGGCGGCTTCGGCCTTCTGGGCATTCCCGGCGCGGGCCTGTCGCTGGCCATGGTCGTGGCGCTGACGGCGCTCGAGTTCCTGGTCGCCTTCCTGCAAGCCTTTGTTTTCGCTGTTCTGACCTGCATCTACCTCAACGATGTGGTCAACCTCGGTCACGGCCACTAAGGCCCGGCCTCAACCTCCACCATCACTGACAGGACTTGACAATTATGGACGTCACCGCAGCGAAGCAGATCGGCGCAGGCCTCGCGACCCTGGGCATGATTGGCGCCGGCATCGGCGTGGGCAACATCTTCGGCAACTTCCTCAACGGTGCGCTTCGCAACCCGTCGGCGGCCGCCAGCCAGATCGGCAACCTGTTCGTGGGCGCCGCGCTCGCCGAAGCCCTGGGCATCCTGGCCTTCGTGCTCGGCATTCTGCTGAAGTACGGCTGAGCCTTTCCGACCCCGTTCACGCGGCGCCGATTCTCGGCGCCGTGAGCTGATTTGATGACGGATACGGAATGGCCGGACCGCAGATAGAGACCGTTGCACACGCCCCCACGGCCGAACGGGCCGCGGAGACCGACGCGACCAACCTCGGCAAACCGACGACTGAATCGACCGAACAGGCCTCCAGCGGCCTGCCCCAGTTCCAGTTCCAGCACTGGCCGGGGCAGATCGCCTATCTGGTGGTGCTGTTCGCGATCCTGTACGTGCTGATGTCCCGCGTGTTCGCGCCGCGGATCCGCAAGATCTTCGACGAACGCGAGAAGACCATCGGCGGCGCCATCGCCAGCGCCAAGGCCGTGCAGGCCGAAGCCGCCGCCCAGGCCCAGGCCGCGCGTCAGGCCCTGGCCGACGCGCGCGCCTCGGCGCAGAAGACCGCCGCCGACGCCAAGGCCAAGGCCCAGGCGGAGGCCAAGGCGCGCCAGGACGAGCTCGAGGCGGAGCTCTCCACCCGCCTCGGCGCCGCCGAAACCTCGATCCGCGCGGCGCGCGACGCGGCGATGAGCAATGTCTCCGCCGTCGCCTCGGATACCGCCCTGGCGATCGTCGAGAAGCTGACCGGCGCGCCGGCCACGGGCGAGCAGGTTTCCGCCGCCCTCGCCAACCTGCAGGGATAAAGCCACATGCCCGCCTTTCTGGAATTCGCGGAATTCTACAAGCTCGACAATCCCGAGCTGTGGGTCGCGGTCGGCCTGATCCTGTTCCTGATCGTCGTCTGGTGGGCGGGCGGCTTCAAGACCGCGATGGGCATGCTCGACACCAAGGCCGCCACCATCAAGGCCGACCTCGACGAGGCGGCCCGCCTGCGCGCGGAGGCGGAGGCCATGCTGGCCGAGATCCGCAAGCAGCGCGACGACGCCGAAGCCCAGGGTGCGGAGATGCTGGCCGAGGCCCGCGCCGACGCCGAGCGCATGGCCGTCGAGGCCAAGCTCAAGCTTGAGGAAAGCATCGCCCGGCGCACCGCCCTGGCCGACCGCCGCATCGCCACCGCAGAGGCGCAGGCCACGGCCGAGGTCAAGGCCGCCGCCGGCGATCTCGCCGCCCAGCTCGCGGAACTGGTGCTGGCCGACCGGGCCAAGGCCATGAAGTCCGATCCGATGATCGACGCGGCCGTGGGCCAGCTGGCCGAGCGGCTGCAGTAGCGAAACCCGTCTCCCCTTGTGGGGCGAGAGACCCGCTTCTTGAAATCCGCTCATCCCGGCGAATGCCGGGATGAGCGGAATAGCTGAGGAGCACAGGCCCCCGTCCTAGCCCCGCGCCCGCCCCATCACCGCCATCCGCACGCGCCTGAGCCGCCGCCAGCGCGCCGGCACGAAGAAACGCTCGCTGCGCAGCAGCTCGTGCCAGAGCACCGGCCACACCTCGGGTTTCTTGCGCAGCAGGCGGCGCAGGCGATGGACGTGCTTGGGATGACGCCGGTGCAGGCGGACGAATCGCCGCCTCCAGGTGATCGAGTTGCGCAGCACCATGATGGCGCCGATCACCACCAGGACGCCGAGCAGGTGCAGGGTGAACGGGATCCACACCCCGACAAGGCCGATCGCGATCAGGATGAAGCCTACCGTGATCCAGGCGCCGCGTCTGAAGCGCCGCCACGCCCGCCTAACCACCTTTGAGAACCCTCGTCATCCGCAGGATGTAGGGCAAGACGCACGGGTTGGGAATGCGGCGTCGCTCCACAGGCCGGCGGCGAGCCCGCGCCGAAGGTCAAACGCGGAGGCCGCGGAGACTCTGCGCCCGCCCCTACTCCGCCGCCATCTTCGGGGCCTCGGGCGCGGTCCAGCGCAGGCGGGGTTTGCGGGCCGCCTGGGTCTCGTCGAGCCGGCGCAGGGGAGCGTGGTAGGGCGCGCCCTTGAACCGGTCCACGTCGCCGGCCTTGGCGGCGCGGGCGAGCTTCAGCAGGGCGTCCGCGAAGCGGTCGAGCTCGGCCTTGGGCTCGGTCTCGGTCGGTTCGATCAGCATGGCGCCATGCACCACGAGCGGGAAGTACATGGTCATCGGGTGGAAGCCCTCGTCGATCATCGCCTTGGCGAAGTCGAGCGTGGTCACCCCCGTCCCTTCGAGCCAGGCGTCGTCGAACAGGGCCTCGTGCATGCAGGGCCCGTCCGGGAAGGCCGGCGACATCTCCGCCGACAGCACCGCCTTGAGGTAGTTGGCGTTCAGCACCGCGTCCTCGGCCACCTGCCGCAGCCCGTCCGCCCCATGGCTCAGCATGTAGGCGTAGGCGCGCACGAACATGCCCATCTGGCCGTGGAAGGCGCACATGCGGCCGAACGCGGCCTCCGCCTGTCCTTCAGCCCGCTCGACCAGTTCGAAGCCGTCGTCGCCGTGCACCACCCAGGGCGTCGGCGCGTGCGGGGCCAAGGCCTGCGACAGCACCACCGGACCCGCGCCCGGACCACCGCCGCCGTGCGGGGTGGAGAAGGTCTTGTGCAGGTTGATATGCATGGCGTCGACGCCCAGATCGCCCGGCCGCACCCGCCCGACGATGGCGTTGAAGTTGGCCCCGTCGCAGTAGAAATAGGCCCCGGCGGCGTGGGTCAGCCGGGCGATCTCCACCACCTCGCGCTCGAACAGGCCGCAGGTGTTGGGGTTGGTGACCATGATCGCCGCCACGTGCGGGCCGAGCTTGGCTTCGAGGTCGGCGAGGTCCACCCGGCCGTCGGCGGTCTGGGCGATCTCCTGCACGGTATAGCCGACGAAGGCGGCGGTGGCCGGATTGGTGCCGTGGGCCGAGGTCGGCGTCAGCACGGTCTTGCGATGGCCCTGCCCGTTCGCCTCGTGCGCGGCGCGGATGCACAGCAGGCCGCAAAGCTCGCCGTGGGCGCCGGCCTTGGGCGTCAGCGCCACCGCCGGCATGCCGGTCAGGGTCTTCAGCCAGTGGGCCAGCTTGTCCATCAGCGCCAGGGCGCCCTGCACGGTGGAGATCGGCTGCAGCGGATGCACGTCGCCGAAGCCCGGCAGGCGCGCCGCCTTCTCGTTCAGGCGCGGGTTGTGCTTCATGGTGCACGACCCCAGCGGATAGAGCGCCAGGTCGATGGCGTGGTTCTTCTGGCTGAGCCGCACATAGTGGCGCATGGCCTCGGGCTCGGACAGGCCCGGCAGGCCGATCGGCTCGGCGCGCACGAGGTCGCCGAGGTCCGACGCGTCGAACTCGGGCGCCTCCAGGTCGACCCCGGTCTTGTCCCAGCCGCCGAGTTCGAAGATCAGCGCCTCGTCCTGCAGCAGGCCGCGGGCGCCGGTGAGGGTCGGGTGGAGATAGTCGTTGAGGGGCTCGCCCTCGGGCCGCGTGGGGCGGCCGACGGAGTTCATGGTCATGCGCGGGCCTTCCAAACAAAAATCGGGTCATGCTCGGGCTTGACCCGAGCACCCAGCCGCCCCGCCCTCGACGCTGCGCCGTCGCAGCGTGCGACCCGGACCTGCTGGGTCCTCGGGTCTCCGCTGCGCTGCGCCCGAGGATGACAGAAGGAGGAGATGCTCATTGGCTCAGCAACCTCGTGGTGGCGCGGGCGAGGATCTCGATGTCGGCGGGGCGGGTCAGTTCGGTGGCGGCCAAGAGGAGGACGTCGTCCATGCCGGCGCCGGGGTCGAGCCGCGACACCGGCACGCCGCCGAGGATGCCGTGGTCGGCCAGGAGCTGAACCAGGTGCTCGGCCGGGATCGGCGTCCGCACGGCGATCTCGTTGAAATAGCGCGGGGTCAACACCTGAAAGCCCGGGACCTCGGCGATCCGGGCCGCCAGCCGCCGCGCCGCCTGGTGGTTCAGCGCCGCCAGCCTGCGCAGGCCGGCCTCGCCGAGCAGGCTCATGTGGATACTGAAGGCCAGGGCGCAGAGCCCTGAATTGGTGCAGATGTTGGAGGTCGCCTTGTCGCGGCGGATGTGCTGCTCGCGCGTCGACAGGGTGAGCACGAAGCCGCGCCGGCCGTCGGCGTCGACGGTCTCGCCGCAGAGCCGCCCCGGGGCCTGGCGCACGTACTTCTCGCGGCAGGCGAACAGGCCGACATAGGGTCCGCCGTAGTTCAGGCCGACGCCGATCGACTGGCCCTCGGCCACGGCGATGTCCGCGCCCATGGCGCCGGGCGACTTCAACAGGCCATAGGACACCGCCTCGGTGGTCACCACGATCAGGAGGGCGCCGGCGGCCTGGGCGGCGGCGGCGATCTTGGACACGTCCGTGGCCGTGCCGAACAGATTGGGCGTCTGCACCACCACGCAGGCGGTGTCCGGCCCGATGTGGGCCACCACCTCGGCCTCGGCGTCGATGGCCAGCGGCATGCGCTCGATGTCCATGCCGACCGCATGCGCCAGGGTCTGCACGGTCTCGGCGTAGTGCGGATGCAGGCCCGGCGACAGCACCGCCTTGTTGCGCCGGGTGATCCGGCTGGCCATCATCACCGCCTCGGCCGTCGCCGTGGAGCCGTCGTAGAGCGAGGCGTTGGCCACCTCCATGCCGGTCAGGGCCGCCACCTGGGTCTGGAACTCGAACAGCACCTGCAGCGTCCCCTGGGCGATCTCGGGCTGGTAGGGCGTGTAGGAGGTGAGGAACTCCGAGCGCTGGATCAGATGATCCACACTGGCCGGCACATGGTGCTTGTAGGCCCCGGCGCCGCAGAAGAACGGCCCCTGCCCCGCCGACCGGTTGCGCCCGGCCAGCTCCATCATCTCGCGCTCGACCTCGAACTCGCCCGCATGCAGCGGCAGGTCGACCAGCCCGCCCCGCCGCGCCGCCGCCGGCACATCCACGAACAGGTCGTCGATCGAAGCCACGCCGATGGTGGCCAGCATCTCGGCGCGATCATGGGGGGTAAGGGGCAAATACCGCATTCTGACTTCCGCTCATCCCCGCGGAGGCGGGGACCCAGGTTTTGGCCGATGCACCAGGTCTGCAACGGTCGGGGAAAGGGCAGCGAGGCCGCTCAAGCCTGGGGCCCCGCCTCTGCGGGGATGAGCGGCGACTGGGCTCAGAGAGTCTGCAGGAAGGCCTCGTAGGCGTCGCGGTCCATCAGCGCCTCGATGGCGGCGGTGTCGGCGACTTTCACCTTGGCGAACCAGCCGTCCCCTTCGGGCGAGCCGTTGACCGTCTCGGGGTTCGTCGACAGGGCGTCGTTGACCGCCGTCACCTCGCCGTCGATCGGCGCATAGACGTCGGACGCCGCCTTGACGCTTTCGACCACCGCCATGCCGTCGCCGGTCTTGAGCGTCTTGCCGACGCTCGGCAGCTCCACGAACACCACGTCGCCGAGCTGTTCGGCCGCATAGGCGGTGATGCCGACGGTGGCCATGTCGCCGTCGAGTTCGATCCACTCGTGGTCCTTGGTGAAACGCATCTCAAAGCTCCGGTAGTTCAGGGTTTGCGCACGTAGCGATGGGGAACGAAGGGCATGGCGACGACCTCGGCGGCCTGGGCCTTGCCGCGGACGATGACGTTGAGCCGGGTCCCGATCGCCGCGCACTCGGGCGGGACGAAGCCCATGGCGATGGCCTGGCCGAGGCTCGGAGAGAAGCCGCCGGAGGTGACCACGCCGATCGGCTTGCCGGCGCCGTCGGCGATCTCGGCGCCCTCGCGCGCCGGCGCGCCTTCCAGCACCTTCAGCCCGACCCGCACGCGCGAAAGCGCGCCGCCGAACTCGGCCACCAGCCGGTCCTGGCCGCGCAGATCGCCGCGCTCGCGCCGGACCTTGGGCACCGCGAACTTCAGCCCCGCCTCGATCGGCGAGACCGACGGGTCCGCGTCGTGGCCGTAGAGCGGCAGGCCGGCCTCGAGCCGCAGGGAGTCGCGCGCGCCGAGCCCGATCGGCCTGGCGCGCTCGTCGGCCAGCAGCCGCTCATAGAAGGCGACGGCGTGATCCGCCGCGATCAGGATCTCGTAGCCGTCCTCGCCGGTATAGCCCGAGCGGCCGACCAGGGCCGGGAACTCGCCGTCCTGGAACCGGCGCAGGGTCATGAAGCTCATGTCCTCGGCGCCGGGGAAGATCGCCGACACCACGTCCACGGCTTCGGGGCCCTGCACCGCGATCAGGGCCCGGTCGTCGACGCGCAGAAAGCCGGCCTCCGGCAGGACGGTCTTCTCGATCAGGGCGAAATCGTCGTCCTTGGTGGCCCCGTTGACGACGATGTAGAGGCCGCCCGCCAGGTCCGGCTCCGGGAAGCGCCCGACCATCAGGTCGTCGAGCATGCCGCCCTGTTCGTTCAGCAGGATGGTGTAGCGGATCTGGCCCGGCTTCAGCCCGGCGATGTCGCCCGAGATGATCGGTTCGATCGCGGCGGCGATGGCCTTGTGATCGGCGTCCGGATCGCCCGAGAACGCGGCGAGGCGGATGAAGCTCGGCCCCATGTGCGAGACGTCGAACACGCCGGCGTGGGCGCGGGTCCACTTGTGCTCGGTCAGCACGCCGTCCTTGAACTGCACCGGCATGTCGTAGCCGGCGAAGGGGACCATGCGCGCGCCCATAGCCCGATGGGTTTCGGTGAGCGGCGTGGTCTTGAGCGGGGCTTCTGACGACGACATCGGGACTCCGGGCAGGTGCGGTCGGCAAGCCATAGCGCGGCCCGCCGTCGCCCCCGCTGTCGCCAAGGCCCGCGCCCCACGAAGGGGCAGGCCTCGCCTGAGAGATTCCGGGCGTGCGGCCTTCTCCGAAGACCGTCCTCCCTTGCTCCTTCGGCGAGCGGTGGACGAGCCACCGCTGCTTTCCAGCGTCTTGGTCCTTCCTGCGGTCCGTGGGCCTGAGCGTTTCCGGGGCGGTTGCGCCTTCGGCGCCATCCCGATGGATGGACTCTCCCGCAGGGAGCGATGCGACCCTTACCGGGCCGGCGGGCGGTGTCAACCGGGGTGGTGGGATCAGGACGCGCTTGAGTGGAGACGCCTGATTTGTGTGCGCGTTGTCCAGCTGCTCCCGCTCTGGCGGGAGCAGCTTGGCGACGCCTAGGCGTTGTCGGTCGCCAGCGTCTCTTCGTGGGCGCCGATGGGCGCGTCGTCGCCGGGGGCCTTGGGCGTGACGAAGCGGGAGAACTTGGGCGCCAGCCATTTCTCGAGGTCGTCGATGATCTCGTAGACCACCGGCACCAGCACCAGCGACAGGGCGGTGGAGGAGATCAGCCCGCCGATCACGGCGACGGCCATGGGCTGGCGAAACTCGGAGCCCTGGCCAAGGCCGAGCGCGGTGGGCAGCATGCCGGCGCCCATGGCCATGGTGGTCATGATGATCGGCCGGGCCCGTTCGCGGCAGGCGTTGTGCAGGGCCTCGAGCCGGCTCTGCCCGGCTCGCTCGTCCTCGATGGCGAACTCGACCAGGAGGATGGAGTTCTTGGCCGCCAGCCCCATCAGCATGAGGAAACCGATCATCGACGGCATGTCGATCTCCATGCCGCCGATCCACAGGCCGAGCACCGCGCCGATCAGCGACAGCGGCAGGGCCGACAGGATGATGAACGGCTTGAAGAAGCTGCGGAACAGCAGCACCAAGACGCCGACGATCAGGCCGATGCCGGAGAACAGGGCCAGGATCATGCCCCCGAACAGCTCCTTCATCGCCTCCGCGTCGCCGACCTGGGCCTCGTGGATGGTCGGCGGCAGGTGGCGCATCACCGGCAGCTTGTGGATTTCGGTCAGGGCGCTGCCGAGCACCGATCCGTTGAGGTCGGCCAGCACCTGCGCCTCGCGCTCGCGCTGGTAGCGGACGATCTTGGCCGGGCCGGCGGCGAACTCCACGTCGGCCACGGTGGACAGCGGGGTAAGCTTGCCGCTGACGGTGGGCACCTGCAGCTGGCGGATCACCGACAGATCCTGCCGCTCGCCCTCGGGCAGGCGGACCCGGATCGGGATCCGGCGCTTGCCTTCGGAGAACTTGGCCACGTTGGCGTCGATGTCGCCGATCGTCGCCACCCGCAGCACCGAGGCCAGGGCCTGGGAGGTGACGCCGAGGCGAGCCGCCTCCGCGATCTTCGGCCGGATCTGCAGTTCCGGGCCGGCGGGCGGCGGCGAGGGCCGCACGTTGGAGACGATCGACAGGGTGCGCATCTCCTTCTCGAGCTCGAGCTGGACGCGGTCGAGGGTGGCGGTGTCCTCGCTGCCGAGGGTCATGTTGACGTCCGCGGCGCCGAAACTGCCCTGGGTGGTGATTCGCATGTCCGGGATCTGCCGCAGCATCGGCCGGATCAGGATCTTGAAGGCGTTGGTGGAGTGGGCGCGATGGGCCTTCAGCACCACGGTGACGGTGCCGTCGCGCAGGTCGCTGCCGCCGTTGCTGCCGAACGCTCCGCCGCTCGAGGACGAGCCGGTCTGGGCGAACACGGTGTCCACGTCGGGGTAGTCGAGCAGCCGGCGGGTGACCCGCTGCACCGCCAGCTCCATGCCCTCGCGCGTGACGCCGGGCGGCCCCTCCATCTGCAGGTAGATGTAGCCGGGGTCGCCGGTCGGCTGGAAGCCCTTGGGGATGAAGGCGCCGGCGATGAAGATGGCGGCGAAGAACACCAGGCCGCCGATCAGCGACGACAGCCAGCGGTGGTCGAGCGCCCAGTCGAGGCAGGTCTTGTAGAAGCCGCTGAGCGGCCTGGGCGGATGCGGGTCGCGGTTGGGTTTCAGGAAATAGGCGGCCATCGGCGGCGTGGCGAACCGCGCCACCAGCAGCGAGAACAGCACGGCGACCGAGACGGTGAGGCCGAACTCCTTGAAGAACTGGCCGGGGATGCCCGGCATGAACGACACCGGCAGGAAGACGGCGACGATGGTGGAGGTGGTGGCGACCACCGCCAGGCCGATGGAGTCCGCGCCGATCAGGGCCGCGCGGTAGGGCGTCTGCCCCGCTTCGACCCGCTTCTGGATGTTCTCGATCTCGACGATGGCGTCGTCGACCAGGATGCCGATCACCAGCGTCAGGGCCAGGAGGGTGACCACGTTGAGGCTGAAGCCGAGCATGTGCATGACCAGGAAGGTCGGGATCAGCGACAGCGGCATGGCGAAGGCGGTGATCATGGTCGCCCGCCATTCCCGCAGGAAGATCAGCACCACGAGGGCCGCCAGCGCCATGCCCTCGAGCAGCACGTGCTCGGTCGCCTCGAAGCTGTGGCGGGTCTCCTCGACGGTGGAGACCACCTTGGTGATGGTCACCTCGGGGTGCGCCCTGGCGAGCTTTTCCACCGCCAGGTTGACCCGGTTCTCCACGTCGACGTCCGAGGAGTCCTTGGTCTTGTTGACCTGGAAGGCCACGGTGGGCTGACCGTTCAGCCGGGCGAAGCCGCGCTGCTCGGCCTCGCCGTCGCCGATCTGGGCGACGTCGCCCAGGCGCACGAAATGGCCGGCCGTCGGGATGTTGGTCTCGCGCAGCTGGGCCACCGTCGCCGCCGAACCCAGCACGCGCAGGGTCTCTTCCTGGGCGCCGATGTCGGCCCGCCCGCCCGGCTCGTCGGTGTTGAACTGGCGCAGGGCGTCGTTGATCTGCGGCGCGGTGACGCCGAAGGCCACCAGCTTGTCCGGATCGACGATGATGTTGATCTCGCGGTCCACGCCGCCGACCCGCCCGACCTGGGCGACGCCGTGCTCGGCCTGGAGCGTCCGGGCGATGGTGTCGTCCACGAGCCAGGACAGGTCCACGCCCGACAGGGTCTTGGACGACACCGCATAGGTCAGGATCGGCGCGGAATCGATGTTGATCCGCTGCACCTGCGGCGGATCGATGGTCGGCGGCAGCTGCGGCCGGGTGGCGTCGACGGCGGTGCGCACGTCGTCGGTCGCCTTCTGCATGTCGGTGCCGAGTTCGAACTCGATGAAGGTCACCGACGAACCGAGGGTCGCGGTGGTCTGCACGTGCTTGACGTTCTGGATGCCGGCGATGGCGTTTTCGATCGGGCGGCTGATCTGGTTCTCGACCTCGGCCGGGGCCGCGCCGTTCTGGGTGACGATCACCGCCGCCGCCGGGAAGGCGATGTTGGGGAAGTGCTTGATCAGCAGGCTCGGGTAGGCCGTCAGCCCCGCCACCGTCAGGGCGATGAACATCAGCGCCGCCGGGATCGGGTTCCTGATCGCCCAGGCTGAGATACGGAAGTTCATCAGGGCGCCTCGACCGGACGGACCAGATCGCCGTCAAGCAGGAAGACCCCGCCGCTGAGCGCCACGCGGGCGCCGATCGGCGGACCGTCGAGGATCTCCACCAGACCCTGCGATCGCCGGCCGGTCTTCACCGGCGCGGTG
The DNA here is from genome assembly GCA_903837135.1 of uncultured Caulobacterales bacterium. Classification (GTDB taxonomy): domain Bacteria; phylum Pseudomonadota; class Alphaproteobacteria; order Caulobacterales; family Caulobacteraceae; genus CAIOYC01. The sequence goes on from CAILTK010000070.1 coordinate 12,839, forward strand.
TGCACCTTGTTCTGGGCGTCCACCAAGAGCACATGGCCGCCGTTGGCGTCGAAGTGCACCGCCGCCTCGGGCACCACCTTGCCGGCCGTCGCGACCCCCTTGAACGTGGCGCTGGCGAAGCCGCCCGGGCGCAGGTCGGGCCGGACCGGCAGGGCGATGCGCGCGTGCCCGAGCTTGGTCTGGGGATCGACGCGCGGCGAGATGAAGCGGACCCGTCCCTGAACCGTCTGGCCCGACGGCAGCTTGACCGAAGCCTGATCGCCGACCTTGACCTGGGCCAGGTCGCTCTCGTCCACCTCCGCGTCCATCTCCACCAGACCGTCGCGGGCGATGCGGTAGAGGGTGGTTCCCGGCGCGGAGGTGTCGCCCGGACGCGCGGTGCGCTCGAGCACGCGGCCGGACACCGGCGCGACGATGGTCATCCGCGAATCGCGGGTCTTGAGGTCGTTGAGGCCCGCCTGGGCCACGGCCACGGCGGCGTCGGCCGAACGGGCGGCGAGGCGCCGCTCGACGATCTGCTCCTGCGAGAGGACGCCCTGGTTGTCGAGCCCCTTGACCCGGTCGGCCTCGGCCTTGGCGCGCTCGGCGGCCACCTGCTGCTGCTGGAGGTTGGCGGTCTGCTGGGCGATCTGCGCCTTCAGGAGGGTGTCGTCGAGCCGGGCCAGCGGCTGCCCCTTCCTGACCCAGTCGCCCTCGTCGGCGAGCACCGCGGCGACCCGATAGCCGGTGAGTTCGGAGGCCACCCCCGCCTCCTCGCGCGACACCAGAAGGCCCTGCGCGGTCAGGCCGTCGGTGAGCGCGCGCGACTGCACGCGGGTGACGGTCACCGTCAGCGGCGCCGGAGCGGGTTTGGCGTCGGGTTTCTTGCCGCAGCCGGCGAGGGCGAGCGCCAGCAACGTCGCCGCGGCCGCCAGGCGGATCAGGGTCGGGGCCGTGGTCATCGCGTGCTTTCCTGTGGCCCGGCGGCGGCCTGGGCTCCGGTGTTGCGGCTCCCGGCATTCTGGGCGGTATAGGGCCAGCCGCCGCCGAGCGCCTTGAAGGCCGAGACCGCGTCGACCAGGGCCGAGGTCGTGGCGGCGGTGTAGGTGGAGCGGGTCTGCCGCCATGCCTGCTCCGCCTGCACCAGCAGGGTGATGTCGGAAAGTCCGAGATCGTATCCCTTGCGCGCGGCGTCGTAGGCGAAGCGCGACTTGTCGGTGGCGGTCTTCAGGAGGCCCACGCGCACTTCGTCCGACTGAAGCGTCGTCAGGCCCTTTTCGGCGTCGCCGTAGGCGGTTTGCAGCGTCTTCTCGTAGGCGGCCACCGCCTGTTCGCCGCGCGCGCCCTGGGCCTGCACCTCCGACAGCAGCTTGGGCAGGCTCAGGAACGGCATGGTGACGCCGATCCCGGCCTGGCTGGTCTGGGTGATGGTGGTGAAGCCGGGCTGCACCTGGCGCAGGTACTGGTAGGACGGCTCGAGGGTCAGGGTCGGCAGAACGGCCAGCTTGTCGAGCTTGAGCTGAGCGGCGGCGACCAGGACCCGAAGCTCGGCCTCCCGCACATCCGGCCGGCGGGCCAGCAGCGCGCCCGGCGCGGTCGCCGGGACCGGCGGCGGGGGTCTGGCGGCGGCCTCGATCGGCAGGCTGGCGGAGGGGTCGGCGCCGCGCCCGACCAGCACCAGCAAGGACCGGATCGCGCCCTTGAGCATGGCGTCGGTCTGCGCCACCTGGGCGTCGAGCGCGATGGCGTCGGACTCCAGCCGCGCCGCGTCGGCCGTCGTGCCGAGGCCGGCGGCCGCCTTCTTGTCGCCGACGTCGGCGATCTCGCGGGCGAGGCGGGCGTTGTCCCGGGCGTCGGCCAGCTGGATCGCCAGTCCGCGCGCCTGGAACAGGGCGGTGGCGACATTGGCGGCCAGGCTCATCCGCGTCGCCTCATAGTCGAACCGCTCGGCTGCCACGTCGGCCTTGGCCGCCCGGATGGCGGTGATGTCGCGCCCGAACAGGTCGAGCTCCCAGCTGACGTTGAGGCCGCCTGAATAGATCTGGTCGTTGCCGGCGCCGGAGAAGGCCCCGAGGAACTGGGTGATCTGCGGGTTGGTGACGTTCCTGTACTGGGTGCCGACATGTTCGGCGGTGACCTTGCCCGTGACGTCGCCCTGCGGCAGCAGACCGAAGATGGTCTTGCGCATGGTGGCATCCGCTTCGCGCAGCCGGCCCAGGGCGCTCTTGGCGTCCGGGCTGGCGACCAGCGCCTGCTCGATCAGCCCGGTCAGCTGCGGGTCGTCGAACTGCAGCCACCAGCGGTCGAGGACATCGGGCCCGGCGGCGGCCGGGCCTTGCGCCGCCGCGGCCTCGTAGGCGGCGGGCAGGTGCACGTCCGGCTTGGGGATCCTGGTGTCGAGCGCGCAGCCGGACAGGACCAGCGCCGCCGACGCCAGCATGGCCGGCGCCGAGATCCCGGGCCGGGCCCTCAATCCAGGCAGATTTGAATCTGCGGCACGCTGCATGGACGCCCGTTTCCCCTGAGGCGCGACGTGAGCCGATGCGGTGATTTTTGCAAGCCCTGCAATGTTAACGTTGCTTAATCTACCGCACTTGCGAGATGGACGTTACGCAAAGAACACGCGCCCGCCCGCCTGGGCGCTCATCCGCCGCAGGCGAAGCCGCCCCTCGCCCCGCGCCCATGGACCTTCACGCGCCCCGGCGCGATAGAGGCCCGATGCAGGACCAGGAGTTTCGCCCCCACGGCCCGGCGCGCCCGGGGCCCTCGCGTCAGGACCCGCCCGCGCAGCTGGCGCCCGGCGGCTTGGAGACGGCGCCGGTGGACTCCGCGGCGGCCCCCGCGACGGACCACGCCGAACAGGCCGCCCCGGCGCCGGGCGGACCGCGGCGAGACGGCATGGCCCGATGGGCGCCCGTGGCGATCGCCTCGGCCCTGTTCATGGAGTTCATCGACTCCACCGCCCTGTCGACCGCCCTGCCCACCCTGGCGCGGGGATTCCACGTCGATCCGATCCACCTGAAGCTCGCCCTCACCTCCTATCTGCTGGCGCTGGCGGTGCTCGCCCCGGCCGGCGGGTGGATCGCCGACCGCTTCGGCGCCCGCCGGGTGTTCCTGTCGGCGATGGCCGTCTTCCTGCTCGGCTCGATCTGCTGCGGCTTCTCGCGCTCGCTGCCGCAGCTGGTGGCGGCGCGCATCCTGCAGGGCTGCGGCGGGGCGATGATGGTGCCGGTGGGCCGGCTGATCATCGTCGGTTCGACGCCCAAGGCGCGCCTGGTCAGCGCCATGGCCTGGTTCACCACCCCGGCCCTGGTCGGCCCCCTGGTCGGGCCGCCGATCGCCGGCTTCGTGCTGGGCGTCGCCGACTGGCCCTGGATCTTCTTCATCAACATCCCGGTCGGCCTGCTCGGTATGCTGGCGGTCGCCCGGCTGGCCCCCACCCTGCAGCGGCCGCACCCGGGCCGGTTCGACACCGTGGGTTTCCTGCTCGCCGCGGTGGCGATCAGCGCCCTGGTGGTGCTGGCCGAGACCGCCGGCATGGGACTGCTGCCGCCGCCGTTCGAGCTTGGGCTCGGCCTGCTCCTCGCCGGATCGGGCGGACTGTTCCTGCGCCATGTGCGGCGGGCCGCCCACCCGATCCTCGACATCGGCCTGCTGCGACACCACACCTTCCGCGCCAGCCTGATGGGTGGAACACTCGTCCGTCTCGGCGTCGGCGCGACCCCGTTCCTGACCCCGCTGCTGCTGCAGGTGGCGCTTGGCTGGCCGCCGGTGAAGGCCGCCTTCGTCACCATCGCCACCGGCTTCGGGGCGATGAGCGCGCGCACCGTGACCCGCCGAATCATCGCGAGACTGGGGTTCCGCAGCGTTCTGCTGATCTCGGGGATCGGCGCCGCCCTGCTGTCGTCCCTGCCCGGCTTCTTCCGCCCATCGACACCGATCTGGCTGATGGTGCTGATCCTTTATGTGAGCGGCATGGTGCGATCGACCCAGTTCATCAGCGCCAACACCATCGCCTATGCCGACATTCCCGCGGCGGACGTCACGCGCGCCTCGACCCTGGCCTCCGTGGTGCAGCAGCTCGGCCTCAGCCTCGGCGTCAGTTTCGGCGCGCTGATGCTGACCCTGACCCGGAGCGGCGGCGGACTGACGCCCGAACGCTTCACCCTCCCCTTCCTGATGATCGGCGCCGCGACCCTGCTGGCCCAGCCGATCTACGCCGCCCTGCACAAGGACGCCGGCGCCGAGATCAGCGGCCGAGGGGCGGGGGCCTAAGGGGGCGGCGAGGGATGACGACAAATTGGGTATGACGACGCCTTGGGCGTTCGATACTCACCGCGCCGCGTGGGGGACGTGGGGGGCGCCGGACGGCAGGGGGGCCGTGGGGTCGCGGATGAAGGCCAGGGCGTCGGCCAGCACCCGGTCGCGGCCGAGATCCCGATTCAGCAGATGATAGTCGTCGGTGTAGAAGGCGGTGCGGGCGTTGGGCCCGAGCTTCTTGACCGCATGGTGCGCCGCCCGCGCCGGGATGATCTGGTCGTGGGCGCCGTACTGGTAGAGCAGCGGCACGCTGACCCGTCCGATCTCGTCCTGGGCGTCCTGCATCAGGCCCACCAGGCCATAGATGGCGTCGATCCGCGTGCCGAAGATCATGTTGCGGTCCCGCGACATCTTGCGAAGCGCGTCGATATTGTCGGTCGCGCGGATCTTGCGGGTCAGCCACGAGGGCGGCTCGAGCTTGCTGGCCGGCGCCAGGTGGGCGCTGAGCCACAGGGCCAGGGTCTCCGGGATCGACTGATCGCTCCAGCCCCACACCGCCGGCGACAGCAGCACCAGCCGGTCGGCGTCCGGCGGCCGGGCCGAGGCGAAGGCGGTGACGGCCACCGCCCCGCCCATGCTTTCGCCGACCACGGCCAGGGTCGCCGCCGGATGCCGGGCGCGGACCAGGGCGCAGGCGGCGTTGAGGTCCGCGTCCATCAGCCCCTCGCCGCCCCACACGCCGCGGCCCGCGCCGCGGCCGAACCCGCGCTGGTCGTAGGCGTAGGTCGTCACCCCCCGCGCGGCCCAGAACGGCCCGGCCAGGGTGAAGGCCTCGGCGTAGTCGTTCATGCCGTGCAGGGCGACCACCACCGCCGACGGCGCCCCGGTCTGCGAGGGCCAGACCGACATCGGCAAGCGGTGACCGTCGAAGCTGATCAGGGCGTCGGGCTCGAGCCGCGGACCGGTGAAGTCCTGCGGCGGGATCAACGGGCGCTGGCTCAGCGGCGCGCAGGCGGCCAGACCGGCGGATCCGAACAGGCCGCTGAAGAGGAGACGGCGATTCATCGCCCCAGCATGGCCCGGACGCGATGACGAAGATAAGGCGTCACCTCCGCCTCGAACCACGGATTTCGCTTCAGCCAGCCGGTGTTGCGCCAGGACGGATGCGGCAGCGCCAGATAGTTCGGCAGATGGCGGCGCCAGGCGGCCACGGTCTCGGCCACGCTGGCGCCGGCGTCGGCCCCGAGCGCCCAGCGCTGGGCGTAGCCGCCGACCAGCAGCGTCAGCTCGATGTGGGGGAGAAGCGGCAGCAGGCGCGGCCGCCACAGGGGGGCGCAGCGCGGCGGCGGCGGATAGTCGCCGCCCTTGGGGTTCGTGCCCGGAAAGCAGAACCCCATCGCCGCCACGCCGAAGGCGGGATGACCGTAGAAGGTGGCGCGGTCGACGCCGAGCCAGTCGCGGAGGCGGTCGCCGGACGGATCGTCGAAGGGCAGGCCGCTCTCGTGCACGCGCCGGCCGGGCGCCTGGCCGCAGATCAAGAGCCGCGTCTCCGCGGTCACCCGCACCACCGGTCGGGGCGTGTGCGCCAAATCCGCCGCGCAGGCCCGGCAGGCGCGGATCTCGTCGAGCAGGATGTCCAAGGCCACTCGCGCTAGGTGGGACGTCGGCGGCGGGAAAGCGAGCCCTGGGCCCGCGGCGGGACAAGCGCCCGGGCGCGCCGGTCAGCGCCAAACCACTCTCCATAAGATTGCATCCTGCGCAAGGACCGCGAACGGAGCCGAACGGGGGCGCACTCGTTAGACGACGGAGATTTCGCCTCCTTTCACCCTTAAAAGTAGATTGACGGGGCGCCGCTTCAGCCGCAAGCTCGACCGTGGACACGCAAGGCGTCGCGCGGCGGTTGCGCGCCGGGCGCAGCGGGGAGGCAGCTGAGCCATGGGAACGCCGATCGCGCCGACGGTGGCGCGCAGACCGCGAAACTGGATCTGGGCGGCGCTGCCGATCGTGCTGCTGGCGGTCGGCTTTTTCGTCGCCCCGGCCCTCGCGCCACAGGGCCGAGCCTGGACCTTCGTGCTGGCCATGGGCGTTCTGGCCGCGGAATTCGTCGTCATCGGCCAGCTGGTGAACGGCCGCATCAGCGGCGCCTTCATCGACAACCGCAACCTGCTGAGCCTGTCCAAGCTCCAGGCCGGGGCGTGGACCGTCGTCGTTCTGGCCGCCTTCGCCACCGCCGCCGCCTACAACGTCGCCGCCGGCAAGGTGGATTACAGCCTCTTGAACGTGCTGAGAGTCCAGATCCCCAGCGAACTGTTGCTGGCGATGGGCATCTCCGCCACCTCGCTCGTGGCGGCGCCGAGCCTGCTCAGCATCAAGTCCAATGAGCAACCGGTGGAACACGCGGCGCTGGGGGCCGCAAACCGGACCGGACGACCGGTGGTTCCCAACGGCAAGCTTCTGACCCGCCCAGGCCCGGAGGACGCCGCCTGGGAGGACCTGGTGACGGGCGAGGAGCTCGGCAACGCCGGCACGCCGGACCTCGCCAAGATCCAGCAGGGCCTGATCACCCTGATCCTGCTCGGCGCCTACGCCGGCTATGTGTTCCAGTTCTTCGCGACGACGCCCGGCGCCGTCACCGCACTGCCGACGATCGACAAGTCCTTCGTCTGGCTGATGGGGATCAGCCACGCCTCCTACCTGGCGAACAAGGCCGCGCCCCATAGCAGCAGCAAGCCGGACCCGGCGCGATGACGGACTCCACGCCCGATCCCGCGCCCGAGGAGACAAGCGTCGAGCCGAACGCGCAGGTCGTCCATCCGCGGGCGCCGCGGAAGACCCTTCCGCGCGCGGCCCAGGTCGCCTGGCCGCTCGCGGCCATCGGCGCGATCTCGGTGCTGGCCAGCCAGCAGGGCGCGCCACCGCCGACGACGGCTACGGCGCCGGCCCCGGTGGTGGCGCAGCAGGAGGTCCAGTGGTGGGCCGCGTTCAAGCTGAACGCCACCGTCTTCCCGACCGCCCCCTCCGACCCGGGCCGAAGTTGCCCGTTCGGCGGCGACAAGCAGGCCTACAAGGCCAGCCTGCAGTACGCCTTCGCCACCAGCCAGGACCCGGTGATCAAGGCGGGCCAGAATCTGATCGGCGTCGGGCCGGACGATCCGTTGGGGGCCACCTACGCCCGGATGTACAACGGCGCTTTTCACTACGTGGTTTGGAACGATCAGTTCAAAGGCGCGATCAAGGCCGGCGGCTGCACCGGGGAATGCGGCAGCCCCTGGGGGCATTCCAAGGGCATGATGGCCTGGAACGACGCCGGCGAGGGCATGGTGCTGCAGGTCACCACGCCGGGCTGGCCCCGCGCGGGCGGCGCCCAGCACCCCGCGACCGACGGCGTGGGCGACACCCTGGGCTGCATCCAGGGCGACGACGACATCGAATTCAGCCAGGACTTCTTCGCGCTGAAGCTGACCAAGGACGACGTGGTCCAGGTGCTGCACGCCCTGGCCAATTCGAGCGTCGTCACCGATCCCGCCAATCCGCAGCTGGTCAGCAACGGGGGGCCGGACGACATCCGCGCCCTGGTCCAGACCCTGGGCGTCAAGTCGCAAAGCCAGAGTCCGATCAACACCGTGCTGTCGAGCGGGGTGCGGCTGATCTCCAAGCCCTCGGCGCTGCACTATCCGCCCTGGCAGCTCGTGTCGGCCGAGCTCGGCGGCGTGCCGCTCAAGGTCGCCAACTGGTGGACCGAGCCGGCGATTCCATCGACCGACGCGGGGACCAAGATCGGCTGTCCGGCGCCAAGTCTTCCCACGCCCGGCGCCGTCGTCAACGTGACCTTCGGCCAGTGGGACGGCAAGCGCATGGGCCTGCAGGGCGGCGGCGGGCCCCTCGGCGGCAACCACGGAAAGATCGGCGTCTCCAGCGACGGCGTGCACAGCTATGCGATCTTCGGCGACATGAACCAGCAGGGCTCGCTCGGCCCGGACAGATGCAACAGCAGCCAGAACGGCCGCGGCGGCATGTTCTTCGTCGTCGACAACGCCCAGCTGGCGGCCAGCGTGAGCCAGCTGCTCACCGATCCCAGCACGCCCAACCCGACCTGACGGCGGCGGGAGAGAAGCGGCGCTACGCCGAACCCGGTCCCGTCATTTTTCCGGCGAGGCGCCCCCTACAGCGCCCGCAGGCGATAAACGCCCTTGATCGGTTCGGCCGGATCGACCGGCTTGTTGTGGCGCAGGATGACGATCGCGCCGGCCCGCGCCAGACCGACCGCCGCCGCCTTGACCTGGGGCAGCACGCGCCGCCATCGCTCCAGATCGATGGCCTTGGCCACCTGATCGGGCGAGACGCTCTTTCCGGCCGGAACGGCCGCGACCGCCTCGAGAATGGCGTCCTCCACTGAGGCCATTCCACCCTCCCCGTACTGATTACTCAGGCGCCGGACCCGGCGTGCGGCCGCACCGGCCATGGCGCGGTTCCTACCGCTGTCAGGACCCCCGTGCACATTAATTTTGACACGGGTGTCTCCAGTTGGACCTGAGCCGCACAGGTCCCGGCGCCCTCATCCGCCGCGCTTCATGGTCTCGCGGGCGATCACCAGCTTCTGGATTTCCGACGAGCCCTCGTAGATGCGGAAGATCCGCACGTCGCGGTAGAGCCGCTCGATCCCATAGTCGGCCACATAACCGGCGCCGCCGAAGATCTGCACCGCCCGGTCGGCGACCCGGCCGACCATCTCCGAGGCGAACAGCTTGGAGGACGACGCCTCGAGCGTGACGTTCTCGCCGGCGTCGCGCCGGCGGGCGGTCTCCAGCACCAGGGCGCGGGCCGCGAGGGCTTCGGTCTTGGAATCGGCCAGCATGGCCTGGATCATCTGAAAGCTCGCGATCGCCTGACCGAACTGCTTGCGCTCGCCGGCGTAGGCGACACAGTCGCGGATCAGCCGTTCGGCGACGCCGACACAGACGGCGGCGATGTGCAGCCGGCCGCGGTCGAGCACCTGCATGGCCACCTTGAAGCCCTCGCCTTCCGCGCCGAGCCGGTTCTCCTCCGGCACGCGGACGCCCTCGAAGATCACGTCGTGGATGTGCGCGCCCTGCTGGCCCATCTTCTTCTCGGCCTTGCCGACGGTGATCCCCGCGAGGTCGCGCGGCACCAGGAAGGCCGAAACTCCCGCCGCGCCCTTCCTGTCCGGATCGGTGCGGGCCATGACCGTGAACAGCGAGGCCCGGCCGGCGTTGGTGATGTAGCGCTTGGCGCCGTCGAGGACGTAGTGGTCGCCCTCCTTTCGGGCCCGGGTCTGCACCGCCGCGGAGTCCGACCCTGCTTCCGGCTCGGTCAGGGCGAAAGAGGTGACGGTCTCGCCCGAGGCGATGCCGGGAAGCCATCTGGCCTTCTGGGCCTCGGTGCCGAACATCACCAGGCCCTGGCTGCCGATGCCGACATTGGTGCCGAAGGCCGAACGGAAGGCGGGCGAGGCGTGGCCGATCTCCATCGCCACCAGGGCCTCGTCCTCCATGCTGAGACCCAGGCCGCCGTATTCCTCGGGGATCGACAGGCCGAACAGGCCGAGCGCCTTCATCTCCGCCAGCACCGCCTCGGGGATGGCGTCCTTTTCCGACACCTCCGCCTCGATCGGCCGGAGCCGCTCGGCCACGAAGCGGGCCAGGGCGTCGAGCAGCTGGGTGCGGGTGTCGAGATCGAGAGGCATGGCGCTGGCTTTCCTATCCGTCCGCGTTATGTGTCGCCAAGCTTCAGGACGCAACGCGGGTAGGCTTTGGAATGGACGGCGGCGACGAACTGACGGGGCGCGGACCGCGGCAGGAGACCGAGGGCGAGTGGGCCGGCTGGTGGATCTGGCGCGGGACCGACGCCTATGAGGACCTGACCGGGCCGTTCTTCTTCCGCGAAGAGCCGGACGGCAGGGTGCGCTGCGCCTTCCGGGTCGAACGCAAGCACCTCAACGGCGGCGGCGCCCTGCACGGCGGGGCGATGATGACCTTCGCCGACTTCTGCCTGTTCGCCATCTCCCATCCCGTGCGCAGGGCGAACGGCGACACCGACCATCACGTCACCGTCTCGCTGAACGGCGAGTTCGTCGGCCCCGCGCTCGAGGGCGAGCTCGTCGAGGCCGTCGGCGAGGTGGTCCGCGCCGGCGGCTCCCTCACCTTCATCCGCGCCTTGATGCAGACCTCGGGCAAGCCGGTGATGAGCTTCTCCGGCGTGGTGAAGCGGGTGAAGTCGCGCGGCTGACGCCTTCCGACGCCGGTGTCGAGTCGAGGTTAAGCGCGGAGATCGCGGAGCCAAGACGCGGAGCCAAGACGCGGAGCGCGCGGAGGCGCCGAAGCCTCTCGCGCCGCAATCGCCGACCGTCCCCTCCTCTGCGACCTCCGCGTTTATTCGCTCCGCGATCTCTGCGTTAAACCTCTCCGGCAGATCCGGGAGGAGCCCAGCAATGCCTGAGCCGATCAGAGTGCAGTGCTGCATCGCCGGCGGCGGGCCGGCCGGCATGATGCTGGGCTATCTCATGGCCCGGGCCGGGGTGAAGACCCTGGTGCTGGAGAAGCACGCGGACTTCCTGCGCGACTTTCGCGGCGACACCGTCCACCCTTCGACCCTGCAGGCCATGGCCGACCTCGGCCTGATCGACGCCTTCCTGAAGCGGCCGCACAGCGCGCTGCACCGCATCGGCGTCGAGATCGACGGCGAGCGGCTGGAGGTGGTGAACTTCGATCATCTCCCGGTGGACTACCGATTCGTCGCGTTCATGCCGCAGTGGGAGTTCCTGAACTTCCTGGCCGAAGAGGGCCGCAAGCTGCCCGCCCTGACGGTGCGGATGCAGGCGCAGGCGACCGGCCTGATCGAAGCGGACGGCCGCTGTGTCGGCCTGGCGGCTCGGACGCCGGAGGGCGCGATCGAAATTCACGCCGACCTTGTGGTGGGCGCCGACGGTCGCGGTTCGATCCTGCGCGACCAGGCCGGGCTGAAGGTCCAGACTCTCGGCGCCCCGATCGACGTGCTGTGGTTCCGGCTGTCGCGCGATCCGAAGGACGAGGACCAGCTGCTCGGCCGGGTCAACCACGGCTATTTCATCATCACCATCGACCGCGGCGATTATTGGCAGTGCGCCTTCGTCATCCCCAAGGGCGGCCTGGAGGCGGTGCGCGCCGAAGGGATCGAGGCCTTCCGCCGGAAGGTGGCCGACGCCGCCCCCTTCCTCGAAGGCAAGACGGCCGAGCTCCGGAGCTTCGACGATCTGAAACCGCTCACCGTGACGGTCGACCGGCTCGAGCGCTGGTCGAAGCCCGGCCTGCTGTTCATCGGCGACGCGGCGCACGCCATGTCGCCGATCGGCGGTGTCGGCATAAACCTGGCGATCCAGGACGCCATCGCCGCGGCCAACCGCCTGGCCGAACCGCTCGCCGCCGGACGGCCGCTCGGCGACCATGACCTCGATGCGGTCCGCCGCCGCCGCCTGCCGGCGACCCGGATCATCCAGGGCTTTCAGGTGCTGGCCCAGGACCGGCTGTTCAAGCCGGGGCTCGAGGACGGGCGGGCCAAGATCGATCCCGCGCCGATCCGGCTGATCGCCCACCTGCCCCTGCTCGGCCGGCTGGCCGCACGGATGATCGGCCTCGGTGTGCGGCTCGAGCGCGTGAAAAGCCCAGGTGGGTGAGAATTCTTGATGTCGCCCGGAAGGTCCCGCGCTCCCCACCGCGCATTGGGTCCCGGACGACTTGAGGTGGGGCGCTGTCCGATCACCGGAATCGTTTCCACCGGCGCATCGGCGGTCGCTACCACCTGGTCTTCAGTTCGGAGATCACCACCGTGGTGTCGGACAGGCTCCAGGGCATGACGTCGGCGGGCTTGGGCGGCGGCGACATGCCGGCGGGCCAGCCGTCCTTGATCTCCGCGTACTTGAGGTCGAGCTCGCCCGGCGCCGTGGGGATGAAACGCAGGGTCACCCCGTCGCCGGACGCGGACCAGCGCACATAGGCCGCCGTCCCCGCCTTGCCGAGCAGGGGGGCGGGTTTGCCGTCGAGGGTGAAGTCGTGCACCGGCGCCGTCGACGTCAGCGTCATGCGCAGCTCCCGCCCGCCGGCCTGCGGCGTGATGTGCACCACCACCGCCTCCCCGTCGCGGCTCGAGGTGAACACCGGCGTGGGCTCGTTCGCCCGGGGCGCCGGCGTGAGCCAGACGCGGGTGTTCAGCGCCGGGATCTCCTGGCGGACCGGCGTCAGCGCCGGCGCGCCGAGGGCCGAGGCCGACCAGGCGTCGAGATGGTCGAGCCCCGAGGCCTTCCAGGTCTTTCCGGCGGCGCTGTCCTGCAGGTAGAAGGCCTGCACCGCACGCGGGGTGCGCGCGCTCCACGGATCGCGCCCGGCGGCGTAGGCCAGGACGCCGACGCCCAACGCCGCGATGGCCAGGGCGGCGATCTGCGCCTTCCAGCCGCCGCGTCCCCACCCCGCCAGCAGCGGGAACAGGGCGGGGATGGCGAGCAGGGCGAACAAGGCCAACAGCTCCGGAGCCATCTCGCCCACCGCGGTGAAGGTCTGGTCGGCGAAGTGGGCGAGGTGGGCGACGGTGATCAGGCCGATCGCCCCGGCGCACGCCACGCCCGCCTTGTCCTCGAACCGGCCGCCGCGCCAGGCGATCGCCGCCATCGCCAGGGCGGCGGCCAGGAGCGGCCAGGCGGTGAGCATGGCCATGGGGGCGAAACGGATCTGCAGGAACAGGCTCAAGAGGGCCAGCACCAGGAAGGATCCGGCCCAGCCGCTCCAGCGGGTCTCTTTAAGCCCGACCAGCAGGGTCCAGGCTCTGCCCGGCTGCACCGGCCCGGTCAGAAGCAGGCCGCCGCCCACGGTCAGCAGGACGAAGCCGGTGAAGAACAGCGGATACTCGGCCAGGAAGGCGCGGTGGCGCACGAAGTCGCCGAGACCGGCCAGCTGGCTCGCCGCCCACAGGATGGCGGCGAGGACGATCGTCACCAGGATGGTCCCGAGCGCGCCCCAGGCCATGGCGCCCGGCCTGAGCGGCCGCTCGCCGTCGAGCCTCTGTCCGCGCCAGGCGGCGGCCCCGGCGATGGCCAGCGACAGGATCAGGATGAGCCAGCCGCCGAGCACCGCCGGATAGGCGATCAGGCCGTGGCCCAGCAGGTCCGAATAGGCGGCGTCGGCGCCCGGCTTGGGCAGGGCCTCGGCGTCGGCCATCGCCCGGACGACCGACAGGGCCTGGTCGCCCATGTGCTGCAGCGCGCCCTGGTCGAGCGCGGCGGGGGTGGAGGATGGCGAGTGGTAGTCGAACTCCTCGCCGATGAAGGCGAAGTTGAAGCCCGGCAGGCCCTTGGCCCGCGACACCGTGAAGTCGGTGTCGTTGGGCATGTACTTGTAGATCTCGCTGGTCAGGGAGTTGGCGTTGCTGTCGCCCACCGCGCGCCCGAACAGGGCGATGTGACCGCCGTCGCGCTCGCCGGTCTGGAACATGTTGACCCGGCCGCCGCCGCCGCGCGCCTCGAGGTTCACCACCTCGCCGATGTGGGGCAGCAGCGGGTCGCTGGAGGTGAAGAAGGCGCGGGCGCCGAGCAGGCCCGCCTCCTCGCCGTCGGTGATCAGCACCACCACGTCGCGCTTGTGCGGCCCGGCGGCCTTGAGGGCGCGCACCACTTCCAGGGCCGAGACCACGCCCGCCGCGTCGTCGGCCGCTCCAGGCGAGCCGGGCACGCTGTCGGAATGCGCCATCAAGGCCACCGCCGGCAGGCTGGAATCGGTTCCCTTCAGCACGCCGACCAGGTTCTCCACCCGGGCGCCGAGGGCGAAGCCGGACTTGGCCCAGCGGGGCGTCTCCACCGCTTCGCCGGTGGCCGTGCGCGGCTGCAGGCCGAGCGCCTGCATCCGCTGCATCAGATAGCTGCGCACCAGCCCGGCCTCGGCCGAGCCGATCGGGTGGGGTTTGGCCGCCATGGCGCGATCGTCGATCATCGCCCGGCCGGCGGAGAACGCCGTCGGGGGCGCGTCCGTCGGCTGCGGCCGCGGCGTGCGCGCGGCGCCCCAGGCCAGAAGGGCGCCGATCACCAGCGCCGTCAGCAGCGCCGGGATGCGCCAATCGCCTATCTTCATGAGCGGAAACCTATCGACGCCATTCAGGTCAGGTTCATGGCGACTCCGTCAATATCGCAATGTGATCAGAAGCGTAGAGACCTTTTGCGGCCCTCGCGCGTTTCCCAGCCGAACCAGAGGAGGTTCTTATGTTGAAGAAGGTGATGACCGGCGCCGCGATCGCTCTGACGCTCGGCGGCGCCGCCCTGGCGACAGCCACCCCGGCCGCGGCTCAACGCTGGCATGGCGGCGGCTACTATGGCGGTTACCACCGCGGCTACGGCGGCGGCGCGGTGCTCGGCGCCGGCCTGCTCGGCCTTGCGGTGGGCGCGGCGGTCTCCGGCGGTCCGCACTACTACGGCTATCCGCCGCCCGCCTACTACGGCGGCCCGGCCTATTACGGCTACTACGGCGGCTGCCACAGCCACTGGCGCTGGGACCCTTACCTGGGTCGCTATGTGGCGGTGGAGCGCTGCTACTAGCCAGGCGGTCTGACCGGACCGAACGACAGCCCCGCGCCGCCCCCGGCGCGGGGTTTTGTCTGCGCGGTTGGTCTCAAGCCTCCGCATTGACGGGAAAGGCGGCGTTCTGGCCTTCGCCTGGCAGGATCAACGCAGAGGACGCGGAGAGCCGCCGGTCTCCGCGTTGAATCTGTTGATGCTCTCCCCCTACTTCAGCGCGGCGATCGCGACCTTCAGCAGCTTCATGTCTTCGTGGATGCCCATGTCGTCGCCGCCCGTGTAGCCGTTGCGGACCATGACCAGGCGCTCGGAGGGGACGATGTAGATGCGCTGGCCGCGGTTGCCGGAGGCGAAGAAGCCGTCGCGGGGGAAGCCCTGCTTCACGAGCGACGCCGCCAGCCGGCTCGGCCCGTCCAGGGTCCAGAAGCCGGCCCCGTAGGGCGCGCCCAGGGTCGAGCGATGCGAATAGGCGACCCACCCCTCGGGCAGGAGGCGTCGGCCGTCCGGGGCCACGCCGTCCCTCAGATAGAGCTGCCCGAAGCGGGCGTAGGCGCGCGCCGGGGCGTAGACGTGCGCCGAGCCGGAGAACACGCCGGTCCCGTCGAACTCGAGCGTGACCCCGTCCATGTGCAGCGGCTGGAACAGCTCCCGCGCGGCGAAGTCGCGAAAGCCCACCGCCCCGCCGCCGATCGCCTGGCCCAGGCGCCGGTCGAGGATCAGGGTGTTGGCGGAGGTATACTCCCAGTGCGAGCGCGGCGGCTCCTTGAGCCGGTGGCGCGCGGCGAAGCCGGCCATGTCGTCCTGGGTGTAGAGCATCTGCGACGCCGGATCGAAGCCGGAGCCGGTCTCCGCCGCGTTGAGGCCGCTCTGCATGCGCAGGAGGTCGTCGAGGGTCAGGGCGGCGCGCGGATCTCCCGGCCTGGCCCACTCGGGCGCGCCGACCGGATCGTCGGTCTTCAGCCGGCCCTCGCGGACCAGGACGGCGAGCACGGCGTTGGTGAATGACTTGGCCACCGAATAGCTCAGCAGCGGCGTGTCGACGCCATAGCCCGGCGCATAGCGCTCGGCGGCGACCTTGCCGTCCTTGACGATCACCACCGCCTTGACGAAACGCGGGGCCTGGCCGGGCGGGTCGGAAAACTCCCGATCGAAGGCGGCCTGCAGCGCCGGATCCTTCGGCGCGACCACGGTCGGCGGCGCGAAACCGTCGGGCGGCGACAGCGGCCAGGCCGGGGCCGCCGGGGGCGAACGGTAACGGTCGCTCCAGGCCAGGCGGCAGCCGAAACCCTCGGTCCAGACCGCATGGGCGCGGAACACGGCGAGGACGCGGGCGTCGACAGCCCGGTGCTCGCGGTCGATCCGGTAGCGCAAGAGGCCGCCGACCGGGCCGCTCATCGGCCGCACCAGCTCGCGGAAGGTCTGGTCGGGGTCGAGGCCCTGGGTGAAGACCGCATCGCAGAGGTTGTGCGCGGTCAT
The DNA here is from genome assembly GCA_903837135.1 of uncultured Caulobacterales bacterium. Classification (GTDB taxonomy): domain Bacteria; phylum Pseudomonadota; class Alphaproteobacteria; order Caulobacterales; family Caulobacteraceae; genus CAIOYC01. The sequence goes on from CAILTK010000070.1 coordinate 29,103, forward strand.
GCCGGCGCCGGTGCGCAGCGCCCGGTCCGGACGCCGGATGGCCGCCGCGCCCAAAATCAGGACGAGCACGACCAGCCCGATGATGCTTGCGACCCGCCTGGCCATGCCGTTCCCCCGTTTGCACCGATCATAGCCAAGCCTGAAGGCGGCAAAGGGGCAAGCCCGGCGAAGCCGAAGACAACCGCCCCGCTCGAAAGCGTGATCGAAGCGAGACTTTACCTCAGCGCGACCTCATGAGACCGTCTGAGACATTATAACGTAATGGGAGGTTTTCGTGGTCATCGAACGTCCTGTCGCCGGCTTCCACGTATGGGACCGGGAGGGCCGGCGAAGGCCGCTCTCCACCGGCGCCCTGGTCACCATCGGCGCGGTCGCCGCCGTGCACCTGGCGGGCGCGCTCTACCTCTACTCCGTGCGCATGTCCCCACCCGCGATCAAGGAGGGCCCCGAGCCGCCGGCTGTGCTGGTCGACACGATCCGCGTCAGGCCGGACGATCCCAAGCCGGTCCCCACCCCGCCCAACGTCGTCCGCGTGCACCCGCCGACGCAGATCAGGACCACGGCGATCGACCCGGTCCCGCTGACGCCGCAGCCGCCGTTGAAATCCGTCGAGATGGTCGCTCCGCCCCAGTTGGCGGACAAGGTCGTCGCCACGGTCGGAACCGCTCAGACGCCGCCGACGACGCCGCCCAAGGTCATCCAGAACCCGACCTGGCTGGCCCGGCCGACGGCGGAGCAGCTGACCAACTTCTATCCGCCCGACGCGCTCGACCGCGAGATCAGCGGCCAGGCCAACCTCGACTGCCTGGTCACGGCGGCGGGGCAGCTGACCCGCTGCACCGTCTCGGGCGAGAGCCCGTCCGGCCAGGGCTTCGCCGCCGCCGCGCTCAAGGCCGCGCGCATCTTCCGCATGAGCCCCAGGACCGAGGACGGCCAGCCGGTGGAGGGCGGAACCGTGCACATCCCGATCCGCTTCGCGGTGAAGTAGGGGGAAGGCGCGCGCCTGCTAAAACGCCGCCTCCACCGCCGCCTCGTCGAGCTGGGCGGCGGGAGCAGCCTGCGCCAGCGCCGTCGGCGCGGGCTGGCCTGAGGCCTTGTAGACCACCCCGCCCTTCATGACGAACTTCACCCGCTCGAGCTCGGTGACGTCCTTCAACGGGTCGCCGGACACGGCGACCAGGTCGGCGTAGCGGCCCGCCTGCACCGAGCCGATGTCGGCGCTGTCGCCGATCAGGTCGGCGGCGGACGAGGTGGCCGCCTTGATCGCCTCCATGGGAGACATCCCGGCGGAGACCATGATGGCGAACTCCTGGGCGTTCTCGCCGTGGGCGCTCATGCCGAAGGTGTCAGTGCCGAAGGCGATCTTGACCCCGGCCTTGTGCGCGTCGCGCAGGTTGCGCAGCATCACGGGCACCACGGTAAGGGCCTTCTGCGCCGTCGACGGATTGAGATCCTCGGGGTGGCTCTTGGCGTGATCGTACACCCGCATGCCCACCAGCATGGTGGGGACCAGATAGGCGCCGTGCTCCTTGTAGAGCTTGTAGCTCTCCGCGTCGGAATAGGAGCTGTGCTCGATCGAATCGACCCCGAGCGCGATGGTATGGTCGATGGCCGTCTTGCCGTGGGCGTGGGCCGCCACCTTCATGCCGAGCGCATGGGCGGTGTCGATCACCGCCTTGATCTCGTCGTCGGCCATCAGCTGCAACTTGGGGTCGTCGCCGATCGACATCACCCCGCCGGACGGCATGATCTTGATCAGGTCCGCGCCCTCGCGGCGCAACCGGCGCACGGCCAGGCGCGCCGCCGCGGGGCTGTCGACGACGTTGTCGGCCCAGCCGGGGTGTTCGAGCGCCGGGTCGAGGCCGTTCTTGGCGTCGCCGTGGCCGCCGGTCGGCCCGAGCGGCGTGCCGGCGACCCACATCCGCGGCCCGGGCGTGGTCCCCGCGTTCACCGCCCGCTTCAACGCGACGACGACGCCCGTGGCGCCCCCCACGTCGCGCACGGCGGTGAAGCCGGCCAGCAGGGTGGCGCGGGCGTTGTTCACCGCGTCGATCTCGTCGTCGAACTCCGACCGGGTCAGGGCCGTATGGATCGGATCGCCCTTATGGAACGACTGGGTGATGTGCACGTGGCAGTCGATCAGCCCCGGAAGCACCGTGGCCCCGGAGAGGTCGATCACCTCCGCGCCCGCCGGACTGGTGAACCCGGGCTCGACCGAGACGATCCGGCCGTCGCGGACCAGCACCGACACCATGGTCCGCGGCGAGTCGGCGACCCCGTCGATCAACCGGCCCGCGTGGATCACCACATCCTTGGCCGCCGCGCCGCCCGCCGCGGACAGGCTCAGGGCGATCCCCGCCGCCGCCCCCAGTAAAGCCGTCTTGAGATACTTCATGCTCGCCGCCTTCTTCAATTCATCGCCGGCCCTTACTTGTCCGGCGCCGTCGTTTTCACGAACGGCCAGGCTAGTCCCGCGGCAACCCCCTGGACAGGGGGCGCCGTCCGCCGCTCTGTCGTTCTGTCGCAGGAACGGGCCCGGCGGAGACTTTTATTTCGAGGCCGAAGGCCACGCTCGAACGCCGCTTCACGGCTCGGAGGATTTCATCTAAGTTATTATGTTCCAACGACCTTTCGGCGACGCGTCGCCGCCCGCCCCGACACATGCCCGACATTTTTTCGCCCGAAAGGAGAAGGGGTCCCCAACTCCTAAATAGACTGTTAAGGTGATATGGAAGTGAGCCAGACCTGAGCTTTGGGGATGGGGCACGGGCTCGGCTTCCAAATGGGGGACTTGGGAATGCGGATTTCGGTTCTTTTGGGCGGGGGCGCGGCGGTTGCGCTCGCCTTCGCCGCGTCGGCGGCGAGCGCGGGCATGCCCGGCTACGGCGCCGGCCCCGGCCAGTGCGGCCCGGGCGGCTGCGGCACGCCCGGCCCGGTGGGCTTCGGCCCCGGCCAGGTGACCAACGAGGACTATCCGCCCAACGCCGCGCCGGGCCAGTGCTTCACCAAGGTGCTGGTGCCCGAGCTGACCGAGGCGGTCACCGAGCACGTGCTGGTGTCGCCCGAGAAGACCGAACTGAAGGTCATCCCGGGCATGTGCCACATGGAGGACAAGTCGGTCCTGGTGAAGGAGGAGTCGGTCGAACTCTTCACCATCCCCGCCACCTTCAAGACGGTCAGCGAGACCGTGGTGGTCAAGCCGGGCTATACCCGCACCGAAACCATCCCCGCCGTGTATGAAACCATCACCGAACAGGTGAAGGTGAAGGACGGCTATACCGCCTGGCGTCCGGGCGCGACCGTCGCCGGCTACGCCCCGGGCGCGGCCAACTCCTACGGCGCCGCGCCGACCTCCCGTCCGCCCGGCACCTACGGCGCCGGCGTGATCGATCACAATCCGGCCTACGGCGGGATGACCACCCGCGTGCTGCCGACCGGCGAAGTGCTCTGCCTCGTCGAAGTGCCGCCGGAATACAAGACCATCACCAAGCAGGTGCTGAAGTCGCCGGCGCGGACGGTGGAGATCCCGGTGCCGCCGGAAGTGCGGGTCATCACCCGCCAGGTGGTCGACGTGCCGGCCCATGTGGAAAAGAAGATCATTCCGGCCATCTTCGAGACCGTGAAGATCAAGATCTGCACCGGCGACACGACCCAGCCCTACACCCTGCCGGCGGTCTACAACGACTATACGCGGACCAAGGTGGTCAGCCCGTCGCGCTTCGAGTGGAAGCAGGTCGACTGCCGGACCGACGTGGTGCACGCCGAAGGCTACGGCGCGCCGCCGCCGCCGCCGGTGAGGCATTACGGCGAACTGCCGCCGCCGCCGCCGCACCACTACGCCCCGCCGCCGAAGACCTACGGCGAAGCGCCGCCCAGGCCGCCGGTCTACCGGAAGCCGGCCCCGCCCGCCTACGCGCCGCCGCCCAAGGCCACCTACGGCGCGCTGCCGCCCAAGCACGGCAAGCAGTGCCACACCACCACCACCTGCGACGACGAGCCGACCCCGGCCGGCTACGCGCCCCCGGCGCGGACGCCCCCGGCCAAGCCCGCCTACACCAAGTCGGAAATCTCCGAGCCGGCGGCGAACAGCTATGCGGCCACGGGCGGCGGCGGCGGCGATCAGGCCGTGGCCAACCTGCAGGCCGCCCTCGCCTCGCGCGGCTACTACGCCGGCCCGCACAACGGCCTGTTCACCCAGGACACCATGCACGCCATGGTGAAGTACCAGGAGGACAACCACCTCGCCGCCGGCCGCTACACCGGCGAGACCGCCAACGCGCTCGGCATCGCCTCGCGCTGACCCCGCGGTCGGACCTCCACGGATCAGGGCGGCGGAAACGCCGCCCTTTTTCGTTCGGGGCGCCCGCGTCTTCCCACCGCCCCGCGAAGCAGGCCGAGGAGACCATCGGCCGAAGAGCAGATGGTGGGGCGGCGGCGCGGCAGGACGGCGAGGTCCGCGACCGTCAAAGCGCCGCTCGCGACCGAACCGTGACGGCGACCGCCCGCCGAAGACCGACCTGACGCCATCCACAAATTGTGGGAGTCCCTCCCTGCGCTTCGCGGGGAAGGCTTTTTCGCGCGGCGTGGGGGGAGTTTCGGGCGGGCTACTCCTGGCGGCTTACGCCCCCGAGCAGACCTTCGCATGCCTTCTCCCATCACGCCACGCAACGTATGCTCCCGCCGAAGTTGATTGGAGATGGGCCATGCGCCGGGCTATTTGGGCGTGCTTGATGATGCTGGTTGTTGCGCCGTTTGCGCACGGCCAGGCCCCGCTAGCCGCTGATCCGGAAGACGATGCTGCCCTAGCTTCTGTCATCCACGATCTGTGTGACAAGAAGATCGCGCTGCTCGGCGAGGCAGCGGGCCATGGCGATGGCCATACCGAAGCGTTCAAGGTCCGGCTAGTGCGTGAGTTGGTGACACGCTGCGGCTACCACGCCGTTTTCTTTGAAGCCAGCCACTACGAGTTCCTTGACCTAGAGCGGTCGCTCCAGATGGGCCAATCGGTCACGGCGGAGCGGTTGGGACAGGCCGTTGGAGGGGTTTGGAAGTTCGAGCGAGAAGTCCAGCCGCTTCTGCCCTTCCTCGCCGCGGAGGCCAACGCGGGTCGCATTCATCTCGGTGGTTTAGACGGACAACTGGGGGGATTGGAGCAATCCTATGCCAACGACATCATGCCCGAGCGCCTGACTGGCGTGTTGAACGAGCCGTTACGCACTCAGTGCCGTGCCGCAATTCACCGCCGCATGTACTGGGACTACACTGACGCGGCCCCCTACGACGCCGCCGACAAACAGTTCCTGCTTACTTGCGTCTCTGACATAGCTGGCGCCCTCCAACCCGCCGACGCGACGCAACAGCAGGAGTTGAAGAACCTCGACCTTTACCTCCGCCTCGATCAGACTGAGCTGGCGACTCTGATCGCCGGTCGCGACCGAGCCATGTATCAAAACTTCCGCTGGTTGGCCGATAGGCTTGGGCCTCGCGCCAAGATCATCGTCTGGACCGCAACAGCGCACGCCGCCAAGGACGCTACTGCCTACCCGCCGTTCGCGACGGTGAAGGCGCTTGGCGCCTATATCCATGAAATCTACGGCGACAACGCTTTCGCCCTTGGTTTCTCCGCTCGAAGCGGAGCGTTTCGATGGAGCCGCAAGACCAACAGACCAATAGCAACGCCCCAAGACGGATCGCTGGAAGCCAGCGTCGGAGGGGGGGCCGCAACAGGCTACTTGGACCGGACTCAACTTCGGAAGCTCGGTGTCGTACCCGGAGGTTCGTTCGACCACATCCCCCATCCCGTCGACTGGGCGAAATCCCTTGATGGCGTGATTGTGTTCGACGAAGAACGACCACCACACAGCACCCGTCCGGGATATGATTAGGGTTTAAGGGCGGCAGAACACCACCCCGAACGGCGCTTGGCTAGGTCCGCTTCTGGGCAGGTCGCCGAACCGGGCCGAACGGCGAGTTTGCGGCAAGGTGCTCAGGGCCGCCTGCGACCCTGAGCCGACCATGAGAGGGGCCGTTTTGTGGCCTCTTACCCACGCGGAATCCAGCTTCAGCTAGCAATTGGCTGGGTGTTGGCCATAAATTCAGATGCGGGCGTCAGGGCTCCACGTTAGATCTCGTCGGGGAATGAATGGCTAGCAGGCGGATCAATGTCGCCCTGTTAAAAGCGGCCCATACGCTTGGTCTTTTCGCAGTGTGGTTGGTCTTGATCTCTGTGTTCGGAGTAATTGGCTTCACGTCCTACTTCTCGCTTTTTACGACTATTCCATTAGCGTACGGAATTTACGTTCTCGTCGTATGGACAATGGCAAGTCCGCTTGCATTCGGCAGGAACATGTTGGGAAAGAAGGCTCACTCCCAGCCATTGGGCCGGGAGCGCGCTACATCGCCCAAGTCCTTTGCAGACGTGGCTTTGGCCGCCTTTCCACTTTCGATGAGCGGCATGGCAAATCGCGTCGGGCGGGAACTCAAACCGTTCGTTGATGCCTCATACAGCTCAGGACGGACCTTGGAGTATTTCGACTCGTCAGGGAGCCGAGCGCATATTCCTCAACGCCTACATTTCAGCGACGTCGCTGGCCGAGCAGCTCTGCATGACGCCTCTCTTGGAGCGCAGTGCCTGCTGACTCGCAGCACCGATGGTTATGTTCGGCAGCGCGCCCTTATAGGCTTATTAGCTGCGCGTGAGCCTTGGGTCGTCCCTTTTGTGGTGCTCCTGGTGGGCGAATATGTTGTGGAAATCATTGAGGATATAGCTGCGTCGCTTCCTACGCTTGATCGGGCGGCTTACGCCTCTTTTGCCAAAAAGAATCAGCCGCTGATGCAGCTCACCCGCGAGCGGGTGATGAGCTACTACGATTGCTACTACAGGAGCCGGTATCCGGACCGCAGAGATTATCCTGGCTTGATCATTCTCCAGCAATGGGAGGCTTGGGCCGCAAGCGACAGCGGCTAAGGTAAACTCAAGGTCGGCTTTTGGTCTTTTGGTCGGCCCACCAACGGCGAGAATCCACCGATATTGTTGAAAAAGTCGTCCAGACGTTAATCCGACCCAGAAATCGGCAACGCTGTTGCGTAGAGTCTGAATTCTCGGGGACTTATTGGTGCGGTCTCGCCACTGGGAGAACGGAATGACCTCGCTCGGAAGCCGCCAGAGACTTTTTCAACAATCTCCACCCCCGGCTGCCCTTAGCGGGGTCCGCTGTCGGGCATCGTCGCCACCACCCCGACGAACGGTGATTTTGGGCGCGTAGTTCGCGTGTGCACGCGACCCATTGCAGAAGTCCGATCTGTTGTGACAGCGTGTCCCAACAGATCGCACCTGGGGGTGACATGAAAGCGCTGGCAGGATTGCTGATAAGCGGCGTGGTGGCCGGGACCCCAGTTACTCACTCCGTAGCTTTCTCCGTCGGAGGGCAGAAGTTTTTCGCTGAAGTTCCCGCTGACGAGTGCGTGCCGTCTGGACAATTGAAATCGCTAGCAGACCGATCTGCTGCCGCAAACACTGATGCGTTCACCGCCTTGACCCTCTACCACTGTTCCTACCCGAACGTCCCGGACGGGCAGATAAGATATGCGCTAGTGCAAACACCACGTGAGAGCTTGGGGCGCCAGGCCCCACCGCGTTGGCTATTTCTAGCTCAACTTCGTGTGCAGAACGCTCTCGGTCGCATTCAAAGAGAGATTAATGACGCGAACCCAGATCGGTACGGCTCTGCAGTAGTGCGACGGGCGACGGGCCGCATAGTGCAGCTATCCAGCTCGCCTCGCTTGGTGGAGATCGATGGGAATGCCGCCTATTTCGTTGCGATTGTTCGCAATCTATCTGACTCTTCAGATTCGCCGGAATTGATCGTCGCCGCCCTAACGACTATTAAGGGTCGGGTTCTAGATTTAGCGCTTTATTCGCACTACCTGTCGGAGGCTGCCACCTCAGCCCAGATAGCTAGCGTGAAGGTGAGAATTGCTCGGCTTATTGCAGCTAACGGCGGCTAACCACCGATTCTGTTGAAAAAGGCGAAAATCGGATAATGGCCTCTTTTTTCCGGGCCGCTGATGGCCTTCAGCAAAATTTACGCGAGAGGATATGTATTTGGTAATGCTCCCTCTCTGCGGCCTTTGGAGCCCCGACGGAGCACCTTCTATTTTGATCTTAAGGAAAACAAGCCCAACGATCTAGCTTTCAGCTCAAGTAATATTCCGACTTTTTCAACAATATCCACCCTTCTCAGCCGTTCAGAATGCCAGCTTTCGGACAGCGGCTAGTTGACCTGGACGGCGAACTCGTGCGCTGCGCCTGCACCGCTCGCGCCCCCGCTCCGTACTCACCCCCCTCACCCATTCACCCCCGACGGCTGCACAGGTCTGCGCGCCGCGCATTGCGGCGATAGCCGGCCAGGACGGCGCGGGCGGCCAGCCGTTTGGCGTCGACGCGGGGCCCGTCGAGCTGGTGCGATCCGCCCGAGTCCTCGTACTGGAGATAGCCGCCGGGGCGCACGCCGAACGGATCCAGCGCCAGCCCGAGGTGGTTGGTCGCCGTCGACGGACCGCCGACCATGGCGAAGAAGGCCTTGGTGACGAAGTTGGAGACCTGGACGCCGTTGATCGCATAGGTGTCGCCCTGGGTCGGATCGCAGACCTCGAGGTCGTAGGCGACGGTCTGGGCCGGCGACCCGGCGGCGGGCGCGGCGCCCCCGGGCACAGGTCCGCTCGCGGTGAGCACGGTGGTGGGATCGGCCAGCAGCTCCAGCACCTCGTGCGACAGGGTCGCCGACCAGGCCTCGCCGTATTGCCGGCACACGTCGAGGTAGACGAAGGCGTAGGGCGTCTGGCCGTAGTTTTCCGAATGGTAGCCGTAGGCTCCCGACGCGCCGGTGGTCGGATCGCTGGCGCTGTCGCCCACATAGATCACCGCGTCGGCGGCGGCGTCGACGTTGGCCTTGCCGCCGCTCAGCGACAGGCGGGTGGGATTGAGCGCCGCGCCCATGCCCCACTCGGGCTGGAAGTCGCGGCCGACCTGGACGGCGATGGCCGCCACCGCGGCGGCGAAGGCCGTATCGTCGATGGCGCTGGAGAGGTTGGCGATCGCCAGGGTCAGGGTCGGCGCGCCGGGTGCGGCGACCGGGGCCGGAGCGACCGGCGCGGCGGCGGCGGCCACGCCCGCGGCCCCGAAGGCCGATTTGATCTGGTTGAAGGCGTAGGGAAGAAACAGCGCCGCCCCGACCATGAACAGACGGCCGCTGCCGTCGACCACCGGCTTGATCTCGCCGACGGCGGTGAAGGCCTTGAGCAGGACCACATTGCCGATCGCCCAGAAGAAGCAGGTCATCACCGCCGCGCCGACCAGGCCGGCGATGCGGCTGTAGCTGGTCGTGTCGCCGGCGCCGCCGATCGGGCTTTTCTCCATCAGGGCCTGCTTCAGGTTGGCCAGCAGCGGAAGCGAGATCAGCAGCACCAGAATCGGCAGGTTGAAGGCGATCAGGACGACGACGGCCGCCGCCGCCGAGAGCATGGACATCCGCGGCCCTCCTAACGGTTCACGGCGTCCAGGTGAGGGCGTAGGCCTCGGGCACGTCGCCGCCCCGATAGTCGGGCGGACCGGCCGGCCGCAGGTCCGGACGCAACAGGCACTGGCGAACGATCTCGGGGATCATCGCCTGACCGATGGCGCGGCCGAGGCACTCGTGCAGCCCCTGGCCGAAGGTGAACGCGTCCGCGGTCGGGCGCGTGGGATCGAAGCGACCCGGGTCGTCCACCACCGTTTCGTCGAACATGGCGCTGTGGGTGACGGCGAGCACGGTCGTCCCCGGCTGTATGGTGACCGCGAACGGCGTGCCGGGCGCCAGCACCGTCGGCGCATGGCAGGTGCGGAAGAAGTAGGGAAAGGCCGGCTTGAAGCGCAGCGCCTCGAACACATAGCCGTCGAACCGGGCCGGATCCCCGGCCACGGCGCGCGCCGCCGCCAGCATGTCCGGGCGCGAAAACAGCACCTCGAGCGCATTGACGGCGCAGTGCGAGGTGGTCTCCACCGCCCCGATCAGGAGGCCGCCCACATTGGAGATCACCTGCTCGACGTTGAACTTCAGCGCCCCGCTGAACGAGAGCCTGAGCAGCCGCGACACCGGATCGTCGGCGTGGACGCCGAGCTTCACCTGCACCGCGCGCTCGGCCACCCGCACGCCGAGGAAGGCCGCCATGCCGAGGATGGCCAGCTCGCGGTTGCGGACGATCGCCCCGGGATCGGCGGCGTGATCGAACGGCTGGTTGTGAAAGGCGTCCTGCTGGTTCCAGTACGACCATTCGGACATGGCGTGCGGATCGGCGCCGGCGAACCCGAACCAGTCCTGGGCCAGGGCGATGGGGACCGCGCGGGTCAGGCCGGCGACCGCCTCCAGGGCTCCCGGCGCGGCCGAAAGCAGGGCGGCCGCCTTGGCCCCGATGAAGGCGCGCATGGCCGGGATCTGCTCGCGGTCGAGGATGGCGAGCATGATCGCCTTCTCGCGCATGTGATCGGCCGTGTCGTCCTGCGCCATCCAGTAGCCGCCCTGCTTGGGCTTGTAGAGATCGACGCCGAACACCTCGTGGCGGCGCATGACGAGGGCGCAATCGCTGTACCGGGTCGCCAGCGTGACCTCCGGCGTCGTCAGCACCGGCCGTTCGGCCCGCAGCTCGGCGAAGAACGGCAGCGGTTCGCCGAACAGCCAGCGCCGCGCCATCGGCCAGCACTGGTCAGGCGCCGCCGCGTCGAGCCTGTCGAGATAGTCTCCCATCGGGGTCCTGCCGCCTGCTCAGAGGGTTTTCAGGTATTCAAGCAGCTCCAGCCGCTGGGCCTCGGTGAGGGCGCCGACGCCGTAGACATGGCCCTTGTTCGAATTGCCGAGCAGGGTGGTGTCGAAGGTGAAGGTGTTGCCCGCGGCGGCGGGGCTGGTGTCGTAGCCGACTTTCCTGGGATCGAAGGCGCGCGTGCCCACGGCGAAGGTCTTGGGCCGCTGCGCCGGCGGCGTCAGCAGGTCGTACAGGGTCGGCACCGAGCCGTTGTGCAGATAGGGCGCCGTCGCCCAGATCCCTTCGAGCGGCCGGGCCTTGTAGGCCATCAGCGGATCGGCCGCGTTCTTCATGCACAGCTGCAGCCGCTGCTCCTTCGGCGAAGGCGGCCTGGCCTGGGCGAACCTCAGCACGGTCGCCTTGGGGATCGGGGTTATGCCGAAGATGTTCTGCGCCGCGGCTTCGGCGAAGGCCTTCTCCTGGCCGACCAGGGCCCCTTTGACCGAGGTCTCCAGCAGGGCCCGCACGGGCGCGCTGGCCGCCAGGGGATCGCCGACGACATAGTTGACCGGTATGCCGGTCAAGGCGCCGCTGGCTCCGGTGTCGGCCCAGGCGTTGCAGGCCATCCATTCGTCGGTCTGGTTCTCGGGGCCCAGCGCGGCGAAGGTCTTCATCGTCTCGTAGTGTTCCTGCGGCGTGTGGCAGGCGCTGCAGTTCTTGTCGAACAGCGCCTTGCCGGCCGTCAGCACCTGGGCCTTCGACAGCGCGCCGGCCGACGGGTCGGTGACGGCGATCGCGCCGGGTTCGCCGAACGCCTTGGGCCAGACGGGCGGCGTCAGCCGGGTCAGCGCCACCTCGATGGCGTTGAGGCTGCCGATATTGATGCTGGAGTCGAACCCCGAAATATCGAGCGGTCCCGAGCGCGGCTTGATCACCACCTCACCGAACACGCCCAGCACCTCGCCGGCGTTGCGGCCCATGGCCCCATAGTCGGTCGGCGTGGCGCCGATGTTGAGCTTGGCGTTCTGGGCGATCCCGTCCCATTGCACCTGGGTTTCCTTGGTGATGTTCCACAGGTGCGGATAGCTGACGGGCGCGTCGGCCGCGTTGGGCGAGGATTGCGGGGCGCCGCCGAACAGCAGGATCCGGTTGAAGATGTGACCGACGGCGTCGACCCGGCCGAAGCCGTAGCGCAGGTCCGCATGGTTCAGGGCTTCGGTCTGCGTCTCCCAGTCGATCAGCTTGCCGAGCGCCGCCAGCAGCAGGGCGCGATTGGCGGCGTTGTCGTTCTGCGAACCCAGCACCGCCTTGGCGAAGCGATCCCAGCGCCGGCCGTCCGCGCCCGGCCCCGCGGAGTCCCGCGTCTGCATCAGGGCCTTGTCGGCGCTTTCGACGAAGCCCTGGAAGTCGAACAGGCTCGGCGCGCCGTCGACGGTGTAGGTCTGGCCCGCGTAGCTCATCTGCGCCGTGTGGCAGGCCGCGCAGTTCAGTCCGATCCAGTCGACCTTGTCCTGCGCCGGAGATGCGCCGGCGATCCAGTGCAGGCTGGTCTTAACGAACCGGCTGTCGTCGGCGGCGTCCACGGCGAAACCGATCGGCAGGGCGGACCCCGGCCGGGGCGGCAGGATCCGGAAACCGGCCAGGTAGCCGGGGTCGAGGAACGGCTGGGGCGGGGCGGCGGCGTCGGAGGCCGGCTGCTCCAGCGCCCGCATCCACGCCACCGGCATGAGCCGCGATCCCTGGTCGGTGTTGTACCAGCCGTCGCGGGTGGCGTCGTCCCAGCCCTGGACCGGTCCGCCCGGTTGGGCGCTCTTGCATCCGGCCAGGAGGGCGACCGCGGTCAAGACCGCCGCCGTCGACGCCAGCCTCCCTGTTCCCGATCTCGCCATCTTAGACCCCCGCCTTGGCAGGAGCTTCGCTCAATACACCTAAGGTGGCAATAGAAATTAGATTGGCGCTTTTTCCGTGTGTTTCGAGGTCTCAGAGCATCGTCGCCAGCGCCTCGATGCGGTGGCCGTAGGTGTGCTCGGCCAGCACCCGGCACCGCCCCGCCTCCCCCACCGCCCTCGCCGCCTCGGGCGCGCGGAGCAGCCGGTCGTAGACCTCGTCGAGCTCTTCGGCGGTCCGATAGGACAGGGTCTCCCGACCGACCTCGAAGCACAGTTCGAGGTCCGGCTGGTGGTCCGCCACCACCGCCGTGCCGAACAGGCAGGGGTCGAAGTTGCGCTGGTTCAGGCCGCTCAGCACATTCGCTTCGTTCATGACGTTGAGGGTGGCGAAGTGGCCGGCGTAGACCTGCCCGACCTCGTCCATGTCGAGCCGCCGGGCGATCACCTCGTGATGGGTCGGCCCCAGGCTGGCCCAGCCGGGGCCGAAGATCCGCAAGGGGGTCCGCACCTGACGGATCAGCGCCCGCCGGTGCGGCGTCGGGTTGGCGACGAACACCATCTTCCGCTCGGGCGCGTCCACCGTCCGGGCCAGTCGCGCCATCCGCGGGTTGGCCGCGTGCGGCAGGAAGACGCTCGGCGTGCGGAATCCCAGCCGCCGGTGCAGCTCGACCATGGCCGTGTCGGTGTAGGCGATCAGGTCGAACAGCTCCGCCGAACGGCGCTGCGCCTCGCCGAACACGTCGCCGACCCAGCCGACCAGCGGCGGCCGCCCCGGCAGGGCGGCGACCACCTCGAGCAGGTCGCGGGGGATGGTGTAGGACAGCACGCCGAGGATCAGGTCCGGCGCAAACCGGCGGATCGCCCGGGCGACCCCCATGGCCCGCGGCTGGCCCAGCCGCCTGGACAGGAGCGCGCGATCGAGCACGGGCGCCAGCGCCGGATCGCGCGTCACCCCGATGCGGACCTCGTGCCCCGCCATCCGCAGGCCGAGCGCGCAGCCCTCGAGCCAGCCGGTGATGTTCCTGATCTTGCCGAGCAGAAGGACCTTCATGGCTCCCGTTGAACTCAAGCGGTGGCGGCGGCAAGGCCAACCCCCGAACCGATATTGCAGGGCCGACGTAGGCGCGCGCCCGGGCGTTTGCACCGGCCGGCGGGTCCTTTACAAGGGCGCGACACGCCCTATCTTATCTGCAACAGTCTCAGGTTCAATTAGCCTGAGCCCCATCAGGGTCCGGGCCCCCATCAGGGCCCGGCCCGCCCTCAGGGAATGCATGCGATGATCGACAGACGCCCCTTCGCCGCGCTGGGCGGCGCGGACCACGGTTGGCTCAAGGCCCGCCACCACTTCTCCTTCGCCAACTACTACGACCCAAGGAAGATGGGCTGGGGCGCGCTGCGGGTCTGGAACGACGACGAAATCCAGCCCCAGTCGGGCTTTCCGCCGCATCCGCACGCCGACATGGAGATCATCACCTATGTCCGCGAGGGCGCGATCACCCACAAGGACTCCCTGGGCAATACCGGCCGCACCGGCGCGGGCGACGTGCAGGTGATGTCGGCGGGGTCGGGCGTGCGCCACGCCGAGTATAATCTCGAGGCCGACAAGACCACCCTGTTCCAGATCTGGATCGAGCCCGCGGCGCGCGGCGGCCAGCCCTACTGGGGGGCCAAGCCCTTTCCCAAGGACGACCGGTCGGGCCGGTTCACCCCCCTCGCCTCCGGCTATGCGGAGGACAAGGACGTGGCCCTGCCGATCCGCGCCGAAGCGCGGGTGCTCGGCGCCACCCTGAAGGCCGGCGAGGCGACCGAATACGCCCCCGACCCCGCCCGGCACCTCTATCTGGTGTCGGCCAAGGGGTCGGTGGAGGTCAACGGCGTCCGCCTCGATCCCCGCGACGGCGCGGCCGTGACGGGCGAGAGCGCGCTCAGCATCACCGCGATCGACGACGCCGAACTGGTGCTGGTCGACGCGGCCTAGGGCCTGCGCCGATCGGTCGCCGAAGGCGGGCGCGTCCGCGGTGGTAGAGTGGCGCTCTCACCGGAGTGATTCCATGCCCCCGCCGGCCCGCCTTATCCTCGTGCTGCTGGCCCTCGCCGCGCCGGCGCTCGGCGGCTGCATCGTCGGCACGGCGGTGGGCGTGGCCGGGGCCGCGGTCGGAACCGCCGCCAAGGTCACCACCACCGCCGTCGGCGCCGCCGCCGACGTGACCGGCGCGGTGGTCCGCACCGCCACCGGCAGCGGCGCGAAGAAGACGCCGACGCGGTAGGGGCCCGCATCCAGCCTCCAATGAGCGTGACTTATTTCCGCTCATCCCGGCGAATGCCGGGATCCAGATCGTATGGCGCATCCACTTGAGATCTTGGAGCCAACCCATTGCTCTCCGATCTTTTGAGGCAAACTGCTTTATGATCTGGGTTCCGCCATTCGCCGGGATGAGCGGACAATAAATGCGATGCGCCAGTCTTCCGCAGGTTGGCATGAGCTCACAACTTCAGCGACCTTAGCCGCAGGGCGTTGAGGATCACCGACACCGAACTCAGCGACATGGCCAGGGCGGCGATGATCGGGCTCAGCGTCAGGCCGAACGCCGGGTAGAGGACGCCGGCGGCGATGGGGATGCCGATCCCGTTGTAGACGAAGGCGAACAGCAGGTTCTGACGAATGTTGCGCATGGTCGCCCGGCTGAGCACCACCGCCCGGGCGACGCCGGCGAGGTCGCCCTTGACCAGGGTGATGCCCGCGCTCTGGATCGCCACCTCGGCGCCGGTCCCCATGGCGACGCCCACCGCCGCCTCGGCCAGGGCCGGCGCGTCGTTCACCCCGTCGCCGGCCATCGCCACCACCCGTCCCTCCGACGCGAGCGTCTTGACGATGCGATGCTTGTCCTCGGGCAGGACGTCGGCCTGCACGTCGGTGATCCCGAGCTTTCGCGCCACCGCCTCGGCGGTGGTCCGGTTGTCGCCGGTCAGCATGACGATGCGGATGCCCAGGGCCCGCAGTCGGGCCAGGGCGGCCGGGGTCGTCGCCTTGATCGGATCGGCGATGGCGATCAGCCCCGCCGCCTTGCCGTCGATGGCGACGAAGAGGCAGGTGGCGCCGTCGCCGCGCAGGGCGTCGGCGCGCGCCTCGAGATCGCCGACCGCGATCCCAAGCCCCGCCATCAGCGCGGCGTTCCCCAGCGCCACGGGGCGGCCGTCGACCGTGCCGGTGACGCCCTGCCCGGTCACCGAGGCGAAATCCGTCGACGGCGGGATGGGCGCGCCGCTCTCGCGCGCCGCGCGGACGATGGCCGCCGCCAGCGGATGCTCGCTCTTCGCCTCGAGCGCCGCGGCCAGGGGCAGGAGCTGCGCCTCGGTCAGCCCGCCCGCCGCGACGACCGCGACCACCTTGGGCCGCCCCTCGGTGAGGGTGCCGGTCTTGTCGACCACCAGGGTGTCCACCGCCTCCATCCGCTCGAGCGCCTCGGCCGAGCGGATCAGCACGCCGGCGCCCGCCCCCTTGCCGACGCCGACGCCGATCGACATCGGCGTCGCCAGGCCGAGCGCGCACGGACAGGCGATGATCAGCACCGACACCGCCGCGATCAGGGCGTAGGCCAGGGCCGGCGGCGGCCCCCACAGGGCCCAGCCCGCGAAGGCGAGCGCGGCCACGCCCAGCACCGCCGGCACGAAATAGCCGGCGACGGTGTCGGCGAGGCGCTGGATCGGTGCGCGGCTGCGCTGAGCCTCGGCGACCATGGCCACGATCCGCGCCAGCACCGTGTCGGCCCCGACGCTGTCCGCCCGCATCACCAGCGACCCGGTCCCGTTCACCGTGCCGCCGATCAGCCGGTCGCCGGCCTGCTTGGCGACCGGCATGGATTCGCCGGTGACCATGCCCTCGTCCACCGCGCTCTGGCCGCTCAGCACCTCGCCGTCGACCGGCACGCCGTCGCCGGGACGCACCTGCAGCCGGTCGCCGACCTGCACCCGGGCGAGTTCGACCTCCTCGGCCGCGCCGTCGGGGCCCAGCCGGTGGGCGGTCTTCGGGGCCAGCTTCAGCAGGGCGCGGATCGCGCCGCCGGTCTGCTGGCGCGCGCGCAGCTCCAGCACCTGGCCGAGCAGCACCAGGACGACGATCACCGCGGCGGCTTCGTAATAGACGCCGACGACGCCGCCCATGCCGTGAAAGCTCGGCGGAAACAGGTCCGGCGCCAGGGTCGCGACCAGGCTGTAGAGGTAGGCGGCGCCGGTTCCGAGCGCGATCAGGCTGAACATGTTCAGGCTGCGGTTCACCACCGAGGCCGCGGCGCGCTGGAAGAAGGGCCAGCCGGCCCACCACACCACCGGCGTCGACAGCACGAGCTGGATCCAGATCGAGACGCGCGGCGGGACGAGATGGTGAAGTCCCAGCGCCGGAATATGCCCCCCCATCTCCAGCGCCACCACCGGCAGGGCCAGCGCGAGGCCGATCCACAGCCGCCGCGACATGTCGGTAAGCTCGCGGTCCTCGCCCCCCTCGGCGGTCGGCGTCACGGGCTCCAGGGTCATGCCGCAGATCGGACAGCTTCCCGGCGACCCTCGCCGGATCTGCGGGTGCATGGGACAGGTGTAGATCGCGCTCGCCGGAGCGACAGCCATGGAAAGACCCTTCCCTGCACCACGAACGGCAGTCTCTGGACTTCGTAAGCTGTTGGGCGGCGAGGGAAGCCTGAAATATCAAAAATCTCGGTCGGATCTGCCGAACCGACTTCGAATTTTTCTATCGCTCATACCGGCGACCCGAAGGGCGGCGAAGCCAATGCCGGGATGAGCGGATTATTGGGTCAGCGTTTCAGTCGTCCATCCCCGGCCGTCCGCGCCCGGCCTTGACCGTGGAGCGGGTGCGCTTGCCCTCGAGGCGGCGGGTCTTGGAGGCTAGGGTCGGCTTGGTGGCGCGGCGGACCGCGGGCTTGTCCGCCGCCGCGCGGATCAGCTCCACCAGGCGCTGGATCGCGTCCTCGCGGTTGCGCTCCTGGGTGCGGAAGCGCTGGGCGGTGATCACGATCACTCCCTCGAGCGTCAGCCGCTGGCCGGCCAGACGCTGGAGCCGGATGGAGACGTCGTTGGGCAGCGACGGCGATCCGCGCGCGTCGAACCGCAGCTGGACCGCGGTGGAGACCTTGTTGACGTTCTGCCCGCCGGGTCCGCCGGCGCGGAAGAAGCGCAGGTCGATCTCGTCGTCGCCGATCGACAGGGTGTCGGTGATGGGGATCACGCGGCCGGCCTTCGGCCGACCGCGTCGGCCCGTCGCGCCTCAGCCTTCACCGTACAGCGCCGCCCGCTCCTGCGCGTAGGGCGCGTAGGAGTCCTTCATGGTGGCGAGGTTCAGCAGCATCGACGCCACCGCCTGGTCCGCGCCCGGCCGGTAGAGGGTCGAGCGGGCCCATAGGCTCTCGGTCCGCCGGCTGCCCGACAGGAACACCACCTCGCGCGCCACCTCGTAGTCCTCGCCGACGAACACCGGGCCGTCGAGCAGCCGGATCTCCTGGTCGGCGAACAGGCCCACCGCCGGCCCCCGCGCCGGAAAGCCCGGGCCCTTGGAGGTGTACTGCATCAGGACGCTGATCATCTCCATCGGCACGATGGCGCGGCCGAACGGCGAGCCTGCGCCCGCATACCAGGGCGAAGGCTCGGTGATCCTGGCGAGCTTCTGGCTCAGGCTGAACGGATAGAGCGCGCCCATGTGCTGGTCGGGATCCATGCGCACGGCCACGCGCGGCAGGGACATGCCCACCTTGACGTCGGCCAGCACCACCGGGTCGGCCAGCGGGGGCAGTTCGGCCAGCCGCTTGTCGAGCGCGGTTTCGGCGAAGTCCGGGCCCACCGAGGCCGTGCCGCGCAGGATCTCGGTCCCGTCGGCGCGCAGCATCCAGATCTGCGCCACCGTCCCGCCGTCCGCCGGCCTGCGCAGGAAGGCCTGCACCGCTTCGCCCTCGTACACCGGGTTGCGATAGTGGGCGGAGAGGCAGCCGTGGGTCAGCCAGCGCTCGCCCCACAGGGCGTACCCCAGCGGCGCGAACTGGCTGAAGTGGGTCGGCCCCTCGATGGTGCCCCCCTTGAAGCCGAACTTCTTGGCGGTCTCGTCGTCGTGGATCGAGGCGTGGCCGTCGTACTCCTGCACCGCCAGCATCTGCTTCGGCTCGCGGAACGGCCCCGCCAGCACGCCGTCCTTGTCCTCGATCGCCGTCTCGAACGCCGTCATTTTACAGGTCCCCATGTTTGCAGCCGTTGTAAGCGCAAGCGCGGCGGGTCAAAAGGGGCTGAGACGGGGAGGCGTACCGAAGCTTCGATGCCCTACGAGACGCTGAGCTACGAAACGCTGAGCTACGAGGTCGCCGACCGCGTCCTGGTGCTGACGCTGAACCGGCCCGACCAGCTCAACGCCTTTACCGTCGATATGGCCAACGAGCTGGTCGACGCCTTCGGGCGCGCCAGCGAGGACGACGCGGTCGGCGCGGTGGTGGTGACCGGCGCGGGGCGAGCCTTCTGCGCCGGCATGGACCTGTCGGTTCCCGGCAATGTGTTCGGCCTGAACGAACGGCTCTCCCCTACCCTCGACGACCTGACCGACCGGTTCGACGACCCGGAGATCGTGGCCGGCGTGCGCGATACCGGCGGACGGGTGACCCTGGCGATCTTCGACTGCAAGAAGCCGGTGATCGGCGCCATCAACGGGGCGGCGGTCGGCGTCGGCGCCACCATGACCCTGGCCATGGACATCCGCCTGGCGTCGGAGAAGGCGCGGATCGGCTTCGTGTTCGGCAGGATCGGCATCGTGCCCGAGGCCTGCTCGTCCTGGTTCCTGCCGCGGCTGGTGGGGACCCAGCAGGCCATGGAATGGGTGCTGTCCGCCGACATCCTGACCGCCGAGCAGGCGCGCGCGGGCGGTCTGGTCCGCTCGGTCCACGCGCCGGAGACCCTGCTGGCCGACGCCATCGCCCTGGCGCATAAATTCACCGACCACCGCTCGCCGGTGGCCGTCGCCCTGGCCCGGCAGATGATGCTGCGCAACCCGGCCCTGCCCCATCCCGCCGACGCCCATCGGATCGACAGCCTGGCGATGTTCTACACCTCGCTCGGCGACGGCAAGGAGGGCGTCGCCGCCTTCCGCGAAAAGCGCGATCCCAAGTTCACCGGCAAGGCCTCCGCCATGCCGTTCTACCCGTGGGACGAAGGATGAGGACGAGCGCGCTCCTCTCCCCCTCGAGGGGGGAGAGGCTGGGAGAGGGGGTGAGTGCACGACGCGCGTGGATGATCGCGCGCGGCGCCTCGCCTGCCCTTCGCTTTGATGTAACCGCGTTCACCCCCAACCCCGGCCCTTCCCCCCTTGAGGGGGAAGGGAGAAAAACAGCCTGAGGAACCAGCCGATGAAGACCCGCATCACCGAACTGTTCGGCATCCAGCATCCGATCATCCAGGGCGGCATGCACTATGTGGGCTTCGCCGAGATGGCGGCGGCGGTGTCCAACGCCGGCGGGCTCGGCATCATCACCGGCCTGACCCAGCGCACGCCCGAGGGCCTGGCGGCCGAGATCGCCCGCTGCAGGACCATGACCGACAAGCCGTTCGGGGTGAATCTGACCTTCCTGCCGGCGGTGACCCCGCCCGATTATCCGGGCTTCGTGAAGTCGATCATCGACGGCGGGATCAAGATCGTCGAGACCGCCGGCAACAACCCGCAGAAATACCTGCCGGCGCTGAAGGAGGCGGGCGTCAAGGTGATCCACAAGTGCACCGCCGTACGCCACGCGCTTAAGGCCGAATCGATCGGCTGCGACGCGGTCAGCGTCGACGGCTTCGAGTGCGGCGGCCACCCGGGCGAGGACGACGTGCCCAACATGATCCTTTTGCCCCGCGCGGGCGAGACGCTGAAGATTCCCTTCGTCGCCTCGGGCGGCATGGCCGACGGCCGCTCGCTGGTCGCCGCCCTGGCCATGGGCGCGGACGGCATGAACATGGGCACCCGCTTCATCGCCACCGTCGAGGCCCCCGTGCACCCGCACGTGAAGCAGGCCATCGTCGACGCCACCGAGCTCGACACCCGGCTGATCATGCGCCCCCTGCGCAACACCGAGCGGGTGCTGAACAACGCCGCGGTGGAGAAGCTCCTGGCCACCGAAAAGGAGCTCGGCCCCAAGCTGACCTTCGCCGACATCGCCGAGGAGGTGGCCGGGGTCTATCCGCGCATCATGAAGGACGGGGAGATGGACGCGGGCGGCTGGTCGTGCGGCATGGTCGCCGGCCTGATCCACGACATCCCGACGGTGAAGGCGCTGATCGACCGGATCATAGCCGAGGCCGAGAGCCTGATCCGCCAGCGGCTGGAGGGCATGCTGGCGGCCTGATCGGCCGCAGGGCCGCGCCCGGCTCGCGCCTTGTGGAGTCGGGCGCTTTTCCATTAAATGGCGAGTGACTGCAGGAGTCTCCGATGATCCTTTTCGCCCTTGTTCTGATGGCCGGCGCGGTCGATCCCGCCACGCCGGCGCCCGCGCCCGCGCCTCCCGTCGCCGCGTCGCCCGCCGCCGCGCCCACCGCGGCTCCGGCCGCCGTCGTCGCCAAGGTCAGCAACGACGACCAGGTGACGTGCCGCCGGCAGGCCGAACCCAACTCCAACATCCAGAAGAGGGTGTGCCTGACCAACGCCCAGTGGAAGGCGCGGCAGAAGGAGGATCAGGAGACCGTGCAGGACATGCAGCGCCAGGCGCTGCGGTCCACGTCGAGCTCCAGCGGCGCGCCTTAGGGCAGATTATCCGCCCTTAAACGATCCCGTCCAAGGGCGGTTTGCTCCAGCCGCTGTCGTGCTGACGATGGCGCCGGTTGAGGGACTCGAACCCCCGACCTTCGGTTTACAAAACCGCTGCTCTACCAGCTGAGCTAAACCGGCCTGACCGCCGGCGACGTCCAGGGCGGGTGCGTCGCCAACCGGTCGGCAAGTGCCACAAGGGGCGGAGCGCCACAAGGGGCGAGGACGGCGAGCGGCGGTCCCGCGGGCGCACGACCGCGCCGCGCTCAGGCGCTCATCTGCTTGAGCTGGAACTCGGCGAGGTTCGGCCGGTCGGCGAGAATGCGGGCGCGGGCGTGAGCCTTGGCCTGGTCCTGACTGAGGCTGACGCCCCAGGCCCCCACCTGTTCGACATGCCACACCCAGAAGCCAAGAACGCGGCCGATTCGGAAGTACATGTCCAACCACCCCTGGAAAGACTGAGGAAAACGACGCTGCGCGGTCTTGTTTACCACTTCCAGGCCGATTTGAAGCACGGCCGTTTGATCTGCACCTGAAATATTTACCATCTTCGTGCAGGAAGTCTTAACTGCATCCGCACGCGAAAGTTTAACTCTGTTCGGCTACGCATTGGCCATGCCCGCCCAGCGTCCCGCGATCTCGCGATCCTCCCGCCGCTACACCGGAGCGGAGCGCCGCAGCGCCCGCCCCTCGATCCCGGCCCTCTGCGTCGCGCTGGCGGTGTTCGCCGCCATCGCCTTCGCCACCCTCTGCCCGCCGGAGCTGCGGCCGCACCTGGCGGCCGCCACCCTCGCCGGGGCGACGGCCGAGCGGTTCGGGGCCTATTTCCTGCTGGGGCTCTGCATGGCCTTCGCCTTCCCCCGGCGGGCCAACCTGGTGGTGTTCGGCGTGACCGGGATCGCCCTCGCCCTCGAGGCCGGCCAGCTGCTGGTTCCCGGCCGCGATGCGGTGTTCGCCGACGCCTGCGTCAAGGCGATGGGCGGCCTGTGGGGCGTGTTCGTCGCCCAGACCAGCTACGCCGCCGTGCGCCTGCTGCGCCGCCGCCTGCGCCCCCGCCGCATCCACGCCGCCGGGGCCACTCGCCAGTTGATGCGCGGCGCGCGGTAGCTCCGAGCCTTCACTTCACAATGGATTGAACCGGCCCTGAACCGCGCGCCCCGCTAGACCATCTCCAGCTTGCGGCGCACGAGGCTGGCATAGTCCTCCATCAGCGACAGCGAGATGTTGCCGGGGGTGAAGCGGTGCTGGCCGATCTCGCTCACCGGCGTCACTTCCGCGGCCGAGCCGGTGATGAAGCATTCGGAGAAGTCGGCCAGCTCCTCGGGCTTGATGTGGCGCTCCACCACCTCGAAGCCGCGCCAGCGCGCCAGTTCGATCAGGGTCAGCCGGGTGATGCCGTTGAGGAAGCAGTCCGGCAGCGGGGTGTGGATCACCCCGTCCTTGATGAAGAAGACGTTGGCTCCGGTCATCTCCGCCACATAGCCGCGGTAGTCGAGCATCATCGCGTCGGCATAGCCCTCGCGCTCGGCCGCGTCCTTGGACAGGGTGCAGATCATGTACAGGCCGGCCGCCTTGGCTTCCGACGGAATCGTCGCCGGATCGGGCCGGCGCCATTTGGCGTTGGTGATCCGCACGCCGCGCTTCTTCTCCTCGGGGTCGAAATAGCTCGGCCAGGTCCAGCTGGCGACGGCCACATGCACCTTGGAGCCCTTGGACGCCACGCCCATGGTCTCCGCCCCGCGCCAGGCCACCGGCCGGATGTAGGCGTCGGTCAAGCCGTTGCGCGCGCAGGTCTGCTTGCAGGCCTCGTCGATCTCGGCCACGCTGAACGGTATGTCCATGTCGAGGAGCTCCGCCGAGCGGAACAGCCGCCGGGTATGCTCGGTCAGCTTGAAGATCTCGCCGTCGTACATCCGCTCGCCCTCGAACACCGAGGAGGCGTAATGCAGGCCATGGGTGAGAACATGCACCTTTGCTTCGCGCCACGGTACAAATTGCCCGTCAAACCAGATCCAACCGTCGCGATCGTCGAAGGGAGCCGAGGTCATGCGCAAGCTTCCACCTTATGGAGGGCGTTCCGGCGCCTCTTAGACCCCGTGCGCCCCGGCGCGTCAACGGGGCAGGCGTCGGCGGCATGGTGAACACCAGTCCCGGCATGGCCGCCGACCCGCGGCTGATCCTCAGCGAGGACGAGCTCGACCGCGCGCTCGAGGTGTTCCTGCTGGCCGAGGCGGCCGTCTGGGCCGCCGCCGACGGCGCGCTCGAGCGGCAGGCCGCGGACGGCGTGCGGCTCGGCCGGGGTCACTTCCGCGCCGCCTTCCTGCTGAAGCGCCGGCCGGGCCTGGGCGTGCAGGACCTGGCCCGGCTGACCGGCCTGTCCAAGCAGGGGGCCAGCCGGGTGCTGAAGGAACTGATCGACGGCGGCTACGCCGAGACCCTGCCCGGCGCCCTGGACGCGCGGCGCCGGCCGACCCATCTGACCGCTCGGGGCCTGGCGTTCGAGGCGGAGGTCTCCTCGGCCCTGCGCGCGCTCCTGGCCGCCGCCTACCGCGAAGGCGGCATAGAGGCGGCGCCGGGCGCGCGGCGGATCCTCGCCGCCATCGCCGGCCCCAAGCTCGCCGGCCGACGCAAGGACCTGTTGTGACGACCCTGTTGCCGAAGGACACGCCGTGAACGCCTCGCCCGGACGCCATCTGCTGGTGGTCGACGACGACGACCGCATCCGCGGCCTGTTGAAGGAATACCTGGCGCGCGCGGGCTTCCGCGTCACCACCGCCGCCGACGCGGCGCGGGCGCGCAAGCTGATGCAGACCCTCGACTTCGACCTGGCCGTGCTCGACGTGATGATGCCCGGCGAGGACGGGCTGTCGCTGAGCCGCTGGGTGCGGGGCCGCGGCCCCACTCCGGTGCTGATCCTCACCGCGCGCGGCGAGGCGGGCGACCGCATCGCCGGCCTGACCACCGGCGCCGACGACTACCTGGCCAAGCCGTTCGAGCCGCAGGAGCTTCTGCTGCGCATCGAGGCCATCCTGCGCCGCGCCCAGAGCGCCCCCTCCTCGCCGCGCGCGGCGGTGTCGCTCGGCCGCTACAGCTTCGACCTCGAGCGCGGCGAGCTGACCCTGGACGACAGCCCGATCCGCCTGACCGAAGGGGAGGTCTGGCTGCTGCGCCGCCTCGCCAAGGCCCCGCACATGGCCGTCGACCGTTATGACCTGATCCGCGGCGAGGAGGGCGAGGACAGCGACGCCTCGGCCCGCGCCGTGGACGTGCAGATGACCCGCCTGCGCCGCAAGATCGAGGACGACCCGAAGAACCCGCGCTATCTGCAGACCGTGCGCGGCGTGGGCTACAAGCTGGCGCCCGACTGATGGCGTCCGCCGAGGGCTCGCCGAGTGACCGGCTGCTGCGCGTCCTGCACGGGCTGCGCCGGCGGCTCAACCCGCGCTTTCTGAAGCGCTGGCTGCCGACCTCCCTGTTCGGGCGCTCGCTGTTGATCATCCTCCTGCCGATCGTGCTGATGCAGGCGGCGGTCGCCTACGCCTTCTTCGACGCCGAATGGCGGGCGGTGACCACCCAGCTGTCCGAGGCCCTGGCCAGCGACGTGGCCTGGAACGTGGACATCTACGCCGCCAACCCGACGCCCGAGACCCTGGGCCGGCTGTCGGCGCGCGCCGAGCGCACCCAGGCGATGACGGTGACCTTCCAGCCCGGCCGCGCCCTGCCGACCGAAGGCCCGATCTCCATCCTGCCGCCGCTCGACCAGGCCCTGCGCAACGCGCTGGACGACCGGATCTCCGCGCCGGTCTGGGTCGACACCACCCGCTATCTCGGCCAGGGCCTGGTCGACATCCGGGTCGCGGTGAAGGGCGGGGTGCTGCGCTTCCTGGCCCCGCGCGATCGCGCCTTCGCCGCCCGCGGCCACATCTTCATCCTCTGGCTGGCGCTCGCCACCCTGACCCTGGCCGGCGTCACCATCCTGTTCATCCGCAACCAGGTGCGCGCCATCGAGCGGCTGGCCACCGCCGCCGACGCCTTCGGCCGGGGCGCCGAGGTGACCTTCAAGCCGCACGGCGCGCGCGAGGTGCGCCAGGCCGGATACGCCTTCCTGGCCATGAAGGACCGCATCCAGCGCCATATCGACCAGCGCACCCTGCTGCTCGCCTCGGTCAGCCACGATCTCAGGACGCCGCTGACCCGGCTGAAGCTGGAGGCGGCCCTGGCCGAGCCCTCGCCGCGGGTCGACGCCATCAAGCGCGACCTTTCCGAGATGGAGCACATGATCGACGAATACCTCGCCTTCGCCCGCGGCCAGGGGGGCGAGGCGGTGGAGTTGGTCTACCTCGACGACCTGATCCGCGAGGTCAGCGACGGCGCCGTCCGCTCGGGCGCCGCCGTCGAGGTCGACGCGGAGCCGGGCGTCAGCGCCGAGGTGCGGCCCAACGGCCTGAAGCGCGCCCTGTCCAACCTGATCATGAACGCCGCCGCGCACGGTTCCCGCATCGTCGTACAAGCCCGCGCGCGCCCCTCCGGCGGGGTCGACATCCTGATCGACGACGACGGTCCGGGCATTCCCGAGGACCGCTACGAGGAGGCGTTCCGGCCCTTCTCGCGCCTCGACGACAGCCGCAACCAGAACGAAAAGGGGGTCGGCCTCGGCCTGGCCATCGCCCGCGACGTGGCCCGCGGCCACGGCGGCGACGTCACCCTCGACCGTTCGCCGCTCGGCGGCCTGCGCGCCGTCGTGCGCCTGCCGGGCTGAGCCGGCGCCCGGCCAAACGGTTAAGCTTTCGCAGACATACTTGGAAACCTGACGTGTGGTCGAAGCCGGCCCGAAACAGGCCCGAAACAGGAACGAGTCCGCGCCCCGCGCGTATTGCCGACATGAAACTCGTCTCGCTTCTCATCGCCGTGTTCGCCATCGTCGGCGTCGCCTACGTGGCGGTGTCCATTCCCGCGCAGGGTGAGGTCGTGGCCGTGCAGCACCACCGCCGCTGATCGGTTTCGCGCAACAGAACACCGCCTTGCCCGCCATTCAGCGCAACGATCTTGCCGAATCCGGCTTGCACCGCGCCGAGCCGCATCCTATCCCCACCTTCGGATCCGGCGCCGTTCGCCGGCGGGAGGACCGTGTTGGCGGAAACGCTTGATTCCATCGACGCCAGGATCCTCGATCTGATCCAGCACGACGCCGGTCTGTCGGTGGCCGAGATCGCCGACCGCGTCGGCCTGTCTTCTTCGCCCTGCTGGCGGCGGATCAAGCGGCTCGAGGACGTCGGCGTGATCCAGAAGCGCGTCACCCTGCTCGACCGCGAGAAGCTCGGGCTGGGGTTCGAGGTGTTCGCCGAGGTGAAACTGGCCCTGCCCAGCAAGGACAACCTCGAGGCCTTCGAGGCGGCCATCGTCAAATGGCCGGAGATCGCCCAGTGCGCCACGGTCACCGGCGGGATGGACTATGTGCTGCGCATCATCACGCGCGACATGCACGCCTTCGACGACTTCCTGCGCGACAAGCTGCTGTCGCTTGGCCTGATCGCCAATATCGAGAGCCGCATCGTCATGCGCAGCATCAAGAACTCCACCTCGGTGCCGCTCGGCCTGATCAGCCCGTTCGTGGTCGAGGCCTAGGGGCCGCAACACGCCGGCGACTTATACCAACCATCCATGTGCTTGACTCTTCTCCCGCTCATCCCGGCGTTCGCCGGGATGAGCGGAATAGAGTGAGATGGGTCATTCCTTGCGATGACTGGTATTACCCAATTCGTCATCGCGGAAAGCGAAGGGCTTATCCGGGATGACGCATCGGAGTGCGGGGTTGTCCCGCCTCGCCCGTTGCGCCGCCCTCCGCGTGACACCCAGGCCCGTCGCGCCGCCGTGGCCCGCGGGCCCCCGCGGCGCCCGCGGCCGCAAAACC
>CAILTK010000071.1 GCA_903837135.1 uncultured Caulobacterales bacterium
ACGCGGCGATCCAGGATGTCGAGGACGGAGGCCAGTAGACTGGGATCCCCGCTCGCCGCCGCATCGATCAGTTCGGCGAGAAGCGCGCCGCCGATGATGATCTTGCCGCGGGTCTCGCGCTTTCGTCGATCGATAGACCACAGCGCCTCCAGCCGCTCGACCCTGGCCTTCAGGACCGAGAACCGTTCGGCGTCGTCGGTAATCTCCTCAAGCGGGCGGCTGTGACGGCGAGCGTGGACGCCATCGTGACCGTGGTCGCGCAGGGCGGTCTCCAGGGCTTGCAGTCTCGCCCGAAGATCAGCCTCGGTCTCGCCGTTTCGGCGGGCTTTTCGATCCTCTGAACGCGCGAGCCAAAGGTCCTTGCGCCGCTGTTTTTGCAGCTCGGTGCGCGGCTTGTATCGTGACGGCCTGGAATTGCGTTTGCGCTTGTCCACCATGGTCGCCTCCGCCATTTGATGGCCGATTTGGCCCGTCGTGTGCTTTTCCTATCATTATGGCCCGTGATGGTCCATTGTGGTCGGCAAGGTAGATTGAGGACAATGGCGCAGTTACCCGTCGCTTGGGCTACGCCCATCGACGGCCGCGGTCAGACTCCGTCCGACACCCTCAAACCCCGCACCGGCCTGCGTCGGCCTGGGGTTTGAGCCAAGGGCCTGGGCCCTTAGCGATCCGACCGCACGGGCGGTCAAAGTGAGGCTGGATGGCACAGTATCGACTCGCAGTTCAGACCATCCAGCGCGCCGCCGGCCGATCCGCCGTGGCCGCCGCCGCGTATCGTTCGGGGTCGCGTCTGATCGATGAGCGGCTGGCGATGGAGTTCGATTTCGCAGCCAAGGACGACGTAGAATATGCGGCGATCATGGCGCCGCAGACCGCGCCGGCGGCCTTCCACGATCGCCAGACGTTGTGGAACGCGTCGGAGAAGGCGGAGGGCCGCAAGGACGCCGTCCCCGCGAGGGAGTTGCTGCTCTCCTTGCCGCACGAACTGGATGCACATCAGCGCGAGCTGTTGGTCCGGCACTTCGTCGCTGAGCATATCGTGGCTCGCGGAATGATCGCCGACATCGCCCTGCATCAGCCGGGCAAACACGGCGATCACCGCAATTTCCACGCTCACATCCTGGTCACGACCCGGGCCGTTGGACCTGACGGTTTTCAGAAGAAGGACCGGTCCTGGCGCACGCCCGAACAGGTCCGCGAATGGCGGATGGGCTGGGCCAAGATCCAGAACGAACACCTGCGCCATCACCTCGGGCCGGGGGCGCCCCAGGTCAGTCCGTTGAGCCTCGCCGAGCAGGGCATCGACCGCACGCCAACCGAACACATGGGGCCCGCCGCGACGGCGATGGAGCGTCGAAACCGCCCAACCGATCGGGGCGAGCGCAACCGCGATGTTCGAGTCCGCAACAATGCCGCCAGCCGGCTTCGCAAGGACTATTCCGCCACCTCGGACCGACTGGCGGCGGCCGCGCCCTTGGTTGAGGCGCCGATCGGCCAACTGGTGTCCGAAGCCGCCAAGGTCCGCGAGGGATTGATGGCGGAGCGGGCGGCCTGGGAGGCCGAACGGTTGGCCCTGTTGGCGCCCCGCACGCCCAGTTCGCGGCAGATTGAAAAGGCGTTGTTGGCGGACGAAGTGGCGGCGCGGGCTCGCGCGCGGCTGCGCTTCCAAGCGGTCGAAAACCGGGTGGCCAGGACGCGCGAGCGGCGGCTGCAGCTGGCGGCCTGGATCCGCAATCCCGCCAGGATGATCTGGGCCAAACACGCCGAGCTGAACGCCTTGGCCCGGGCGCGCGCCGAGGTGCGTCGCAGTGATCTGCGCCTCGAGATCAAACAGG
>CAILTK010000072.1 GCA_903837135.1 uncultured Caulobacterales bacterium
ATCTTTGGCACAAAAGTGGTCACAGGAGCGTCAGACAGAGGCTCCCAACCTGTCCCCGCAACTGTCGCCCGAGAGCCAAGCGAAACCGTTCAAACCGTTGAGAAATAACGGTCTGCGACGGTCTCGGGGAACAGGAAGAAATGGCGCGCCCGGAACGATTCGAACGTCCGACCCTCAGATTCGTAGTCTGATGCTCTATCCAGCTGAGCTACGGGCGCGTGCCGCGGTCGCCGGTCGCCCGGCGGCGGGAAGGGCGTGCACATAGCCTCATAGGCGCGCGCGCGCAAGCCTGCGCCGTGCGCGGTGCGCCGCCTGCGCGGCGGGCGCCCGGCCCATTCCGTGCGATTGGAGAAGGTTTGGCCGGACCCGATCTTGTCCCTCCGCGATTTAGCGTCCAGATCGAAGCGCCGCCGCCTGGAGATCGCCCGTGTCCCGTTCCCGCCTGCCCGCGCTTCTGGCCGCCCTCCTGCTGAGTTCGGCCCTGGCGGCGCCCGGCGTGCGGGCCAGGCCCGCGGAGGCGGTCCTGCCGGCGACGACCCACGACTTGGCCGGTCACGCCATGGTCGCCGCCGCCAACCCCATGGCGGCCGAGGCCGGGCTGAGGGTGCTGAAGGAGGGCGGCTCAGCGGTGGACGCCGCCGTGGCGATCCAGGCGGTGCTGGGCCTGGTCGAGCCGCAGAGCTCGGGCCTCGGCGGCGGGTCGTTCATGACCTTCTATGACGGCAAGACGCACAAGACGGTGATCTACGACGGGCGCGAAAAGGCCCCCGCGGCCGCCACCCCGCAGTACTTCTTCGGCCCGGATGGCAAGCCGATGGGCTTCCTGAACGCCATCCTGTCCGGCCGCTCGGAGGGCGTGCCGGGGGCGATCGCGTCGCTCTATGTGGCGCACAAGGCGCACGGCCGCCTGCCCTGGGCCTCCCTGTTCACCCAGGCCGAGACCATGGCCCGCGAGGGCTTTCCCATGCCGCAGCGGATGAGCGACGCGGCCAACTCGCGCATCCCGATGGCGCTGACGCCGGATTCGACCGCCTATTTCAGCAAGCCCGACGGCACGCGCTATCACGCCGGCGAGACGATGAAGAACCCGGCCTACGCCGCCACGCTGAAGCGGGTGGCGGCGGAAGGGCCGGCCGCGATCCTGACCGGCAAGGTGGCCGACGACATCGTCGCCAGGATCCACCAGGAACCCAACCCCGGCGTCCTGACCAAGGCGGATCTGGCCGCCTACCAGCCCACCGTGGACGCGCCGGTCTGCCGGCCCTATCGCGCCTATGTGATCTGCGCGCCCTCTCCGCCCGGCGGCGGGGTCGGCGTGCTGGAGATCCTCGGCATCCTCGAGAGCACCGACATCGCCACGCGCGGGCCGGCCGATCCGCAGGCCTGGCTTGAGTTCGCCGAGGCCAGCCGGCTCGGCTACGCCGACCGAGACCACTACGTGGGCGACCCCAAGTTCGTCTCCGTGCCGGTGCAGGGCCTGCTCGATCCGGCCTATGACGCGGCGCGGGCGAAGCTGATGGACACGGCCGGCGCGGCGCCCGGCCAGCCGCCGTTCGGCGCGCCCGCCGCAGCGACCACGGCCGGGATCGACCACACCGCCGAGCCCGGCGGCACCACCCATTTCGTCATCGTCGACGCCGAGGGGAACGCCGTGTCGATGACCACCACGGTGGAGAGCGTGTTCGGCTCGGGCCGGATGGTCGACGGCTTCTATCTCAACAACCAGCTGACCGACTTCTCGCTGTCGCCGACCGATCCGCAGACGGGGGCGCCGGCGCAGAACGCGGTGGCCGGCGGCAAGCGGCCGCGCTCGTCGATGGCCCCGGTGATCGTGTTCGACAAACGCCCCGACGGCTCGGCCGGCGGCTTCGTGATGGCGATCGGCTCGCCCGGCGGCAACTCGATCATCGCCTATGTGGCCAAGGCCCTGGTGGGCCTGATCGACTGGAAGATGGAGCCCAAGGCGGCGATCTCCCTGCCCAACATCGTCGCGCGCGGAACGACAGTGTCGGTGGAGAAGGGGGCGGACCCGGCCGTGGTGGCCCTGCTGAAGGCCAAGGGGCTGAACGTCTCCGCCGACGCCGGCGAGAACTCGGGCCTGCATGTGATCGTCAAGACCAAGGCCGGCTACATCGGCGCCGCCGACCCCCGCCGCGAAGGCGTGGCGATCGGGTACTGACGGGCGCGGGTTCGACGTTCGCCGCGCCGCGCGCTACATGGGGGGCATGAGCGCCTCCCACGATCTCGAGCACGGCTCAGTGCTGACCCCAAGGTTCGACGCCGCCGGCCTGGTGGCGGCGATCGCCACCCATGCGGACACCGGCGAGGTCTTGATGTTCGCCTGGATGAACGCGGAGGCGCTGGAGAAGACCCTGGCCACCGGGGAGGCTCACTACTGGAGCCGGTCGCGCGCCGAGCTCTGGCATAAGGGCGCGACCTCGGGCCAGATCCAGACGGTGGTCGAAGCGCGGATCGACTGCGACCAGGACGCCATCTGGCTGAAGGTTCGGCCGCAGGGCGATGGCGGCGCCTGCCACACCGGCGCGCGCTCGTGCTTCTACCGGGTGATCGCCCCGGACGGGACGCTGACGGAGCCGGTTTGAGCACGCCCCCCGCCGACGAGGACGAGGCCCCGGAGGGCGACCTGGTCGAGATCGTCCTGCCGGAGACCGCCAAGGGCCGGCTCGACAAGGCGCTGGCCGGGGCGGCCGACGGGCTTTCGCGGGCGCGGATCCAGGCGCTGATGGCCGAAGGGGCGGTGACGCTGGACGGCCAGCTCATGACCGACGCCTCGGAGAAGGCGCGTCCGGGCGGCGCCTATCTGATCCTGGTCCCGCCGCTGGAGCCGGCCGAGCCCGTGGCCCAGGCCATTCCGCTGAACGTGCTCTACGAGGACGCCTATCTGATCGTGATCGACAAACCGGCGGGCATGGCCGCGCACCCGGCGCCGGGCACGCCGGACCGGACCCTGGTCAACGCCCTTTTGGCCCACTGCGGACCCAGCCTTTCGGGCATCGGCGGTGTGGCGCGGCCGGGCATCGTGCATCGGCTCGACAAGGACACCTCGGGGGTGATGGTCGCCGCCAAGACCGACGCGGCGCACCAGGGACTGTCGAGGCTGTTCGCGGCCCACGACATCGATCGGCGCTATGTGGCCCTGGTCCGCGGCGCGCCGACGCCGGCGGAGGGAACGATCACGACCCGGATCGGCCGTCCGCATTTCGACCGCCAGCGCATGGCGGTGCTGAAGGCCGGCGGACGGGACGCGGTCACCCACTATCGCGTGGCGGCCGACTATGGCGACGGCCAGAAGCCGCTGGCGTCGAAGGTGATCTGCACGCTGGAGACCGGGCGCACCCACCAGATCCGCGTACACCTGGCGCACAGGGGATCGCCGGTGCTGGCCGACGCGCTCTATGGCTCGGCGCCGCCCACGGCCGCCGTGCGCGCCGCCATCGCCGAGGCGGGCGTCACGCGCCAGGCCCTGCACGCCGCGGTGCTGGGCTTCGTCCACCCGATCACCGGCGAGCGCCTGCGGTTCGAGACCCCGCCCCCCGAGGACATGGCCCGGCTGGAGCAGGCGTTGGGAGAGCTTTAGCCACCACCGCGGTGATGCAGGCGGCGGCAAAGCGCAGCCACAAGGCTAACGAAAAATTCACCGAGAAACCGACTCCCACAGTCGGTTTTTTCAGAGCGGGGCCTTAAAAAGGGCGCAACCAAGCGCTATATGGGGACGTACTACCGGTAGGGACGCCGCGCTCCCACCGACCCCCGCCTTCGCCTTCCCCGTCATTGCCGGGGGATCCACCGCATCGGGCCGGAGCGACGCCTCGCCTTACATAGGGTTCGAGGGGATTAAAACCAATGGCTACCAATGCACTGGCGGTGATTTCGCCGGACGGCGGGCTGTCCCGCTATCTCACTGAGATTCGCAAGTTTCCCATGCTCAGCAAGGACGAAGAGTTCATGCTGGCCAAGGCCTGGCGCGAACACGAGGATTCCGAGGCGGCGCACAAGCTCGTCACCTCGCACCTGCGCCTCGTGGCCAAGATCGCCATGGGCTATCGCGGCTATGGCCTGCCGATCGGCGAGGTGATCTCCGAAGGCAACGTCGGCCTGATGCAGGCGGTCAAGAAGTTCGAGCCGGACCGCGGCTTCCGCCTGGCGACCTACGCCATGTGGTGGATTCGCGCCTCGATCCAGGAGTACATCCTGCGGTCCTGGTCGCTGGTGAAGATGGGCACGACCGCCGCGCAGAAGAAGCTGTTCTTCAACCTGCGCAAGGCCAAGAGCCAGATCTCAGCCATCGAGGACGGCGACCTGCACCCCGACCAGGTGGCGGTGATCGCCACCAAGCTCGGCGTCACCAACGACGACGTGATCTCGATGAACCGGCGCCTGGCCGGCCCTGACAGTTCGCTGAACGCGCCCCTGCGCTCGGACAGCGAGAGCGAGTGGCAGGACTGGCTGGCCGACGACACCCAGGTCTCGGCCGAGACCCATGTGGCCGACACCGAGGAGTATTCCCAGCGCATGGGCCTGCTCGGCGACGCCATGCAGGGCCTGACCGACCGCGAACGTCATATCCTGACCGAGCGGCGCCTGCGCGACGATCCGACCACGCTCGAGGATCTCGCCGGCCAGTACGGCGTCTCGCGCGAGCGGGTGCGCCAGATCGAGGTCCGCGCCTTCGAGAAGCTGCAGAAGGCGATGAAGACCGCCGCGGTGGAAAAGCACTACGTCGAGGCTTGAGGCCCAACGCCTCCCCCGATCTGCGGGCCCCGCAGATCGGGGACGGTGGGCCGAAGGGCTCGGAGGGTGTCGATCGCGCCGACGCGTCGGCGTGTTCCTACCCCTTCCGTCCGCCGCGCGGCCGCCTACCCCGCCCGGGCGGGGTAGGAGAGGCCCCCAACGCAATCCCATGCCCCGAATTTTCGCCGGTGCAGCATGGACCATCCGCTTTGCCGAGCGTTTCAGGTCTATTGACCCGGCAAGACGCCGAGGTCATAGCACGTCGGCCCCCGCCGACTTTCGATGGACCACGCCATGGCATCCACCCGGACTGCGCCGCCCGCGAAGGGGCTGAAAAACAGCCGCGCTCTCAGCCTGCGCATTCCTGAGCCCCGCTTCCGCCCCGGGGAAAAGGCCGATTTCTCCAGCCTGGTCATCCCCGAGGCCGGCGCAACGCCCCGTCCTGAGGTCGATACCGCGCCCAAGGACATGCGCGAACTGGCCTACGGCATGATCCGCGTGCTGGACAGGGACGGCCAGCCGGTGGGCCCCTGGAACCCCAAGCTCGACCCGGCCACCCTCAAGCGCGGCCTCAAGACCATGATGCTGACCCGCGCCTACGACGACCGGATGTACCGGGCCCAGCGGCAGGGCAAGACCAGCTTCTACATGAAGTGCACGGGCGAAGAGGCGGTGGCGGCCGCCGCCGCCATGGTGCTGACGCGGGAGGACATGTGCTTCCCCACCTATCGCCAGCAGGGCCTGCTGATCGCCCGCGACTACCCGCTGGTCGACATGATGAACCAGGTCTATTCGAACGCGAAGGACCCGATGAAGGGCCGGCAGCTGCCGGTGATGTACTCGTCGAAGAAGGACGGTTTCTTCACCATCTCGGGCAACCTCGGCACCCAGGTGCCGCAGGCGGTGGGCTGGGCCATGGCCTCGGCCTACAAGGGCGACGACAAGATCGCGGCCACCTGGATCGGCGACGGCTCGACCGCCGAGGGCGACTTCCACGAGGCGATGATCTTCGCCAGCGTCTACCGCGCCCCGGTGATCCTCAACATCGTCAACAACCAGTGGGCCATCTCCTCCTTCCATGGCATCGCCGGCGGCGAGGACGCCACCTTCGCCAGCCGGGCGATCGGCTACAACCTGCCGGCCCTGCGCGTGGATGGGAACGACTTCCTGGCGGTCTACGCCGCCACCGAATGGGCGGCGGAGCGGGCGCGCTCGAACCTCGGCGCCACCCTGATCGAGCACTACACCTACCGGGCCGAGGGCCACTCCACCTCGGACGACCCGTCGCGCTACCGGCCCACCGACGAGGGCAAGATCTGGCCCCTCGGCGATCCGATCGAACGGCTGAAGCAGCACCTGATCGCGCTCGGCGAATGGTCCGACGACAAGCAGCAGGCCCTGTACGAGGAGCTGGTCGAACTGGTCCGCGCCGCCGGCCGCGAGAGCGAGACCCACGGCACCCTGCACGCCGGCGAGCGGCCCAGCATCAAGACCATGTTCGAGGACGTCTATAAGGAGATGGACTGGCGGCTGGTCGAACAGCGCCAGGAGCTGGGGATATGAGGGGCCAAGCAATTATCTCCTCTCCCCCCTTGAGGGGGAGAGGGCAAGGTGAGGGGGGTGCCGGCGTGCGGCTGGCAGGTCCGCGTCAAGGGTTCGGCCGCCTTCGTCGGCCGCACCCCCGCCCCCTGCCCCCCTCCCCTCAAGGGGGAGGCGGAAGGAGCATCCGATGAACGCCATGACCAAGACCGAAGAAGCGAAGCTCGACGCCGCCTCGCCGATGAACATGATCCAGGCGATCAACTCCGCCCTGGACATCATGCTGGGGCGCGACCCCAACGTTCTGACCTTCGGCGAGGACGTCGGCTATTTCGGCGGGGTGTTTCGCGCCACCGAGGGGCTGCAGAAGAAGTACGGGCTGAACCGTTGCTTCGACACCCCGATCACCGAGGGCGGCATCATCGGCACGGCCATCGGCATGGCCACCTATGGCCTGCGCCCCGTGGTGGAGATCCAGTTCGCCGACTACATCTACCCGGGCTACGACCAGATCGTCTCCGAAGCGGCGCGCATCCGCTACCGGTCGGCCGGCGACTTCACCGCGCCGATGACCATCCGCACCCCCTACGGCGGCGGCATCTTCGGCGGCCAGACCCACAGCCAGTCGCCCGAGGCCCTGTTCACCCATGTGGCCGGCGTGGTCACGGTGATCCCGTCCAATCCCTATGACGCCAAAGGCCTCCTGATCTCGGCGATCGAGAGCGACGACCCGGTGGTGATCTTCGAGCCCAAGCGGCTCTACAACGGCCCGTTCGAGGGCTATCCCGACAAGCCGGTGACGCCCTGGCAGAAGGTCGAGGGCAACCTCGTGCCGGAGGGGTATTACACCGTGCCGCTCGGCAAGGCGCGGACCGTGCGCGAGGGCCAGGATGTGACCGTGCTGGCCTACGGCACCATGGTGCACGTGGCCGTAGCGGCGGCGACCGAGGCGGGCGTCGACGCCGAGGTGATCGACCTGCGCACCCTGGCCCCGGTCGACCTCGAGGCCATCGTCGCCTCGGTGCGCAAGACCGGACGCTGCGTCATCGTCCACGAGGCGACCCGCACCTCGGGGTTCGGCGCAGAGCTGTCGGCCCTGGTGCAGGAACACTGTTTCTACGCCCTCGAGGCGCCGATCCTCAGGGTCACCGGCTGGGACACGCCCTATCCCCACGCCTTCGAGTGGGAATACTTCCCCGGTCCGACCCGGGTGGCGCGGGCGCTGAAGCAGGTGATGGTGGGCTGAATGGGGCGCTTTGTCTTCAAACTGCCGGACGTGGGCGAAGGCACCGCCGAGGCCGAGATCGTCGCCTGGCACGTCAAGGTCGGCGACCTGATCGCCGAGGACGCGCCGCTCGTGGACGTGATGACCGACAAGGCCACCGTGGAGATGACCTCGCCCGTGGCGGGCCGGGTGATCGAGACCCGCGGCGCGCCGGGCGACCTGGCCCCCGTCGGCGGCCCCATCGCCGTGTTCGAGGTCGAGGGCGCGGGGAATGCGGCCGCCGTCGCGCCGCCTCCTCAGTCGCTCCGCGACAGCTCCTCCAAAGGGGGAGCAGCGCCAGCTCCTCCCCCTCAGGGGGAGGAGGCGCGGAGCGCCGGAGGGGGGCCAGCCGCCGCCGGCCTCAAAGGTGATTACGCCTTCCGCCTCCCCGACGTCGGCGAAGGCACCGCCGAGGCCGAGATCGTCGCCTGGCACGTCAGGGTCGGCGACACGGTCGCCGAGGACGCGCCGCTGGTCGACGTGATGACCGACAAGGCGACGGTGGAGATGACCTCGCCGGTGGCCGGGACCATCGTCGCCATCCACGGCGACGTGGGCGCCATGGCCGCGGTCGGCGGAGTGCTGGTGGAATTTTCAACGGGTCTCCCTTCCCCCGCGAGGGGGGAAGGGGCGGGGATGGGGGTGAACACGCCGCCATTGCAGCAGGAGGCGCAGGAGGCGGCGCCTCCCTCGCCCACCCTGGCGGCCGTGGCGCCCGTTCACCCCCCCTCCCCACCTCTCCCCCCTCGAGGGGGAGAGGCCATGCGCCCCAGCCGCGCCGAAGGCGAACGGCCGCTGGCCTCGCCCGCCGTGCGCCGTCGCGCCGAGGATCTCGGCGTGAAGTTGTCGTACGTGGCGGGAACCGGGCCCGCCGGGCGGATCACGCACGAGGATCTGGACGCTTTCCTGGCGTCCGGCGGCCCGCCGGCTCCCACGGCGGCGCCGACCTCGGCCTACGCCCCGCGCGAGGGCGTGGACTCGGTGAAGGTGATCGGCATGCGCCGCGCCATCGCCCGGCAGATGCAGGAAGCCAAGCGCCGCATCCCCCACTTCGCCTATATCGAGGAAGTGGACATGACCGAGGTGGAGCGGCTGCGCGCCCATCTCAACGCCACCCACAAGGACCGGCCCAAGCTGACCGTCCTGCCGTTCATCATGCGGGCGCTGGTCAAGGTGCTGCCCGACTATCCGCAGATCAACGCCCGCTTCGACGACGAGGCCGGGATCGTGCACCGCTCGCGGCCGGTGCACTTCGGCATCGCCACCCAGACGCCGCAGGGGCTGATGGTGCCGGTGGTGCGCCATGCCGAGGCGCTCGACCTGTGGGGTTCGGCGGCGGCGGTGACCCGGGCGGCGGACGTCGCCCGCTCGGGCAAGGGCTCCAAGGACGAGCTGTCCGGCTCGACCCTGACCATCACCTCGCTGGGACCGCTCGGCGGGATCGCCACCACCCCGGTGATCAACCACCCCGAGGTCGCCATCATCGGCCCGAACAAAATCGTCGACCGTCCGGTGGTGCAGAACGGCCAGGTGGTGGTGCGCAAGATGATGAACCTGTCGTCCTCGTTCGATCACCGGGTGGTGGACGGCTTCGACGCCGCCGAATTCATCCAGCGCATCAAGGCCCTGCTCGAGAACCCGGCCGCCCTGTTCATCGATTGATCCGTCCCAAGATGCCCCAAACCATCACCACCAGACTCCTCATCCTCGGCGGCGGCCCCGGCGGCTATGTGGCGGGGATCCGCGCCGGCCAGCTCGGCATCGAGACCGTGCTGGTGGAGGGCGACCGGGTGGGCGGAACCTGCCTGATCCGCGGTTGCATCCCGTCCAAGGCGCTGATCCATGTGGCGTCCAAGTTCGACGGCATGGCGCACGCGGTCGGCGGCGCCGCCGACGGGATCGGCCTCTCGGCCACGCCGACCCTGGACATGGCGCGGACCGTCGCCTGGAAGGAGACGGTGGTCGACAAGCTGAACGGCGGGGTCGCGGCCCTGCTCAAGCGGCAGAAGGTCAGGGTCGTGAACGGCTGGGGCAAGTTCACCGACGCCAAGACCTGCGTGGTCGAGACGGCCGACGGCGAGCTGACCATCAAGGCCGAAACCGTGCTCCTGGCCGCGGGCTCCGTTCCCGCCGCCCTGCCGCACATTCCGTTCGGCGGCGACGTGATCTCGTCCACCGAGGCGCTGAGCCTGCCTGAGCTGCCCAAACGGCTGGTGGTGATCGGGGCCGGCTATATCGGCCTCGAGCTGGGTTCGGCCTTCCGCAAGTTCGGCTGCGAGGTCACCGTCGTCGAGGCCCTGGACCGCATCCTGCCGCTTTACGACGACGCCCTGACCAAGCCGGTGAAGGCCTGGCTGGAGAAGGCCGGCGTGACCCTCCACCTCGGGGCCAAGGCCATGGCGTTCGAGAACGGCGAACTCGTGGTCGAGAAGAACGGCGAGACCCTGCG
This sequence comes from uncultured Caulobacterales bacterium, assembly GCA_903837135.1. GTDB lineage: Bacteria > Pseudomonadota > Alphaproteobacteria > Caulobacterales > Caulobacteraceae > CAIOYC01. The sequence continues at coordinate 10,005 of CAILTK010000072.1, forward strand.
GCTGCCCGCCGACAAGCTGCTGGTCACCGTCGGCCGGCGCCCGCGCACGCAGGGCTGGGGCCTCGAAGCCATGGGTCTCGACATGACCGGCCCGTTCGTCAAGGTGAACGCGCGGATGGAGACGGCCATGCGCGGCGTCTACGCCATCGGCGACCTGGTCGGCGAACCCATGCTCGAGCACAAGGCGGCGGCGCAGGCGCACGTGGCGGTGGAGAACATCGCCGGGCAGACCCGCGCCTTCGCCCCCAACGCCATCGCCGCGGTCTGCTTCACCGAGCCGGAGATCGTCTCCTGCGGCCTGTCGCCCGCCGAGGCCGAGGCCCTGGGGATCGAGGCGATCAGCGCCGTTTTCCCGTTCGCCGCCAACGGCCGGGCCCTGTCGATGGAAGCCGGCGACGGCGGCGGCTTCACCCGGGTGGTGGCGCGCAAGTCCGACCACCGGGTGATCGGCCTGCAGGCGGTCGGCCACCATGTGTCGGAACTGGCCGGCGAGTTCTGCATGAGCGTCGAGATGGGCGCGGTGCTGGAGGATCTGGCCGGCACGATCCATGTCCACCCGACCCTGTCGGAGACGGTGCATGAGGCGGCCCTGCGCGCCCTTGGGCATCCGATTCATATCTAACGCGAGCCTGACGCCCGGCCACGCTTGCTTCGGGCGTGGCGCCCTTGCATCTAACCGTGATCAAGTAACGGTAGACGCGACCGCCCCTTTGCACCGGCGAAACGAATGGTCGATAGAGCCCGTGGGGGATTTTGGATGTCGCGGCGCTCTCACATTGCAGGCTGGATCACGGCCGCGGCCGTGATGGGACTGACGGCCGGCGCGCAGGCGAGCCAGCCGAACGTCCCGTCGAACACCACCGGCCCCGCCGCGCTCTATCCGTCGCCGGCGGTCCCCCCACAGCCGTTGCGGCGCGACCAGGTGTCGGTGATCCTCGCCACCCTGAAGGAGGCCGAGACGCACGGCTTCCGCGCCGGCGAGTTCTACCCGGCCGACCTCGAGGCCGAGGTCTATGCGGCCGACCCTACCTTCCGCGCCCAGGGCGACGCCCTGCTGCGCAGCATGATCGTCCGCTATGCGCGCGCCCAGCACGGCCTGCGCATCACCAACTGGCCGAAGAACTGGGCGATGAAGCCGCCGCCCTACGACGCGGAGACCGAGTTCAATCTGGCGGTCCAGCAGGACCGGGTCTCGCAGTGGATCGACAGCCTGCCTCCGCCGTTCGACCGCTACCGGCTGCTTCGCGGCGCCCTGGCCCGCTACAAGACGATCGTCGCCGCCGGCGGCTGGCCGACCGTCGACGGGGGACCGGCGCTGAAGGTCGGTTCGGATGGACCGCGGGTCGTGGCCCTGCGCCAGCGGCTGATGGCCGAGGAGCCGACACTGAACCTCGACACCACGAGCGAACAGTTCGACGACGCGCTCGGCGAGGCGGTGAAATTCTACCAGCGCCGCAACGGCTTCGACGCCACCGGCAAGGTCGATACCCTGACGCTTGAGGCGCTGAACGTCGCCGCCCAGAGCCGGGTGTTGCAGATCATCGCCAATATGGAGCGCTGGCGCTGGGAGCCGCGCCTTTGGCCGGCCACGCGGATCGAGGTGAACATCGCCGCCGCGGAGATGACCCTGTTCGAAGACAACGCGCTGACGCTGGAGATGCGCGCCGCCCCGGGCCGTCCGAACGACCAGACCCCGCTTCTGGCGTCGCAGATCGATTCGGTGGTGCTGAACCCGCCGTGGAACGTGCCCTCGTCCATCGCCGAGAAGGAATACTACCCCAAGGAGGCCGCCCATCCCGGCTATCTGGCGGCGCACGGCTTCCGTTTCATCGACACGCCCGACGGCGGGCGCCGGCTGCAGCAGAAGTCGGGCGCGAAATCGGCGCTCGGCCAGATCAAGTTCGATTTTCCCAACGCCTTCGCCGTCTACCTGCACGATACGCCGTCGCACAAGGCGTTCAGCCAGGACTCCCGCAACGTCAGCCATGGCTGCGTGCGGCTGGAGCATCCGTTCGACCTGGCCAACAAGCTGTTCGCCGGTGACGAGACCTGGACGCCTGAGCGGATCCAGGATGCGGTGCAGGACGGCAAGACCCAGCGCGTCCAGCTTACCCGGCCGACGCCGGTGTTCCTGATGTACTGGACCGTCTATCCCGACGTTAAGGGTCGGATGGACTTCCGCAACGACGTCTATGACTGGGACAGCCAGTTGCTGGGACTGATCGCCGCATCACGGTAAACGGTCGACCGGCGCGCGAGAGGGGCGACGGGGCCAGCCGCCTTGAATCTGCAAGGAAAACCGGCAGCTTGGCCGCATCAAAAAGCGGCGCCATGACATATGTCGTTCACGCACTTCGTGAACGCGCATGGGGTTTTCAGGCCGGTCCGTTTTTGCGAAGTGTGGGTTGTCGGTAACAGTCGGGGAACATCTCGACGCGCATAGATGGCGCTTCGAGGTTCAGAATTGCCCATGGAAATTTCGCGGCGGCGTCTCTTCACAGCCTCCCTCGCCACGGCCGTATGCACGTCCGTGGGGACCGAAGCGCTGGCGAAAACCGCGCATCACGCGCGTCACGCAGTCTCCAAACACGCGAGCGCGCATTTGGTTCACGGCCACGCTTCGCATGCGGCTCACCTGGCCAAGCTTCACGGTCACGCCCATCACACGACCCTGGCTAAGCAGGTCACGCGCCGCGGCGTCGCCAAGCCCTATCTGGCGCGGGACTTCGCCACCGGCGGCCCGGAGGCGCCGGTGCGCAAGATCGCCCTGCACAACCTGCACACCGATGAGCGGCTCGAGACCGTCTATTTCGAAGACGGCCGCTATATCCCCGAAGCCATGCACGACCTGAAGCGCGTGCTGCGCGACTTCCGCAACGGCGAGCAGCACGAGATCGAATCCAGCCTGATCGACCTTCTGGACACCGTGCGCGCCCGCACCGGCACGCGCCAGCCGTTCCAGGTGATCTCCGGTTACCGCTCGCCCACCACCAACGCCATGCTGCACGAGGAGCACGAACACTCGGGCGTCGCCGTGCACAGCCTGCACATGCAGGGTGAAGCCATGGACATCCGCCTGGCGGATGTGGCGCTCGACCATCTGCGCAACGCCGCCTTCAGCCTGCAGCGGGGCGGCGTCGGCTATTATCCCGCCTCCGACTTCGTCCACGTGGACGTCGGCGCCGTGCGGCACTGGGGGTTCGCGGCCTAAGGTGCTCCCCCTTTGGGGGAACTGTCACGAAGTGACTGAGGGGCAGCGCCGACATCGGCCGCTTTCCGCAGCGCCCACCCAACTGCGTCGAGATAGAGCGGCGGCGGCGCTGGCCCCCTTCGTCCGCTTCGCGGCCACTTCCCCCACAGGGGAAAGACCTTAAGCAGCCGGCAACGCTTCGCCATCCCGCGCGTAGGCCAGGGTCCGTTCGACCAGCACCGCCATGGTGTCGAGCAGGGGCTTGGCGATGTCGGGCTGGGCCAGCACCAGCGGAACCTCGGTGCAGCCGGCGATCACCAGCTCGGCCCCCGCGGCGATCAGCAGATCCGCCAGAGCCCGCATCTCCGCCCGCGCGGCGTCGGACAGGTCGCCGCGCTTGATCTCGTAAAGCAGGGTCATGAACCTCTGCAGCCCCTCGGCGTCGAGGGTCAGCGTCTCCACCTCATTCTTGGCCAGGGCGTCCTGATAGAGGCGTGCGTCGAGACAGCCGGACGCCGCCAGCAGGCCGGCCCGCTTCACCTGCGGATGGCGCGCCTTGAGCATGGCGGCGGTCTCGGCGATCAGGCTGACGAAGGGGACGGTCAGGGCGGCGCGGATCTCGCCCTCGTAGGCGTGGGCGGTGTTGCAGGCCATGACCACGAAGTCGGCGCCCGAGCGTTCGAGCCCGCGCGCCATCTGCGCCAGCACCGGTCCCGGCTGCGGTCCGTCCGGCTGCAGATGGTTGCGGTCGGGCACATGCGGGTTGCAGTCGACCAGCAGGCGCAGATTGTCCTGCTCGGTCGGCGCCTTGGTGGCCTTCAGCAGCCGGTCCATGAAGTCGACCGTGGCGGCCGGGCCCATGCCGCCGATCACGCCCACCGTCTTCAGGCTCATGACTGCAGCACCGACTGGTAGGCGTAGAGGCCGGGCGAGCCGCCGGTGTGCAGGAACACGATCCGCTGGCCCTTCTTGAAATGGCCGCGCCGAACCAGGCCGATCAGGCCGGCCATGGCCTTGCCGGTGTAGACCGGATCCAGCAGCACGCCCTCGAGCGAGGCCACCAGGCGCACCGCCTCGACCATGTCGTCGGTCGGGATCGAATAGCCGGGGCCGACCCATTCATCGAGGGCGACCACGCTCTCGCGCGGCACGGCGGGCAGACCGAGCAGCTCCGCCGTCGCCTGGGCCAGACCGTGGACATTGCCCTCCTGCTCGGCGCGCGGGCGACGGACGTTGATCCCGGTTACCGGCAGATGGGCGTGGGTACCGAGCAGGCCGACCAGGAAGCCGGCGTGGGTTCCGGCCGAACCCGAGGCGCAGACCGCCTGGTCGAAGGCGACGCCCTGGTCGAAGCTCTGGGCCATCAGCTCCTCGGCGCAGGCCACGTAGCCGAGCGCGCCCAGGGGGTTGGAGCCGCCGCCGGGGATGACGTAGGCCTTGCGGCCCTCTCTCGCGACCTCGCCGGCCACGCGCTGCATCTCGTGCGCGAGGTCGGTCCCGGCCTTGACCGGGCTGAGGCTTTCGACGCCCAAGAGATCGAACAGGAAGTTGTTGCCCGAGGCCTTGGGGTCGTAGGTGCCCGGCACGCGCTCCTCGATCACCAGGCGGCATTTCAGCCCTTCCTTGACCGCCGCGGCCAGGGTGAGCCGGCAGTGGTTGGACTGGGGCGCGCCGACGGTGACCAGGGTGTCGGCGCCCTGGGCCAGGGCGTCGGCGACCAGGAACTCGAGCTTGCGGGTCTTGTTGCCGCCGCCGGTCAGGCCGGTCAGGTCGTCGCGCTTGATCCAGATCTCGGGTCCGCCGAGGTGTTTCGACAGGTGCGTCAGCGGCTCCAGCGGCGTGGGGTGCGGCGTGTAACGGCGACGGGGAAAGCGGGCGAGGTTCATGGCCGAGCCTGTAGCGCGAGGCGCGGGACGGGGGAAGCGTCGCCGCCATCAAACCGGCGACCCGCCCCTTGCGCCGCGCCGCTCGGCGTGATGTTGAACACGGCAAGAAGGACATACCGAAGCTTCGAGGAGCGCCCGATGAAAGCCGCCGTACTGCGCCAGACCAAGACGCCGCTGGTGATCGAAGACGTGCAGATCTCCAAGCCCGGCCCGCACGAGGTGCTGATCCGCACCGTCGCCGCCGGCGTCTGCCACTCCGACCTGCACTTCGTGGAGGGCTCCTATCCCTATCCCCTGCCCGCCGTGCTCGGACACGAGAGCGCCGGCATCGTCGAGCAGGTCGGCTCGGAAGTGCGCACGGTGAAGCCGGGCGACCATGTGATCACCTGCCTGTCGGCCTTCTGCGGCCACTGCGAATTCTGCCTCGGCGGACGGATGAGCCTGTGCGTCTCGCCCGAGACTCGCCGCGGCAAGGGCGACGCCCCGCGCCTGAAGGAAGGCGCCGGCGACATGAACCAGTTCCTGAACCTGTCGTCCTTCGCCGAGCAGATGCTGATCCACGAGCACGCCTGCACCAAGATCCGCGATGACATGCCGCTCGACCGCGCCGCCCTGATCGGCTGCGGCGTCACCACGGGCGTCGGCGCGGTGATCCATACCTCCAACGTTCGCCCCGGCGAGACCGTGGCCGTGATCGGCTGCGGCGGCGTGGGCCTGGCGGCGGTGAACGGCGCGGCCATCGCCGGCGCCGGACGCATCATCGCCATCGACATGCAGGGCTCCAAGCTCAACCTGGCCAAGGCGTTCGGCGCCACCGACGTGATCAATCCCGCCGACGGCGATCCGGTGAAGCAGGTGATGGACCTGACCAGCGGCGGCGTGCATCACAGCTTCGAGGCCATCGGCCTGAAGCAGACCGCCGAACAGGCCTTCCGCATGCTGCGCCGGGGCGGCACGGCCAACATCATCGGCATGATCCCGGTCGGGGTGTCCATCGAGCTGATGGGCGCGGACTTCCTTGGCGAGAAGCGTATCCAGGGCTCGCTGATGGGCTCCAACCGCTTCCCGATCGACATGCCGCGGTTCGTCGACTTCTACATGTCGGGCAAGCTGAAGCTCGACGAGATGATCGCCCAGCGCATCAAGCTCGAGCAGGTCAACGACGCGCTCGACGAGCTGCGCCGCGGCGAGCTGGCCCGCAGCGTGATCGTGTTCGACAGCTAGAGCGCCGCGCGAAAAGCGGGAACCGGCTTTCGCGGCGGCGGCGCTCTAAACTTCAGACTCCAGAGCAAATTATCCGCCCTTAGACGATGCCGTTTAAGGGCGGTTCGCTCCAGCCGGACTGTTCGAGACGGAGCCCCCTAAGGACGTCATCGCCGGGCTTTTCTGCGGCCAAGGTGAGGCGGATCGCGCGGCGTGGCGTTCCTAGCTCCGAAAGGAGCCCCCATGCTCGAGAACGTTCCCGCCGGAGTCGGCAAGGCCCTGGCCGGCCTGCGCGCCGGCTTCGAAAAGATCGTCAGCGAAGCTGACTTCGCCTCCACGCCGGAGACGATTAGCCTCGCCAGCCCCGCCTTCGAAGACGAAGCGCCGATCCCGGCACGCTATACCGAGGATGGCGAGGGCGTGTCGCCGCCCCTGCGCTGGAGCGACCTGCCCGCCGGAACCGAGGCGCTGGTCCTGATCGTGGAGGATCCGGACGCGCCGACCCCGCACCCATTGGCGCATCTCCTGGCCTGGGACCTCGCCCCGTCGCCAAGCGATCTGGCCGAAGCCCTGTTCGCCAGTCCCGATCACGTCGGCATCCACGAGATCCTCGGGCGCAACAGCTTCCTCAAGGCGGAGTACCTGCCGCCGGACCCGCCGCCCGGCCACGGACGCCATCGCTATGTGTTCCAGCTCTACGCGCTGGACGAGGCGCTGAGCTTCGACACCCCGCCCACGCGCGAGGCCATCGTCGAGGCCATGAAGGCACGCGTGCTGGCCAAGGGTCTGCTGATCGGGACCTACGAGCGGGGGTAACCTTCAGGCGCGAGGACGGCCCTCTCTCTCCGCTCGTCCCGGCGCCTTATCTGGCTCCCGGCATTGGCTTCGCCGCCCTTCGGGTCGCCGGGACGAGCGGGTTTAGGGGCGATAGCCTGCCCGCGGAATGGGCAGGAGCTTACCCCGGCGAGGCCTCCGCCACGATCGCTTCGGCCCTGGCGAACAGGGCTGGATCAACCTTGGCGCCCGAGGCGCCGCAGTTCTCGTCGAGCTGTTCGGGGCGGCTGGCGCCGACGATGGCCGAGGCGACGTTGGGCTCGCGCAGCACCCAGGCCAGGGCGAACTGGCCAAGGGTCAGGCCAGCCTCGGCCGCGATCGGCTTCAGCGCCTGCACCGCTTCCAGCGTCGGCGTCTCCATCAGCCGCTGGATGAAGCCGCCCATCTGGTCCGAGGAGGCGCGGCTGTCGGCGGGCGGCGGGCTGTCCGGCGCATACTTGCCGGTGAGTACGCCCTGGGCCAGCGGCGACCAGACGATCTGCGACACCCCGTTCGCGGCGCAGATCGGAATCACCTTCTTCTCCGGCCGGCGGTAGAGCAGCGAATACTGCGGCTGGCTGGAGACGAACTTCTCGACTCCGGCGTCCTTGGCCATCTTGAGGGCGGCCTCGATCTGCTCCGGCGCCCATTCGGAGAAGCCGATGAAGCGCGCCTTGCCGGCGCGCACAATCTCCGACAGCGCCTGCATGGTCTCCTCCAGCGGCGTGTTCACGTCGTAGCGGTGGCACTGGTAGAGGTCGACGAAGTCGGTCTTCAGCCGGTTCAGCGAGGCGTCGATCTGCTTGAACACCTGGGCGCGAGACAAGCCCTGGTCGCCATTGCCCATGTCGCCGAACAGTTTGGTGGCCAGGACATAGCTGTCCCGCGGCCGGCCCTGCAGGGCGCCGCCGAGAAAGGTTTCCGCCGCGCCGCGGCCGTAGACGTTGGCGGTATCGATCAGATTGATGCCGAGATCGAAGGCGCGGTCGAGGCAGGCCTTGGCCTTGTCGGCCTCCACCCCCACCCCGTAGGTCAGCCAGGAGCCGAGGGAGATCTCCGAGACCTTGAGGTCGCTGGAGCCGAGCTGGCGGTAGAGCATGGCGATCGTCCCTGTTTTGATATGGCTCTTATTTCAGGATGGCTTTTAGCACGTCGGCGATCCGATAACCGCCGGTGGCCACGCGCTGCTCGGCGACGACCCGGCTGCGGGCGTCATAGTCCGCCGGCAGGATCGGCGCATCCGCCGCGGCGCTCGGGACGCCGGACACCGCCCCCTCACGGTAGACCTCCTTCACCGCCAGGGCGTAGCTCTCGCCGGCCCAGCCGCGGAACGCCGCCGCGTCGGTCTTGCCGGGGTCGAGGTTGGGCAGGCCGGCGCGCGGAACCCTGGCCTCGACCCGAGCCGCCGTGGCGGCGACGGCCGCGTCGTCATCCTCGTCCGCGCCCAGACGATCGTCCCAGTACATGTGCAGATAGATCGGCGCCGCGCCGGCGCCGGCGCGGACGAAGTCGATCATCCCGCCCCGGTCGCTCATCGGAAAACGCGTCGAGGCCAGGTGGCCGGCGTGCAGCGGCTGCTGGATGTCGCCGACGAGGTGCAGGATCCAGCACAGGGCCACCGCCCGCTCGGCGTCGCCGGAGAAGGCGTCGGCGACCGTGGCGCGGGCCAGGGCGAAGGCCTCGACCGCTTCGCCGGTCTTGGTGGCCAGGAGGGCCGGCGGAAGTTTCGCCGGATGGGCGGGATCGTTGATGGCCGAAAGCCAGTAGTGCCAGCTCGGATGGTCGTATGGCCCGTCGCGCGCGTCGTCGGGCCAGCGCGCCATCAGCTCGAACAGCATGCGGTCGCGCGCGGCGCCGGTGAGCGCGCCGAGCCGCTTGTCGAAGCGCGCCTTGTCGGGGTGGTTCTTCTCGATCTCGACGATCCTGGCGACGATCTTCGGATCGGTTTTGATCAGGTCGTCGTAGGCGATGGCGCCCGTCGCCTGGTGTCCCTGGTTCGACCAGGCCAGAGCCGCGCCCGGCGCCGCCAGAGCCGCTGCGGCGGCCAGCGCCGCCCCCATCCGCTTCATACCGTCACTCCCTGTCGCGATCGTTGTCGGCTCAGTAGGCGAGCCCCTGCGCCACCGCCTTCAGCCGCTCGATGGCGGCGAGCTTGTCGTCGGTGAAGTCCATGTCGATCCACCAGTCCTCGACCTCGCGGCGCACGCGCCCGTGCAGCGGCCCCTCGGCCACGCCGGCGGCCCGGATGTCCTCGCCGCTGATCGGAAAGGCGGGCGGGGTCCAGGTGTCGGGATAGGTGTAGAGCATGCGAAACTGCGGATGTACGGCGGTGCGCTCAGCGCTCGCCCAGGCCAGCTGCACCCGGTCGCGAAAGGCTTCCGGGCCAAGCCGGTAGATCGCCCGGCGCGCCTCGCGCGGCGACATCCACGAGGTCAGGGCCGGCGCCCCGGCCACGGCGGCGACGAGCCGGTCGCGCATCAGGTTGGACAGCCGCAGCCGCGCCGCCGCCGAGCGGACCGCCTCCGCCTCGTCCGGCAGCAGGGCAGACAGCCGCAGCACCGGATCGCAGGTGAACAGCTGGCCGGTCTCGATCTCCACCAGGCCTTCGAACCGGGCCAGGCCCCGCGCCTCGGGCAGGAGCGCGCCGAGCACGCCCGAGGCCGCCATCAACCGCACCGCCGGCCGGGGGTCGTCGGCGCCGAGCAGCTTCAAGAACTCCTTGGACACCCGTTCGCCCGAAAGGCCCTTCAGCCCCTCGCGCAGGGCGGCGCAGGCGTTCAGCCCGTCCGCGTCGGCCTCGCCCCGGCCGTACCAGGCGAAGAAGCGGAAGAAGCGCAGGATGCGCAGATAGTCCTCGCGGATGCGGGTCTCGGGCTCGCCGACGAAGACGATCCGCCCGGCCCGCGCATCGGCCACGCCCTCCCCGGTCGGGTCGAGGATGGCGCCGTCCTCGTCGAGGTAGAGGGCGTTCAGCCGGAAGTCGCGCCGCTGCGCGTCCTCGGCCCAGTCGTCGGTGAAGGCGACCACCGCCCGGCGGCCGTCGGTCTCGACGTCGCGGCGCAGGGTGGTGATCTCGAACGACTGGCCGTCGGCGAGGGCGGTGACCGTGCCGTGCTCGATCCCGGTGGGAATGGCGCGAAGGCCCGCCGCGCCCAGGGCGACGATCACCACCGGGGGCTCCAGCGGGGTGGCGATGTCGATGTCGCCGATCCGCCGGCCGAGCAGGGCGTCGCGCACGCAGCCGCCGACGAACCGCGCCGGGCCCTGCGCGTGCAGCGCCGCCATGACCTTGCGCGTCGGCTCGGCCGTCATCCACGGCTGGGGCTTGAGGTCCGCCATTCGATATTCCGCTCTCCCGGCGCGCGTGTTCTGTCCGGCTTGGCGCGGGCGGGCAATAGAAACCAAGACGTCGCGGACGTCATCCTTCGCCGGCGGGCGGCGGGATCAGATGGCGAACTCCACGACGCCGGTGTCGAGGTCGTAATAGGCCGGAACCACCTTGAGCGTGCGCGCCGCCACCTTTTCGGCGACGAGCGGGCTTTCGGCGACGATCCGCCTGGCGGTCGCCCTGGCGCTCATGCGGACCGCGGTGGTGACGAGATCCCCGCCGCCCTTCCCGGCCGCAAGGCTCTTCTGGGCCGCGAGGGCGATGGGGATCAACGGCTGGATCATCTTGCCGACGGCGCCGTGGACGCTCGCGCCCTTGGTGGCGACATCGCACGCGGCCGAAACCGCGCCGCAGCGTTCATGGCCAAGCACCAGGACCAGCGAGGAGCCGAGATGCTCCGCGCCGTATTCGATGGTGCCGAGCTCGTCGACCCCCAGGAGATTGCCGGCGTTGCGGATCACGAACAGCTCGCCGAGGGTGGCGCCGCCGAACAGCAGTTCGGGCGCGACCCGGCTGTCGGAGCAGGTCAGGATCGTCGCCCACGGTCGCTGACTGGTCGCGACCTCGCCGCGGCGCGCCTTGATGTCGGACGCGCAGGCCAGGGCGTTCTCGACGAAACGCTTGTTGCCCGTCTGCAGCTTCCTCAGCGCCTGTTCCGGCGTGACGTCCGGCGTCTCCGACGCCAGAGCGATGGACGGAGCGACGCCGAACCCCAGTCCCGCAGCCGCGACGCCAGCCCCGCCCATCGTGAAGACCCGGCGGCGGGTCAGGTCATGCATCTCACAGACGTCGCACATGGGTCTCTCCGTCAGCTGAAAGGTTGATTTACAAGAGACGTGAATCTGCTCTTTGCGAGACCCTACGGGTTCGACGTGACCCAATGATGATAGGCCCTTCAGTCTTCGCTATCCTATGTTTTTCTTTCACCTCACCCGCAGTTCCGAGAGCCACATGCAGATCGCCGTCCTGACCTTCGACGGGTTCAACGAGCTGGATTCCTTCATCGCCGCCGCGATCCTGAACCGGATGAAGCCCAAGGGGTGGGCCGCGCACATCACCGCCCCCACCGCGGCGGTCACGTCCATGAACGGCGTGACGGTCCGTCGGCAGAAGCCGCTCGACTTCGTGCGGGAGGCGGACGCCGTCCTGATCGGCAGCGGGATCAGGACCCGCGAGATCGCCGCCGACGCGGCCCTTCTGTCGCGGATCGTCCTCGATCCGTCGCGCCAGCTGATCGGGGCGCAGTGTTCGGGCACGCTCCTGCTGGCCAGGCTCGGCCTGATCGGCGAGCTGCCGGCCTGCACCGACCTGACCACCAAGCCCTGGGTGGTGGAGGCCGGGGTCGACGTGCTGGACGCGCCGTTCGTGGCCCACGGCAATGTCGCCACCGCCGGCGGCTGCCTGGCGTCCCAGTATCTGGCGGCCTGGATGATCGCCCGCGCGGCGACACTCCAGGACGCAGAAGCGGCGATCCACTATGTCGCCCCGGTCGCCGAGAAGGCGGTCTACGTCGAGCGCGCGCTCGCGGCGGTCTCGCCCTTCCTCGATGCGGCGCCGTCGTTCGCCGCCTGAACCAGGCCCGTCCGCCGCGATGAGCGCCGGCAAGGTTTGACTAAAACACCGCGCCAGGATGCGTTAAACTCCGCCCATGAACGCCCAGCTCCCCCCCCTTGAGCGCCTGAAGGTCCTGGTCGGCGAGGGAGGCTGGTCGAACGATCCGGACCGGCTGCATCCCAAGCTGGTGGAGTGGCGCGAGCGGTGGGTGGGGAGCACGCCCCTGCTCCTCCTGCCGCGCACCACCGACGAGGTCTCCGCCATCGTCCGCCTGTGCGCCGAAACCGGCACGGCGATCGTCCCTCAGGGCGGCAACACCGGTCTCGTCGGCGGGCAGATCCCCCACGGCGAAATCCTGCTCTCCACCGAGCGCCTGAACCGGATCCGCGAGGTGGCGCCGGACGACGACGTGATGGTGGTGGAGGCGGGCGTCACCCTGCTGCAGGCGCAGGAGGCGGCGGCCGCGGCCGGCCGGTTCTTCCCGCTGAGCCTGGCCGCCGAGGGCACGGCCACCATCGGCGGCAATATCTCCACCAACGCCGGCGGCACGGCGGTGCTGCGCTATGGAACCATGCGCGACCTGGTGCTGGGGCTGGAGGCGGTGCTGCCGTCGGGCGAGGTGTTCCATGGGCTGAAGCGGCTGCGCAAGGACAACACCGGCTATGACCTCAAACAGCTCCTGATCGGGGCCGAAGGCACGCTGGGGGTGGTCACCGCCGCGGCGCTGAAGCTGTTCCCCGTGCTGGCCGACCGGGCCGTGGCCACCGTGGCTCTGAAGAGCCCGGCCGACGCCATCGCCCTGCTGCACCGCGCCAAGGCCGAGAGCGGCGGCGCGGTCGAAGCCTTCGAGCTGATGAATGCGCTCGGCGTCGGCTTCGCCGAGACCCACCTCGGCCTGCGCCCGGCGCTGCAGGGCGCGCCGCCCTGGGTGGCGCTGATCGAGATGGCTTCGGCGGAGCCCGGGCTCGCCGGGCGGGCGATGGAGCGCCTCTTGGCCGCCGCCCTCGAGGACGACCTGATCCAGGATGCGGCCCTGGCCCAGAACGAGACCCAGGCTAAGGCCATGTGGGCGGTGCGCGAGGGCCAGTCGGGCGCGCAGAAGCCCGAAGGCGCGGCGTGGAAGCACGACATCTCCGTTCCCGTCAGCCAGGTGGCGCGCTTCATCGAGCAGGCTTCGGCCGCCGTGGTGCGGCTTGCGCCCGGCGCCCGCATCGTCGCCTTCGGCCACGTGGGCGACGGCAACATCCACTACGACGTGCTGCGGCCGCCGGGCTCGGACGAGGCGGCGCACACGGCGATGCGGGACGAGGGGGCCAAGGCGGTGCACGACATCGCCGTCGGCCTTGGCGGCTCGATCTCGGCCGAACACGGCCTCGGCACGATGAAGTCCGCCGAGGCCCTGACCTACAAGTCGCCCGTCGAGATCGCCACCCTGCGCGCCCTCCGCGCCGCCCTGGACCCCAAGCGGATCATGAACCCGAAGGTGATGTTCTGAGACCTTCTACAGGATCGTCGCAACAGTAGGCCTCATCCTGAGGCGCCCGCGCAGCGGGCCCCGACCCGAAGGGCGGCGAAGCCAACGACAGGGCGGCCCCGTCTATCCCCCCGCGGCGTCGTCGCCGTGGTTGGAGAGTTCGCCCAGGGCCGACTGGAGGTAGTTGGCCTCGCCGAGCGAGCGCAGCAGCAGCAGCTGGGTCTCGAGGAAGTCGATGTGCTCCTCGGTGTCGACCAGGATCTCCTTGAGCATTTCGCGCGAGACGTAGTCCTCGGCCTGCTCGCACTGGCGGACGCCCTCGACCAGGGTGGCGCGGCCGCCGAGCTCAAGGGCCAGGTCGGCCTCGAGGCATTCCGGTACGGCCTCGCCGATCGACAGCTTGTGCAGGTCCTGCAGGTTGGGCAGGCCGTCGAGGAACAGCACCCGCTTGATCAGCTTGTCGGCGTGCTTCATCTCGCCGATCGATTCGTCGTAGGTGATCTTGCCGAGCCGGGCGAACCCCCAGTTCTGATACATCCGCGCGTGCAGGAAGTACTGGTTGACCGCGGTCAGCTCATTGGTGAGCACTGCGTTCAGGAGCCTGATGATCGCCGGGTCGCCGCGCATTGGCCCCTCCTTTAGAGGTTGTGGTTATTCCGCCGCGAGCTTCATGGCCTGATCCTGCTCCTGGATCATCCGCCGCATGTCGCAGACGCATTTGGCGCATTGGGCCTCCGCTTGGCAATGGCGGAAGATATCGGCCGGACGGCGGGCGCCGTGGTCGATGGCGGCGCGGCAGTCGCGCTCCCGGATTCCGTTGCAATTGCAGACGTACACGACCCGACTCCGCGCTCAGGCGATTGCGACCCAAACGCATCTATCAAATTGCGACCGCTGTTGCAACTCATTCTCAACAAATGTAGGCGACGTCTTCGAATGAGGAGATGACCCATGGCCGACGGGCCCCTGCGCACCTTGCGCAAGATCTGGTTCCAGCTGCACCTGTGGCTGGGGATCGGCCTCGTGGTGCTGATGATTCCGCTGGGCCTCAGCGGCTCGGCCCTGGTGTTCAGCCAGCCGCTGGGCCGGGCGCTGGCGCCGCAGCGCTACGCCACCTCGGGCGCGCCCGCCGACCTTCCGGCGTCGGCCTATCTCGCCGCCGCACGCCAGGCGTTCGGCGAGCGGGACAACCCCGTCGAGATCAGGCCGCTCGAGGTCAGATTGCCGATGCAGCCGCAAGACCCGGTGACGGTCACCGGGCGAAGCGGATCCGCCGCCGGCCAGGGCCGGCCGGCGGCCAGCCTCACCGCCTGGCTCGACCCCCGCGACGCCCGCGTGCTCGATGTGGGCGACCCGCGCGGCGGGCCGATGGGCCTGATCCACCGTCTGCACGGGGCTCTGGCGATCCCTCCGGCGCCCGGATCCGGACCCGGCGTGGGCCGGCTGATCGTCGGCTGGCTGGGGGTCGCCATGGCCGTCTCGTGCCTGACCGGCCTTTGGCTGTGGTTTCCGCGCGGGGCGATGGAGCGGGGCTGGTGGAGCCGCGCCTTCCGCTGGCGCCGGTCGCCGCTGTTCACCGACAACCTGCATCATCTGGTGGGGTTCTGGCTGTGCCTGCCCCTGCTGCTGCTGTCGTTGACCGGAGTCTACATCGCCTTCCCGCAGCAGAGCCACGCCCTGTTCGGCGCGCCGCCGCCCGCGGTGCGAATGGGTGACGCCGATCGCGCCGGAGGCGGGGGCGGGCGCCCCCCCGGTGAACGCCGGAGCCGCGATCGTGGCGACGCCCCCACCCCGTTCTCGATCGATCAGGCCGTGGCGGCGGCCCTCAGCGCACGGCCGGGCGCCCGGGCCCAGGTGATCACCCTGCCCAGCCGCAGGACCCCGGCGTGGAAGATCGCCTTCGCGGGCGCGGAGGCCCCCGTGCTGGTCGACGCCGCCAGCGGCGCCGTCACCCCCGCGCCGCCCGAGCCGGCCCGCGGCGGGGATCCGATCTCGCGCTGGATGCGGCAGACCCACGAAGGCGAGGGCCTGGGGCCGGTATGGACCTGGCTGTCCTTCGCCGCCGGTCTCGCGCCGACCATCCTCGGTGTCACGGGCGTCTGGCTATGGCTGCTGAAGCGGCGGCGTCGCCGGTTGCAAATCCGGACGGCCGGTCCGACATAGCGAGCGCCGCCAGGGAGGCCGTCATGGGCGATCATTGCCGCGAACACTGTGGGACCCGCGTGCTGGAATGCGCGGCCGACGGGCCGAAGATCGGCGGCGAGCGCGATGCGGCCGACCTGGTCAACGAAGCCTTCAACGAGAAGGCCAGCGTGATCGCGGTGCCGGTCGAGCGGCTGTCCGAGGACTTCTTCACCCTGTCCACCCGCGTCGCCGGCGAGGTGGCGCAGAAGGTGGTCAACTATGGCCTGAAACTGGCCATCGTCGGCGACATCACCCGCCAGTTGAAGCAGAGCGCGCCGCTGCGCGACTGGGTCCGCGAGTCCAACCGCGGGGCTGACCTGTGGTTCGTCGAGGACTTCGTCGCCCTCGACCAGAAGCTGGAAGCCCGCCACCGCGCGACGGCGGCTTCGGAGTAGCGGGCCCAAAATCTTCGCCCTTCGAGGCCCGCTCCGCGGGCGCCTCAGGATGAGGGTTTCTACTGAAGCGACCAAAAAAGTGGCCTCATCCTGAGGGGCGAGGCGCAGCGGAGCCTCGAAGGACGAGGCGGCTCAGTGCATCAGCTTCCAGGCCAGGGCCAGGGCGCCGGCGAAGATGCAGTAGATGGCGAAGGGGGTGAAGCCCTTGACCTCGTGCTGCTTGAACCAGCGCATCAGCACCCAGACGCTGACGAAGGCGGCGACGCCGGCGACGGCGCCCGCGATCACCGAGCTCTGCAGCATGTGGCCGCCGACCTGGGCGTGGTGTTTCAGGAGCTTGGGCAGTTCGAACACGGTGGCGCCGATGATGATCGGCGTCGCCGTCAGGAAGGAGAAACGCGCGGCGTCCTCATGGTTCAGCCCGACGCGGTAGCCGCCGACCATGGTGGAGCCGGAGCGAGAGATGCCGGGGATCAGCGCCAGGCACTGCATCAGGCCGATGATGATCGCATCGACCCAGGTCAGCGCGTCGATGCTCTTGGTTTCGGCGCGTTTCATCCGGTCGGCGACGAACAGCATGACGCCGTTCAGCACCAGGAAGGCGCAGGCCAGTTCGGACGAGGCGAAGACGTGGCGCAGCACCTTCTCGAGCGCGGCGCCGACGATGACGGCGGGGATCGTCGCCACCACCACCCGCCAGAACAGCCGGCGCTCCTCGTGCGGGCGCGGTCCGCGATTGGCCAATACGGCCATGGCGAAGTCGAACCAGTCGCGCCAGAAATACAGCAGGAGGGCGATGGCGGTGCCGAGGTGCATGACCACCAGGAAGGGCAGCCAGGTCTCGTCGTCCTGACGGATGTTCCAGCCGAGCAGGTCCGGCAGGATCACCGCGTGCCCGAGGCTCGAGACCGGGAACAGTTCGGTGACGCCCTGGATCAAGGCCAGGATCACCACCTGCCACAGCTGAATCAGCAAACCGTCCTCCCGCCCCGTTCGTCGGCCTTGTATCGCGGTTTGCGGGGAAATGCGCCAGGGCGCCCGGCGCAGTTTCCGCGAGCGCCGGCGCGGCGCCGCGTCGCTGCGCGGGGTAGACCCTTGCCCCGACGGGCGGGCGTTGCGATCTAGGAGGCTGTTGTTCGAGGTCGCCTGCGCATGAACGCCTTCACTCCCTCTCCTTCCCTGCTCGAAGCCGCCGGCGTCGAGCCCGACCGCGCCCTGGCGACCTTGGGCGAGGCCATGGCCGGGGCCGACGACGGGGAGTTGTTCCTCGAGCGATCGGAAAGCGAATTTCTGATGTTCGACGACGGGCGGCTGAAGCAGGCCACCTACGACACCGGCGAAGGCTTCGGCCTGCGCGTGGTGGCCGGCGAGACCGCGGGCTACGCCCACGCCAGCGAGATCTCCCAGGGCGCCATCGGCCGGGCGGCGCAAGCGGCGGCGCTCGCCAAGCGCGGCTATCAGGGCGAGGCCGCCGAAGGCCCGCGCGGCACCAACCGCAAGCTCTACGGCGAGGACGACCCCCTGGCCGCCCCGGCGTTCGGCGACAAGGTGGCGCTGCTGCAGGAGATCGACGCCTTCGCCCGCGCCCGCGATCCGCGGGTGGTGCAGGTGACCGCGACCCTGGCCGGCGAGCGCCGGATCGTCGAGGTGCTGCGCGCCGACGGACGGCTGCTGCGCGACGTGCGCCCCCTGGTGCGGGTCAACGTCTCGGTGACGGTGGAGAAGGACGGCCGGCGCGAAGGCGGCTTCTCGGGCGCCGGCGGCCGCGCCTCGTTCGACACCTGGATCACGCCTCAGGCCTGGCAGGGACAGGTGGACGAAGCCTTGCGCCAGGCCCTGGTCAACCTCGACGCCGTGGCCTGTCCGGCCGGCGAGATGGACGTGGTGCTGGGCCCGGGCTGGAATGGCGTGCTGCTGCACGAGGCGGTGGGCCATGGCCTGGAGGGCGATTTCAACCGCAAGGGCTCCTCGGCCTTCTCCGGCCGGATCGGCGACCGGGTGGCGGCGCCCGGCGTGACGGTGATCGACGACGGCTCCATCCCGGGCCGGCGCGGCTCGCTGACCATCGACGACGAGGGCACGCCCACCGGCCGCACCGTGCTGATCGAGGACGGCATCCTCAAGGGCTACATTCACGACCGCCAGTCGGCGCGGCTGATGGGGCTGGCGGCGACCGGCAACGCGCGGCGCCAGTCCTACGCCTACATGCCGATGCCGCGCATGACCAACACCGCCATGCTCGGCGGCGACCATACGCTGGAGGAGATGATCGCCTCGACCCAGCGCGGCCTGTTCTGCGCCCATCTCGGCGGCGGCCAGGTGGACATCACCAACGGCAAATTCGTGTTCCAGTGCACCGAAGCCTACCTGATCGAGGGCGGCAAAATCACCCGACCGGTAAAGGGCGCGACCCTGATCGGCGACGGCCCCTCGGCCCTGACCAAGGTCAGCATGATCGGCGACGACTTTGATTTCGACCCCGGCGTCGGCGTCTGCGGCAAGGCGGGTCAGAGCGTGCCGGTGGGGGTGGGGCAGCCCTCCCTGAAGATGGGCGGCCTCACGGTCGGCGGCACCAGCCTGTAGGGCTGGCGGGAGCGGGCCCGCCTTTACGAAGCTGTCCCCGATTTAATCTACATGTCCGCAATGTAACTGGCTCGAAACGGGCTCTGACGGGCAGGTTCGCCTCAGGTTTCTGGGGTGTTTCATGGGCTTGCCGTTTCCGCTTGACGTCGGATTTTACAAACGTCAACCATCGCGGATGACTTACAGTCGTAAGTGCAACTTGCTCGCCACGCTGGCGATCCCGTGCCTGATGCTGGCCGCGCCGGCCCGGAGCGCGGCGGCGGAGACCGCGTCGGGTGGGGCCGGCGTCACCAGCTATCCGCCGTCCTTCTTCGCCGCCTACCAGCCCACCACGGCCCTGGATCTGATCAACCATCTTCCGGGGTTCGGGTACGATCCCGGCGACCAGGTGCGCGGCTTCGCCGGCGCCGCGTCCAATGTCCTGATCGACGGCGCCCGCCCGGCCAGCAAGAGCGACACCACCGACAACATCCTGAGCCGCATTCCCGCCGGCGACGTGGACCACATCGACCTGATCCGCGGCGGAGCGCCGGGAATCGACATGCACGGCCGCACCGTGATGGCCAATGTGGTCCGCCGTAAGGGCGACAAGACCGAGATCATCGCCAGCCTGCAGGACAATCTGTTCCTGAACGACGGTCACACCGTCCCGGGCGGATCGCTGCAGATCACCAGCCGGATCGGCCCGCGCAACCTCGAGGCGCAGGTCTCGCGCTACGCGAGCTTCGACGATTCCGTGGGCAACGGAACCCTCGACACCATGCTCCCCGGCGTGTCGACCGTCCGCCAGAACGTCCACAACTCGGGCGCGGGCGGCGGGGTGGGGATCACCGGCAGCTATTCCGGCCCGGACCTCGGCGGCGTGCTGCGCATCAACCTGAAGCTCGAGGAGACCTATTTTCACTCGGGCCTCGACTACGGCCTGCCGCCGCAGACGGTGGTCGTCGACAAGAACCGCGGCCGCGACGGCGAAATCGGGGTCAACTACGAACGGAAGTTCGGTCCCTGGGACCTGCAGCTGATCGGCCTGCAGCACCTCGAGCGCGACAATACGCGGGAGTGGTCGACCT
Source organism: uncultured Caulobacterales bacterium (assembly GCA_903837135.1). Taxonomy (GTDB): domain Bacteria; phylum Pseudomonadota; class Alphaproteobacteria; order Caulobacterales; family Caulobacteraceae; genus CAIOYC01. The sequence goes on from CAILTK010000072.1 coordinate 29,745, forward strand.
CGCCCGGCGACGTCTATTTCGACAACCAGATCCAGAGATCGGGCGAGAGCATCGGCCGGACGGTGGTGCGCTATGAAGCCGGCCCGGCGCTGACCTTCGAGGGCGGCGGCGAGGCGGTCTATAACTTCCTGGCCGGGCACGAACTCTATGTCGACAACGGCTCACAAATTCCGCTGCCCTCCGACAATGTCCTGGTGACCGAGACCCGGGGCGAGGTGTTCGGCCAGGCCAGCTGGAAGATCGATCCCAAGCTGCGGCTCGAGGCGGGCGTGCGTCTGGAATACTCGCAGATCGCCGAGAGCGGCGATGCGACCAACAACCGGTCGTTCTTCTACCCCAAGCCGCGCCTGCTTTTGACCTGGGATCCGCTCAGCAACACCGAAGTCCGCGTGCGGGTCGAACGCAAGGTCGGCCAGCTGAACTTCTCCAACTTCGTCTCCGCCGTGGATTTCGGCACCGACGGTCAGATCAACGCCGGCAATCCCGACCTGCGCCCCGACGACCATTGGCAGTACGAGGCGGCGGTGGAGCAGCGCTTCTGGGGCAAGGGCTCGATCGTCGTCACCGGTCTGCACGAAGAGATTTCCGACGTGAACGACTATCTGCCGATCGCCGGGACCCACCCCCTCGTCGACGGCCCGGGCAACATCGGTTCGGGTACCTCGGACCAGCTCGATATCGAGGAGACCCTTCCGCTCGACAAACTCGGCGTGCACGGCGGCCTGCTCAAGACCACCACCGTCTGGCGGATATCCTCCGTGCCGGACCCGATCACCCACGTGGATCGCCGTATCTCCGGGCAACGTCCGGACAATATCCAGTTCGTCTACGAACAGGACGTACCGGAATGGAAGTCGACCTTCAGCTTTACCTATTACAAAGGCTGGCGCGAGACCTATTATCGGCTCGGCGAGGTCGAACACTACCATATCGGCAACCAGTTCATCGTGGTGGAGTGGGATTACAAACCGACCCGCGACCTTACCTTTGTGATCCAAGGCGCCGATCTGGCGCCGTTCAAATTCTACCGTTACCGCCAGATCTGGAACGGCGTGCGCGACGCCTCGCCCGTGGACGAAAACGAATTCCGCACCGTGCAGTCGCAGCCGCGGCTCTACCTGCGGGTCCGGAAGACCCTGTAGCGCTACGGCTCGCCGTGGTCCGTGGCCAGGGCCGGATGGTTGGCGGCGTCGTTCACCCCGTTCGACCAGCGTTTCAGCCAGGGCCCCAGCACGAGGTAGAGCGCGCCGACTCCCACAGCGACCCAGCCGATGATGCTGAAGATGTGATTGGCCGCCAGCAGCGAGGCGTGCCGGTCGAGCACCTGCCCGCCGACCGTTTCCGAGCCGGTGAACTTGGCGAGTTCGGCGCCGACCGAATTGGCGATGGAGATCGACAGGAACCAGACCGCCACCATGGTCGACAGCAGCACTGGCGGAGCCAGCTTGGTCACCTCCGAAAGACCGACCGGGGACAGGCAGAGTTCGCCGGTGGTATGCAGCAGGTACGCGAGCACCAGGAAGATCAGCGGAACCCGCCAGGCCGCGTCGACGAAGTGAGCGCCGTAGACCAGCAGCAGGAAGCCCGCGCCGACCTGGATCAGCGCCAGGCCGAACTTCCAGACCGGGTTCGGATCGAGCCTGCGCCGACCGAGCCAGGTCCAGAGCAGGGCGAACACCGGGGCGAAGATCAGGATGAAGCCGGGGTTGATCGCCTGCGTCTGCGCCGTGGTCATGGCGAAGGCGCCGATGCTGAGATTCACGTTGGAATCGGCGAACAGATTCAGCGAGGTGCCGGCCTGTTCGAACAGGGTCCAGAACACCACCGAGCCCGCGATCAGCACCAAGGCGAGGCCCAGCCGCTCGCGCTCGACCCGGTTGCACTTGGTGAGCATGTACCAACCGATATAGCCGAGCATGACCAGCGAGCTCAGGATCAGCAGCGACTGGACCCACTGGTTGTGGCCGACCAGCACATAGGCGACGACGATGCCGGGAATGGCCGCAAGATAGAGCACCCATTCGAGATTGATAGGGCCGAGGGTCGGGCGCTTGAGCCGCTCGGGCGCCGGCGGCTCGCCCACTCCCTGCAGCATCGGGCGGCCGAGCAGGAACATGACGAAGCCCGCGGCCATGCCGAGGGCGCCGAGGCCGAAGCCGGCCCACCAGCCGACGGTCGCCCCCACGAAGCCCGGCAGGATCCCGGCCCAGAACGAGCCGAGGTTGATGCCGAAATAGTAGAGGGTGAAGCCCGGATCGCGCCGGGGGTCGCCCTGCGGATAGAGCTGGCCGACGATCGAGGAGATGTTGGCCTTCAGGTAGCCCACGCCCATGATGTTTGCGGCCAGGGCCAGGTAGAACAGGTTGAGGAACAGGTCGTTGCGGTCCTTCACCGACAGGCTGTAGCTGCCCTTGGGCAGAACGGGCGGCAGGACCGCGCCGGCGGGCAGGCCGTTGATCCTGAGGCCGCCCTCGCCCGACGATTCGAAGCTATAGCCCTGGCCGCCGACCATGATCTTCGTGGTGCGGTCGGCCATGCGGCCCTGCACGGCCACCGAATAGTCGTGGCCTTGATAGGTCACCACCTGCCGTGCGCCCGGCCCTTCGACCGCCAGGCCGAGCTGGCCGAGGATCAGGAGCAGGGCGCCGAACTGGATCGCCTTGCGCGTGCCGAGCCAGCGGTCGGCGAGAATGCCGCCGACCAGCGGCATGAGGTACATCAGGGCGACGTAGGCGCCGTAGTGATCGGCGGCGTCCGACTGGTCGAACAGGAACTTCTGCGTCAGATAGAGGATCAGCAGGCCGCGCATGCCGTAGTAGGAGAACCGCTCCCACATCTCGGCGAAGAACAGGATGAACAGCCCGCGCGGGTGCTGGCGCAGCTGCAACATGACCGGGATCATCGTCAGTACCGTGACGATGAGGCCGGCGACGAGAACGAGCATGGATCCCCCTTGATCGCGCCGGCCGATGCGGCGTCGACGGCGCTCCGATTTGCCGGGATAGGATCACGGCCCCCGGCGTTTCACAAGGCGAGCCCCTGGTCACGGCCGCGCGGGCGCCTACCTGAGCATGATCCGAAGGACATACGCCATGAAACAGCCCGGCCCAGACCATCCGATCACCGTCGCCCTCAACCCGCGCCGGGTGCGTGTGGAGGTGAACGGCCATGTGATCGCCGACAGCGCCGCCGCCCTGACCCTCAAGGAGGCCGACTACCCGGCGGTGCAGTACATTCCGCGCGAGGACATCGAGATGGGCTTCTTCGGCCGGACCGACCGCAGCAGCAACTGCCCCTACAAGGGCGACGCCAGCTATTACACCGCCACCATCGACGGCGAGGTGCTGGAGAACGTCGCCTGGAGCTACGAAGACCCCTACCCCGCCATGGAGCAGATCCGCGGCGCCCTGGCCTTCTACCCCGACAGGGTCAGGATCTACGAGGTCGACCCAAGCGTGTAAGCCTGACGCTCCCTTTTATGGGGAGGGACGCAGGGCGAAGCCCGCGGCGTGGCGCAACTACGCCGCGCCGAAACCGGTCACACCCGCTCGATCAGGGCCATCGCCGCGGCGGGCGCGCGCTCCTTGGCGCCGTTGATCATGAAGACGAACACGTCGCGAGCCGTCCCGCCGGTATGGCTGGCGCGGTCGGCGTAGGTCAGGCCGTCGGGCTGATGGCCCTCGGCCCAGCTTCTCGCGACCCTGGCCCAGCGGTCGAGTTCGTCGGCCGTATAGCCCGTTTCGACCTCCGCCTTGGCGTCCTCGAGCCGCGCGTAGACGAAGTCGCCAGTGAGGTCGGCCAGGGCCGGATACTTGCCGCTGTCGGCGAAGACGATGGCCACCCCGGCCGCGCGGCACATCTTCACGAAGTCGGGATGGATGAAGCTCTCGTGGCGCACCTCGACCGCATGGCGCAAGGCAAGGCCGTCCTGCTGGGGCGGCAGAAGCGCGAGGAAGGCGCGGAAGTCCTCCGGGTCGAATTTCTTGGTGGCCATGAACTGCCAGAGGATCGGCCCGAGCTTGTCGCCGAGTTCGGTGATGCCCTGGGTGACGAACCTGCCGATCGACTCCTCCGCCGTCGCCAGCACCTTGCGGTTGGTGCAGAACCGCGACGCCTTGAGCGTGAAGACGAACCCGTCCGGCGTCTGATCTCGCCATTTGGCGAAGGTCGGCGGCTTGAAGCCGGAGTAGTAGGTGCCGTTGACCTCGATCGCGGTCATCTTTCGCGACGCGTACTCGAGCTCGCGCTTCTCCGGCCATTTCTCCGGGAAGAACACGCCGTCCCGCCAGGGTTCATAGGTCCATCCGCCGATCCCGACGCGGATCCTGCCTGACATATCGGCTCCCCCCCTCTGCCGTCCGGCGCTCAATCCTACTTCGCGGAAAAGGCCATCTCGCTCAACCGTTCACACACGAGGTCGAACAGTTCGTGGACATCGACGGTGTCGCCCTTCTCCACCCGCTTGGAGATCATCGTCAGAGGATGGCAGTAGATCTTGGTGCCCGGCCAGTGCAACGAGATCGTCCGTCCGTGTTCGTCGTCGACCACGACCCAGTCCAGCATCAATTTCTGGGCGAGCGCATCGCCGAGCGCGACTCCCATCCATTGCAGCTTGTTGGTTTCGGCCGGGCCGACCCACTGGTTCTGGAGAATGCCGTCGAGCACGCCGAGCTTGCCCTCGAGAGGGGCGTAGCGGACGTCGGCGTCTTCGGTGAAGTGGCCCCGCACCCAGTTCCGCGCCATGTCGAGGCTGGCGATGTCGCCCTCGGTCAGCGCGGTGTGCTCCGTGACGGCCATCAATAGGCCAGATAGTCGAAGACCGGCTCGACCCTTCCGCCCCAAGGCCCGTGGTAGAGCTCCAGGAGGCGGTCGGCGGGGGTCAGGCCGCTGTCGGCGATCTCCTCCAGGCCGGTCAGGAAGGTGGTCTCGTCGATCATGCCGCCGTTGAAGTTGGCGCGCGCCTTCAGACCCGCCTTGGCGATGGCGACCATGTCTGCGGCCACGTCCTTGAGCGATCGGCCGTCGATCTCGGCCTTGAGGCCGATGCGGGCGGCGTCCACGCGCAAGGCGCGCTTCTGCTCGGACGTCCACGATTTGCAGAGGTCCCACGCGGCCTCGAGCGCGGCGTCGTCGTAGAAGACCCCGCCCCAAAGGGCCGGCAGGGCGCAGATCGAGGCCTGCGGGCCGCAGTCGGCGCCGCGCATCTCGAGGTAGGTCTTCAGCCGCACCTCGGGGAACAGGGTGGTCAGATGGTCCGACCAGTCCTTCAGCGTGGCCCGCTCGCCCGGCAGGGCGGGAAGCCTGCCGTCGACGAAGGCGCGGAACGACTGGCCGGAGGCGTCGATGTAAAGCCCGTTGCGCTTGACGAAATACATCGGCACGTCGAGCGCGTAGGCGGCGTAGCGCTCGAAGCCGAAGCCGTCCTCGAACACGAAGTCCAGCAGGCCGGTGCGGTCGGGGTCGGTGTCGGTCCACACCCGGGCGCGCGACGAAACCCAGCCGGTGGGCTCGCCCTCGATGAACGGCGAATTGGCGAACAGAGCTGTGGCCACCGGTTGCAGGGCCAGCGACACGCGGAACTTCTTGATCATGTCGGCTTCGGACTTGAAGTCGAGATTGGCCTGCACGGTGCAGGTGCGCAGCATCATGTCGAGCCCGAGGCCGCCGACCTTGGGCATATAGGCGCGCATGATCTTGTAGCGGCCCTTGGGCATGATCGGCACCTGGTCGCGGCGCAGAAGCGGGGTGAAGCCCATGCCGAGGAAGCCGATGTCGAGCTGGTCGGCGACCTGCTTGGTCTCGGTCAGGTGGCGGGTGGTCTCGGCGCAGATCTCGTGCAGGGTGCGCAGCGGCGCGCCGGAGAGTTCGAACTGGCCGCCGGGCTCCAGCGAGATGTTGGCGATCCCGCCGTCGGCGTTGGTGCGCTCGAGCCCGATCATGGTCTGGCCGCCGTCTTCGCGATCCTCCATCACCGGCGTCCAGCCGTAGGCGCGAAGGCCGTTCAGCAGGGCCTCGATGCCGTTGTCGCCCTCATAGGGGATGCCCGCCAGGGTGTCGGGACGGAAGCCGAACTTCTCGTGCTCGGCGCCGATACGCCACTCCGACGCGGGCTTGCACCCCTGGGCCAGGGAGCCGGCCAGGGCCTCCATGTCGAGCGGGCGGTGATCCACGTCGCAGTCGCCCATCCTAGGTCCCCCGCGGCCGGGCCCACCCGATCCGGCCGCTCTGCGGCCCGGGGGAGATAAGCCGACAAGGCGGGCGGCTCAAGGGGCGAGCCTCGCAAGCCTCAGCCGAGGCCCTGGCCGCCGGCGTCGCCGAGCTGGGAGCCGCCGTCGCAGTCGAGGATGGTTCCGGTCACGTAGGCGGCGCTCTCCGAGCACAGGAAGACGGCGCTTTCGGCCACCTCGCCGATCTCGCCCCAGCGGCGCAGGGCGATGCGGCCCTTGCTGCGGGCGCTGGCCTCTTCGTCGGGGCTGAGCCGGGCCATACCCTCGGTGCCGGCGATCGGTCCCGGCGAGATGCCGTTCACCCGCACGCCGTCCGGGCCCCACTCCATGGCCAGCACCCGGATCACCTGGTTGATCCCCGCCTTGGCGGCGCAGGCGTGGATCTGCAGCATCATCGGATTGACCGCCTGCGGTGCGGTGATGGCGATCAGCGAGGCGCCGGGCTTTTGCAGCAGGTCATAGCAGCCACGGAAGACGTTGAAGGTGCCGTCGAGATCGATGTCCACAACGGTGCGGAAGGCGTTGGCCGACATGCCGAGGGCGGGGGCGAGGAAGTTGCCGGCGGCGCCGGAGATGACGATGTCGAGCCGGCCGAAGGCCTCCACCACCTGCTCCATCACCGTGCGGGTGGCGGCGTAGTCGCGGACGTCGCAGGAATACCCACGGGCGCCGCGCCCGATCTCCTCGGCCGCCTTGGCCGCCTTGTCCGGGTTGCGGCCGGCCACCGCGACCTTGGCCCCGAGCTCGGCGAAGCGTTTGGCGATGCCGAGGTTGATACCGCTCGTGCCGCCGGCGATGAAGGCCGTCTTGCCGGCCAGAAGATCGTCCCTGAACGCGCTCATCCCAGTCCCTCTTTTCCGTTGCGATCCATTCGCCATCGGCCCGTATCGTCGCGGCAGTCAAGGCCGCGCCGTTTGCGTCCGCGCCGCCGCCGACGCTACACCGTCCTGGCGCAGGACGGGACGAGGATCATGGCCCTGGTGAAGATCGAGACGGCCGGCGGCGTCGCCGTGCTGACCCTGAACCGGCCGGAACAGAGGAACGCCCTCTCGCGCGCCCTGCAGACCGCCCTGGCCGAGGCGATCGAGGCGGCTTCGGCCGACGACGCCGTGCGCGTGCTGATCCTGACCGGCGCCGGCGACCGGGCCTTCAGCGCGGGCCTGGACCTGAAGGAGGTCGCCGCGTTCGGTCTGGCGCAGGGGGCCGACGACACGCCGCGCAAGGATCCTGTGCGGGCGCTGGACGCCTGCCCCAAGCCCGTCATCGCCGCCATAAACGGCGTGGCGGTGACCGGCGGCTTCGAACTCGCCCTCGCCTGCGACATCCTCTTGGCCTCCAGCAACGCCCGCTTCGCCGACACCCATGTGCGGGTCGGCGTCATCCCCGGCTGGGGCCTGTCGCAGCGGCTGTCGCGGCTGATCGGGATCTCCCGCGCCAAGCAGATGTCGTTCAGCGGCGCCTACATCGACGCGCAGACCGCCCTGGCGTGGGGCCTCGTCAACAGCGTGGTCGAGCCGGACCGACTTTTGCCGACGGCGCGGATGCTGGCCGCCGACATCGCCTCGTGCGACGCCGGCATGGTGGGCCGCTACAAGGCCCTGATCGACGACGGCTTCGACCTGCCGTTCGGCGAGGCCATGGCCCTGGAGCGCGCGCGCACCCTCGCCGGCAACACCGGTGTGACCGCCGAATCGGTAGCGCGGATCCGGGAGGCGATCCAGGCGCGCGGCCGGGGGCAAACCGGCGGCTAGTCCGGAACGTTGGCCTCGAGTTCGGCCAGCCATGCAGCAGCCGCAGCGTCGGACGGCATGCGCCAGTCGCCGCGCGGCGACAACGACCCGCCGGAGGAGATCTTGGGCCCGTTGGGCAGGGCCGAGCGCTTGAACTGGTTGGCGAAGAACCGCTTCAGGAACAGGGCCATCCAGCGCTTGATGGTCGGCAGGTCGTAGGCGCGCCGGTCGGCCTCGGCGATCCCCGGCGGCCAGCGGCCGGCGTCGGCGTCGCTCCACGCGGTCCAGGCCAGGAAGGCGATCTTGGACGGGGTGAAGCCATAGCGCGTCAGATAGAACAGGTTGAAGTCCTGCAGGGCGTAGGGGCCCACCGAGGCCTCGGTCGACTGGCCCTTGCCGTCCGCGGCGGGGATCAGCTCGGGGGAGATCTCGGCGGCCAGCACGGTCTTCAACGTCAGGGCGACCGCGTCGCCGAAGCCGCCATGCTCGGCGGCGAAGCGGATCAGGTGCTGGATCAGCGTCTTGGAGACCCCGGCGTTGGGGTTGTAGTGGCTCATCTGGTCGCCGACGCCATAGGTGGCCCAGCCGAGGCCGAGTTCGGACAGGTCGCCGGTGCCGACCACCAGACCCCCGTGCTGGTTGGCGAGCCGGAACAAGAGGTCGGTGCGCAGGCCCGCCTGCACGTTCTCGTAGGTGATGTCGTAGACGGGCGCCCCGTCCGCCGCCGGATGCCCGAGGTCCTTCAGCATCTGCAGGGCCAGGGGACGGATGTCGAGCTCCTGGGCCGACACGCCGAGCCCCTTCATCAGCGCCCAGGCCGAGGCCCTGGTGCCCTCGGAGGTGGCGAAGCCGGGCAGGGTGTAGGCCATCACGTTGGCGCGCCGGTGGCCGAGCCGGTCCATGGCCTTGACCGCGACGATCAGCGCCTGGGTGGAGTCGAGGCCGCCGGACACGCCGATCACCAGCTTGGACAGGCCGGTGGAGCGCAACCGCTCGGTCAGCCCCTGCACCTGGATGTTCCAGGCCTCATGGCAATTGGCGAACAGCTGTTCCGGATCGGCCGGCACGTAGGGATAGCGCTCGACCCCACGGACGAGCCCTCCGCGCGCGTCGGCCGGCGGCGGCGCCTGGTCGAAGGCGATGGTGCGGAAGGCCGGCCCCCTGTCCGCCTTGGCGGCGTCGGCGAAGGAGGAGGTGCGCAGGCGCTCGGCCCGGATGCGGTCGAGGTCGACATCGGCGACGATCATCACGCTGCCCGCGGGAAAGCGTTCGGTCTCGGCCAACCGGTCGCCAAGCTCGTAGACGGCGGCGTGACCGTCCCAGGCCAGGTCGGTGGTCGACTCCCCGGGTCCGGCGGCCGAATAGGCGTAGGCCGCGAGGCAGCGGGCGGACTGTGAACCACACAGCAGGCGGCGCATCTCGGCCTTGCCGATGGTGATGTTGGAGGCCGACAGGTTCAGCAGCACTTCGGCGCCGTGCAGGGCCGCGCGGCCCGACGGCGGCTGCGGCGTCCATACGTCCTCGCAGATCTCCGCGTGCGCCACGAACGGCACGCCGCCTTCGGCGCGGAACAGAAGGTCGGCGCCGAACGGGACGGACTGGCCGGCCAAGGTCAGGCTTTCGCCGACGACGCCGGCGCCGGGCGCGAACCAGCGCCGCTCGTAGAACTCCCGGTAGTTCGGCAGGAAACTCTTGGGGACGACGCCCAGGATCCGGCCGCGGTGCAGCAGGACGGCGGTGTTGTAGAGCAGGCTCCCCGCGCGAACCGGCGCGCCCAGCGCCACCAGCACGTCGAGGTCCGCGGTCGCCGCGGCGAGGAGGGCGATCTCGGCCTCCACCGCGTCGAGCAGGGTGGCCTGCAGCAATAGGTCGTCGATGGCGTAGGCCGAGAGGCCGAGCTCGGGGAACAACAGGACGGAGCATCCCGCGGCCGCGCCCTCGCGGATCATCTGCAGGGTCTGCGCGCCGTTCGCGCGCACATCGGCGGGCCTCACCCTCGGCGTGCACACGCCGACGCGCAGGAAGTTGTGCGTGGCCGGATCGAAGAAGGCGGCGCTCATGCGTGCTGGCCTCCGCCGCCAACCCTTATGCTACGATTGAGCATATGTCTGTATACCCGTTTGACCGCGCTCCCACAAGCTTGTCGATACGGCAAGCCAATCGATCAGCCGGCCTCTCGCCGCGCACGCCGGCCGACGCCTCCGTCAGGGGCGGGTCTGGATATAGCCGCGCTGGTCGCCCTCGAGCCGGAGCGCGGTGAGGACGCCGGTCGCATAGGCGCCGGTATCGATATCGATCCGGCCCGGCCCCTCGGACGGCTCGGCGAAGGGCGTGTGGCCGTGCACGATCATCTGCGGCAGCCATGGGGGCGCATCGAGAAACGCCTCGCGGATCCACAGCATGTCCTCGTCCACCTGCTGCGCCAGCGGCGTGTTGGGGCGAAAGCCCGCATGGACGAACAGGTAGTCGCCGATCTCCGCGAAGGGCTGCAGTTCGCTCAGGAACCGCAGGTGGTCGGCGGGCAGGGCCAGGCGCAAGGCGTCGCGCGCCGCGATCCAGTCCTCCGGCTTGCGGGTGTGTGGGGCGACGACCCCATAGGACAGCAGGGTGTCGCGGCCGCCGTACTCGCACCAGGTGGAGCCGGTCCTGGGTCGCTCCAGGAAGTCGAGCATGGCTGATTCGTGATTGCCGCGAAGCGCTGTGAGCCGCCCGTGGCCGCCGCTCTTCTGCAGCTCGACCAACATCTCAATGACGCGTCGCGATTCCGCGCCCCGGTCGACATAGTCGCCCAGCATGACGAGGCGGGGCCGCAGGTCCGGACGGCTGGCCGCGTCGGTCCCGATCTACTCCAGCAGAGCGGCGAGCAGATCGGCGCGACCGTGAACGTCGCCGATGGCGTAGACGACCTCGCCCATCGGCGCGGACGCCGCGATGGGGAGCGCCTTGGTTTTTCGTCGAAGCCAGGCCATGACGTCCTACCGGCGATCGCGGGGGCGCACGCCTTGCCGATGCATAACGCGCCAGCGTGAACAAAGGTGATGCGATCGCGTCCCCGCGGCCGGCCGGGTCTCAGATCCCGCCGTACCACTCGTAGCCGCGATCCTCCCAATAGCCGCCGTGACCGCCGTGCAGATGGTCGAGGCTGGCGACCGCCTCGAGCTTCATCACGTACTTGGCCTGCTTGTAACCGAGGTGACGCTCGACGCGCAGGCGGATCGGCGCCCCGTGCGGCACCTCCAGCGGCGCGTCGTTCATGTCGTAGGCGAGGATGGTCTGCGGGTGGAAGGCGTCGGCCAGGCCGATGCTTTCGTAATAGTCGTCAGAGCCGTCGCCGGCGTCGCCCAGGCTGTCGGCGCAATGGAAGACGATGTACTTCGCCTGCGGCTTCAGCTTCGCCCGGGCCAGCAGGTCGCCAAGCTTGGCCCCCTTCCACTTGCCGATGCAGCTCCAGCCCTCCACGCAGTCGTGCCGGGTGATCTGCGTGCGCGAAGGCAGCGCGCGGAGCTGGTCGAGCGAGAGCGACAGCGGGTGTTCGACCAGACCGGCCACCTCGAGCTTCCAGTCCCTGAAACCGGCGTCCCTGAGGGCGACGTAGGCGTCGCTGTCCGGATCGGTCGAGCCGTTCGGCTTGAAGAACCTGGAGATTTCGCTTTCCTTGTACTCGGGCGCAAGCTGACCCGGCGACAGGATCAGGCGCTGCGCCTTGCGCGTCAGCACCTCCGCCGAGCCGACCGCGCGCGCGACCTTGTCGTCGTCGGCGATCTGGTCGCAGGCGCCGAGGGCGGCCGCGCCCGATGCGGCGATCAGCGCCGCGACCCGGCGGCGGTTGAACATCGAGCGGATCATTCACCGGCTCCTTCTGAGGCGACCCGTGCGGGCGCCGTCGTCTTGACGGCGAAATAGCCGGTCACGATCGAGCGCATCTCGTTGAACAGGCCTGCGGCGAACACCTCGAAGATATGGATCAGGAAGAAGATGACGATGGACGACGCGGACAGGAAGTGAATCGTCCGCGCCGATTGCCGGCCGCCGAACACCCAGAGCAGGCCCGGAAAGGCCGCGTCCATGCCCGGCGACATGGTGAGGCCGGTCAGCAGCATCAGCGGCAGAAGGCCGTACAGCACCACCAGATAGGCCAGCTTCTGCAGCACATTGTAGCGTGTCGCCGCCTCGCCCTCCGCATGCTTCAACCGGATGTGCTCCCAGATCGAGGCGGGGATGGATTTGAGGTCTTCGACCGTGGGCCAGAGGTCGCGTTTCAGATGCCGGCTCCAAAGCGTGTAGGCGACGAAGAAGGCGCCGTTCAGCACGAAGATCCACGCGAACAGGAAGTGCCAGTGCCGGCCGGCGCCGAGGTCGCGCAGGCTGGGGATGGTGGCCCAGCGGGGGAAGGCCCGGTCCTCGGGCTGGCCGTCCGCGCCCTTGGAGGCGCCCAGCACGCCGGTGGTGTCGAACGGGTGGCCGAACACGGTGGTCACGCCGCGCATCCGCGGGCCGTCGCCAGCGGAATCGATCGACACGAGTGGATGGTCGAAGTTGGTGGTCATGCCCCAGCTGAGCTGCGGGTCGGCGTTGAAGATCTGCAGGCCGCTCAGCAACAGGAGCAGCAGCGACAGGGCGTTGATCCAGTGCCAACTGCGTACCCACAGGGTGTGGCGATAGATCAGCCGGGTCCGGGGCTCCGCGATCGCCGACGCGGTGACGGCCGCGTCTTCCGCCGCAAGTTCGCTCATGACGCCCTCCGATGCAGTGCAGTCTGACCCCAGTTCGCGCCGAGGCCAACCTGGTTTCAATCCTGCGAGATTTACGAACGGCCACGCTGGGCCCGCAACCCGGCCAGCTTTGCGCCAAGGGGCGCTTTTTGTCTTTAATTTAAGGCGTTTGCGAGCCCGCCGTCGATTGACGGCCCGCCGGCGCTCTGGCTCCCTTTCCACGCCGGTAAAGGCTCGACCGGCGGAGATCATGGACATGGCGGGGGGGTTTTCGCGGGCGGCGATCGCGGCGGTGGTCGCGGGCGTCGTCGTGGCGTTCGGCGCGGGCGTCGTCATCGGCAAGATGTCGCCGAGCCGGCCGCCGGGCGCCGCCCCCGAGCAGGGGTTCGACTGGCCCTTGTTCGGCAAGCCGCGCGCCGCCGGCGCGGTCAGGCCCGCCGTCCCCAAGCCTGACGGGTTCGCGGTCTGGACCACCCGGATCGACACCAGCCAGACCCAGCCCCTGGCCTGCGTCCGCATGACCCGCGAGCTCGATCCGTCGAGATCCTACGGCGACTTCGTGCAGGTCCAGCCCGACCTCGGTCACGCTCCGGCCGTATCGGTGCGCGGGGACGAGCTGTGCATCGCCGGGACCGGCTTCGACAGCCACCGCTTCACCCTCTTGAAGGGCCTTCGCGCCCGCACCGGCGAGACCCTGAGCGAGAACGCCGACGTCGACTTCACCTTCGGCGACAAGCCGCCGTCGATCGCCTTCGCCGGCGAAGGGGTGATTCTGCCGCGCGAGGAGTCCGACGGCGTCGGCATCCAGAGCGTCAACGTGGCCAAGATCGGCGTCGAGGTCTGGCGGGTGCCCGACCGCAACCTGGTCCGCCAGGAGATCAATGCCCCGGATCCGACCCCGGACGGCGGCTACAGCTACGACGAGACCGGCGCCGAACAGGAAGGCCGGATGGTGTGGAAGGGCGCCTTGCCGGTGAAGGGGCCGGCGGCCCAGACCGCCACCACCGTCTTCCCGCTCGGCAGCGTGCTGAAGGACATGCCGCCCGGCGCCTATGTGATCAAGGCGCAGGACGTCTCCGGCGGCCGCGACGTCAAGCTCGGCAAGGACAAGGCGCGCTCGGACAACGACCGTCCCGCGACGGCGCGGCGCTGGATTCTGTTCACCGACATGGCGCTGGTGGCTTACCAGGGCTCGGACGGGCTGGACGTGGTGGTCCGCTCGCTGAACAGCGCCAAGGTCATGCCGGGCGTCCGCCTGCAGCTGACCGCGCGCGACGGCGAGACCCTGGCCAACGCCAGTTCCGACGCCGACGGCCGCGTGCACTTCGACAAGGCGCTGCTGGCCGGCGAAGGCTCGCAGCACGCCAAGATGGTCATGGCCTACGGCCCCAAGGTGGATTTCACCGCCCTCGACCTCGACCGCTCGCCGGTCGACCTGTCGCACCAGCCGGTGCAGGGCCGCACGGCCACGGGCGAGGTCGACGCCTATCTCTACGCCGACCGCGGGATTTATCGCCCGGGCGAGATCGTCCACTTGGTGTCGCTGGTCCGCGACCGGCTGGCCAAGGCGGTCAAGGACCGCAAGGGCGCCCTGGTCATCCGCCGGCCCTCCGGCGTCGAGTACCAGAAGGTCCGCTTCGACAAGGTGGCGGACGGCGCCGTGGCCCAGGACGTGATCCTGCCCAAGAGCGCGCCGCACGGGCGCTGGCGCGCGACGCTGGAGATGGACGGCTCCGACACGCCCGCCGGCGAGGTCGACTTCCAGGTCGAGGACTTCGCGCCCCAGCGGCTCGACGTGAAGATCGACGGCAGGGCCGCGACGCCCGTCGCCGCCGCCGAGGTGCGCAAGGTGGATGTGACCGCCCGCTTCCTCTACGGCGCCACCGGCGCCGGCCTGCAGACCCAGGGCGAGGCGCGCATCCGGATCGACGCGGACCCCTTCCCGGCGCTGAAGGACTACAAGTGGGGCGATCAGAAGGCCCCCTTCGACGAGAAGTTCGAGGAGCTGGGCTCGACCGTGACCGACGGCCAGGGCCATGCCGTCCTGAGCTTCGACGCCGCCAAGGCCGGCGATACCGCCGTGCCCCTCGCCGCCTCGGTCACCGCCTCGGTGTTCGAGCCTGGCGGGCGGCCCGTGCGCGAGAGCGCCGAGCTGAAGATCCGCACCAAGCCGCTCTATCTCGGGGTGAAGACCGCCTCGGCCGGCTCCGGCGACAGCCCGACCCAGATGTTCGACATCGTCGCCGTCGACGCCTCGGGCCGGCGCGTGGCAGCGCAGGGCGTCAGCTATAATCTGATCGCCGAGAACTGGACCTATGACTGGTATCAGAAGGACGGCCGCTGGAGCTGGCGGCGCAATGCGCGCGACAAGAGCATCGTCGCCGGCGTGCTCGACATCGGCGCCGGTCAGCCCGCGCGCCTGACCCGCCGCCTGCCGTGGGGCGACTACCGGCTGGAGCTGACCGAAGCCAGGACCGGCGCACGGACCGTGATCCGCATCGCCCCCGGCTGGGGCGACGCGGCCACCGACGCCGAGGCGCCGGACACGGTGCGCGTGTCGGCGGGGACAGGGTCCTATGTGCAGGGCGACACCGTCACGCTTCACCTGCAGGCGCCCTACGCCGGCGAGGCCCAGGTGGCGGTGGCCACCGACCGGGTGATCGACTTCAAGACCCTGTCAGTCGGCAAGGACGGGGCGACGGTGAAGCTGAAGACCTCGGCGGCCTGGAACGGCGGGGCCTACGTGCTGGTCAGCGTGATCCAGCCGCGCGACCCCTCGGTGACGCCCAAGCCGCGCCGGGCGCTCGGCCTGATCTACATCCCGCTCGACCCCAAGGGCCGCAAGCTGACCGTGGCGCTCGGCGCGCCGCCCAAGCTCGACAGCAAGGCCCAGGTGACCATCCCCGTTTCCGTGCAGGGCCTGGGTTTCGGCCAGCACGCGCACGTGACCGTGGCCGCGGTGGACGAGGGGATTCTGCGCATCACCCACCAGGCCAATCCCGACCCGGTGAAATGGTACTTCGGCAAGCGGGCGCTGACGCTCGATTATCGCGACGACTACGGTCGGCTGCTCGATCCCAACCTCGGCGCGCCGGCGGCGCTGAACTACGGCGCCGACGAGATCGGCGGCCAGGGTCTGTCGGTGGTGCCGATCAAGACCGTGGCCCTGTGGTCCGGGGTGGTGACCACCGGCGCCGACGGCAAGGCGACGATCCGTCTGCCCGCCGCCGACTTCAACGGCGAACTGCGGCTGATGGCCGTGGCCTGGACCGACAACGCCGTCGGCTCGGGCGCATCGAAGATGACCGTGCGCCAGGCGGTGGTGGCCGATCTGGCCACGCCGCGGTTCCTGGCCCCCGGCGATCAGGCCTCCGCCACGCTCGAGCTGCACAATGTGGAGGGCCGGCCCGGCGGCTATACGGCGAAGATCGCCGGGGCCGGCGGCCTGATGGCGCCGTTCGAGAAGCTCTATCAGCTGGCCCTCGGCCAGCGGGTGGTGGAGCGGACGCCGCTGAACGCACCCACCGTGGCCGGGATCGGCCGCGTCGATCTCAGCGTCGCTGGCCCGGGCTTCGCCACCCAGAAATCCTATCCGCTGCAGACCCGCATCGGCTGGGGCCCGGTCACCCGCACGGTCACCGACGCCCAGGCGCCGGGGCAGGCCTACACCCCGCCGGTCGCGTTGCTGGACGGCCTGTCGGCGGGCACGGTGTCGATGACCATCAGCTACTCCCCGTTCAAGGGCTTCGACCCCGGCCCGATCGCCGACGCTCTGAACCGCTATCCCTACGGCTGCACCGAACAGCAGGTCTCCACCGCCTGGCCATTGCTCTACGCCGCCGAACTGGCGTCCGATCCCCGCGCCAAACGGGTGACTCCCGGCCTGATCGAGGCGGTGTCCAAGCTGCTCGACCGGCAGTCCACCGACGGGGCCTTCGGCCTGTGGCGCCCCGGCGACGGCGAGGCCGACGGCTGGCTCGGCGCCTACGCCGTCGACTTCCTGCTTTCGGCGCGGGCCCAGGGCGTGCCCATGCCCGACGAGGCGGTGAACCGGGCTCTGGCCGCCCTGCGGTCGATCTCCCGGCCCGACGGCTATGTGAGCTCCGGCTACAAGCTTGACTATCCCGGCCCCTGGTTCACCACGCCGGACGCCGCCAAGGCGGCCACCGCGCGGCTGCGGTCGCGCGCCGCCGCCTACGCCCTCTACGACATGGCCAAGGGCGGTCAGGGCGACCTGGCCCGGCTGCGCTGGTTCCACGACGTCCAGTTCAAGGACGAGGCCTCGCCCCTGGCCATGGCCCAGGTCGGCGCCGGCCTCGCCCTGACGGGCGACCGGGCCCGCGCCCACGACAGTTTCGTGCGGGCGCAGGCCGCGCTCGGCTTCAAGGACGCGGACGACTGGTATCAGAGTCCGCTGCGCGACCTCGGCGGGGTGATCGCGCTGGCCTATGAGGCCGGCGAGCCCGGCGTGGCGCATGCGCTGCAAGACCGGCTGGCCGGCGCGGTGAAGGACCCCGACCGCCTCAACACCCAGGAGGAGGCGCGCCTGCTGCAGGCCGCTCACGCCATGCTGAAGGCCGCGGGACCGATGCGGATCGACACCGCCGGGGTGAACCGGCTCACCGACGGCCGCTTCATGGTCGGCCGCCTGCAGGACGCCCGCCTGACCAACCGCGGAACCGGCGTGGTGTGGCGTACGGTGACCGTGCGCGGCCAGCCGACCGCAGCGCCCCAAGCCATGGGCGCGGGCATGAGCGTGTCCAAGCGGCTGTTCACCATGACCGGCGTCCCGGCCAGCGCCGCGGCGCTGAAACAGGGCGACCGGGTGATCGTGCTGATCTCCGGCGCCTCGCAGCAGGGCCGCTCGATGATGGCGGTGGTGGACGACGCCCTGCCCGCCGGCTTCGAGGTGGAGACCGTGCTGGGCCCGCAGGACGGGGCGTCGACCCAGAAGGATCAGGCCGGAGGGCCGTTCAGGTTCCTGGGCGCCCTCACTGAGGTCAGCGTGCAGGAGGCCCGTGACGACCGCTATGTCGCCTCGCTGAGCCTGCCCGGAAACAAGAGCTTCGCCGTCGCCTACGTGGCGCGCGCGACCACCCCGGGCGACTTTTTCCTGCCTGGGGTCGAGGCGCGCGACATGTACCATCCGGCCGTCGCCGCCCGCTCCGCCGCCGGCCGAGCGAAGATCGCCGCGGGGCCGTGAACGGGTTCGTTCGGGGGCTGACGCTCGGTCTGATCGCCGTCCTCGCCGTCGAGGTGCTGCTGTTCGGCCTCGACACGGTGTTGCCGCCGGACCTCGGCAAGGCGCAGCGGTCCTCGCCCGTGGTGCTGGACCGGGGCGGCGCCTGGCTGCGCGCCCTGCCGGTGGAGCATGGCCGCTGGCGGATCCGGGACGACCTCGACCGCACTGATCCGGTGTTCGTGCAGCGAGTGCTGGCGGTGGAGGACGCGCGGTTCGGGCTGCATCCCGGCGTCGATCCGGTCTCGATCCTGCGCGCCGCGGCCGGCGACCTGGTTCACCGGCGGATCACCTCGGGCGGCTCGACCCTGACCATGCAGGCGGCGCGGCGGCTGGAGCCCCGGCCCCGCACCCTGGCCGCCAAAGCCTTCCAGGCGGTGCGCGCCGTCCAGCTCGAGGCGCGCTACTCCAAGCGGCAGATCCTGGCCCTCTATCTCACCCTCGCGCCCTACGGCGGGTCGCTCGAGGGCGTGCGCGCCGCCTCCCTGGCCTGGTTCGGCCATGAGCCGTCGAGCCTGACCGACGGGGAGCAGGCCCTGCTGATCGCCCTGCCGCAGTCGCCGGAGGCGCGCCGGCCAGACCGGCATCCCGAGGCCGCGCGCCACGCGCGGGCGCAGGTGTTGCGCAAGCTCGTCCGCCTCCGGATGATCACGCCCGAAGCGGCGGCGAACGCCGACGCGGAGCCTCTGCCGCGTGCGCGCAATCCGTTCCCCGGCCTGGCCTGGCAGGTCTCGGGCGAGCTGGCCCGGCATGCGCCGCCGGGTCAGCCGACCGTGATGTCGACCCTCGACGCGGTGCTGCAGCGCCGGCTCGAGCCCTTGGCCGCGGCGATGGCGGAAAAGCAGGGCGAAGCCTCCTCGGCCGCCATCCTGGTGGTGGACGTGAAGACCAGGGCGGTCCGCGCCGCCGTGGCCTCGGCGGGACTGGGGCGCCCCGGCGGCTGGATGGACATGACCCGCGCGCTGCGCTCGCCGGGCTCGGCGCTGAAGCCGTTCATCTACGCCATGGCCTTCGACCAGGGACTCGCCGCGCCCGACACCACGCTGAAGGACGCGCCGACCCGTTTCGACGGCTATGCGCCGGAGAACTTCGACCGCAGCTTCCATGACCAGGTGACGGCGCGCGAGGCCCTGGCCAATTCGCTGAACGTGCCGGCCGTCGCCACCCTGGCCAAGCTCGGGCCCGAGGCGTTCGAAGCCCGGCTCACGGCCGCCGGGGCGCGCCTGGTCCGCCCGCGCACCGGCCTGACCGACCCCGGCCTGGCGCTGGCGCTCGGCGGCGAGGGGATCACCCTGCGCGACGTGGCCATGCTCTACGCCGCGCTGGCCGACGACGGGCTGGCCAAACCGCTCGCCTGGACCGAGGCCGACGCCGCGCGGCGCGAGCATGGGGACGGCGTGCGGCTGGTGCGGCCCGAGGCGGCGCAGCAGGTGGTCGACATCCTGCGCGAAAGCCCGGCCCCGCCGGGCCGGGCGCCGAGCGCCCTGGTGGCGGACGGGGCCAAGGTGGCGTTCAAGACCGGCACCTCCTACGGCTTTCGCGACGCCGTCGCCGCGGCCATCGTCGGCGGCTACGTCGTGGTGGTGTGGACCGGCCGGCCGGACGGCGGCGCCCGGCCGGGCATGACCGGCCGCGAGGCCGCCCTGCCCCTGCTGTTCGACGTGGTCGACATCCTGCACCCGGCGCCCGAGGCGGCGCATGTCATCGCCCCCAAAGGCGCGCCCGGGGGACTGCAGGTCCTGGCCGGCGAGGACGCGGCCCCGGGGCCGCGCCTCGTCTTTCCGCCGGACGGCGCGCGGGTGGAGGCGGATAGCCTGGGCCCCGGCGCCCGCGGCTTGGCGCTGGCGGCCCGCGGCGAGGGGCTTCGCTGGTATGTGGAGGGGCGACCTTTGGCGACCGACGCCGCCGGGCAGGCGGTCTGGAAGCCGGACGCGCCGGGCTTCTACCGTCTCGAGGTGACCGACGCGGAGGGGCGCCGGGCCAGGGCGAGGGTACGCATCACGGTTCATTGATCGCCCACGGAGCAAGCGGAGCCGTGAACAAGCGCGGTTGTGCGGCGTTCGGAGGGGGTCGGGGAGACCAATCACGGAGAGACCCCCTATGAAACGCCTCCTGATCGCGACCGCCGCCATGGCGCTCATCGGCGCCGGCTCGGCCATGGCCCAGGTCACGCCTCCGGCGACGCCCTCCATGCCGGCGACCACCTCAGCGACTCCGCCGGCCGACTCGGCGACGCCCCAGCTTGCATCGCCCTCGACGCCGACCGCGGCGGCGAGCCAGCCCGCCACCACGCCCGACCCTGTCGCCAGCCAGGCTGCGACGCCCAGCCCGTCACCCGCTCCGGCCACGGAGACCGCGAGCGCCGCCGCAACGCCCCAGAGCGCGTCGGCTCAGGGTGCGTCGGCTCAGGGCGCGACCGCTACGGGCCCGGTCGTCGGCGATCTGGCCCAGGCCAATCCGCCGCCGGCCCAATACAAGCCCTGCACCAGCAGGAAGCAGGATCGCTGCATCGTGATGGCGCAGGCCAAACACCCCGCGGCCTCGAGCCGCAGCGGCGCCTAGACCGAAGGGCTAAAGGAGCGGCTGGCCCATCAGCCGCTCCAGCACCCTGACCGGCGCCCGCGCCGGCTCGGTCATGGCGTCGGGCGGCAGGTAGAAGGTCTGCTCGAAGGCGTGCTGGCCCGACAGGGCGGCGTGCAGAACGCTATCCGTATAGACCATCCAGGTCGCGCCGGGCGGGAACGCCAGGCGGGATTTCGGCTCGCCCGCCTGCCAGGCGTCGTCGAGCTTTCCCTTGTCGTGCAGCTGCAGCATCACCGAGTCGTAAGCGGTGCGCCGGCCTTTTGTCAGACCAACCGCCTCACGCCAGGCGCCGCCGGGGCGCGGGGTCACCTGCCCGACCCAACGCTTCGCGTAGGCTTCGAAGTCGTCGTTCCCCACCGCCCACACCCGCTCCAGGCCGGTCGGATGGACGTTGGTGAACACGCGCAGGATCCGTCGTCCCTGGTTGGGGTTGGAGGGGAAGGCGTCGATGTGCAGCCGCCGGTCGTCCTTTCGCTTGGACATCACCCGCGTGTCCACCGGTCCCGGTCGGAACGAGGTGCGGCGAAGCTGAAGATGTGGTCCGTAGGTGGGAGCGACCCTCGCCAGCACCGTCTGAGCGAAGTCCGAATAGCGCGCGATCATGGCGCGCATCCGCTCCAGCGGGTCGCCCTCGAGCTTGGTCCCGCCGACCTTTCCCGACGCCGGGTCGTAGCTGACGTTCTTGGACTCGCCCGAAAACACCTCGGTGGACAGGAACGCCTCCTCGCCCGGTTCGAGCGCGAACGGCAGGTGGGGGAACATCACCAGACCGTCATGCTCGAGCGCGCCCACCGCCTCGCCGAGGCGGGGATCGTCGAGGCCGTCGAGGGTGAGGACGTCGGCCATGGCTACTGTCGCGCCGCCGTGGTCATGTCGCGCGCCGCCTTGAACTCCGATCCCGGCTTCCAGGTCGGCCAGTCTCGCGAATTGGCGAGGTCTCGGCCGAGGTCGTAGTAGAGGGTCAGGTCCTGCACCGCGCCCTCGAGATTCCAGTCGGCGCGCCATTCATCCGCCGGCTGATGATAGCGGTATTTGACGTAGTCCTGGTGCGCCGCTTCGCCGGCCGCGAAGCCGCCTTTGACCAGATCCTCGCCGGCTTCCATGGTCAGCGCCGGCACGCCGACCTTGGCCAGAGAGAAATGGTCGGCGCGGAAGAAATGGCCTTCCTCCTGGTGCGGGTCGGGCTTGAAGTCTCGACCCTGCTTCCTGGCGTAAACGCCCATCAGGTCGTCGAGGGTGGAATTGCCGACCCCGTGGCTCGACAGGTCGTGCGAGGGGCCGTCGAGCTGCAGGCCGTCGAGATTCAACAGGGCCACGGTCTTGGCCAGGGGAACCACCGGGTGGGTCCCATAGTACTCCGATCCCAGGAGGCCCTTTTCCTCGGCGGTGAAGCCGATGAAGTAGACGCTGCGCTCGGTCCTCGGGGCGTGCGCGAAGGCGCGGGCCAGTTCGAGCAGGCCGGCGACGCCGGAGGCGTTATCGAGCGCCCCGTTATAGATCCGGTCCCCCTTGGCGTCGGGCGCGCCGACGCCGAGGTGGTCCCAGTGCGCGCCATACAGAACCGCCTCGCCGGGATGGGTGCTCCCCACCAGCTTGCCGATCACGTTGTGGCTGGTGATCACTGTGGTCTTCACCGCATAGTCGGCCGAGAAGGTCTCGCCCTTCAACTCCACGGGCTTGAACCCTTCGGTCTGAGCCGTCTTCTTCTCCGCTTCGAAATCGAGCCCCGCGGCCTTGAACAGCTCCACCGCCACGTCGCGCTGGATCCAGCCCTCGACCTTGGGGTGGATTTCGCCGGGCTTCGGCCGGACGATGTCGAACTGGGCGTTGCCGTTGGAGTTCTTCACCGTGTTCCAGCCGTAGGCGGCCGGCGCGGTCTCGTGGACGATCAGCAGGCCCAGGGCGCCGCGCCTGGCGGCCTCGGCGTACTTGTAGGTCCAGCGGCCATAGTAGGTCATCGCCTTGCCGTCGAACCGGCCGTAAAGCGGATCCTTGGGGTCCATCTCGAAGTCGGGATCATTGATCAGGACCACGGCGATCTTGCCCTTCAGGTCATAGCCCTTGAAGTCGTCCCAGTGGCGCTCGGGCGCATGGACGCCGAAGCCGATAAACACCAGCGGCGCGTCCTTGACCGTCACGTGCGTGGCGGGCACCTGGGTGTGGACCACGATATCCTTGAGCTCCTCGAGCGGCCGCGGCTTGCCGTTCAGGGTGAAGCCGACCTTGATCTCGCCCGGCGTTTCGAACCGGCGCAGCGGCACGGCCTGGGTCCAGCCGCCCCCAGGCGCTTTCGGGTCCCCGGCCGGCTTCAGCCCGATCGCCTTGTACTGGTCGATCAGGTAGGCGACCGTCCTGGTCTCGCCGGGCGTGGCCGGGCCCCGCCCCTCGAAGGCGTCGGACGCCAGCACCTTGATGTGCTGGGAGATCCTCGCGCCGTCGATGCCGGGCGGCTCCGCCGCGTGGGCCGCGAACGCCCCCGAAACCAACAGGGCCGCGCCCAGGCCTATCGCCGATATCGTCCGCATCCACGTCTCCTCGAAGCGGCGGGACCATAGTCGGGCGGGCCCGCGCCGTGAAGGCCGGCTGCGACCGCTCGCCCAAGCATCCCCTGGAGCACCGCGCCGCGACGCGCTATCGGAGCGCATGCCGCGCGCCGCCGACCCCTGCCGTCTCTATCTGATCACCCCGCCCCGCATCGACGTCCCCGACGGGTTCGCCGCAATCCTGGCCGAAGCCCTGGCGGGCGGCGACGTGGCGGCCCTGCAGGTGCGGCTGAAGGACGTTTCCGATGATCATATCGGCGCGGTGGTTCGCGCGCTCCAGCCTCTTTGTGAGGCCAGCGACGTCGCGCTGATCCTCAACGACCGGCCGGACCTCGCCGCGCGGCTGGGCTGCGACGGCGTCCACATCGGCCAGACCGACGCCCCCTACGCCGAGGCGCGCCGGGCGATGGGCAAGGACCGTATCGTCGGCGTCACCTGTCACGACAGCCGCCACCTGGCCATGGAGGCGGCCGAAGCCGGCGCCGACTATGTCGCCTTCGGGGCCTTCTTCCCGACTTCGACCAAGGATGCGTCGACCCACGCCGAACCCGAGCTCCTGGAGATCTGGCAGGAGGTCATGCAGACCCCCTGCGTCGCCATCGGCGGGATCACCGTCGACAACTGCGGGCCGCTGATCGAAGCGGGCGCCGACTTTCTGGCGGTGAGCGCGGGCGTGTGGGCCTATCCCCAGGGACCGCGCGCGGCGGTGGCGGCCTTCGCGGCGAGACTGGCGTCTCCCCTTTAGTCATCCTCGGGCGGACACCCGCCCTGGCGGGCGGGAGACCCGAGGACCCAGCAGCGCGCCACTGGGAAGCGACTATGGGCGGCCGCGTCGACCGCAGGTCGGCTGGGTCCTCGGGTCTTCGCTCCGCTACGCCCGAGGATGACCACATAATTTGGGCGACCTCAAATTGAGCGCCCTACCGCTTCTCGTACACCACCTCGCCGCGGAACAGGGTCATCTCGCAGACCATGTCCTTCACCGCCGCCGGGGCGACGGCGTAGGGGTTGCGGTCCCAGACGGCGATATCGGCCGACCGGCCGGGCTGCAGCGATCCGGTCCGGTCGCCGGCGCCGATCTGCGGCGCGGCCCAGGCGGTGTAGGATCGCAGAGCCGCGTGGGCGTCCACCGCCTCCGCCACGCCGAACGGCGTCCTGCCCCAGGTCCCTTTCAGGGTCTCGCGGGCCATCGACGCCCACAGGCCGTAGCGCGCCGCGATCGGCGTGACCGGCGCGTCAGACCCGCCGGCCCAATGGACGCCGCGCGTCAGATAGGTGTGGAACGGATCGAGCCTGAGGCTTCGCTCTGGACCGAGCTTGCCGGCGTAGATGTCGCCGAGCCACCAGGTGAACTCGGCCTGGCTTTCGGGCACGCCCGAGCCATAACGCGCCTGCAGTTCGGCCATCACCGCGATCGCATGGTCGGTCGGGGTGTTGGCGTGGATGATGCTGAGCATGGGCGCCGGACCGGGATGACCTTTCAGCGCCTCGGCGTAGCTGTCGACCACCCAGTCGATGGCGCGGTCCCCGATGGCGTGGGTGCCGACGCCGACGCCGGCGTCCACAAACAGCTTGACCTGGGCACGATAGATGGCCGGGTCGAGCTGGGGGTAGCCGTGGTTGCCGATGGCGACTTCGGTGCGGTCGTGATCCCAGTCCTGATACATCCAGGCGGTGGGCGCCGCGCCGCTGCCGTCCATGAAGATCTTGGCCCCGCACACGCGGAGGGCGGCGTCGTTCGGCAATCGGCCGACGTCGCTCTGGGCGGCGCCGATCACCGCCAGCACCTGGTGCGCGGCGGCGAGGGTCGGCGGGGTGGTGAACAGCACGCAGGTGTTGGCGCCGAGCCGCCCCTCCGCCGCCAGGCTGCGATAGGCGGCCCAGTCGTCCGCCGAGATCGACGGATCCTTGAAGCCGGTCATGCCCTCGGCGCGCAGCCGCGCGATCATGTGGGTGATCGCCTGCCGCCTCTGATCCAGGCTCGGCGGCGGGATCAGCGACTCCACCGCGTCGGCGGCCCGCTCCTTCAGCACCCCGGCCGGGCGGCCAGTCGCGTCGCGCTCGATCGTGCCGGCCGGCGGATCCTTTGTCGCGGCGTCCACATGGCCGAGCCTGAGCGCGATGGAATTGCCCACGCCGTAGTGGCCGGTGGTGTTCTCGAGCCAGACCGGGTTGTCCGGCGCGACCCGGTCGAGGTCGGCGGCGGTCGGATAGCGATGTTCGAGGAGCTTGCCCTCGTCCCAGCCGGCGCCGACGATCCATTCGCCGGGCTTGGCCTTGGCCACCCGCGCCGCCACCGCGTCGGTGATGGCCGAGATCCGGTCGGCGCCGCTGAGGTCGATCCGGAAGAGGTCGATCATCCCGGTCTGCAGCAGGTGGGCGTGGGTGTCGATCAGCCCCGGCGTGGCCGTGCGGCCGTGCAGGTCGACGACCCTGGTCCCCGGCCCGATCAGGCGGGCGACGGCGCGGTCCGAACCGACCTCCACGATACGTCCCGCGCGGATGGCCAGGGCCTCGGCGACGCTGTCCTTGGCGTCGACGGTGATGACCACGCCATGCAGGAGCACCGCATCGGCCGGCGCGGGCGCCGCCTTCGCCGCCAGCGGCGCGGCGAGACCGATCAGGCCCGCGGCCACCCACGCCACAGCCATCCCACGCCACCGACGAGCCATCGATATCCCCCTAAATCCCCGCCCATCGAAACTGGCGCCTTTCGCCGCGAAACGCCACGGCCCGGCGTTCAAACCGCTCGCCACGCGGCCATAACCTTGCCCCGGCGCCCCTCACACCCCATAACCCCGCGATGACCGCAGCCCCTGAGCCGCAGGCGGGGAGCGCGCCGGAAAAGCGCCTCTTCATCAAGACCTACGGCTGCCAGATGAATGTCTACGATTCCGAGCGCATGGCCGACGTCCTGCGCCCGCTGGGGTATGGCGTGGTCGACAGCCCCGAGGGGGCGGACCTGGTGGTGCTCAACACCTGCCACATCCGCGAAAAGGCGGCCGAGAAGGTCTATTCCGAGATCGGACGCTTGAAGGAGCTGCGCGCCGAGGATCCGGCGTCGGCGGGCATGACCATCGCCGTGGCCGGCTGCGTCGCCCAGGCCGAGGGTCAGGAGCTGATGAACCGGGCTCCGGCGGTGGATTTCGTCATTGGCCCGCAGGCGTTCCACAAGCTGCCCGAGCTCGTGGCGCGGAACAGCCGCGTGCGGGGCGAACGCCTCTCGGCCGAGTTCGCGGCGGAGGAAAAGTTCGACGCCCTGGCCGGGCCGGCCGCGGCGCGCAAGGTCGCGGGCCCCGCCGCCTTTCTCACCGTGCAGGAGGGGTGCGACAAGTTCTGTACCTTCTGCGTGGTGCCCTATACGCGCGGCGCGGAGTTTTCGCGTCCCGCCGAGGCCATTCTGGCCGAGGCGCGCGCCCTGGCCGAGCAGGGCGTGCGCGAGGTCACCCTGCTCGGCCAGAACGTCAACGCCTACGACGGCGCGCCAGGCGGCCTCGCCGCTCTTGTGCGGGCCCTGGCGGCGGTCCCGGGCCTGGACCGGATCCGCTACACCACCTCTCACCCGCGCGACATGGACGCCGCCCTGATCGCCGCCCACGGCGAGATCGAGGCCTTGATGCCCTATCTGCACCTGCCGGTGCAGTCCGGCTCGGACCGGGTGCTGAAGGCGATGAACAGGGCGCACACGGCCGAGCGCTATCTGCGCCTTGTCGAGCGGATTCGCGGCGCCCGCCCCGACATCGCCCTGTCCGGCGACTTCATCGTCGGCTTCCCCGGCGAAACCGACGCGGACTTCGACGCGACGCTCGAACTGGTGCGGCAGGTCCGCTACGCCTCGGCCTTCTCGTTCAAATACTCCCGCCGCCCCGGCACACCGGCGGCCGTCATGGCCGATCAGGTCGAGGAGACGGTGAAGGCCGAGCGGCTGGCGCGACTGCAGGCGCTGCTCGAAGAACAGCGGCAGAGCTTCAACGCCGCCGTGGTCGGCCGCACGCTTCCGGTGCTGTTCGAGCGCAAGGGGCGCTACGCCGGACAGGTCGTCGGCCGCACGCCCTATCTGCAGGGGATTTTCACCGAAGGCCCAGACACCCTGATCGGCCAGATCGCCGCCGTCGAGATCACCGCCACGGGGCCGAACAGCCTGTCCGGGCGTCTGGCCGCCGCCGACGCCGCGCTGGAGCCCGCTTGAGCCGCGGCCCTGAACCGACTCCCCCCCGCGCCCAGAGCGAGGCCTTCGTCGCCTTGCCCGACGACGCCGTGCGGGCGATCGCCGGACCGCACGGCCGCCACGCCGCCCTGATCGAGAACGCCTTCGACGTCCATGTGGAGACCCCCGGCGGCGGGGTGCAGTTGAAGGGGCCGCCGGGCCGGCGCGCGCCGGCGCACCGCGCCGTCGAGCTCATCGCGGCCCGCGTGGCCCTCGGCGCCGAGGTGGACGAGAGCGACGTGCGCGCCGCCATCGCCGCCGCCCGCGCCCCCGCCACCGGCGAGGCCCAGGCCGCGCCCCTGCCGCTCGGCCGGCGCGGCGTGGTCGCCCCCAAGACCGGCGCCCAGGGCCGCTATCTTGAGGCCCTGCGCACCCATCCCTTGGTGTTCGGCGTGGGGCCGGCCGGCACCGGCAAGACCTTCCTGGCGGTGGCCCACGGCGCCTCCATGCTGATGCGCGGCGAGGTCGACCGGCTGGTGGTGACCCGGCCGGCGGTCGAGGCCGGCGAGCGGCTGGGCTTCCTGCCGGGCGATCTCAACGAGAAGGTCGATCCGTATCTGGCGCCGATCTGGGAGGCGCTGAACGATCTGATGGGCGGCGAGCAGGTGCGCCGGCGCCGCGACCGGGGCGAGATCGAAGTGGCGCCGATCGCCTTCATGCGCGGCCGCACCCTGAGCCACGCCTTCGTCATCCTCGACGAGGCGCAGAACACCACGCGGCTGCAGATGAAGATGGTGCTGACCCGGCTCGGCGAAGGCGCCCGCATGGCGGTGACCGGCGATCCGAGCCAGGTCGACCTCGTCAACCGCTCCGACAGCGGCCTGTCGCACGCCGTCTCCATCCTCGATGGCGTCGAGGGCGTCGCGATCTCGCGCTTCACCGCCTCGGACGTGGTCCGCCACCCCTTGGTCGAGCGGATCGTCAAGGCCTACGACGCCGACGCGGCCGGACGGCCGTGACCATAGAACTCGTGACCATAGAAATGGAGGTCGAGGACGACGCGTGGACCAACGCGCTGCCGGACTGCATCGCGATCGTGGAGCACGCGGCGGCGGAAGCTTTGTCCTCTCCCCCCTTGAGGGGGAGAGGGAAGGGAGAGGGGGGTGAAGGCGCGACGCCGAAAGGCTTGTACCCCAGGGACGGCCGCCTGACTTCGGCCGCACCCCCTACCCCCTCCCCTCAAGGGGGAGGGGGTATCTCAATCCTCCTCACCGACGACGCGTCGATCCGCGAGCTCAACGCCGACTTCCGCGGCAAGGACACGCCGACCAACGTGCTGTCCTTCCCCGCCGCCGCGAGCGCCCGGCCGCATCTGGGCGACATCGCCCTGGCCTACGGCGTCTGCGCGCGCGAGGCCGAGGCTCAGCAAAAGCCCCTTGCGCACCATCTGATGCATTTGACCGTGCACGGCGTGCTGCATCTGCTAGGCTACGATCACGAATCCGACGCCGAGGCTGAGGCGATGGAGGGGGTCGAGCGCGCGATCCTGTCCAAGCTCGGCGTTCCCGATCCTTATGCGCCCCCCGGCGATGGGGTCACCGAGGCGAATGCCCAGCTCTGACGGCCGAAGTCCCGACACGCTCCCGCCCGCGATCCCCTCGCGGCGGCGAGGGCGGAGACGCTCGGTCGCGCGACGGCTGTTCAGCCTGTGGTTCGGCGAGCGGCCGCGCCACGCCAATGGTGGGATCGGCCACGACGGCGAACCGACCGAGGATCCCGTCGCCGCCGAGATCGCCGATCAGGCCGAGGTCTTCGCCACCCTGCGCGTCTCCGACGTGGCCACGCCGCGCGCAGACATCCAGGCGCTGGAGGTCTCCACCCCCCTGTCCGAGGTCGTGCAGCGGTTCCTGGAGAACGAGCACTCGCGCATGCCGATCTATCGCGAGACCCTCGACGACCCCCTGGGCGTGGTTCACATCAAGGATCTGTTCAAGTTCATCACCCCGACCGCCGCCGAGCCCGAACGGGCGCCGCGGGCCTCGTGGAAGGACCCGGTGCTGCACCGGCTGCGCCGCGACGTGCTGATCGTGCCGCCGTCCATGCGCGCCTCGGACCTGCTGGTGAAGATGCGCGCCCAGCGCATCCACATGGCCATGGTGATCGACGAGTACGGCGGCGTCGACGGCGTGGTGACGCTGGAGGATCTGGTCGAGGCGGTGGTCGGCGAGATCGACGACGAACACGACGAACACACCGCCGCCCTGGTCAGCCGTCCCGGCGGGGTGATCGAGGCCGACGCACGGGCCTCGCTCGAAGAGGTCGAGAAGCGGCTTGGCGCGGCCCTGGCGCCCGAGGATCTCGAGGAAGAGGTCGATACGGTGGCGGGCCTGGTGACCACCCTGGCCGGACGGGTGCCGCAGCGGGGCGAGGTGATCGTGAGCCCCGCCGGCTTCGAGTTCGAGGTGATGGAGGCCGATCCGCGCCGCATCCGCCGCCTGCGCATCCGCCCGCCCCGTACGCCGGGCGCGCCGGGGGACGAGGCGGCCAAACCCCCGCTGACGGACGAAGACGCCGCGTGAGCGAGCATCCGCTGCTGAGAAAAACCGGTCGCTGGCTCACCCTGGGGCTGGCGCTCGGCGCCGGTCTGTCCGCAGCCGCGGCGCATCCGCCGTTCGGCCTGCTCCCGGGCCTTCTGGGTTTCGGCCTGCTTCTGCATCTGCTCGACCGCGCCGATCCCGCAAAGCCGCTGAGGTCGGCGTTCTGGCGCGGCTGGCTGGCTGGATCGGCCTATTTCCTGGTCTCGACCTGGTGGGTCGGCGAGGCCTTCCTGGTCGATGTCGCCGAGCACGGCTGGCAGGCGCCCTTCGCCATCGGCTTCCTGGCCTGCGGGCTCGGCCTGCTGTGGGGCGCGGCGGGGCTGACCTACCGGCTGATCGCCCCCCGCCACGCCGGCCGGGTGCTGACCTTCGCCGCCGTGTTCGCGGTGTTCGAGTGGCTGCGCGGCCATATGCTGAGCGGCTTCCCGTGGGACCTGCCGGGCGAGGCCTGGCGCGCCGGCGGCTGGGTCAGCCAGGCGGCGTCGGTGTTCGGCGCCTATGGCCTGAGCCTGATCACCCTGGCCATGGCCGCCGCGGCCGGGATCTGGGGCGGGTCCGACAGCCGTCGCGCCAAGGCGGCCGCGAGCGGTCTGGCGATTCTGGCGCTGGTGGTCCTTGGCGGCGGCGGCGCGCTGAGGCTCGCCGCCCCGACGCGGTTCACGCCGGTGCGCGTGCGTGTGGTTCAGGCGGATATCGAACAGGCCGACAAGTGGACGCCCGAGGCCTTCCGCTCGATCTTCGACGCCTACACCGGCCTGACCGCCCAGCCACCGGCCACCGGCGGTGTTCCGCAGGTGGTGCTGTGGCCCGAGGGCGCGATTCCGGCCGACAGCGCGGTCTTCCTGGCCGAGGGGACCTGGACCCACGACGCTCTGATGGCGGCGCTGAAGCCGGGGCAGATCCTGATCATGGGCGCCGCGCGCTCCGATGGAGTCGGTGCGGACCAGCGCTTCTTCAACGCCGCCCTGGCCCTACGGCGCGACGCGGGCGGGCTGACGCCGCTGGCGATCTACGACAAGCACCATCTGGTGCCGTTCGGCGAATACATGCCGATGGACAGCCTGATGGGCGCGATCGGCTTCAAGGCCCTGGTGCACGTGGGCGACGGCTTCACCGCCGGTCCCAGGCCCGCGCCGATCCTCCCGCCCGGCCTGCCGGCGCTGCAGGTGCTGATCTGCTACGAGAGCCTGTTCCCGGCCTTCGTCGCCGGCGACAAGCCGCGGCCCGCCTGGATCGCCAACCTGTCGAACGACGCCTGGTTCGGAAAGACCTCGGGCCCCTGGCAGCACCTGAACCTGGCCAGCTACCGCGCCATCGAGGAGGGGCTGCCGATGGTGCGTGCGACGCCGACCGGGGTGTCGGCGATGATCGACGCCTATGGCCGGCCCCTGCGGCGCCTGGGCCAGGGCGCCCGCGGCGTGATCGACGCCGACCTGCCCACCGCCATCGCCTCCCCGCCCTATCGCACCCTGCGCGACTGGCCGTTCTGGATCGCCGTCGGGCTGATCCTGGCCGGCTCGACGCGGTGGGTGAGGCTCAGTCCAGCGCCCGCGCCTCTTCGGGCAGCATGATCGGGGCGCCGTTGCGGATCGGATAGGCGAGGCCGGCGCCGCGGCTGATCAGCTCCTGGCGCTCGCGGTCGTACTCGAGCGCGCCGTGGGTGATCGGGCAGACCAGCACTTCCAACAGGCGCGGATCGACCGCCTGATCGAAATGGGCGTCGAAATCGAAATCGTCAGCGGGGGGCTTGTCGCTCATGGGACACTCTTAACCCAACGACAGAGGCCCAGCTACTGCAGCGGGCGGGGCGAGCGGTCGTCGTCCTCGTCACGGCGGCCGGCCTCGTCGATCTGCAGCAGAGCACTGAGCGCGGTCATCCGGTCCGTCAGGGTGCGCGCCTCGACCAGCGCCTGCTTCTCGGCCACTTCGAACGGCAGGGCCATGCACAGGCTGGTGATCAGGGCGTCGGCGGGCGCCTCGCGCGCGGCCTCCCATTCGATGTCCATTCCGCGACGATGCAGAAAAGCCTTCAGCGACTCCAGCAGGAGGTCGCGCTCGAACGGAATGTCCTCGGGCGGCTGCAGGTCGACGGCGTAAAGGTCGTAGTCGGCGCGCACCTGCCGATAGGGCGCGGGCGAGGACAGCTCCTGGCCCAGGGTGAAGCGGCACACGCCCGACAGGGTGATCAGATAGCGGCCGTCCTGGGTCTCGGCGAAGCTGGTCACCCGCCCGGCGCAGCCGACCCGGGCCAGCGGCGGATGGGCGCGGTCGCCCCCCAGGGTCTGCACCATGCCGATGATCCGGTCGCCCGCCATGACGTCGTCGATCATGTTGAGATAGCGCGGCTCGAAGATGTTGAGCGGCAGCCGGCCCCTCGGCAGCAGAACCGCGGCGTCCAGCGGGAACACCGGGATCAGCTGCGGCAGCTCGTCGGTGCGGATGTAGCCCTGAGCCACGGAACCGGCCCTTATGCGAACAGCAGCGAGGATAACCTGCGGCGACCGTTGCGCGCCACCTCTGATCCGGGGCCCGCGGCCTCGAGCACGATCAGCAACTGCTTGCGGGCCGCCTCGTCGTTCCAGGCCCGGTCGCGCTCGATGATGGTGAGGAGGTGGTCGACGGCGCCCTGCAGGTCGCCGCGGCCGGCGAGCCGTTTGGCGAGTTCGAGCCGGGCCTCGTGGTCGTCGGGGTCGGCGGCGAGACGGGCGGTGAGCGGAGCCGTATCCCCCTCGGCCTGCTCGGCAAGCTTAAGGGCCGCGCGCACTGCGGAAAGGTCGGGGTCCTTGGCGTCGGCCGGGGCCATGGCCGCCACCTCGCGGGCGCGCTCGGCGTCGCCGCCGTTGAGGTAGCAGCGGGCCAGGCCGGCGATGGCCTTCACGTTCTCGGGCTCGAGCTGCAGGGCCTGGGCGTAGGCCTGGGCCGCGCCGCCGGTGTCGCCGGCGGCCAGGGTCTCGGCCGCCAGCGCCAGCAGGCCGTCGAGGTCGCTGGGGCCGGCCGGACCGGCGAGCTCGTCGATGAAGGCCTTCACCTGGCTGTCAGGCAGGGCGCCCTGGAAGCCCTGGAACGCCTTGCCCTGGTCGACCACGAACACCGCCGGGATCGACTGCACGCGGAATTGCTGGGCGATGCCCGGGTTCTCGTCGATGTTGACCTTGGCCAGCCGCACCGCGCCCTTGCGGGCGGTCACGGCCTTCTCCAGCGACGGCGTCAGCTGACGGCACGGGCCGCACCAGGGGGCCCACAGGTCGATCACGACCGGCCGGGCCTGGCTCTCCTCAATCACCTCTTTCATGAACGAGGCGTCGGTCACGTCCACGATGTCGCCCGGCGCGCCGGCCGGGGCCTTGTCGGCGGGTTTGGGGGTGGGCGTCAGGCCGATCAGCGCCATGGAGTCCTCCGTTGCAGGCCCTAGATGGTCGCGCCGGGCGGCCGCTGCAATCCGCTAACGCTCAGTCGGTGGTGAAGTCGATCACCAGCGGCTCAACGCCGAGCGCGGCGAGGAAGGCCAGGAAACCCTCGCGAGGGACGGCGGTGGTAGCGTCGTTCGACAGCGGATGGAAGTTGAGCGTCTCGTGCGCGATCAGCGCCGCGTCGAGCACGAAGCGGACCTTATGCTCGGGGTCGTTGATCAGGGCGAAGGCGGTGACCGAGCCCGGGGTCACGCCGAGGGCCTCGTAAAGCCGCTCGGGTGAGCCGAACGACAACCGGGCCGAGCCGATCCGCGCCGGAAGGGACTTCAGGTCGATGCGGGTCTCGCCGAGGGCCGAGACCAGCCAGAGCTGGCCCTTGGCGTCCTTCAGGAACAGGTTCTTGGTGTGGCCGCCCGGCAGGGCCGCCTTGATCTCGTGGCCCTCGTCGACCCGGAACACCCGGGCGTGCCGATGGGTCCGGTGCGCGATCCCGTGCGCGTCGAGGAAAGCGAACAGGTCGGCTTCGGTCGCGGGCATTCTACAGCCTCAGCGCGTCCCGGACCGCACTCAGGGCCAGCATCAGCGCGGTATCCGAATAGGGCTGCGGCGATCCGACGCCCCACACCGGCGCGGGCCAGGCGGCGTCGTCGCTGCGGCGGCCGATCACGTGCACGTGCAGCTGAGGGGTCATATTGCCGAGGGCGGCGACGTTGAGCTTGGTCACCGGACGCAGCAGGGCCTCGCCCAGCGCGCGTACCGCGCCCATGGCCAGCACCTGCTCGTCCATCAGCCGGGCGCGATCGGCCGCCTCGAGATGGTCGAGGTCCGACACGCCCGGCCGCCGCGGGACCAGGATCAGCCACGGGAAGCGGGCGTCAGCCTGCAGCCGCACGGAACAGAGCGCGAGCTCGCCCACCGCGACCGAGGTCGGCTCGAAATCCGCGTGCAGCGTGAACCCGTTCACCGGCTCACGACACGCGGCGGGGGATGGCGGCCCAGTAGTCGAAGTCGAGCAGGACCTCGGGCGGGAACCCGCCCTTGTCGTCCTTGTCGGGGAAATCCGTGCACGGCCGGTCGGCCGTCGCCACCAGACGCAGGCGCAGGGCGCCGACCGAGGGCGACAGCTCGGCCTTGTCCAGCACTTCGGACCAGGCGAAGAGGGTCCGTCCGGCGAAGAACGGGTTCACGTGCCGGCCGGCGTTGATGGCCAGCATCATGCCGGCGTTCTGCAGTCCGTTGAAGGTGAGCGCCCGGGCGGTGGAGATCACCACCCCGCCGTAGATCAGCCGCCGGCCGCTGGGATCCTTGGCGCGTTCGAACTGGTTGAAATGGACCTTGGCGGTGTTCTGGTAGAGGCGGGTGGCCATTTGCGCCTCGGCCTCCTCCACCGCCATGCCGTCCACATGGTCGATCTTCTCGCCGATCGCATAGTCCTCGAAGGCGTGCGGTGCGCCGGCGGCGGCGAAGTCGTAGCCGGAAAAGTCGAGGCCCGGCGGAATCACAAGATCGGACGCGGCCACGGCCGCCGCGGTCTGTGGAACCTGCTCGGCCGGCGCGGGCGCCGCTTCGTCGCGCTTGCGGACCAGCACCCAGCGCACATAGCTCAGCACCGCCTCGCCGTCGTTGCGCCCCGTGGTGCGCACATAGACGACCCCCGACTTGCGGTTCGACGTCTCCTTCAGGCCGATCACTTCGGAGGTGGCGTGCAGGGTCTCGCCCACCGACACCGGGCGCAGGAACCGGCCCTCGGCGTAGCCGAGGTTGGCCACGGCGTTCAGCGAAATGTCCGGCACGGTCTTGCCGAACACCGTGTGGAACACGAGCAGGGGGTCGAGCGCGGCCTCCACCAGGCCGCAGGCGCGGGCGAACGGGGCGGAGGAATAGAGGACGTGGCGGCCGCCGTAGAGGGCGGTGTAGAGGGCCTGATCGCCCGTGGTCAGCGTGCGCGGGGTCGCGTGGGTCGGGGTTTCGCCGAGCCGGAAATCCTCGAAGAACCGGCCGGGGTCGGTCTTGCCGGCCATCTCAGCCGCCCGCGCCCGCCGCCGCGATCTGCACGGCCAGGGGGGCGAGCAGGAGCTTCTGCACCATGCCGCACAGGAACAGGAAGATCAGCGGGCTGAAATCGATGCCGGCGATCGACGGCAGGAAGCGGCGGATCGGAAACAGCAGCCGGTCGGAGACGTTCTCGATCAGGGAGACGATCTGATAGACGGTGCGGTTGCGGATATTGATGATGTCGAAGGCGATCAGCCACGACAACACCACACCGACCACCACGATCAGCTCCAGGAACGACAGGATGCCGGACAGCAGCTGCAGCAGGTTGATCAGGAAGGTCGCGAGGAACGGACTCATGGGGTGGTGGCGCGGCTCCGGCGCCGCTGAAGCGGCGGCGCTCCGCTTCTAGACCGCGCCTCGACCGCGCCGCAAGCCGCATGCGCGGGCGGACGGAGCGGCGCGGCCCGCGGCGCCCTCGCCCTCGGCCCGTCCTTGCCTTGACAGGGCCACGCCGCCCGGCCTATCTGCCGCCCCTTCTCCTGGGGCCGTAGCTCAGTTGGTAGAGCGCCTCGTTCGCAATGAGGAGGTCAGGGGTTCGACTCCCCTCGGCTCCACCAGGAGGAAGATCCGCGGGCCTCGCAGCCGCCCCGGCGTCCCATTCTCTCTGAACCCATAGGCGCGGCGTCCCGCGGGCAGATCCGACCCACGCGATCGCGCCACGCAGGGTTAATTCGCCAGTAACCACCCCGGCGCACCGGCGATTTACCTAAGCCTCGTATCGTTCCCGAAGATGACTTCGGATGCGATGACGTCGATCGACCCTCCCCGCCCGCTGACGATGCGTCGCGAGCGCCCCTTCCGCCTGACGCGCAGGCCGGAGGAGCGCGTGCGTCTGCTCGGCGCGGTGATGGACCTGGTCCGGGCCGAAGAGGTGTTTCATTTCGTCGCCGGGCGTTTGGCGGCGGGCGAGAAGACCCTGGTCGCCAACCACAACCTGCACAGCCTCTATCTCATCCAGCGCCACGAGCCGATGCGGCGCTTCTTCGAGCGCGCGCACCTGGTCGAGGTCGACTCGATGCCGCTGATCTTCTGGGCCCGGCTGATGGGGCGCCGGAGCCGCAAGTTCCACCGCTGCACCTATCTCGACTGGCGCGAGGACTTCTGGGCGACGGCGGTCGCCCAGGGCTGGCGGGTGTTCTTCGTCGGCGGCCGGCCGGCGGTGGCCGAGGCGGCGAGGGCGCGGATCCTGGCGCAATGGCCGGCGGCGACGCTGGAGACGCATTCGGGATATTTCGACCACACCCCGGGCTCGCCGGACAGCGAAGCCCTGCTGCAGCGGCTCGACGCCTACAAGCCCGACATCCTGTTCGTGGGCATGGGCATGCCGGTGCAGGAGGTCTGGCTGCTCGACAACTACGACCGCCTGCCGACCTGCGCCATGTTCCCTCTCGGCGGCGCCTTCGACTACGAAGCCGGTGTGCAGAAGCAGTCTCCGCGCCTGCTCGGCCAGCTTGGCCTGGAGTGGCTGTTCCGCCTCTACATGGACCCGCGCCGCCTGTTCCACCGCTATTGCGTCGAACCCTGTTACTTGATCTGGCCGGCGATGCGCGACATCATCAGTCGGTTCGGCGACCGGTCGAATGCTCGCGCGTCGATGTCGCCGCAGGGCGAAACGGCGTCGCCCCGGCTGGCGAACCTCAGGTCGGGTTCGGCGCCTTGAACCAGGAATCATCGGCCAACGCGATCGGCCTCGTCCTCCGAGCGGCTTGATCCCGCCTCCGCGGGTTACGAATAGTCGCGACGGACCGGTGGCCGGCCGGGAGGCTATCGGCGATCACGAGCGACGAGCGTTCACTGGTGCGCGACCTCATCCGGCTCCCGGCGGCGCGTTTCGTTTTCATCAGTCGGTCCCGTCCCCCGACCTGCCGCTTCGCACGGCCCAGCGGCCAAAGGTTGGAAGCGCGGGCGCCTGCGCCGGCGAAGGGCCACATATCCACAACAATTATGTCACTCGACCCGGCGATAGTTCCATGCATCGCGACAAAGTTGCACACGGCACTGGCGAACGAAAAATAAAGGCCTACAACTGACGCCCGACGATCTTTAGAAATCGGGCCTGGTGAGTAGAGCGATTGCGATAACGGGTGATCCCCTGCGAAGTTGTGCTCAAAATGGGCGTTCGTAACGAGCGCCATGGACGGTTGTATTTCAACTAAGAGCAGTTAACCGTTTTGTTGAATAACTGAAGAATCAATCTCATGACGCTCAGTGTAGGTAGTTCTCGGCCGCCAATATCAGAGAGCAGTGATTTTACTGTCACCGAAAGCGCTGGATATACACCCAAGGACGATGCACGCTATTATATTCTAACACGGATATTCCAGTTTCTGGTGCGCGCACGGCTGAACGTTGCTGGGGACACCGAGCGGCTTTATGTCTATCTTGCAATATTGGTGGCCTCCGGGGTGGAAGCGCGGCGCATGGGGCTGGCCTACGACTCGACGAACTGGCCGACCACCAGCCTGAGCGCCCTCTCCATCGCCGAGATGACCGGCATCCCCCGCCAGACGGTCCGGCGCAAGCTGGTGGCCCTCGAACACACCGGCATGATCGCGAGCGAGCCGGACGGCGCCTTCCGGTTGGTCGACCGTCCCGCCGAGCTCGACATCGTCAACGAGATCGACGGCTATTTCAGGCGCCTGAGTCTGTCCTGATCCGGAACGCGATCCGCGCCGACCAACGCCCCGGCAATATGCAGCCTGGAGTTTGTCCGATTTGATGGACTCAATTCGGCGCTCGAGATTCTCGTTTTGGGCGCGCGCTCGAACCGAAAGCCCGTTCCCACTATCGACACGCCCTCAAGAGCGCCGCGCGAAAAGCAGGAGCCGGTCTTTCGCGCCATCTGGAGCAAGATATCCGCCCTTGAGCGGTTCCGTGTAAGGGCGGTTTGCTCTGGGCTCGGCACGCAACGGCGGCGGGCGCCGCCTTGATGGGACGCGGTTCGCTGCGGACGAAAAGAGCCGGTCCGAAGGCTTTGCTTGGGTCGGCCGGCGGGGGGGGGCGGCCGGTGGGCCGGTCAGCGGTGCGGCGTTCCGGGAGCGGCATGGGGGGCGGAGGCGGCGAGGGCCGGGCGGCCCAGCAGCTTCGGCGCCTGGCTGCCCACGAGCGCGAAGACAGACCACAGCACACCTGTGGCCACCAGGATCAAGAACACCCTGACCACGCCCGGGTACTTCTTGACCTCGGGCTCCGGGTATTGATTGTCCTGACTAGAGCGGAGGCGGAAGTTCATACCCGATACACCCCAGTTGACGCACGCGGACCTCTGCGAAGAGTCCCGCCAAGACGCTGTCGATCTTCTGAAACGACCGCGCCCGCCGGCTTTACCGACAATCGTCCTGCGCCCCCGAATTCTTTACTTGAAGACCATGCAGGCCGCCGAAGCGGCCTTATGGAAGCAACGAATCGGGGCGCCGGCGACGTGCGGATCTTGTCAGATCACACGACCAACTTGCGGGCAGAGCCTACGACCAATGCGCTACGCGACTCCACCTATACATGCAACACGATGACTGGTCACGATGAACGCTCAATTTGGCCACAGGACCGTGCGTCCGGACCATCCGCGCAAGCTTGGCGCGGGCCGGCGCTTGGCGAGAGCCCGCGGATCGCGGCATATGGCGGCGCAACGCGGCGACGCCTCGACCGGACCCTGCCATGACCAGCGCGCCTGACACCGAAGACCTGCGAGGCCAGACCCTGAGCGCTCTGGCGGACGGGCTGGCGGACGGGCGCTATACCAGCCGCGGCCTGGCCGAGGCCTGCCTCGCGCGCATCGCCGCACCGGGGGGCGAGGGCGCGCGGACCTTTCCGCATGGGGTGTCCGAGCAGGTCCTGGCCGACGCCGACGCGCAGGATCTGCGTCGTCGCGAGGGGCGCGCGCCGTCGCCGTTTGCGGGCGTTCCCATCTCGGTGAAGGACAACATCGATCTCCGGGGAACGACCACCCGCGTCGGTTCGCACCTGTTCGACGACGATCCGCCGGCGGCCGCGGACGCGCCGGCGGTGGCGCGGCTGCGCGCGGCGGGCTTCGTCATCCTCGGCCACACGGCCATGACCGAACTGGCCTTCTCGGGCATGGGTGTGAACCCGCACTATGGGACGCCGGTGAACCCGTCCGCGGAGGGAGACCCGCGGGTCCCGGGCGGCTCCTCGGCCGGCGCGGCCGCGTCGGTGGGCTATGGCATGGCCGGCGCCGGACTCGGCACCGACACGGGCGGCTCGTGCCGGGTCCCGGCGGCCTTCTGCGGACTGGTCGGGTTCAAGCCGACGGCCGCGCGGGTTCCGCGCGAGGGGGTTTTCCCCTTGTCGACCACTCTCGACTGCGTCGGATCCATCGGCCACAGCGCGCGCTGCTGCGCGACGCTGGACGCCATAATGGCGAGCGAAGCCGAGCCCGACCTGGCGGAGCCGGACCCGGCGCGGCTGAACCTCTGCGCGCTCGAGGGACCGGTGCTGCAGGACCTGACCCCCACCGTCGCCGCCGCCTATGAGGCGGCCCTGGGCCGCCTTGGCGCGGCCGGCGTGCGGCTGGAGCGGCGCCCGATCGAAGCCCTGTCGGCCGTCGGCCGCATCAACGCCCTCGGCGGCTTCTCCTCCGCCGAGATCTACGCCCGGCTCAAGGACCGGCTGCAGGTCGATTCGGG
The DNA here is from genome assembly GCA_903837135.1 of uncultured Caulobacterales bacterium. Lineage (GTDB taxonomy): Bacteria > Pseudomonadota > Alphaproteobacteria > Caulobacterales > Caulobacteraceae > CAIOYC01. The sequence goes on from CAILTK010000072.1 coordinate 69,637, forward strand.
CCTGGTCGATCCCCGCGTGCTGCGCCGGATCATGCTGGGCGCGCAGCAGACGCCGGAGGATTACGCCGGCTACAAAGCCGAACGCGCACGCCTGCTGGTGGAGGCCGGCGAGGCGCTCGACCGGTTCGATGCGGTGGTCCTGCCGACCACGCCGATCGAGGCCCCGCGCTTCGCGGATCTGGAGACCGACGAGGCCTACTTCCGGCTCAACGGCCTGTCCCTGCGCAACGCCATGATCGCAAACATGCTGAACCGCCCCGCCATCAGTATTCCCTGCCAGCCGCAGGGGGCCCTGCCGGTGGGCTTCATGCTGATGGGCCGCCCGGGTGAAGACCGCGCGCTCCTGGCGATCGCCGCCGCCGTGGAGACGGTGGTGCGGGGCCAGTCGACGGCGCCCGATTAAGCGGCGGGCGCGGCGTAGGATGCTGCGGAGGCGCGGCCCGCGCTTTACCGCGGCGCTTCTGCCGCGCACACCGAGCTCATGGTGCTGCTCGACGACGCCCCGGTGCTCGACAAGACCGCCCTGATCGGCGGGTGCGCGCGCCTGCCGCTCCCGGTCGACGCGGAGCGCCTGCGCCGCGAGGTGGAGGCCCTGCCGGACGCGACGTGGGACTCGCCCGGCGACCGGGTCGGCGTGCACCGCGCCGCCGGCGCCGTGTTCCTGCGCGGCCATGCTCCCGCCGAGGGCGACAAGCCGATCGACGACCGGCCGGCGCTCGGCGCCCTACCCTACGCCAGGACCCTGCTCGAGAGCCTCGGCGCGCCGCCGCTGCGCTGCCTTCTGGCCCGGCTGCCGGGCGGCGCGCTGATCCCGCCGCACGCCGACCAGGGCCCCTATTTCGAGCGGACCCTTCGGATCCACATTCCGGTGATCAGCCATCCCAAGCTGTGGATGATGTGCGACGGGCTGAGCTACGTCATGGCGCCCGGCGAGGTGTGGGCGCTGAACAATTCGCTGCGGCACGCGGTGTGGAACGCCCACCCGTCGCAGGCGCGCACGCACATGATCTGCGATGTACTACTGAGCCCGGCGTTGGAGGCGCTGCTGGCGCGCGGCGAGCGCGGCCTCGGCCGGCGCGTGGACCACGTGGACCAGGAGATCGCCGCCCGCACCGCGCGGCGGGCCGTGCGGGCCTGACCGCGTCGGCTCAGGAGCGGTCCGCGCGGGCCTGGGCCGTCTCGATGGCGTCGATGGCGTCCTTGAGGTCGGCGGCCTCGCGGCAGCCGCCGCCGCACTTGGCCGCCCGGGCCTTCAGCGCCGCCAGCTGCAGGCTGGCCTTGCCGGGCTGGCCGAGCTTGAGGTCGGTGATCGCCAGTTCGCGCGCCGCGAGGATCTGCTTGGGATTCCACTTCAGCGCCCGTTCGAACGCGTCCTTCCCGCCCGCGAGATCGCCGAGACCGAGGTCGGCGACGCCCAGGGCGTAGAGCACGTCCGAGTTGGTGGGCGACAGGTAGAGCACCTTGTCGAACTCCACCCGCGCCGTCTTGAAGTCCCCGGCCTTGAGCGCGGCGGCGCCCTTGCGGAACTCCACGTTCGGATCGTAGGCCGGATGATCCGGGAAGGCCGAACACAGGGTCGCGCCCGACTGGCAGTCGGCCCGCGGCACGCATCCGCCGCCGCTGCATATGCCGGGCGTGCTGCTGCTGGAGGGGGCCCCGCTCCCGGCCTGGGCCAGCGCCGGCCGCGGGGCGCCCAGCATCAGGCCGGCGGCGACGGCCAGGAGGCTCAGGCCGGATCGGTAAGCGCGCATGGGATCCTCACGAACGACGGGGTTTCGGCCCGCCGATGCAGACTATCATGGGCGGTCAAGGTCAAGTCGGCGTGCGCCGGCCCGGCGCAGGCGATGCCCCGCCGTACAGCGGGGCCGTCGGTTGGCTGAAAAACATGCAGCGGCGTCGAATAGCCAGGGGCGCCCCCCATCCAGGCGGGTTGACCCCCACGGCGCCCATGGCCCGTATCGCCCGCGGCCGTGATCACGGCCGCTGAGACCAGGGAGGGGCGAATGAAGGCATCGAGCCGGTTGAAGGCGATCCTGGCGTGCGCCCTTACGGGAGCCGCCGCGGCCCGGGCGGAGACGCCGCCGCCGAAACCGCCGCCGTTCGAGGTGGAGGAGGCCACCATCGCCGGCGTGCACGCGGCGATGCAGAGCGGCCAGCTGACCTGCCGCGCCCTGGTGGACGCCTATCTCCACCGCATCGCCGCCTACGACAAGAACGGGCCGGGGGTGAACGCCATCGTCACCGTCAATCCTGAGGCCGCCAAGCTGGCCGACGAGCTCGACCGGCGCTTCGCCCAATCGGGGTTCACCGGACCGCTTCACTGCGTGCCGATGATCGTGAAGGACAACTTCGAGACGGCCGGCCTGCAAACCAGCAATGGGGCCCTGGTGTTCGAGGGCTATCTGCCGCGCGAGGACGCCACCCAGGTGGCCCGCGCCAAGGCCGCCGGCGCCATCGTCCTGGCCAAGTCCAATATGGCCGAATGGGCCTTCAGCCCGGTGGAGACGGTCAGCTCGATCCTGCCTGGCTACACCAAGAACCCCTATGCGCTCGACCGGGTGACGGCGGGCTCGAGCGGCGGCACGGCCGCGGCGGTGGCCGCCAGCTTCGGCCTGGTCGGGTTCGGCAGCGACACCGGCGACTCCATCCGCGGACCCTCGTCGCACCAGGCGCTGGCCGGCATCCGCTCCACCATGGGACTGACCAGCCGGGCCGGCGTGTTTCCACTGAACCTGCGCGCCGACATCGCCGGTCCCATCACCCGCACCGTCGAGGACATGGCCGTCATGTTCCAGGTCATCGCCGGCGAGGATCCGCGGGACCCGGTCACCGCGGCCGCGCGCAGTCATCCGACCCCGGACTATCGCAAGTCGCTGGACCGGAACGGACTGAAGGGCGTGCGGATCGGCGTGCTGCGCCAGGCCTACGAGCGGCCGAGCACCGACCCCGAGATCGTCGCCCTTTTCCACGCCGCGCTCGAGGACCTGAAGCGGCAGGGCGCGATCATCGTCGATCCGGCCACGGTGGAAGGCTTCGCCTCCTTTCCCAATCCCTGGGCCGGGCCGCAGTGCATGGGCTTCAAATACGACCTGAACCAGTTTCTGGCGGCGCGGGCCGGCCAGATCCAAGCGGCGGATCTGGCGGCGGTGATCAAGTCGGAGAAGTTCCACCCCTCGGTGGCCAAGCACCTGGAGGATGCGGAGAAGGCCCCGGTCAACGGACCGGACTCCGACGCCTGCAAGGCCGACGACGCCTATCGCGCGAAGATGCGTGAGGCCGTGTCGAAGACCATGGACACCTCGAAGCTCGACGCCTTCGTCTATCCGACGTGGAGCAATCCGCCCCGGCTGATCGGCGACCTGAACACGCCCGGTGGCGACAACAGCCAGATCTTCTCGCCGATGACCGGCTTTCCGGCGGTGAACGTGCCGATGGGCTATTCGCGGGGCGGCCTGCTGCCGATCGGCATGACCTTCTTTGGCCGCGCCTGGGCCGACGCGGATCTGATCAAGTACGCCTACGCCTACGAGCAGGCGACGCACCACCGGCGGCCGCCGGCGTCGACGCCGCCGCTGCGGTAACCGCGCGGGCTTGCCTGTAAATCAGTCGCATCGCGGAAAGGTTGTCAGCGCCGATCAAGTAAATCGCAATCACAACACCAAGTTGGACTGTTTCCATAAGTTGGTTGCGGATTCGGCGTGTCGGTCGCCAGATCAGATAAGACAATCGCAGTTTGTCGGGGGGAAGAACCTTTGCGCCCATTGGCAGTTCTGGCCGGAGCGGTCGCCGCCCTGGCGGCGTTGGCGTCCCCGTGCGTCGCCGCGCCGAGCATCGACCAGTCGCTCGAGATGCACACCGTCGAGGGGCCGAAGATTTCGCCCGACGGCGCCCGGGTGGTCTATGAGCAGAGCCGCACCAATTGGGACGACAACGCGTTCGAGACCGACCTGTGGATCGCCGACGTCAAATCCGGCGCGCGGCGGCGGCTGACCCCGCCGGTCAAGTCGAGCACCAACGCCGGCTGGTCCAGGGACGGGCGTTGGATCGCGTTCCTGTCGGACCGGCCGGGCCAGCTCAAGGGCACGCCCGACGGCAAGAACCAGCTCTACGTCATGCCCGCCGACGGCGGCGAGGCGGTGCAGCTGACCAAGTTCGACAAGGGCGTGCAGGGCTATGACTGGTCGCCCGACGGGGCCAGCCTGATCGTCTCGGCCGCCGCCAACGACAGCAAGGGCGCCAAGGACCGGGTCGACAGCTTCGGCGTCTATCACGTCTTCCACGCCGACTACGACATGGTGCGGCTGTGGCGGGTCGCGGTCCCCGTCGCCGATCCGGTCGGTCGCACGCCCCCGGGGGGCGAGCCGACGCTGCTGACCCCGGGGGATACGCTGAGCGTGGGCGGCTTCGCCGTCTCGCCCGACGGCAAGACCGTCGCCTTCGACGCTCAGCGCGACCCGGATCTGATCTCGGGCTTCTCGAGCCAGGTCTATACCGTGCCGGTCGACGGCGGGGCGGTGAAGGCGGTGACCAGCGGGATCGGGCCGAACGGGGGCCCGGTCTGGTCGCCCGACGGCGCGCAGATCGCCTATCACACCTCGAATGGCGACAAGAATTCGTTCTACGCCCTCAGCCGGATCGCCGTGGTGGGCCGCGACGGCCAGAATCCGCACGTGATCGATCCCAACTTCGACGAGGACGCCGTCATCCTCAAATGGGGCCCCGAAGGCGTCTACTTCCAGTCGCTGCAGCGGACCCAGGTCGGCCTGTTCCTCGCCGATCCGGCGACCAAGACCACGCGGCGCGTGGATCTCGGCGGCGAGCCGCTCGGCGGGGCCGACTGGGTCTGGGAGGGGCCGATCGCCTCCTTCTCGCGCAACTTCAAGAGCGTGGCCTTCCTCGGCGCAGCGCCCAATCAGTACCAGGACATTTATATCTCCACGTCGGGCCAGCCCAAGGCGCTGCAGCTGACCCACGCCGGCGACCAGCTGGCCGGGACCACGCCGGCCCACCGGCAGACGGTGCAGTGGACGTCGACCGACGGCGCTGACGTCGAAGGCGTGCTGATCACGCCGCCGGACTTCGATCCGAAGAAGACTTATCCGCTCTTGGTGGTGATCCACGGCGGACCGGCGGGCGCCGACATGCCGCTGCTGACGCCGGACCGCTATTATCCGGTCGAACGGTTCGTGGCCAAAGGCGCGCTGGTGCTGAAGCCGAATTACCGCGGCTCCACCGGCTACGGCGCCAAGTTCCGGGCGCTGAACGTCAAGAACCTCGGCGTCGGCGACTACGCCGACGTGATCTCGGGCGTGGACTCGCTGATCGCCAAGGGCTTCGTCGACAAGGACCGGGTCGGCGCCATGGGCTGGAGCGAGGGCGGCTATATCTCCGCCTTCATCACCACCTCGAGCGACCGGTTCAAGGCGGTGTCGGTCGGCGCCGGCATCTCCGACTGGACCACCTACTACGTCAACACCGACATCACCCCCTTCACCCGGCAGTACCTGGCCTCGACGCCGTGGGAAGACCCGGAGATGTACAGGAAGACCTCGCCGATCACCTACATCGCCAAGGCCAAGACCCCGACGCTGATCCAGCACGGCAGCCTCGATCGGCGCGTGCCGCTGCCCAACGCCTTCGAACTGCGCCAGGCGCTGGAAGATCACAACGTGCCGGTGAAGCTGGTGATCTACGACGGCTTCGGCCACCCGATCGACAAGCCCAAGCAGCAGCGGGCGGTGATGGAGGAGAACGAGGCCTGGTTCTCGCACTACATCTGGGGCGAGCCGCTCGCCCCGGCCCTGACGCCGCGTCCGGCCAAGACCGATACCAAGTAGACGACTCTTTCCGGGGGGAATGGACATGAAGCGTCACTCAGCCGCCGTTCTGGCGTCTATCGCGCTCGGCGCCGGCCTTGTGGCCGCCGGAGCGAACGCGGCCCCGGCCGCGGACATCAAGGCGATCGAGCGCGACATCCAGCCGAGCGTCCAGGTGAAGGGCCGCCCGAAGGTGGTGCACACGCTGGACGAGGCCATGGCGATCCACCACGTGCCGGCGATCAGCGTGACGGTCGCCGACCATGGCCATATCCTCTGGGCCAAGGCCTACGGCTTCGCCGACGTGGCCGCGCACAGGCCGGCGCAGGTTCGGACCCTGTTCCAGGCCGCCTCGATCAGCAAGCCGGTCGCGGCGAGCGGCGCCATGCAGCTGGTGCAGGAAGGCAAGCTCAGTCTCGACGCGGACGCCAACAGCGAACTCAAGAGCTGGCGCATCCCCGACAGCCCCCTGACCAAGGAGGCGCCGATCACCCTGCGCGGCCTCCTGACCCACACCGCCGGCCTGACCGTGCACGGCTTCCCGGGCTACGCCGCCGGCGAGCCTTTGCCGACGCTGGTGCAGGTGATCGAGGGCAAGCCGCCGGCCAATACCGCCGCGGTGGTGGTCGATCACAAGCCCGGAACCCACTGGTCCTATTCCGGCGGCGGCATCAGCATCGCCCAGCTGATGATGATCGACGCGACCGGCAAGGCCTTTCCCGATCTCATGCGGGCGCGCGTGCTGGGTCCGGCCGCCATGAGCGACAGCACCTACGAGCAGCCCTTGCCGGCGCCGCTGCGGGGCCGGGCCGCCCACGCCTATCTGGCGGACGGCGCGCCGGTGGAGGGCGACTGGCACACCTATCCCGAGATGGCGGCGGCCGGCCTTTGGACCACGCCGACGGACCTGACCAAGTGGGCCTTCGCCCTGCAGGACGCCTACGCCGGCCGCTCGACCCGGCTGATGTCGCAGGCCAGCGCCACGACCATGCTGACCCCCGGCCTGGGCGACTGGGGTATCGGCATCGAGGTCAAGGGCGAAGGCGACGCCAAACGGTTCATGCACAGCGGCGGTAACTGGGGCTTCCGCTCCAACCTGGTCGGCTGGACCACCGGCGGACACGTCATCGCGGTGATGGTCAACGGCGACGACGGCTGGCCGCTGGTCCAGGCGGTGACCGAGGCGGTCGCCCGCCACTATGGCTGGAAGGGGTTCGAGACCAAGCTCGTCGAGGCCGTGCAGGTGTCCCCGGACAAGCTGGCCGCGGTGACGGGCCGCTACGGCGGCGGGACCGCCAAGCTGGCTCTGAGCGGAACGACCCTGGTCTCGATCGGCGACGGCCCGCCGTCCGAGATGATCCCGCTTTCGGAAACCACCTTCATGCGGGCGAGCGACGGCATGACCGTCTCGGTCGAGCGCGGCGCGGACGGCAAGATCACCGGCCTGCGAACAGCCGGCGGAGACTATCTGCCCCGGGACAAGTGACGCAGCCGATCCTTTCCATCGCGGAGCTGGGCTAGGGATACACGCATCTTTTTAGACCCATACGTTGTCATCCTCGGGCGTAAGGGAGCGAAGCGGACTGAAGACCCGAGGACCCAGCAGAGATCTTGATTTATGCTGCGGGCGACGCGCGTCGAGGGCGGAGCGGCTGGGTTCTCGGGTCTGCGGTCGGTCACTTCGCGACCTCTCTTCGCCCGAGAATGACAATTGTTTTAAGGCTTTGGGAGATGGCTGCATCGTCCAGCATCGCGATAAGTGACTTACCCCCCTACCGCTTCAGCGCCTTCAGTCTGTCCCAGGTCTGCTCCACCGACGGCAGGACGCTGAGGATCTCCGCCTCGTTCACGCGCCACTTTTCGGCGGCGGGGGCGGTCTCGGTATAGCGGGAATGCGGCAAGGCGCTGGAGATGCGGGCCTGCAGGTCCGGGTCGAGCGCGATCTGCGCGAAGTCGCACATCCGCTGGGTCTCCGCGCCGGGATCGGCGACGAAGTCGGCGTAATTCACGCTCATCCACTGATCGCCGCCGAGCCGGTCAAGGTCGTCGAGGATGATCCGGTTGGTGGTTTCCCACTGGAAGGCGGCGATCTCTTCAAGCGGCTTGCCGCTGACCCGCGGATAGCCCGGCGGCAGCAGCAGCGACCAGGCGCCGGCGAACCCCTCAAGCCGCGGGTAGGTTTCGAACCGGCCCGAGCGCCAGGCCTCCATGATGCTGCTGATGTTCTGGCGCGGGTCGCGCCACAGGACGATGAAGCGGGCGTTCGGGAAGATCTGCTCGAAGAACGGGATGCGAAGCGCGTTCTTGGGGGTCTTCTCCAGGAAGACCCGGTCGTCGTCGGCGCCGACCGGCTGACGGGTGCGGTCCATGAGCCGCCCGAGGACCTGTTCGACGATATGCTCGGCGACGATATCGGTCGCCTGGTCGGCGGTCAGGCGGTTGGACTCCACGCCGCTGGCGCCGGGGCGCAGGGCGCGGATGTTCTCCACCAGCCAGTGCGCCTCGCCGCCGAGGGTGGCGAAGCGCCGACTCTCGGCCAGGGTCTCGAACAGCAGGGTGCTGCCTGAACGGGGCGCGGCGACCACGAACACCGGCCGGTGCAGCACCTTGGGCAGGCTTCGCCGGGCGATCGCCGGCGCCGGACCTTCGAGGGACGCGACCGTCCCTTCGGACGGAGCGAGCGGCGCCGTGTAATCATAGTCGGCGTCGTGCAGCCGCCCGGCGAGACCGGCCATGTGGGCGGCGTAGTTCCGCCAGCGGCCGACCGACCGGTCGTAGATCGGCTGGCGCACCTGCCAGCGACTGGGCGTCTTCACCGTGCGTTCGGTGCGGGTGAAGTCGAGGCAGCGCGGATCCCAGTCAAGCCCGCAATAGGCGATCAGAGCGCGGCTCGTCGCCTCCGGATCGGCCACCATCGCCTCGTAGCGCAGTTCGTGGATCTCGATCGGAAGCACCCTGCGCCAGTGCGCCATCAGCTGTTCATGCAGCAGGAAGTAGCGGCCGAAGTCGTCGAAATTTGTGGTGTAGTCCTGCTCCAGATCGAACAGCTCGATGAAGCAGGACAGGGCGATGTCCATCGGATCGCGGCGGCAGTGCACGATCCGCGCGTTGGGGAACAGTCTGGCGATCATGCCGAGGTGCAGGGCGTTGGTCGGCAGCTTGTCCGACACCCGCGCGGCGTCCGGTCCCGCCAGACTTTCGAGCAGGTCGAGGTAGTCGTCGGCCAGAGGCTGCAGGTCCTCCGCGCCCATCTCGGCGATGCACTCCGGATAGTCCGGCCGCAGGTATTTGACGATCTCGGGGATCTTGCGCAGTTCGCCCGCGCCGAACGCCGCGGGGTGGCTGGCCAGGATCTGCTCGGTCAGGGTGGTGCCCGAGCGCGGCAGGCCGACGATGAACACCGGGCGGTCCGACGGACTGCCCGTCGGGAGATCCGGTCCGAAGGCGGAGCTGTCGAACGCCTGTCTCAATCCGTCGAAGGACCGGGTCACCGCGCCGATGTCGAAGCCGGGTCCCTGGCTGCGCAGGATCGCCTTCGAGCCGGCGAAATGGGCGAACGCCTGATCGTAGGCGCCCTGCCGGTCGTAGTGCTTGCCGAGTCCGTGATGCAGCTTGATCCGGTCTTCCTCGGGCGCCGCGGCGCTCTTCAGCAGCGCCTCGGCCTTGGCCACCGTCGCGGCGTCTGGCTCGTAATCGCGGATGTCGAGCAGGTTGGCGAGCGAGGAGACGTGCGTGGGCTGCAGGCGCTGGACCGCCAGGTACTGCTCGATCGCCTCGTCGAACCGCCCTCTCTGCTCGAGCAGGACGCCCAGGCTGTGTCGGGCGTCGCAGTGGCGCGGGTCGAGCTCGATCGTGCGCCGGAACAGCTCGAGCGCCTCGTCGACGGCGCTGTCCTCGTTCAGCGCCTGCGCCAGGTTGTAGGCGGCGAAGGCCGCTTGCGGCCTCAGCGCCAGGGCCCGCCGGTAGAGTTCGATGGCCTTCAACAGGTCGCGCACCCGGACCACGTTGGCCAGGTTGTTCAGAGCATCCACATTGTCTGGGTCGATCTCAAGCGCCCGCTCGAAGCAGCGCGCGGCGGCGCTGTTGTCCTTCAGCGCGATGTGTATCTGCCCGAGATGATTGTGCGCCCGCGGATCCTTGGGATTGAGCGCAATCGACCGTTTGAGCAGCTCGGCGGCTTGCTTCGAGTAGCCGGTCTGCTGGGCAATCAGGCCGAGATAGTGCAAAGCCGTCGGATGATCGGGCCGCTGCGACAGCACTTGACGGTAAACCGTGTCGGCGAAGCGAAGATCGCCTTGCTTGTGACGCTGGAACGCGGCTTCAACCTGCCGGTCGAAGGGATCAGCGAGCATCTCGGCGACCCCGCAGTCTGCTCGTCATGCCCAACCTGATTGCGAGTGTACGCCGATGATCGCCAATGAGCCGACCGTTCCGCTGGGCAAGGTAGACTGCCGGGCTTTGGCCGAAAAGGTCCTTTCGCTCGGCGAGGAGGCCTGGCTCGCCGACGCCCGGCGCCAGGACGATTATGAGGTCCACGCCCAGACCCAGGCGATCATTCTGATGTTCTGCGACGGCTGGCCGGAGGTGACGGTCACCAAATCCGTCGGCTGGCCGTTGCTCGGCGCCGAGGCCGAGGCGGTGATCGATCAAATCGTGGGCAAACGATACCCGGCGGGCGGGCGGCTGCTGCGGGCGATGGTCACCCGCCTGGGCCCCGGTCGCCGGATCGCGCGGCACAAGGATATCCATCCCACCTTCTCGATCGCTCATCGGATTCACGTGCCCCTGGCCACCAACCCCGGCGTGGAGTTCGTCGTCGGCCCGGAGCGCGTGCCCCCCCGGGTCGGATATGCTTTTGAATTGAACAACTTGATGCTGCACCATGTAATCAATAACGGCCGCGAAGACCGGATTCACTTCATCTTCGATTATGCACCGCCCGCGGCGGCCTGAGGCTCATCGGCGGCGCGGCGTCGTCAAAGCTTCAACCTGAGCCTCCAAAATGGACAATCCAGTCGAGCGACGCTCGCATAGTCGACAACGCAAACGTCGCCTTCGCGGATGTGGCGAACACTAAACCTTCGGTTTTCCAGAATCGAAACCTGATCCGCGCGATTGGTTACGACGCGAGCACAGCTTGCTTATCCCGTAGTCAGTATTGGCTTTAGACCGCGCGATTAGCGACAATTGGCAATATCAACCCCCCGCCTGGGGGGATTTGGCCGGCTGCACTGGAGCGTGTATTTCATAAACGCCAATGCGCAGAATTGCAGCACAGTTGCCGCTTACTTCCTGATCCCCGGCCGATTTTTCGGCTTCGCTCCGACAAGTTTCCAATCAAGACAGTTTTCGGTCGCCGCTGTTCGCCGCGCGAACCATAGCTCGGTCGACATCCTATCTTGCGACTACACGGGGCGACCAATGAACTCATCCACCCGCGGACCCTCCCAGCGCTCAGAGACGTCCGCCCACCGCGCGCGCATGCTCGGCCTGCTATCCACCGTGGGCGGGGCCGCCCTTTCCACCCTGATCGCCGCCCCGGCCTTGGCCCAGAGCGTCGCCGCGACGGATACGGCGGGCGGCGCCGTGGTTGCGACGATGGCCGCGCAGTCCACCACGACGGCGGCGCCGAACGCGGCGCCAGGGTCTTCGGTCAATCAGAACGAGGTCGTCGTCACCGGCACGGTGCAGCGCACGGGCAGCATCAACAACATCCCGGTGCCCCTGGTCGAGACGACTCAGGCGCTGAACGTGATGACCAACGCGGATCTGCAGCTCGCCAGCGTCACCACCTTCAACGACATCGCCCGCCTCGACTCCGGCACCTACCAGCCGGGCAGCCGCGCCGGCTTCACCCAGCTCTATTTCCGCGGCTTCATCTCCACCTTCACCGACTTCCCGCTGAAGATCGACGGCTTCCGCGCGGATGAGGCGATCATCCCGGAACTTTACATTTACGACAGTGTCCAGGTCTACCTGGGCGCGGCGGCGACCAACTACGGCCAGTCCGACCCGGGCGGCATCGAAATCGCCATCTCCAAGAGCCCGAAAGACTATTTCGGCGGCGAGGCCTCGGTGGATATCGGCTCCTATGACCGATACGGTACGAGCTTCGACGTCTACGGCCCGATCACCGCGGACGGAAAGCTCAGCGCCCGCCTGGTCGGCGTGGCCTACACGGAACGTTCGGCCTTCGACTACCTCGGCGAAAAGCGTTGGACCCTGGCGCCCAGCATCCGCTGGAAGCCGACCGAAAACGACGAGTTCCTGTTCCTGTCGAGTTATTCTCAAAGCTGGTCGGGCGCGTCGGTGGGCTTCGGCCTGGCGCTGAACTCCGCCGGCCCCGGCGGAGCGGCCAACGGCAACAATTACATTATCCCGCAGCTGCCGTTCTCCAAGCTCGGCGACAGCGCCCCCTGGGCGCGGCTCGACAAGAACTACGACAACGCCTCGCTCACCTACACCCACACCTTCCGGGGCGGTTTCGCCGACGGGTGGAAGCTGAAGTTCGGTGTCGAGCACGACGAGATCAATACGCCCGACTCCAAGTGGGCCTGGGTCGGCGACTTCGCGCCGATCTCGACCGACAAGCATTCGACGACGAACCTCTACATGTACTGGGGGACCAACACCAACCACCAGTGGGCGGGTGAAGTGAACCTGCTCGGGAACTTCCAAGCCCTGGGACACACCCAGACCTTCTCCATCGGCGGCGACTACACCGTCGGGATGATCGGGTATCACCCTTATGTGGGCAGCGCTGTCGCCGGATCGGCCAACATATTCGGCGGCGCCTTCAACATCTACGACAATAACTGGAGCGTCAGGCCCGGCTACAGCTCTCCGGCGCAGCAGGTCGCCATGTACGGTCAGAGCTTCAGTTACGCCTTCAACCGCAAGGACGTGAACTACGGCGAGGAGGCCCAGCTCTTGCTGCACCCGATCGACAAGCTCACCATCAACCTCGGCGGCCGCTTCTCGATGAGCGAGGAGACCCAACAGACCCAGTATACCTTCCCGGAGGCGCCCCTGAACGGGACGGCCTTCACCCAGACCCGGCCCGACGAGCATGACTGGACCTATCAGCTCGGCGCCAGCTACCAGGTGCTCAGCCACGTCAACGCCTACGTCAGCTACGGCACCACCTTCGAGGCCGGCTCGGCCTTCGCCTACGATCCGGCCAATCCGAACAGCGTCGGCAAATTCCTCGGCAATGTGCTTGGCCGAACCTACGAGGTGGGCCTGAAGGGCGAGGCGGCCAACAAGGCGTACAGCTGGTCGTTCGACCTTTATGACACCGCGATCACCAACGCCTTCCAGAAGGATCCGGCGCACCAGCGGTTCTCCATCGCCGAAGGGGCCGAGTCGGCCCAGGGATGGGAGTTCGAGTTCAAGGGCAAGATCACGCCGGCCTGGACCCTCTTGGTCTCGGCCAGCTCGGGCTGGAACGTCTTCACCGGCGGGGCGCTCAAGGGCTTCACCTCGCCCTTCCTGGCGAAGTTCGGCCTCTCGACCTTCTCGACCTATGAATTCCAGGAAGGGCCCCTCAAGGGCTTCGGCTTCGGCGGCGGCCTCGTCTACAAGACCATGCCCACCCCGACGACCTACAGCTACGACAGCGCCGGCAACATCTCGTTCATCAACTACGCCAGGGCCTTCAAGACCCACCAGGCCGAGGTGGACGTGAGGGCGTACTACAACGCCAAGCCCTGGAGATACGAGGTCTCGGCGACCAACATCCTGGATGAGCGCCATGCCGACGCCCGCTTCCTGAACGCCGTGGAGTACGAGGTGTTCATGAACGAGCCCTTCCTGGCCTCCGCCAAGATCACCCGAAGCTTCTGACGAAATCCCGGCCCCGCGGGCGACGCCCGCGGGGCCGGACTCCGAAAGGAATACCGACCATGTCTCAATGGACTCGTCGCGGCATGATGCTGCTGGCCGGCGCCGCGCTCGCGGCGGAGACCGCGGGCGACCTGAGGCCGGCCCTTGCTCAGCCCTCGGACGGCGGCAAGGGATCAAAGAGCGCCAAGCTCGCCGACCTGACGCTGACCGAGGCTTCGGCGGCGATCCAAGGCGGTAGCGCGACCTCCACCGACCTGGTCAAGGCCCTGCTCGACCGGATCAATACGCTGAATCCGAAAGTGAATTGCTACATCACCGTGATGGGCGCCGAAGCGCTCGCCCAGGCGGCGGCGCTCGACGCCGAGTTCAAGGCCGGCCACATACGCGGGCCCCTGCACGGGATCCCGATCGGCCTGAAGGACAATATCGACACCGCCGGCGTCCGCACCACGGCGGCCAGCCCGATGTTCCGGGACCGGGTACCGAGCGAGGACGCCGAGATCGTCCGCCGACTGAAGGCCGCCGGCGCGGTCATGATCGGCAAGCTGAACCTGCACGAGTTCGCCTTCGGCTGCACCGGCGACGTGTCCTATTTCGGCCCGACGCGGAACCCCTGGTCGCTGGCCCACGTGACCGGCGGATCCTCGTCGGGCTCGGGCGCCTCGGTGGCCGCGCGGATGGCCTATGGGGCGCTCGGCACCGATACCGGCGGCAGCATTCGCGTTCCGTCGGCCTGGTGCGGGATCGTCGGCCTGAAACCCACCATCGGCCTGGTGTCGATCCGCGGCATCATCCCCTGCGCCGCCAGCCTCGACCACTGCGGGCCGATGGCGCGCACCGTGGAGGACGCGGCGCTGATGCTGGGGTCGATGACCGGCTACGACGAGCTCGACATCTTCAGCGTGCCAAGCAAGTCCGAGGACTATGTGGCCTCGATGAAGCAGCCGGTGAAGGGCTTCCGCCTGTCGGCGCCGGCCTCGTTCTACGACCACATCGACGCCGAGATCGAGCCGGTGGTCATGGCCGCCGTCAAACACCTGTCGGAGCTGACCGCGGGGATCACCTCGCGCGCGCCCCTCTGGGACGGCGATCCGGGCGGCGCGCCCGGCGACGCGGAGTTCTATCACCACGACCTGATCCAGAAGTACGGCTTCGACTACATGCCGCCCAACCGCGCCTGGTTGTCGCGGATCGACAACCCGCCGGCCGGCGGCAAGGTCGCCACCGCCGCGGACGACGCGCGGGCGCATCAGCGGCTGATGACCACCCGGCGCATGATCGACGGGGTGTTCAAGGACTTCGACCTGGTGGTGGTTCCGACCACGCGGATGGCGGCGCCGAAGATCAACGACTCGCTGAAGCGGGAGATGATGGACACGCGCGGTCCCCTGGGCCGGGCCACCAAGGTCTACGACTTCTTCGCCGAGGACAGCGGCTGCACCAACACCCACCCGTTCGATTCCTACGGCATCCCGGCGATCTCGGTGCCGTGCGGCTTCACCGCCAGCGGCCTGCCGGTGGGGATCATGATCGCCGGACCGCACTTCGCCGAGGGCAAGGTGCTGGCCCTGGCCTACGCCTATCAGCAGTCCACGTCCTGGCATTCGCGGGCGCCGGCGCTCAGCGCCGACATGCCGGTGCCGCCGATCGTCGAGAAGGCCGACGCCGCCGAGGACGCCAAGAAGAAGAACGCCGCCGCCTGACCGGCGGCCGGGAGGATGGTTCGATGATGGAATGGACGCGGCGCGAGCTGGGCGTTCTTGCGGGCGCCGCGCTGGGGGCGGGGACGACCGGCGCGGCGTACGCCCGGGCCGCGCAGGAGAAGAGCGGGGCCAAAGCAGACGTCCTTCCACAACTCACCCTGGCCGAAGCCTCCGCGCTCATTCAGGGTCGGAAGACCACCTCGACCGACTTGACCCGGGCCCTGCTCGACCGGATCAGCACCCTCAACCCGAAGGTCAACTGCTACATCACCGTGATGGCGGGGGAGGCCCTGGCCCAGGCGGCGGCGCTCGACGCCGAACTGCAGGCCGGCCGGTCGCGCGGCCCGCTGCACGGCGTCCCCATCGCCATCAAGGACAACATCGACACAGCGGGGACGCGCACCACGGCCGCCAGTCCCATGTTCAAGGACCGGGTGCCGACCGAGGACGCGGAGATCATCCGCCGACTGAAGGCCGCCGGCGCCGTGATCATCGGCAAGCTCAACCTGCACGAATTCGCCTTCGGCTGTACCGGGGACGTCTCTTACTACGGGCCGGCGCGGAACCCCTGGTCGCTCGACCGGGTGACCGGCGGCTCCTCGTCCGGCTCCGGCGCGGCGGTGGCCGCGTCGCTGGCCTACGGCGCGCTCGGCACCGATACCGGCGGCAGCGTGCGTGTGCCTTCCGCCTGGTGCGGCATCGTCGGTCTGAAGCCGACCTATGGGCTGGTGTCGATCCGCGGCATCATTCCGGGCGCTCTCAGCCTCGATCACTGCGGACCCATGGCGCGGACCGTGGAGGACGTGGCCCTGATGCTGGGGCCGATGGCGGGATACGATCCGCTCGACATCTGCAGCGTCGAGAGCGAGCCGCAGAACTATGTGCAGGCGATGAGGCAGCCGGTGGACCGGCTCAGGCTATCCGCCCCGCAGTCCTTCTACGATCATCTCGATCCGGACATCGAACCGGTGGTCATGGCCGCCCTGGCGCAACTGACCAGGCTGACTGCCGGGGTGACGTCGCGGGCGCCGCTCTGGGAGGGCGAGATCGCCGGCGGCAGGGGCGATACGGCCCTGTACCATCGCGAACTGGTCGAGAAGTACGGCATGGAGTACATGGGCCCGACGGCCGCCTGGGTCGAGCAGGCCGTGAACCCGCCCGCCGGCGCCAAGGTCCCGACCGCGGCGGACAACGCCCGGGAAACGCAGCGGCTGATGACCATGCGCCGGATGATCGACAAGGTGTTCAGGGACTTCGACCTGGTGGTCGTGCCGACCACGCGGATGGCGGCGCCCAGGATCAACGACGCCCTGGAGGTCGAACGCGGCTACGCCGAAGGTGGCGGGGAAGCCAAGGCCAAGAAGGTCTACGACTTCTATATCGCCGACAACGGCTGCGCGAACACCTATCCGTTCGACTCCTTCGGCATTCCGGCGGTGACCGTTCCGTGCGGCTTCACCAAGGCCGGCCTGCCGGTGGGGATTATGATCGCCGGACCGCATTTCGCCGAAGGGCGGGTCCTGGCCCTGGCCTACGCCTATGAGCAGTCCACCGGGTGGAAGTCCCGCTCGCCGGCGCTGAACGGCCAGACGCCTGTTCCTCCGATCGTAGAAGCGCTATCGACGAAAGCGTAGGGGGCGCGCGTCATGAACAGTATGAGACCAGCCGCGACCGCCCTATGCGCGGCGCTTCTCGCCTGGACGCCTGTGGCGGCGCAGACCAGCCCGCCGCCGCCGCCCGTCGACGCCAAGGCCCAGGCCGAGGCGCTGCGGCTGGTGGACGAGTGGCTGGGCGGCGTCCAGGCGTACGACCGGGTTCCGGCCCTGTCGGCGGCGGTGGTCCAGGGCGACCGGATCGTCTGGTCCAAGGGCTGGGGCACGGTGGACGCGGCGCACACCATCCCCGCCACCTCCAAGACGCTCTACTCGATCTGTTCGATCTCCAAGCTGTTCACCTCTGTCAGCCTGATGCAGCAATGGGAGGCCGGGCGGGTGCGCCTGGACGAGCCGGTATCGACCTACCTGCCGTGGGCGAAGCTGAAACCCAGCGCCGACGACAGTCTGCCGATCACGCTTCGAACCATCCTGACCCACTCGGCCGGCCTGCCGCGCGAGTCCGACTACCCCTACTGGACCGGTCCCGACTATCCGTTTCCGACGCACGATCAGATCAAGGCCAAGTTCAGCGCGCAATCGCCGCTGTGGGCCGCCTCGCAGCGGTTCCAGTACAGCAACCTCGGCCTGACCCTGGCCGGCGAGACCGTGGCCGCGGTCTCCGGAACCCCATACGCCGACTACGCTCAGACCCATGTGCTCGACCCCCTGGGGCTGAAGGACACCCACCCCTTCCTGCCGATGGACCTCTACGGCAAGCGGCTCGCCGTCGGCTGGGGCGCCGTGGAGCGCGACGGCAGCCGACCGTTGCTGAAACCGTTCGACGCCCGCGGCGTGACGCCGGCCGCCGGCTATACTTCGACGGCGGAAGACCTCGGCAAATTCGCCCTCTGGCAGTTCCGCCTGCTGCGGACCGGGCATGAGGAGGTGCTGAAGGCCTCGACCCTGCGCGAGATGCAGCGTGTGCAGTTCATGGACCCGGACTGGAAGACCAGTTGGGGGCTCGGCTTCACCGTCGGTCATCGGGGGGACCAGACCTACGTCGGGCACGGCGGCGACTGCCCCGGCTACCACACCACCCTGCAGCTGCGCCCGGCCACCGAGACTGCGGTGATCGCCATGCTGACCGGCGCGGAGTCGCCCGGCGCCTACGCTCAGGCGGCCTTCGACCTGCTCGACAAGCGCAAGGCGTTCAAGTTCAGGGGCGCGCCGCCCGCGGCGGTGGATCTCGAGGCCTACACCGGCCGCTTCGGTGGACAGCCCTGGAGCTCGGAGATCGTGGTGACCCCGTGGGCCGGCGGCCTGGCGATGGTCTCGCTGCCCTCGCACAAGCCGGCGGACGAACTCACCATCCTCAAACCCAAGGGCGGCGACGTGTTCCGCAGGATCCGCGACGACGGCACCGAGGCGGACGAGATCCGTTTCGAGCGCGACGCGGCCGGCAAGGTGGTCCGCCTCATCCAGTTCAGCAATCCCCGCGAGCGCACGGGCGCGCTCGATGCTCAGCGTACGGAATGATGCGACCCGCCCCTCTCCTCATCGCCGCCCTGCTGCTGGCGACGCCGCTGGCCGCCCTCGCGCAATCGGACCCGCCGGCCAAGACCCCGGCGCCGTCGATCTTCTCCGGGCCGGACTCCGCGGCCGACGTGATCCTGAAGCGGATCGACGATCTGCTCTGGTACCAGAAGCTCGGCGACATCGCCGAAGTCGACAAGAGCGAGTACACGGGCGAGCCCAATCCGCACCTGAAGAACAAGAAGGCGCCCGGCGCCGCCAACCCGATCCTGCTGCACTGCTACACCTTCATTCCCAAACACCTCGACCGCTCGCGCAAACAGCCGCTGATCGTCTTCGTGCACCAGGGCGTGCATTCCAGTCTCGACACCACCATCGACGCCCACCTGATCCGCGAACTGATCGAGCAGGGCTACACGGTGGTGGCCACCGACTATCGCGGCAGCACCGGCTACGGCCGCGACTTCTATGAGGCGATCGACTACGGCGGCCTGGAAGTCGACGACGTCTACAAGGGCATGCAGTGGATGCTGGGGCGCTACGGCTTCCTCGACCGGGGACGGGTCGGCATCGTCGGCTGGAGCCACGGCGGCCTGATCACGCTGATGAACATCTTCGCCCACCCCAAGGCCTACGCCGCGGCCTATGCCGGCGTGCCGGTCAGCGATCTGGTCGCGCGGATGGGCTACGAATCCGAGGGCTATCGACAGCTCTACAGCGCCCCCTACCACCTCGGCGAAACCGTCCAGGAGGACATCGCCGAATACCGCAAGCGCTCGCCAGTGACGCACGCCAGGGAACTGGATACCCCGCTCCTGCTGCACACCAACACCAACGACGAGGACGTGAATTACCTCGAGGTCGAACACCTGATCCAGGCTTTCAAGGCGGAAGGAAAGCCGTTCGACTACAAGGTCTACCAGGACGCTCCGGGCGGCCATTACTTCAACCGCATGGACACGCCGATGGCGCTGGAGTCGCGGCGCGAGATCTATCTGTTCCTCGCGCGCCACCTGCACCCCGACGCTCCGGCGAAATGACCGGCGGCCCCGCCGCCCCGACGACAGGAATGAGACCATGAAAATCGGATCCGCCATGAAGGCTTTCCTGCTCGTCGTGCTGCTCGCGGCGCTGCCCGCGTCCCGCGTGGCCGCGGCCGCCCTGCCCCACGTGCTGGTGATCGCTACCGGCGGAACGATCGGCTCCGCGCCCGGCGGCAAGTCGGTGAGCGGCGATCAGCTGGTCGGCTTCATTCCGGAGTTGCGCGGCGTCGCCGACGTGTCGGTGGAGACGGTGGCCGCCGTCGGTTCGAGCGCGCTGAGCTTCGCCGACTGGGCGCGCCTGGTGGGCCGCATCCGCGCCGCCTTCGCGGCGGACCCGGCCCTGGCCGGGATCGTGGTCACCCACGGCACCGACACCATGGAGGAGACGGCCTTCCTCCTCGACCTGGTGATCGCCGATCCGCGGCCGGTGGTGGTGACAGGTTCGATGCGGCAGAGCACGGTCACCTCCGCCGACGGTCCCGGCAACATGCTGGAAGCGATCATCGTCGCCGCCTCGCCGGCCTCCCGCGATCGCGGAACCCTGATGGTGCTCGACGACGAGGTCCACGCCGCCGCGGCCGTGACCAAGACCAACACCACCAGTCTTTCCACCTTCAAGAGCCCGAACACGGGACCGGTCGGCCTGATCTCGTCCGCTGACGGACTGCGCTATCTGCGCCCGCCCGGTCGTTCGGGACACACCTACCCGCTGAAGCCGGAAGCAATCGCCGCCCTGCCGCGCGTCGATATCGTCACCTCCTACCTCGGCGGCGACGACGCCCTGCTGCAGGCGGCGCTGAAGGCCGGAGCCAAGGGCGTGGTGATCGCCGGCTTCGGCAGCGGCACGATGACGCCGTCGGTCGAGCGGGCTTCGGCGGCGGTCGCCGGCGCCGGCACGCCGGTGGTGTTCTCCTCCCGTGTTTTGTCCGGCCCCGTTCACGACGGCTCCTACGGCGCCGCCCGATGGCCCGCGACCTTCGTCCGCAGCGGCCTGCTCAATCCCGCCAAGGCCCGCGTTCTTCTGATGGTGCACGTCGCGGCCGGCGTCGGCGAGACTCTGCAACAGGCCTTCGCCCCCTACTGATATTTCGCAAGAGGAGGAGCCGCTCCCGACGCTAGGGAAAGGCGGCGAAACATTGTAGCTTGGATTCATCGCCGCAGAAGACGGCGTAGGGAAGGAAGCCATGCGTTCTATCAGGCAACCCAACTGGTGGGCCGCCTCGGCTCTGGTGTTTTGCCTTGCAAGCTGGAGCGCAGGCGTGGCCGCGGTGTCGCGCACCACCCATCTTTACGAACACCGCAGTGCGTCCGGATTCCGCCACGACCTCCTGGTCCGCGCCGAACGTCACTGGTCGCCGTGGCTACGCCTTACGCCAACCGCGACCAAACGTTAGAGCACCGTACGCAGAAGCGGGCGCCGGCCCTCCGCAAAAACCAGGCGACTCGAAGGGACCTGGAGCCCGTGACGATCCGTCGTCGCGGTGATCAGAACGGAATTTGCGGGGCCGGCTGGACCGGCGCCGGCTTGGGCGTCGTCACATTGCCGGTGAGGGGCTGACCCGGCACGATCGGCGGCGGCGCCGGCGTCACGGTATCGCCGTCAGAATCGGCCGTATCGTCGTCGGCCTTCTTCTTCACCGCCCGCGCGCTCGACGACGCCGCGATCTCCTCGCGGGTCCAGCGACGCACGTCCGCCTCCGTCACCGGCGGCGCGACCAGGGGTTGGGCGTTGACCGCCTTGATCGGCGCCACGGCGGCGCCAAGATCGGTGTCTCCGCTGGCGCCGCCCAGGCCCTTGAGGTCGCGAACCACGCCGACGCCGAAGCCGGCCACGGCGGCCAGGACGATGATCCAGCCGGCGGCGAGGATCACGGCGCGCGGCATGGGCTTTATCTCGGTCATGATCGCAACCTAGCCTGTGTGGGCGGGGAGGGGAAAGGGGCGCCGCAGTGCAATATGCTTGACTTTCGCCCACGCACGGCCCAATTGAACCTCAGTTCTGCGCCGTTATCGCGGCGTACAAGGTAGACTGCGTGAAGGAACGGGCCTCCCGTTCGCCTGTCCCTTGTCTTGAACCTCACCCGACGCCGGGCCCACGCAGGCGTTTCCAGACATACCCGCCCACGGCGCCGGCATGACCGCTCGCGCTCATTCGGCGTATCTGGCGGTTCGCCGCCTCAGGACTCCCTTTGAAACATTTCAACGACTTCGCCCTCAATCCCGCCATCCTCAAAGCCGTCGCGGCCAAGGGCTACACCGTCCCGACCCCGATCCAGGCCCAGGCCATTCCGCCGGTGATGACCGGCAAGGATCTCTTGGGCGTCGCCCAGACCGGCACCGGCAAGACCGCCGCCTTCGCCCTGCCCATCCTGCATCGGCTCGCCGCGAACCCGGTGAAGGCCTCGCCCAAGCATTGCCGCGCGCTGGTGCTGTCGCCGACCCGCGAACTGGCGTCGCAGATCGCCGAGAGCTTCCGCGCCTATGGCGCCGCCCTCGGCCTCTCCGTCACCACCGTCTTCGGCGGCGTGAAATACGGCGCCCAGATCAAGACCCTCGGCCATGGCGTCGACGTCCTGGTCGCCACCCCCGGCCGGCTGATCGACCACATGCAGGAAGGCCACCTCAACCTTTCGGAGGTCGAGGTCTTCGTGCTCGACGAGGCGGACCAGATGCTCGACCTCGGCTTTTTCCAGCCGATCCGCAAGATCGTCGCCCGCCTGCCGATGAAGCGGCAGAACCTGTTCTTCTCGGCCACCATGCCCAAGGAGATCAAGGCCTTGGCCTCCGACCTGCTGCGCGATCCGGTGGAGGTGGCGGTCGCGCCGCCGGCCGCCACGGCGGACCGGGTGAGCCAGCAGGTGCTGTTCATCGAAACCGCCCGCAAGCGGGTGCTGCTGGCGGATCTCTACGCCGACGCATCGCTGTCGCGGACCATCGTCTTCACCCGCACCAAGCGCGGGGCAGACCGGGTGGCCAAGCACCTTGACCTCTGTGGTGTGGAAGCCGCCGCCATTCACGGCGACAAGAGCCAGCCGCAGCGCGAGAAGGCCCTGGCGGCGTTCAAGGCCGGCAAGGTCCGGGCCCTCGTCGCCACCGACATCGCCGCCCGCGGGATCGACGTGTCGGAGGTGACCCACGTGATCAACTTCGAACTGCCGAATGTCCCCGAGAGCTACGTCCACCGGATCGGGCGGACCGCCCGCGCCGGCGCCGAAGGCAAGGCGATCAGCCTGGTGGGCGACGACGAGCGCAATCTGCTGCGCGACATCCAGAAACTGACCCGCCAGACCATCCCGGCGTTTGATCGTCGCAACGACAAGCAGCTCGCGCAGGCGCAGGCGGCCGAGGCCCATCTCGGCTTCGACAAGCCCGGCGAAGGCGAAGGGCTGGAGAGCCGCCGCGGCGAACGGACCCATGAACGCTCGGGCGAGCGGACCGGCGAACGCCGGCCGCAACCCAAGCCGCAAGGGGCGTCTTCGGCCAAGCCGCAGACCTCGCAGAAGCAGCGCCAGAAGTTCCGCGGGGCCCGCGGCGGCGACGGCGGCGGCCATGTGCGCGACCAGGCGCGGCAGGTCGAGGGTCACCGGGGCGAGAACCGGCCGGCCGGACGCTTCGGCGCGCCGAACTCGGGCTATGAACCGATAAAGGACGCCGCGGCCGGCGAGGGCGTCTCCTTGAAGCGCAAGCGCCGCCGGCGCCCGGCGGGCGCCAACCGTTCCGGACCCGCCGTCTCGTCCGCGTCGTAGGCGGACGCTCCATGAAAACGGCGGCCGGATCGCTCCGGCCGCCGTCGTCATGTCGGGTCTACGGGGTTCAGCGCAGCGCGTCTTGAACCTTGCCGACCTTGTTCTGCACGCCGCCGACGGTCTTCTCGGCCTTGCCCTTGGCTTCGAGCGACGGATCGTTGGTCACTTTGCCGGCAGCTTCCTTGATGGCGCCCGATGCTTTTTTGGCAGCGCCTTGAATTCGATTGTCGCTCATCATGCGTCTCCTTACTTGACCGCGAGGTCGTGGTCCTCGATCACGAAACGCGTCGGCAGCGAACCAGGTTCCGCGTGCTCTACTTCTTGGCGGGCGTGGTCGGCAGCGCACCCTTTACTGGCGCAGGCGCGGTTTTGGCGTCGGCCATGAGCGACTGGCAGTCCGCGTTCTTGGCCAGGCCGGGGTCGACAAAGGGCAGGATGGCGGCCAACGGCGTCAGGACGATGCCGAGCGCGATGGCCGCGCCGCCCTGGGCCACGGCGGTCCCGGGCTGGAGCCCCAGGGCCGGACTGCGGAAGTGGCCGCCGACGGTGATCGGCAGGAAGACATGGGTCAGGCGAAATTTCTTGCTGTCCCCCTTGAGCACCAGATTCAGCGTCTCGTCGGCGAGATTGCCGCCGCCCTCGCCCTTCACCCGCACCACGTCGGTGTCGAGCAGGATCTGGCTGGCGGTCATTTCGCCGTTCCTCACGTCGAAGGACGCGACGCCGCAGCGAATGTCGGTCTGCTGATTGTTCTTGGACAGGAGCAGGCCCAGCCCCTTGCCGACGTTGACGCCGAGCAGTTCGGCGAAGGCCTGGCGCATATGCCCGTGGGGTATGACCACCGTGATCGCGCCGTTGGCGTCGGCCGCGGCGCGGTGGACCGAGTCGCCGCGCCCGGTCAGCTTGACCCGGGCCGCCATCAGTCCCTCGATCGGCGCCGCGGCGCCCTTGGCGCCGGGGACGAAGTTCTGCAACTCCACGTTCGACAGCTTCGCATCCACCGAAGTGACCGGCGTGGCGCCGCGGCCGTTGAGGCTGACGATCGAGGTGAACCGCCCCTGCGGCAGATCGAACGCCAGGGGATTCATCGTCAGAAGACCGTGGTCCAGAGTCAGGTGCAGATGCGCGCCCCGCAGCGGCAGCATCGTGTCCTTTACCGCATCGGCGCTGTAGTCGAGCGTTGCGTCCATCTTGCGCAGGCGATCGGCGTCGAGCGGCGCGTCCGGCAACAGCCGCTGCTCGGCCGCCATCTTGGCTGCCTCGACCTTCTGGGTCGGATTGGCGGTGGCCGCCGCCTTGCCCACCGGCGCCCCGCCGACCAGGGCGGCGAGATCCTTGAAATCGAGCGAGCGCGAATGGACCGTCGCCTTGACGACCGGCCGGCCCGTCGCCGTCGTTACATCCATCAGGCCGGCGATATCCGACGCGCCGATCCGGCCGGCGACCCGGCTGAGATTGTAATCCTTGCCGCCGTGCTTGAGCTCGCCCTGCAGATCGTAGGTGGGCGTATTGGGCAGGGCCAGGCCGGTCAGATAATAGAGGTCGGCCAGATCCGGCCCGGAGAGATGCAGCCGGGTGCTGTAGGCGGCGAGATCGAACGGCCGGTGCAGTTCGCCCCGCGCCTCGACGTGCGTCGCGCCCATGCGAACGGTCCCGGAAAACGGATAGGGCTGATCGAGCTTCACGTTCAGGAGCGGCCCGCCGGCGACGGTCAGGGCGAACGGCTTGCGGTTCAGCGTTCCCTGACCGACCAGGCTGAAGGCGTGGGCTTGCGGGCCCGCAGCATGCTCGTTCGAGTCGATCGTCCCATCGATCACCATCTTGCGCGCCGCATCGACGAAATGCAGCCGGCCCGCGTCGACCACGAAGCGTTCGATCGGCGGCAGCTTTGGCGCGGCCCCGGCGGACGGGTGGTCGGAAAAGCTCCAGTTGGTCCGACCGTCCGCGTCCCGGCGCAGATCGAGCGAGGGATGGACGAGCTCGAGCAGCGGCAGCACCGGCCGGCCCTTCAGTAACGACATCCAGCGGATCTCGGCGGTCACCGTGTCGACGGTGGCCATCTTCACGGAAGCGCCGCCGGCCCAGGCCGGCTGGCCGATCTTCAGGCCGCCGATCGAGACCCGGGGCTGGGCGGTGAGCAGGTGGACCTTGAGGTCGCCGTCGATGCGCACGTCCCGACCGGTGGCGTCCGACGCCAGACGGGCCAACGGGCCCCGGAGCAGATTCCAGTCGAACAAGGCGAAGGCCAGGACGATCACCGCGATCAGGGCGACCAGCGACCCGCCCATCCACGCCAGGGCGCGCTGCTCGGGCGACAGCCGGCGCGGATCAACAAAATCATGGGGATGGGCAGTGGTCACGGGGTCACGCGGTTGGAGCGGGAACCTTGAGAACCGATGACGGGCAGGGTCGTTCCCGTCAGTCCCGCGCCGCGAGAATCCAGTCCTCCGAGCGCATCTCCTGCAGGCGCGAGACGGTGCGCTCGAATTCGAAGGCGCCGTCGCCGGCCGGATAGAGGGCCTCGGGCTCCGCCTCGGCCAGCACCGCGAGCCTGACCTTGGCCTCGTAGAGCGCGTCGACCAGGGTGACGAAGCGGGCCGCTTCGTTTCGCCGGTCGGGCGTCAGGACCGGCACGTCCTCCAGAAAGACCGTGTGGAACCGGCCCGCAAGAGCCAGATAGTCCTGCGGCCCCAGGGCCTGTCCGCACAGGCTGACGAAGGTCGCCCGCAGATGGCCTCCCGCCACGTGCGGCAGCCGCAGCTTGCGTCCCAGCACCTCCACCGTGGCGCCGGTCTCCTCGGCGCCGTCGAGCAGGGCCAGCCACAGGGCGTCGAACGCCGTCTCGGTCTCGGGCGCCACCGGTGAAAAATAGACCCGGGCCCCGCGCAGCCGGTCGAGCCGGAAGTCTTTCGGCCCGCCCACATGCGCCACCTGCAGCCGGGCCTTGAGCAGGGCGATGAAGGGCAGGAACAGCTGGCGGTTCAGGCCGTCCTTGTAGAGGTCGTCCGGCGCCCGGTTGGAGGTGGCGACCACCACGACCCCCTTGGCGAACAGAGCCTCGAACAGC
Source organism: uncultured Caulobacterales bacterium (assembly GCA_903837135.1). Taxonomy (GTDB): domain Bacteria; phylum Pseudomonadota; class Alphaproteobacteria; order Caulobacterales; family Caulobacteraceae; genus CAIOYC01. The sequence continues at coordinate 95,985 of CAILTK010000072.1, forward strand.
CGGCCCAGAATCATGGCGTCGGCGATGTCGGTGACGTGGAGCTCGTCGAAGCACAATAGGCGGGTCTCGCCGGCGATCTTCTCCGCCACCGCCTGGATCGGATCGTCGCCGCCCCGGACGCCGGGAAAGGTCTCTCGCCGCGTGGCCGTATCGCCCTTGCGCCAGACGTCGATCAGGGCGTGGGTCCGGCCCATGAAGGCGTGAAAGTGAGCGCGTTGCTTGCGCGCCACCGGCGCCGACTCGAAGAACAGGTCCATCAGCATCGACTTGCCGCGCCCCACCGGCCCCCACAGATAGACGCCGCGCGGCGGCTCCTTTTTCCTGTGCAGGAACGGCAGGGAGAAGCCGGGCTCGGACAGGGCGTTGAGGTCGCCTTCGAGCCGCGACAGCGCCTGGACGGCCTCCGCCTGGGCCGCATCGGGCGTTATGTCGCCGCGGGCGAGCTTCTGCTGGTAGGCTGAGGCCACGGAAAGCGCCATCGTCGTGCTGTCGCCGATCAGGAACCGCGTTGCAAGCACCCGCGGACAGCCCAGCCGCCCTTCCCCACCCGCCAGAATCCTTTAGTGTGCATCGTCCAATACGCCGCCGTCGCGCGGTTGCGTGAACCTGCTTGGACGACCTCATGAAGCTCACCATCGAGCGGCAATCGCTGATCAAGGCCCTCGGACACGTGCAAAGCGTGGTGGAGCGCCGGAACACGATTCCGATCCTGTCCAACGTCCTGCTTTCGGCGGAGAAGGGCGGCCTGTCGTTCTCGGCCACCGACCTCGACATGGAGATCGTCGACGAGACCAAAGCCGAAGTCTCGATACCGGGTCAGATCACCGCCCCGGCTCACACGCTCTACGAGATCGTGCGCAAGCTGCCGGAAGGCGCCGAGGTCGAGCTGAAGTTCCAGGGGGACGATCCGCGGCTGGCGGTGTCGGCCGGCCGTTCACGCTTCAACCTGCCGGTCCTGCCGGCGGGGGACTTCCCGGTGATGTCGTCGGACGGCCTGTCGGGCCGCGTGACCCTCGACACCGAGGCCCTGATCCGGCTGATCGACAAGACCCGCTTCGCCATCTCCACCGAGGAGACGCGCTACTATCTGAACGGCCTCTACATGCACACGGTGATGGAGGACGGCGAGGCCAAGCTGCGCGCCGTCGCCACCGACGGCCACCGGTTGGCCCTGGCCGAAATGTCCGCCCCGGAAGGCGCGCTGGGCTTGCCCGGCGTGATCGTCCCGCGCAAGACCATCCAGGAGGCGCGCCGGCTGCTCGACGACGCCGGCGAGACGGTCGAGCTGCAGCTCTCCACCGCCAAGGTACGATTCGAGTTCGGACGCGCCGCCCTGACCTCGAAGGTGATCGACGGCTCCTTCCCGGACTACATGCGGGTGATCCCGCGCGACAACCAGAAGGTCGTCCGCATCGACAACGCCCTGTTCGCCGCGGCGGTGGACCGGGTGGCGACCATCTCGGCCGAGAAGTCGCGTTCGGTGAAGCTGGCGCTGGAGTCCGGCCGCCTGACCCTCACCGTCCGCAACATGGAGGCCGGCCAGGCGGTGGAGGAGATCGAGATCGAATACGACGGCGAAGCCTTCGAGATCGGCTTCAACGCCCGCTATCTGCTCGACGTCTGCGGCCAGATCGGCGGCGAGATCATGGAGCTGCGTTTCGCCGATCCGGCCTCGCCCACCCTGGTGCTCGATCCCACCGACGCCGGGGTTCGCTATGTGCTGATGCCGCTCAGGGTCTGATCGGCACTCGCACCGGCCTTGAAAGCCCCATCCCGCCGTTCATGGGTCGCGGTCCCGCCGCGCACCCCTCGGCCGCCGAAATCGTGATAGGCTGACGCCATGCAACTGTTCATCGATACCGCCGACATCGCCGTCCTGAAGGCGCTGGCCGAAACCGGGTTGGTCGACGGTGTGACCACCAATCCGTCGCTGATCGCCAAGTCCGGGCGCCAGTTCATCCCCACCATCGCCGAGATCTGCGAGCTGATCCCCGGGCCGATCTCGGCGGAGGTGGCGGCGATCGACGCCCCGACCATGATCAAGGAGGGCGAGAAACTCGCCGGCATCGCCTCCAACGTGGTGGTCAAGCTGCCGCTGACCTTCGAGGGCCTGAAGGCCTGCGCTCATTTCGCCAGCCAGGGGATCATGACCAATGTGACCCTGTGCTTCTCGGTCACCCAGGCGCTCCTGGCCGCCAAGGCGGGCGCCACCTATGTGTCGCCCTTCGTCGGCCGGCTCGAGGATCAGGGCGCGGACGGGATCGAGCTCCTGGCCGAGATCCGCGCGGTCTACGACACTTACGGCTACGAGACGGAGATCCTGGCGGCTTCGATCCGCACGCCTGCGCAGGTGAAGGCGGCCGCCCTGGCCGGCGCCGATTGCGCGACCCTTCCGCCGGGCGTGTTCCGCGACCTCGTCAAGCACCCGTTAACCGACAAGGGGCTTGAACAGTTCTTGAGCGACTGGAAGGGCACCGGTCAGTCGATCCTTGGCGAGTTGGGGTAGCGGCGTGAGCGGAGCGGTGGAGATCGAGGTCGCCGGCGAGGCGACGCCGGACGGGTGGACCGCAGCGCGGGCCCTGTTGATGGCGCACCCCGGCCTGCTGCGCGACGACGCCGAACTGATGCAGGCCCTGGCGGTGAAGGCGGCCAACATCGTCGAGTTCGGCCCGGCCGCCCTGGCCCGGCTGGAGGCGGCGCGCGCGCGCGAGACCACCGCCCGTCAGGAGATCGAGGCCCTGGCCCGGGCCAACTTCCACGCCCAGTCCCAGACCCACGCCCTGATCATCGATCTTCTGGCGTCGCGCAACAACGCCGATCTGGCGCGGCGGGTGCAGCAGGCGGCCGAAGAGCGCTTTGGCCTGGCGGCCGGCTCCATCGCCGTCGAGGGACCGGGCCGCACGCCGGCGGGCTGGCGTCCCCTGCCCTGCGGCATGATCGACCTGTTGCTCGGCGACGGCGTGGCGCGCATGGGACCGACCATCGCCGCCGAAGACCTGTTCGGGGACCTGGCCGAAGACGTGAACAGCATGGCCCTGGTCCGCCTCTCGGTCTGGTCGCCGCTGCGCCAGGGGGTGCTGGCGTTCGGATCGCGCGAACGCGATGGTTTCACCCGAGACATGGGCGCCGAACTCGTGGCCTTCCTGGCCCGGGTGGTGGAGCGGACGGCCGAGCGATGGCCCCCCCTGAGCTGAGCGAAGCAGAGCGGAGCGAGGCGGGACGGAAGGCGGCCGGGCTGAACCGCGCTCCGGCCGCCGCGGCGCTGGAAGCCTTCATCGCCTACATGGCGAACGAACGCCGCAGCTCCCCGCGCACGCTCGAGAGCTACCGGCACGGCTGTCAGACCTATCTGCAATTCCTGGCCGCTCATCGGGGCGGTCCGCCGACGGCCGAGGCGCTGGGGAGCGTCACCCCGGCCGAGCTTCGCGCCTTTTTGGCCCATCGCCGCGGCGACGACGGCGGCGGCCTGCAACCCCGCTCGCTCAGCCAGAACCTGTCGGCCGTGCGGGCGTTCCACCGCTGGCTCGACCGGCGCTGTGATCTGCCCAATCCGGCGCTGGCGCTGGTGCGCGGGCCGAAGGTCAGGCCGACCGCGCCAAGACCCGTCAACGTTGATCAGGCGCGCGGCCTGCTGCTGGAGACCGCCGAGCAGGGCGAGCCGTGGGAGCAGGCGCGGGATGCGGCGGTGTTGAGCCTGCTCTATGGCTGCGGCCTGCGGATCTCCGAGGCCTTGTCGCTGACGGCGGCGGACGTCCCTTTGGGCGAGACCCTGCGCGTCACCGGCAAAGGCGGCAAGACGCGGATCGTGCCCGTGCTGCCGCAGGTGGCCGACGCCGTCGCGGCGTATAAGCTGCAGGCGCCGTTCTCCCTCCCGCCGGCCCAGCCGCTGTTCCGCGCCCGGCGCGGCGGCGCCTTGGGTCCGCGCCACGTGCAGGCGACCATGGCCCTGCTGCGCGGGCGGCTCGGCCTGCCGGACAGCGCCACGCCCCACGCCCTGCGCCACTCGTTCGCCACCCACCTCCTGGGCGCGGGCGCGGATCTCAGGGTGATCCAGGAGCTGCTCGGTCACGCCTCGCTGTCGACCACCCAGAAGTATACGGCGGTGGACGCGGCCGGCCTCCTGGCCATCTACCAGAACGCCCACCCACGAGCGTAGGCGGAGCGCCTATTTGCTGACGTCGTAGCGGACGATCAGCGGCGCAGGACAACCATGGACGACACGGTTCACCGCGATCTCGAGATGCGCATCCGGCAGATCTCCCAGCCGGGTGAAGCCGACGGGTGCGGCCGCTTTCACCTTGGTCAGTTCACCGGTGCAATCCGGGGCGGGCCTGATCGGAGCCAGATGGTCCGACGGCGGCGTCGCGGGCGCGAGGGACAGGGCAACAAACAGGGTGATCATCGCAAGCGGTCCTCTGCCAATACCCGGCAGGGTAGCAGATTCACGCCTTTGGCGGTAGCGGTCGCGGCCGGCGATCCTCGCCGATGGCGACATAGGTGATGATCGCCTCGGTGACCTTCTCGGTCTCTTCGCTCTCCCGGGCGCGCCGCCAGGCCTCCACGTGGATGCGCATGGAGGTGCGGCCCTCGCCGATCAGATCGGCGTAGAAGCTGACCTCGTCGCCGACCAGCACGGGGCTCAGGAAAGTCAGGCCGTCGCAGGCCACGGTGGCGGCCCGGCCATGGCAGCGGCGGGCGGCGACCGTGCCGGCGGACAGGTCCATCCAGCTCATCAGCCAGCCGCCGAAGATGTCGCCGGCCGGGTTGGTGTCTTGCGGCATGGCGATCACGCGGATCACCGGCGCTTCGGCGGGCGGGCCCTCGTCAGCCATGTGGATCTCCCTCGACCAGGCCTCAGGCCTGCATGGTCCAGCCCTCGACGCCCATCGCCGCCTGGCGCAGGGCCTCGGAGCGGGTCGGGTGGGGGTGACAGGTGCGCGCCACATCCTCGGAGGCGGCGGAGAACTCCATGGCCACGCAATATTCGCCGACCATCTCGCTCACCTCGGGCCCGATCATGTGCACGCCGAGCACCCGATCGGTCTTGGCGTCGGCCAGCACTTTCACGAAGCCCTCGGCCTCGTGGTTCACCTTGGCGCGGGCGTTGGCGGTGAAGGGGAACTTGCCGACCTTGTAGGCGATCCCGGCCTTCTTCAGATCCTCTTCGGTCTTGCCGACCCAAGCCACCTCCGGCGTGGTGTAGATCACGCTGGGAATGATGTCGTAGTTCACGTGGCCGGCCTTGCCGGCGATGAGCTCGATGCAGGCCACCGCCTCGTCCTCGGCCTTGTGCGCCAGCATGGGGCCGTGGGTGACGTCGCCGACGGCCCAGACGCCCGGAACATTGGTCTTGTAGTGGTCCGTCTCGACGAAGCCGCGCGGGTCGGTCTTCACCCCGACCGTCTCCAGGCCGAGGCCGTCGGTGAAGGGGCGGCGGCCGACGGCCACCAGCACCACGTCGGCGGTAATCGCTTCGGGCGCGCCGCCGGCGACCGGCTCGACCGTGAGCACGACCCCATCCTTGGCGGCCTTGGCCCCGGTGACCTTGGTGGACAGGCGGAACTTGACGCCCTGCTTGGTCAGGCTGCGCTGAAAGGCGGTGGCCACCTCGCCGTCGGCGCCGGGAATGGTGCGGTCGAGGAATTCGACCACCTCGACCTCAGAGCCAAGCCGGCGCCAGACCGAGCCGAGCTCGAGTCCGATCACGCCGGCGCCGATGACGACCAGCTTCTTCGGCACGGGGCTCAGGGCCAGGGCCCCGGTGGAATCGACGATCCGCTTCTGGTCGACCTCGACGCCGGGCAGCTTCGACGGCTCCGACCCGGTGGCGATGACGACGTTCTTCGCGCTCAAGGTCCGTTCCGAGCCGTCCTCGCCCTTCACCGTCACCTGACCCGGCGCGGCGATCGCGCCCGCGCCCTTGATCCACTCGACCTTGTTCTTCTTGAACAGGAACTCGACGCCCTTGGTCAGGCCCCCGACCGACTCGTCCTTCTGCTTGTGCATCTGCGGCAGGTCGAGCTCGGGCGTCACCTTGATGCCGAGGCCGGCGAAGTCCTTGCCCGCGTGCTCGAACATTTCCGAGGCGTGCAGCAGGGCCTTGGAGGGAATGCAGCCGACGTTGAGGCAGGTCCCGCCCAGCGTCTTGCGCTTCTCCACGCAGGCCACCTTGAGGCCGAGCTGGCCGGCGCGGATGGCGGCGTTATAGCCGCCCGGTCCGCCGCCGATGATCACCACATCGAAATCGTCAGCCATGGGTCAAGCTCTCTCCGCTCACGGGGTCCAGGCCTGGATATCCAGGCCTGGCATACGCGTGAAGTCTCTTAGATTTGAGGTGGCGATTGACCAACCCCGAAAGCGCGCCTGACCGGCGATCAGGGTGTTAAGCACACTGATCGGGTTGCCGCTGCGTCTCAACTGCGTGCGCAGCCGCGCCGCCTCGTAGGCGTCCTCGCGATGGAATGGTTCAATCGGCAGGTTGTCGATGACCTCTGAAAGGAGACGCATCTGCCGGTCATGATTGCCGCTGAGGACCGCGCCGAAGGTGACTTCGTGGAAAACGAGACTCGAAACCACGACAGGTTCGCCGGAAGCGCGCGCGTCGAGATAGCGGGTCCGAAGCGAGTCCGACCGACCATTGACGAGATCGATGATGACGCACGTATCAAGACTTATCGTCATCGCCGGAGCCCGAACGGAGCGGTGACGGATCGGAGCCAAAAAAGTCGTCCACCCTCGGCGGATACTGGAGCACCATGTCGCCGCGAAGCGCATCGATCCGGGCCCAGAAGGCTGCGCGTTCATCCACCGTGACCGGCAGACGTGAGCCTATGGGCTCGAGGATGACTCGATCGCCATCCCTATAAACGTTGACCTCCGCCCCCTCGAAGCGGAACGCCTTGGGCAGGCGGACGGCCTGGCTGCCCCCGTGCGTGAAGAGCTTGGCGCGAGCCCGTTCGATCGGTTCGAACGTGGCGCTGTCTTCCTTGATATCGGCCACAACGGCCTCCGTATCTACAGGTTGTAGATACGGATGGCCGCGCTATTTTTCAAGGGATCTTAGAGGTCGAGGATCAGCCGCTGGGGCTCTTCGATATGCTCCTTGACCTTGACCAGGAAGGTCACCGCGCCCTGGCCGTCGACCACCCGGTGATCGTAGCTCAGCGCCAGATACATCATCGGCCGGATCTTGATCTCGCCGCCGACCACCATTGGCCGGTCCTTGATGGCGTGCATGCCGAGAATGCCGGACTGCGGCGCGTTGAGAATCGGTGTCGACATCAGCGAGCCGTAAATTCCGCCATTGGTGATGGAGAAGGTGCCCCCCTGCATCTCCTCGATCGACAGACGACCGTCGCGCGCCTTCTTGCCGAGGCCGGCGATGGCCTTTTCGATGTCGGCCAGGGACATGGCGTCGGCATCGCGGACGACCGGCACCACCAGGCCCTTTTCGGTGCCGACGGCGATGCCGATGTCGTAGTGGTTCTTGTAGACCAGGTCCTGCCCGTCGATCTCGGCGTTGACCGCCGGCACATCCTTCAGGGCGGCGATGCAGGCGCGGACGAAGAAGGACATGAAGCCCAGCTTCACGCCGTGCTTCTTCTCGAACACGTCCTTGTACTGGTTGCGCAGGGCCATGACCGCCGTCATGTCCACCTCGTTGAAGGTGGTCAGCATGGCGGCGTTGTTCTGCGCGTCCTTGAGCCGCTTGGCGATGGTCTGGCGCAGGCGCGTCATGCGCACCCGCTCCTCGCGTTCCGCGAGCGGACGCGGCGCGGCCGCTTCGGCGGCGACGGCGACCGCCACGGGCGCGGCGGCCGGCGGGGCCTCGAGCGCGGCCAGGGCGTCGCCCTTGGTGATGCGGCCGTCCTTGCCGGTGCCGGCGATGCTGGACGGGTCGAGCTTGTTCTCGGTGACGATGCGCTGGACCGACGGCGCCAGGGGCTTGGCCGGTTCGGCGGTCTTGGCCGGTTCGGCGGCGGCGGCCGCGGCCGGCTTGGGCGGAGCGGGTTCGGGCGCCGGCTTGGCGGCCTCGACCGGCGGCGGCGGCGCGGCGGCGGGCTGGGCGCCCGCGCCGCCGACCGACCCCAGCTTCTGACCGGCCGTGACCGTCACCCCCTCGGCGACGTCGATCGTCAGCACGCCGTCCTGCGGCGCGACCACCTCGAGCGACACCTTGTCGGTTTCGAGTTCGACCAGAAGATCGTCCTTCTTGACGCTCTCGCCGGCCTTCTTCGACCACTTGGCGACGGTGGCTTCGGTGACGGATTCACCGAGCGTAGGGGTCACGATGTCGGCCATGGGGTCCGATCTCTCCTAATGTCTTGTACGGCCGGACGGGGATCAGGCCAGGGCTTCGGCGAGGAAGCTCGCGAGTTCCTTGAGGTGGCGGCTCATCAGGCCGGCCGCCGGCGAGGCGGAGGCCGGGCGGCCCACATAGCGGGCGCGCTTGGACACATTGTCGGACCGCTCCAGCGTCAGTTCGAGCCAGGGGTCGACGAAGCTCCAGCCGCCCATGTTCTTGGGTTCTTCCTGGCACCAGACCAGCTCGGCGGTGGGGAAGCGGCCGAGCTCCTTGCGCAGCGACTGCATCGGCCACGGATAGAACTGCTCGAGCCGCATCAGATAGATGTCGTCGCGCCCGGCCTTCTCGCGCGCGTCGAGCAGGTCGTAGTAGACCTTGCCCGAGCACAGCACGACCCGCTTGATCTCCGCGTCGGGCTTCAGCCGGACAGTGGTCTTCTCCGGGTTCGACTGGGCGTCGTCGTGCAGCACGCGGTGGAAGGTCGAGCCTTCCGCGAAGTCGGCCATCTTGCTGACCGCCTTCTTGTGACGCAGCAGGCTCTTGGGCGTCATCAGGATCAGCGGTTTGCGGAACGGCCGGTGCAACTGACGGCGCAGGATGTGGAAGTAGTTGGCCGGGGTGGTGCAGTTGGCCACCTGCATGTTGTCCTCGGCGCAGGCCTGCAGATAGCGCTCCAGGCGGGCGGAGGAGTGCTCGGGCCCCTGGCCCTCGTACCCGTGCGGCAGCAACATCACGAGACCCGACATGCGCAGCCACTTGCGTTCGCCCGACGAGATGAACTGGTCGACCACCACCTGGGCGCCGTTGGCGAAGTCGCCGAACTGGGCTTCCCACATCACCAGGGTGTTGGGATCGGCCAGGGAGTAGCCGTATTCGAAACCGAGCACCGCCTCCTCCGACAGCGCCGAATCGATCACCTCGTACTGCGCCGCCTGGTTGGGGCCGAGGTTCTGCAGCGGAATGTATCGCTCCTCGGTCTTCTGGTCGACGAGCGCGGAGTGCCGATGCGAGAAGGTGCCGCGCACGCTGTCCTGGCCGGACAGCCGCACCGGATAGCCGTCGGCGAGCAGCGAGGCGAAGGCCAGATGCTCGCCCGCGCCCCAGTCGATGCCTTCGCCGGCCTCATAGGCCTGGCGGCGCCCCTCGATCACCCGCGCCACGGTCTTGTGCGCCTCGATGCGCGACGGGATGGCCGTGATCATCCGGCCGAGGTCCTTCAGCTTCTGCATCGGCACGCCGGTGTCGCCGCGCGGCAGCTCGCCGTCGACCTTGTGCAGATGGGACCACTTGCCGTCGAGCCAGTCCGCCTTGTTGGCGTGATAGGACTTGCCGGCCTCGAACTCGGCGTCGAGGAAGGCGTCGAACTCGGAGATCCAGCCCTTGACCTCGGCGTCGGTGGCGACGCCCTCCTGCACCAGGCGGTTCGAATAGAGTTCGCGCGTCGACGGATGATCCTTGATGATGGCGTACATCACCGGCTGGGTCATCGTCGGGTCGTCGCCCTCGTTGTGACCGAACCGGCGGTAGCAGAACATGTCGACCACCACGTCCTTGCCGAAGGTCTGGCGGTACTCGGTGGCGACCTTGGCGGCGAACACCACCGCCTCGGGATCGTCCCCGTTCACGTGCAGGATCGGGGCCTGCACCATCAGCGCCACGTCGGACGGATAGGGCGAGGAGCGCGAGAACCGCGGAGCGGTGGTGAAGCCGATCTGGTTGTTGACGATGAAGTGGATGGTGCCGCCGGTCTTGTAGCCCTTGAGCTCGGACAGGGCGAAGCACTCGGCCACCACCCCCTGGCCGGCGAAGGCCGCGTCGCCGTGCATCAGGAGCGGCATCACCTGTTCGCGGTTGAAGCTCTCCTTGTCCTCGCGCTCGTCGAAGGTCTGCTTCGCGCGCGCCTTGCCGATCACCACCGGATTGACGATCTCGAGGTGCGACGGGTTGGCGGTCAGCGACAGGTGCACCTTGGCGCCGTCGAACTCCCGCTCGGACGAGGCGCCGAGGTGGTATTTCACGTCGCCCGAGCCCTCGATGTCCGACGGCAGGGACGAGCCGCCCTGAAACTCGTGGAAGATCACGTGGTAGGGCTTGCCCATCACCGCCGCGAGCACGTTCAGCCGGCCGCGGTGCGGCATGCCCAGCACGATCTCGTTCACGCCGAGGGCGCCGCCGCGCTTGATCACCTGCTCGAGGGCCGGAACCAGGGCTTCGCCGCCGTCGAGGCCGAACCGCTTGGTGCCGGGAAAGCGGCGATGCAGGAAGCGTTCGAAGCCCTCGGCCTCGATCAGCTTCTTCAGGATGGCGACCTTGCCCTCCTTGGTGAAGGCGATCTCCTTGTCCTTGCCCTCGATGCGCTCCTGGATCCAGGCCTTCTCGCCCGGGTCGGAGATGTGCATGTACTGCACGCCGACGTTGCCGCAGTAGGTCCTGCGCACGATGGCCAGGATTTCGCGCAGGGGCGCGGCCTCGAGGCCGAGCACATAGTCGAGGAAGATCGGCCGGTCGTAGTCGGTCTCGGTGAAGCCGTAGCTGGCCGGATCGAGTTCGGCGTTCTCCCGCTTGGGCTCGATGCCGAGCGGGTCGAGGTTGGCCTGCAGGTGGCCGCGGATCCGGTAGGCCCGGATCATCATGATGGCGCGGACGCTGTCGAGCGTGGCGGCGCGCACCTCGTCCGGGGTGGCTGCGGGCTGTTTGAGTTCGATCGCCTTGGCGACCTTGGCTTCGACCGCCGGCCACATGCCGTCGAGCGCCGACAGCCAGTCGGGCCGGGCGGCCGGAACCGGCTTGGGGGTCCACGCCGGATCGGCGGCGTTCTTGCGGACCAGATCGGTCTGCTCGTGCAGGCTGTCGAAGAAGGCGCGCCAGGAAGGCTCTACCTGACCGGGATCGGCGGCGTAGCGCGCGTGCAGATCCTCGACGAAGGCGGCGTTCCCCCCGTAGAGGAAGGAGGTCTCCGCCATCACCTCGTTGATGCGAGGCAGGTCCTTGAAGTTCGCGTCGTCCGCCATTGGTCACTCTCAGCGCGCAAGCCGGGCGCGCGAGGTCGTGGGGACGCGGGCGCTGGCCGCCGTGCAGCTATATGGTTGTTCTGGGCCCCGCTTACACCCGGGCCCATGAACGAATCCTGTAGGGTCGCGTGATCAGCCCTTGAGAACCTGCAGCAAGGTCTGGCCGAGTTCAGCAGGAGACGGCGACACCTTGATGCCGGCAGACTCCATCGCCGCGATCTTGTCTTCCGCGCCGCCCTTGCCGCCTGAAATAATGGCGCCGGCATGGCCCATGCGGCGTCCCGGCGGCGCCGTGCGGCCGGCGATGAAGCCGGCCATCGGCTTGCTGCGGCCGCGCTTGGCCTCGTCCTTGATGAACTGGGCGGCGTCCTCTTCGGCCGAACCGCCGATCTCGCCGATCATGATGATCGACTTGGTGGCGTCGTCGGCGAGGAACATCTCGAGGATGTCGATGAACTCGGTGCCCTTGACCGGGTCGCCGCCGATACCGACCGCGGTGGTCTGGCCGAGCTTGGCGTTGGTGGTCTGGAACACCGCCTCATAGGTCAGGGTGCCCGAGCGCGAGACCACGCCGACCGAACCGTTGGAGAAGATGTTGCCCGGCATGATGCCGATCTTGCACTGGTCGGGCGTCAGCACGCCCGGGCAGTTGGGTCCGATCAGCCGCGACTTGGAGCCCGACAGCGAGCGCTTCACCTTGACCATGTCCTCGACCGGTATGCCCTCGGTGATGCAGACGATCAGCGGCACCTCGGCGTCGATCGCCTCCAGGATCGAGTCGGCGGCGAAGGGCGGCGGCACATAGATCACGCTGGCGTCCGCGCCGGTCCGCTCGATCGCCTCGCCGACGCTGTCGAACACCGGCAGGCCGACGTGGGTCTGGCCGCCTTTGCCGGGCGTCACCCCACCGACCATCTGCGTGCCGTAGGCGATGGCCTGCTCGGTGTGGAAGGTGCCCTGCTGGCCGGTGATCCCCTGGCAGATCACCTTGGTGTTCTTGTCGATCAGGATGGACATGCAGCCCCTACCTCGTCCGCGCTCTACGATTGCGTGGGGGTCGATAGCGCAGGAACGTCGCGGGGGAAACCAACTAAAGGCGGAAACCGGCCGCCATCGGTCACTTATGCGGTTTATGCGTCTCGGCCGGCTTGGCGGACGCGGCGTCCGGGGCGCTGCGGATCGCCAGGATCAGGTCGGCGGCGAAGCGACGGATCTGCGGCGGCGGGGCGAGATCGCGCTCGAAGCCGGCGGCCGTCAGCGCGCCGGTCACGTCGCCCGCCGGCGGATTGAGGATTTCACCGGTCTCCGGATCGACGCGCGCGCCGCCGAGGCCGGCCGCCGTTCGCTCCGACTGCGGCGAGAACCGGGTCAGGGCGTCGAGGTTGTGGGCGTAGAGCGAGGCGCGCTCGACCTCCAAGGCGCAGAGATCCTCGAGCAGGAGGTCGACGGCCAGCTTGACGCCGGCCACGGCGCCGGCGTCGCGTGGCGCTTCGTTGCGCAGGCAGTGTTCGGCGCGGACGACCACCGGCGCCTCCGTCGGCGGCGCCGCGAGCGCGGGAGGCGGCGCGGGCGCTGGGGCGGGGACCGGGGCCGGGGCCGGGGCCGGAACAGGAACCGGGCCTGCGG
>CAILTK010000073.1 GCA_903837135.1 uncultured Caulobacterales bacterium
ATCTTTGGCACAAAAGTGGTCACAGGAGCGTCAGACAGAGGCTCCCAACCTGTCCCCGCAACTGTCGCCCGAGAGCCAAGCGAAACCGTTCAAACCGTTGAGAAATAACGGTCTGCGACGGTCTCGGGGAACAGGAAGAAAACGAGTGTGGACGGGTGCAAAGCCCCTTGGCGAAACCCTGTCCCACATTAGTGTACGACAGGCGCTGCTGCGAGCAGGTTCGGCTTCCACGTGACCTCGCTCGGCGCCTCAGCGTCAGGGAATTCGCCCGCTCGCTTGCCACCGCCGACCCATCGTTAGCTCGGCGTCGAGGAATCGCTGCCACGGCGTACGTCAAGGAAATGATGGAGGCCTGGCGTTCGATGGCTGAGTTTTTCACCCGCCGCCAGATGAACAAGGCCCTAGACCGCCATTTTCGCCGTCTCGGACAAGGTGGGTCTTCCGCAGAGCACTCCACTTATCACTCGCCTGACGGTCCAATTCCGCGCGCGGTCGAAGCATCCGGCGATGAACTCCTTCTTCGTCGCCAGGGGACGCTCTGCCCCTACCCGCAAAGGGCCCGGTTTCGAGGGCGGGCGACACCAGCCAGGCGCGCAGTTTCGTCTGTTCGGTGAACGCGCCAAAATCCGGCTGATCGGCGGTCGGCCTATACGCTGGCGACGCCGGTCGGCTCCGACCGCTGCGGAAGGTCCAACGCGGCCGCATCACAAGCCCATGCCCCCATCGACCGCGAGGATCTCGCCGGTGATGAATTGCGCTTCGTCCGAGCCCAGGAACAGCGCGGCGTAGGCGGTGTCCCAGGCGGAGCCCGCCTTGCCGCGGAGGGGAACCCGCGCGTCGCGCTGGGCCCTGATCTCGGCCGTGGTGCGACCGGTCGCGTGCGCAATCGCCGAAACCGCCATAGGCGTGTCCAGATAGCCCATCATGACCGCGTTGACGCGCACGCCGTGGCGCGCGTTCGACTGCGCCGCGCTCGTGGTCAGGCGATTCACGCCGGCCTTCGACACCTCGTACGCCATCTGGTTGCCGCCGGTCCTCGCCGCGAGCGAGGAGACGTTGACGATCGATCCGCCGCCCTGGGCGCGCATCACCGGAATCGCCGCCCTCACGGTGAGCCACATGCCCTTGAGATTCACGGCGAGGATCCGATCGAAAACCGCTTCATCCAGGCGATGGGCCGGCGCATCCCCGCCGCCGCCGATGCCGACATTGTTGACCAGAATGTCCAGCCTGCCGTAGCGAAGGCCCGCCTCGGTGACGATCCGGGCGCAGTCGGCGCTGTCGGTCACGTCCGCGGCGAGCCAGGACGCCATCCCACCGGCGGCGATGATGGCCTCGGCGGTGTCCTTCGCCCGCGCCTCGATCCGATCGACGCACAACACCGTCGCGCCCTCACGGGCGAACAGCATGGCGGTTGCGCGCCCGTTGCCGATGGTCTCTCCGTCGCTCTGGCCGGCGCCGACGACCACCGCGATCTTGCCGTCGACCCTGCCCGGCACGTCAGCAGGCCTTGAGGTCGGGGTCGAGCGTGGCCCCGTCCTCGAGCTGTACGCCGAAGGTGTTCAGGATCATCGACACCTGGGTGTACTGGGCGCAGGTGAACACCACGTCCATGCACTGTTTTTGGGTAAAGTGGGCTCCAAGCTCGGCCCAGGTGACGTCGTCGATGAACTGGTCAGCGTGCAGCCCGTCCGCGGCCCGGATCAGCGCCGCCTCCGCCGGGCCCCAGCCGTCGCCCGCTCCGCCCTTGATCCGCTCGATATCGTCGGCGCCGAGGCCCGACTGCAGGCCGATGCGATGATGCTGGCTCCATTCGTAGCCCGACCTGCAAAGGAAGCCGGTACGCAGGATCAGGATCTCCCGCTGGCGCGGCGATAGGGCGTTGCGTCTGGAGAGGATGTAGGAGCCCCAGGCGTTGAACCGGACCAGGGCTTCGGGCGCGTGCGCCAGGGTCCGAAAGATATTCAGCACCGAACCCGGCGTGTCATTCACGAGCGAGCTCAGCCTGAAGGGCGCCAGGGCGGCCTGTTGGTCGCCGTCGAGCTGACTATCGTCCAGCGGCGATACCCGCGGTTTGCTCAGTCTCATGGATGGCCTTCCCAATGACTCGACAACGGCTGGTTCGAGCGTGTGCTTGCACCACGACCCATCGCGGCTCAAGCTTCGACCGGACGCCGCGCCGCCGCCTGCAACTCGGGTACGTCGTGCCGCCAGAAGGCGAGGATTTCGCGCGCCACAAGGCCGCCCGACTCGCGCGGCAGCATGTGCCCCTCGGTCATGAAGGTCACCTCCTTGCAGAGGCGCAGCGCCAAGGCGGTCTCGTGCAGGGAAGACAACGGCACCACATTGTCGAGCGCGCCGTTCAGCATCAGCACGGGGACGCGGATCCGGCGGACGTCGTCGAGGATGCTGAGGCGGACCCACTCGGGAAAATAGGCCCGGTGCACGCTGAGATCCATCATCAGCGCGGCCTCCACATTGGCCGATCCGTCGCCGCCGTGGACGTACATGGCGGCGAACGCCGCCCTCAGCGCCTCTCGGTCGTTTCCGTGCTCGATCAGGAACTTGCCGGCCTCGGGGCCGGCGAAACCACCCCCGCCCGCCGGGCCGGACGTCAGCAGGCACAAAGCTGAAAACGAACCCGGGTGTCGAACCTCGCAATACATCCCGGTGAAGCCGCCGAACGAATGCCCGATGTAGAGCGCGCCCACCAAGCCGAGCTCGCGAACGAGGACGCCGACATCGTCGGCCACCGCCGTCATCGAAAAACCCTCGATCTCCGCGGCCGAGGCGCCGTGGCCACGCAGGTCGATCGCATAGACGGTGAAGTGCTCGGCCAGGGCGGGCAGAAGGGCCGGATAAGCGCCGTCGCCCGTCGCGCGACCCGAATAGCCGTGAACGAAAACGGCCGGCGGCTTTCCCGATCCCTCGGAGTGCACCTGGTAGCCGAGCCTGGCGGCGTTGACCGTTACATGGCGGATATCAGAGCGCATCGTCACTTCCCAACAGGCTCGGATCCGGCGGCGAAGGCTTGAGACCGGATAGGCGGAGCCTCGCTTTGAGATCACCGACGGCGTCGCCGCGAAATGGCCGAAAGCGCAGGCCGGGGAGGGCGGTTTGCGCAGGCCGATCCGGCTGCGGACGGCCCCGCGCCCGACGCGCCCGCGCCTATTCGCCCTGCGACGACGGCCGATTCAGACGTTCATCCGACCGCCAATGGCCTTGATCCGCAGACGCGCCTGGACGTCTCCGGCCGCCGCTTCGAGCGGTCGCTGTCCGCGAATCTGTTGCGGCGTCAGCCCCGTCGCGTTCTTGAGAAAGCGACGGAAGCTCTTCGTGTCACGATAGCCGAGCTCGGCGGCGATCGTCTCCACCGTGTCTTCACCCTCGCTGAGGCGGATCGAGGCGGCCTGCACGATGGCGCGCTGCCGCGCCTGGCGAAAGCCCTGGTTCGAGGCCTGGAGCTGGCGGCGGAGCGTGTTCGGGCTGCGGCCCGAGTCGCGCACCAGGTCCGCAAACCGCACGAAGCCGCCGCCGGCGACGAAGTCCGTGGGCGTGGCCATCGCCAGCTTGCCGTCGAGATAGTCGAGCCAGAGGCGATGGCATTCCCACATGACGTCCTCGCCGGCGCGTGACGCCGGCGGTTCGCCCAGTAGCTTGCGCGGAAACCTGAACGCGGTGACGTCGCCGTATTTCACCAGCCCCTGAAAGCCCCAGTGCCGCCGGCCGAGGTTGAAATGACAAGGGTCGCGGAGGCTCACCTCGGACACCGTCGGCGCGCGGCCTAAGAAGCGCAGGCACTGGATGAAAAGCCAGGTGAGGAAGTTCTCCTCGATATAGGCGATGTCGCGCTCGTCCTTCGCCTGCATGTGCACGCTGAGAATGGCGGTTTCCTGCTCGGTCTTCAGCTGGATGTGCACGGCGTTCGACTCGGACGCATAGAGCCGGCTCAGCGCCAGGATCGCCGCCTCGAGGGTCGAGCAGCCGAGGGCCATCATCACACCGATGGCCGGATAGTTGGCGCGGACACCCGTGCGGGCCAGGCCATGGGTGGCGTCCTCGACCGACAGCACGGTGTTGATGCACAGCAAGAGCCGCTGCGCCGGGCTGATGAGGTCGCGGTCGTCGCCATATCGCCGCTCGATGCAGGATCGCTCAAGCAGGTTGTCCAGGGACACGCCCTGACGCACGGCGCCTTGGATGTGAGGCCGCATCGAGGACAAGGGTATCTGCAGAAGAGTCATGGACGTTCCAGACCTTGGGTGGCCAGACGTTGGGTGGCCAGACATTCGGCGGCCAGACGGCGGGGCGGCTCCGTCGGCCCATGGCCGGGCATGATACGCCATTCTCCCGTGTCCGCTACTCGCCCCTTATCGGCGCCGGATTGCGCAAACGGCCCCTGAAACATCGGCGTTTTCGGCCATTTCGCGCCCTTGCTTTGGATGATCTGACCGGTGCGTCGAATTTATCCGGCGAACGAGCCTGGCGTCAAAAAGCCGAGGTCAAGAACACCAAGGGGGAACCATGCGTATTTCGAACATGCTGATGGGCGCGTCCTGCCTCGCGCTGGCGGCCGGAGGCCAGGCGGCGGCCCAGACCACGGCCGAGCAGCCGACGGTCAAGGCGGCGAGCGCCGAAGCGCCGGCGGCCGTCTCAGAGGTCATCGTCACCGCCTCTCGCCGGAGCGAGAACATTCGCGAGGTCCCCACCGCGGTGTCCGCCTACAGCGGAACAAAGCTGCGCGACAACCAGATCGCCTCGCTCAGCGATCTGGCGGCGATCACGCCCAATGTTCAGATCAGCACCTATCTAACCAACGCCGACATCAATATCCGCGGGATCGGCAACGGAAACTTCGTTCAGGCGGGCGGAGATCCGGGCGTCGCGGTCATGGCGGACGGGGTCTACCTCGGCCAGGCGGCCCTGTCGCTGTCGACCTTCCTTGATGTGAATCGCGTGGAAGTCCTGCGCGGACCGCAAGGCACCCTGTTCGGTCGCAACGCGACGGGCGGGGTCGTCAACCTCATCCCCAACACGCCGACGACGCAACTGGCCTACGGGGTCGATGTCGCCGCCGGCGCCGACCCGGCGATGGTGCGAAGCTCGGGCTATATCAGCGGACCGCTGGATGCGGCGGGCACGCTGCTGGGCCGTTTTTCGGCCGAACAGGACTACAACGAAGGCTTTACCCGCAACCGCGCGCCCGGCGGCCCGTCCCGGCTCGACGGAACCAACGACGGCGCGGTGCGGGGCCAACTGGAGTGGCGGCCGACCGACAGCTTCACGGCGCGGCTGCTGGTGGAGTACGCGAAGGATTCGGATCCCGGTCCCGCCAACTACCTGCTCGGCACGCCAAACGGCGGCCAGGTGGTGTTTCCCCTCCTGACAGGGGGCGCGATAGCCCTTTCCCCGGGGTTTCCGACCGGATCGCCGCAATCGCGCGAGGCCTATGCGAACCTCGGCTCCAAGTCTCTCAGCGAGGGAACCGTCAATCTCACGGCGGACTGGTCCGTCGGCGGCGGACACCTCAAGGCGCTCGTGTCCTACAATTCAAACCGCGAGGCCGCCTCGCAAGACAGCGATGGCACGGGGATAGACTACACGCACTCGACGTTCATAAACAACGCTCACCAGATCTACGAGGAGCTGACCTACGCCTCGGATGGGTCCAAGGCGTTCAACTATGTGGTCGGGCAAACCTACTACAACGAAAGCTTCAAGCAGTTCATCACGGTGCCGACCGAGGGGCAGGCGCCGCCGCCCTACACGGCAGGCGGCAAGATCGATACGACGTCCTACGCCTTCTTCGCCCACGTGCAGGAAGAATTCCTGCCGGCGACGAAGGTCTTCGCCGGCGTGCGCTATACCCACGACGACAAGTCGATCAACGAATTCCTGATCTTCGGGCCGTTCGCCCTCGACGCGACGGATGCGAAGCAAGCGTCGTGGTCTCGCGCGACCTACGAAGTGGGCCTGTCGCACGACTTCAGCCGGTCGGTCACCGGCTACGTCAAATACGCCACCGGCTACAAGGGCGGCGGCTTCGTGGTCGGCTCGCTCGGGCCGGCATATCAGCCGGAGACCAACACCAACTTCGAGATGGGGCTCAAGGGCTCATACCTCGGCGGCGCGTTGCAGGCCAATCTCGCCGGTTTCCACATGAGTTACAACAACCTGCAGGTCAATCAGATCGTCGGCCAGACCGACGTGGTCACCAACGCGGCGAAGGCGACGGTCGACGGCGTCGAGGTCGAGAGCGTCATTCGTCCGGTCCGTCACCTTCGCATCGAGGCGAATGGGGCCTGGCTGAACGGCCGGTTCGACCGGTTCACGACCGCCGACTCGTCGCGGCCAGAACTCGGCGTGCTCAGCCTGGCGGGGAACGACCTGCCCGGCGCCCCGCACTACAACGCCAGCGTCGGCGCCTTCTACGACATGCCTATTTCAACGGGAACGGTGACGCTCGGGGGCCGATACGACTGGAAGTCCCGGATATACTTCAGCGAATTCAACATTCCGATCTCGTCGCAGAGCGCGGTCGGTAAGCTGGATCTTTTCCTCAACTACAAGAGCCTGGACCAGCGCTGGACCGCCAGCCTGTTCGCCCTCAACGCGACGGACGAACAGGTCAAGGGAAACGTCGTCGTCGTCTCCGCCCTGTTGGGCTCGCTCGCCGTGGCGACCTACCAGCCGGGCCGGCAGGTGGGGATCTCCATCGGCTACCATTTCTGAACCGCCGTCCACTGACCGGCGTCCCGGTCCTCCCTCGGGACGCTCAACCTGCGCCGGCCGCCCCGCGGCCGGCGGTCTTTTCGGGGAACGATCATGGCCTCTGACATTCGCTATGTGACCGTCAACGGCGCGCGCCTGGGCTATCAGGTGCACGCCGAGGGCTCGGGAAAGCCGCCGGCCGTCTTCGTGCACGGCTATTCCGGGCGCGCCACGGGCGCGACCTACCCGGTTCTGCTGAACGCCCTGGCGGAGGCGTTCACTGTCTATGCGCTCGATCTGCGAGGGCACGGGGCGTCGGCGTCACAGGCCGAGGGCTTCTCGATGACCGCGGTCGCCGATGATGTCGCCGCCGTGGTCCAGGAACTCGGCCTCGCGGGCGCCCTCTACATCGGCCATTCGTTCGGCGGCTTCACCGGCATGTACTGCGAGGTACGCCATCCGGGCGCGTTCTCGGCCCTGTGCCTTCTGGCGACGGGAGCCGCCGGCGGCGGAGGTCACGCGGGGCCCGACGCCGGCGAATTCCTGATCAGGCACGGCAAAGACCCTGAAGCCCTGCGCCAGGCGATCACCCCGATGTATCTGCGCAGTCACGACGTATCCGCCCAGATCGAGGCGGTCATGCTGATGGATCTGGACGTGCACAGGGCCTACTTCGCCGAATACATCCATCGCAGCATCCTGGAGGAAATTCGAAACATCCGGATCCCCGTGCTGGTCCTGAACGGCGCCCTCGACAACGTCGTGCCGCTCTGGTCGCAGCACGAGACGGCTCTGGCGATGCCCTTTTGCAAGGAAGTCGTCTTCACCACCGAAGGGCACATGCTGCCGCGGGAGTCCGGCGATATCGCCGCACGGGAGATCCTTGCCTTCTGGGACCACGATGTCCCGGCGTTGCAACGCCTCGCCCAGGCGCGGACTCCGTGAGCCTGGACACGGGCCCGCCGGGTCCGGAGCCGGGCCAGGCGCACCCCTCGGCGGCCTACAGTCCGCGCCGGCGCGCCTTCATGCTGTTCGTGCTCTTCCTGGTGTCCACCTCGAGCTACCTCGACCGGAACATGCTCAGCGTCGCGCTGGAACCGATCAAGGCCGAGTTCCATACCAGCGACAGCATGCTCGGTCTCCTGAGCGGCGCCTCCTTCGCCCTGCTCTACGTCACCTTGGGCATACCCGTCGCCCGGTGGGCGGACCGGGGCGACCGAAAGCTGATCATCACCGGCGCCCTGGCGATCTGGAGCGCGATGACGGTCGTCTGCGGTCTCACGGCCAGCTTCTTGCAACTGGTGCTCGCCCGCATCGGCGTCGGCGCCGGGGAGGCGGGCGCCATGGCGCCGGCCCAGAGCCTGCTGGCCGACTATTTTCCGCCCCGCCAGCGGGGGCGGGCCATTTCCTTCTTCATGCTATCCGTCACCGCCGGCAATTTTCTCGGCCTGTCCGGCGGCGGGTGGCTGAGCCAGGCCTTCGGCTGGCGCGTGATGTTCCTCGCGGTGGGCGCGCCGGGCCTGCTGCTGGCGCCCCTGGTCTTCACCGCCCTGAAGGAGCCGCGCGTCTCCGCGCCGCCGGTCGCCCGGACTGAGACGCTTGGGGCGACGCTTCGCGCGCTGTGGGCCAAGCCGGCCTACGTGATGGCGGTGGCGGCCATGGCCCTGTTCTTCGGGGTCGCCTACGGGCCGCTCGCCTTCGTCGTCCCTTTCATGATCCGCGTGCACGGCCTCAAGGTCGGCGAGGCGGGCGCGGCCTACGGCCTGTGCACCGCGGTCGGCGGGCTGGCGGGCAGCCTGATCGGCGGGCTGCTGACCGACCGTCTTTCGGCTCTGGACCTTCGGTGGCTGGCCTGGATCCCGGCCATGGGCGTGGCGGCCATCTGCGCGCTCTATCAGTGCGCCTTCCTGACCCCTTCGCCGGCGGCGATGATCGGCCTGCTGTTTTTCGGCAGCGTCGCCACAGGGGCGGCCTATCCGCCGATGTACGCCCTGCTGCACGCGGTCTGCGGGTCCGCCCGTCGCGTCGTGGCGATCGCCGCGGCCCTGTTCGTGGCCAACCTGGTGGGCTTCGGCCTCGGACCGCTGTCGGTGGGACTCGTCAGCGACCTGGTCGCACGAACGCTGGGAGGCGCGGCCGGACTGACGGCCGCGCTCGTCCTCGTCTCCGCCGCCCTCATCCCCGCCGGCCTGCTGTTCGTCGGCGCGGCGGCGCGCGTTCGCGCCGATCTGGAGGCCTGAGGACGGCATGGACGCGGACCGGCGGGACAGGGGCGAGGAGGTCGAGGTCGTGACGCCGTGCGGCGTTCTGGTCGGCGAACGCGCGCCGGATGGCCAGACCGTCAGCTTCAAGGGCATAGCCTACGCGCAGCCGCCGGTCGGCGCATTGCGCTGGCGCCGGCCGGCGCCCGCGCCCGCCTGGACGGGGCGGCGGCAGGCCAAGGCCTTCGGTCCCGCCGCCATGCAACCAAGGCTGCCCGACGACGCCTTCTACGCCGACACCCCGACCTCGATGAGCGAGGACTGCCTCAGCCTCAACGTGTGGGCCCCGGCGATGGCGGAGCAAGCGCCGGTGATCGTGTGGCTTCACGGCGGCGCCCTGGTGTTCGGCTCGGGCGGCAATCCGCGTTATGACGGCGCCCGGCTGGCCCGGCTCGGCGTCGTCGTGGTGACGATCAACTACCGGCTCGGCGTGTTCGGCTACTTCGCCCACCCCGAGCTCAGCAACGAGTCGCAGGAGGGCGTTTCCGGTAACTATGGGACGCTCGACCAGATCGAGGCGTTGCGGTGGGTTCGCCAGAACATCGCTGCGTTCGGCGGAGACCCGGACACGGTCACCCTCATGGGCCAATCGGCCGGTGGCTTGAGCGTCGCCCACCTGATGGCCAGTCCGCTGTCGCGGGGCCTGTTCCATCGCGCCATCGCCATGAGCGCCCACCTGCCGGCCATGCCCGCGCTGACGGCGTCCGTCCTGGGTCAGCCGTCGGCGGAGGCGATCGGCATGGACTTCGGCGCGAAGTCCGGAGCCGCCAGTCTGGAGGCGCTGCGCGCCCTGCCGGCGCAGGCGCTGCTTGAGGCCGCGGCTGAAACCGGGTTCGTTCCCGAGGGCGCCGTCGACGGCTGGGTGCATCCGGCGCAGATCTTCGACACCTTCGCCGCCGGCGGCCAGGCCAGGGTTCCCCTGATCGTCGGCTTCACCAGCGATGAGACGCGCAGCTTCGGTGGCCTCGGGTTTCTGCCCCAGGCGCCCGATAGCCCGGCCACCTATGCGGCCCTGGTCCGGCGCCTCTACCAAGACCTCGCCGCCCGGTATCTAGCGCAGTATCCCGCCCGATACCCCGGCCGCGCCCTGCACGCCGCGGTGAGGGACGGCGTCTACGGTCGCGCGGCCTTAAGGTTCGCCGGCGACCACGCCGCCAGCGGCGCGCCGACCTATCTCTACGCCTTCCAGCACGTCTATCCGTCCGCGGAGGAGCGGGGCCTGGGCGCCTTCCACTCCTGCGACGTGCCCTTCGTGTTCGGCAATGTGGGCCCCGCCGCCGTCGCGCCGCGAAACTGGCCCAGCCCGCCACGGCGAGCGGACGACGTGGCGCTATCCGACGCGGTCATGGCCTACTGGACCGCCTTCGCACGGGACGGGCGGCCCGACGCCCCCGGGCTTCCCGCCTGGACGGCCTGCGCGTCGCCATCGGGCGACTACATGGCCTTCGTCGACGGCCGGGCGCGCCCATCGCGCCATGTGCAGCCCGGCATGTTCGAGCTGCAGGAGGACATCGTCGCCCGGCGCCGCGCCGCCGGTCTGGCCTGGTGGCGATGGGAAAACATCGGCCTTTGTCTGCAGGGCGTGAACACGCCGTGTCAAGCGGCGCAAGCGAAGAAGGAGATCAAGCCCTGATGACCGCAGAGGAGCTTCTGCAGCGCGACTTTGGCGTGCTGCCCGCGCTGATCGCCGCCCACGCCGCGGCAAGACCCGACGCGACCGCCGTGATCGACGGCGAGCGGCGCGCCAGCTATGGCGAGCTCGACGCCATGATGGACCGGGTGGCGGCGGGCCTGCAGCGGGACGGTGTGAAGCCGACCGAGGCGATCGCCATCTGCGGCCTGCCCTCGCTGGATTATCTGGCCGTCTTTCTCGGCGCGCTGCGGGCCGGAGTGGCGGTCTCGCCGCTCGCGCCATCCTCGACGCCCGAGCAGCTGATCATGATGCTGACCGACTGCTCGGCCGCGCTCTTCTTCATCGACGACGCCGTCAGCGAACTTCTGGCGCCGGTGGCCGACCGGATCACGGCGCGCCGGATTGCGCTCGAACGCCCTTCGGCGGGCGAGCCCCTAGCCGCCTGGCTGCCGCCCGAGGGGAGCCGGCCCGAGCCGGTGGCGATCCAGCCCACCTGGCCCTTCAACATCATCTACTCCTCCGGCACGACCGGTACGCCCAAGGGCATCGTACAGAGCCACGCCTTCCGCTGGCCGCCCATCGTCCGCGGCGCGGTCATGCGGTACGGTCCGAACGCGGTGACGATGATCTCCACGCCGCTCTACTCGAACACCACCCTGGCGGCGGTCTTGCCGACCCTCGGCAATGGCGGATCGCTGGTGCTGATGAGAAGGTTCGACGCGCTGGGGTTCCTGGAGCTGGCCCAGAGACATCGCGCGACCCACGCCATGCTCGTGCCGGTGCAGTACCGGCGCATCATGGCGCTGCCCGAGTTCGAACACTTCGACCTGTCGTCTTTCGTGATGAAGTTCGGCACCTCCGCGCCCTTCGCGGCAGAGCTGAAGGCCGATGTGCTGAAGCGGTGGCCGGGCGGCCTGGTGGAATACTACGCCATGACCGAGGGCGGCGGCGCCTTCGCTCTCTTTGCGCACGAGCATCCGGACAAGCTGCACACGGTGGGCCGTCCGGTCCCGGGCCACGACGTCCGCCTGATCGATGAGGACGGCAGGGAGGTCGAGGCGGGTGAGATCGGCGAGGTGGTCGGCCGATCGGCCGCCATGATGAGCGGCTACCACAACCAGCCGGAGAAGACCGCGGCGGCGGAGTGGTACAGTCCGGAGGGGCTGCGCTTCATACGCACGGGCGACGTCGGCCGCTTCGACGCGGACGGCTTTCTCACGCTGATGGACCGCAAGAAGGACATGATCATCTCCGGCGGCTTCAACATCTATCCAAGCGACATTGAGGCGGTGATCACCCTGCATCCCGATGTGCTGGAAGCGGCGGTGGTCGGCGTTCCCTCCGAGGCCTGGGGCGAGACGCCGGTCGCCTTTGTGACGCCGCGAGCGGGACGGATCATCGCGCTCGCCAACCTCGCCGACTTCGTCGCCAAACGTCTCGGCAAGACCCAGCGCCCCCAGGCCTATGAGATCGTCGAAAGCCTGCCCCGCTCGGCCATCGGGAAGGTGCTGAAGCGTGAACTCCGCGCCGGCTTCACCGGGAAGGTGAGCTGACCCCGCCGTCCCGGCAAGGCGGCCGGCAGGATGCTTGCCGCCGTTGCTCTCGCCCACACCGAGCGCGGGGAGGCGGGCCTGCGCGCCCTGCTCAAATCACTCCACGCCGTGGAGACCGTGATCGACGATCTGCCTGGGAGGAGTTGGCGGTTCTCGTCAGAGGATCGCCGCGTATGGGTCAACAAGGTCCAATCCAGCGACACCCGCGCGTTCCAGATCGCCTATCAGTTGGCGGTCCTGCCAATTCCGGCGCGAGATCGAGGAGAACCGGCGCGGAGCGCGTTCAGGATTGCGGAAGCCAGGGACGTCTGCCACGCGGGCGCGCTGGTCTATGCGGACGGTCTCGACCTCCGGGGACCCGCCGCGAAGGTCGGCGTCGGTTGCCGGATCTGCGAACGCAACGACTGCGCGCAGCGCGCCTATCCCCCTGTGAATCCCACGGCCGGAGACCGCCGGAACCCGTTGCGACGCCCACGCCTCCGCCTCCCGGTCACACCGCTCCACCGGGCGTACGCGCCGCCGCGCCCGTCACCGACCGGTGAACCACCTGTTCCAAGAGAGTGATCGGCATGTTGCCGTTCTCGACGATGGCGTCGTCGAACTGACGCAGGTCGAACCGAGCGCCCAATCCAGCCCTGGCTTGATTTCGCAGCCGGTTGATCTCGTTGTGACCGGCCTTGTATCCACACCCTTGCCCCGGCCACGACGCGAAGCGCTGGATCTCCCTCACGAGCCGACTGCTTTGCTGTCCTGTCGCCTCTGTAAACCAGTTGAGCGCCTGATCGAAACTCCAGCGTTTGGCGTGAATTCCGGTGTCGATCACCAATCTACTGGCGTGCAGACTGGCCGACTGCAGGTAACCAATCCTGCCCAATGGGTCGCCCTCGTACGCGCCAAGTTCGTCCCCCAGCTGTTCGGCGTAAAGCGCCCACCCTTCGGAGTAGGCGTTGAACGCCATGATCGACCGGATCATCGGCAAGGTCTTGCTGTACTCGCCCTGCCAGATGTGACCGGGCACGCCTTCGTGATAGCAGATCGTCGGGAGGGCGTAGCGCGGCCACACGCTCGTATCCTTGAGATTGATAGCGTAGATTCCGGGCCTGCGGCCGTCTATCGAACCCGGCGCGCCATAGCCGCTGCCCGCGCCGTCCTCGATTTCGGGAGGCACCCGCTCGATGACCAGATTTGCGGATACGAGGTGGGCGAACGCTCGCGGCAGCCTTGTGCGCATGTCCGCGATGCGATCGTTGCAGTAGGCCAGGATCGCGGCGCGCCCGGCGTCGTCATCCGAGAACACAAGGTCAGGCCGCCGCGAGAGCGCGGCAAGCCGCTCGCCGACAGACCCCTGGCTCATGCCTTGCGCTCTCAGCAGAACGTCCAACTCGGCGTTCAGGGCCCGGCTCTGCTCCATGCCGATCCGGTGGAGCTCCTCCGGCGTCCGGGTGGTGGTGGTGTTGGCCTTGAGCAGCCAGTTATAACAGGCCTCCCCGTCGGGTATCTTCCACACGCCGGGAACATCGCTCGCCGCAGACCGCGATGCGCCGAAGATACCGATTTGCCGGCCCAGAGCCGGAACGATTGCGTCCGTGCAGATCCGTTGCGCGCGCTCGGCGTAGGTGGATGGCAGTCCCGCGGCGGCGCATTTGTGAGCGAAGCCTTCAACGATCTTCCACTGCCCCACCGGCTGAGTCCTGGACGTCGTCAGCTGTCGCACGGCGATGTCCATATTGAAGCCCGGCAGGATCGCGCCTTTTGACTGATCCTCTGAAAGGCGTTCACTCTCGTCGTTGAGCGCCGCGCCGTAGGCCTCGAGGCGGGACAGGTAGGCGTCCGCTTCAGCGGCGTCGGCCACGCTCTGGCGCACCAGCGCGGCCGATAGATCCAGGTAGGCGCCGGTATTCTGCGACACCACATAGGGCGTGCTGCGATAGTTCATGACGCCGTCGAGGGTGGCGACATGGCCGACGCGCATGGTTCTCCAGCCCTCATGGGCGATCTCATGCGCGGCGCGGCAGACATCCAGGTTCAGGGCGACGGAGGGCGAGAGCCTCGACCGATCCAACGCCTTCAACTGGACCAGTCGCGTCTCGCAACGGAGGGCGCGGCGCCGTTCAGCCGTGCGGGAGCGATCGGAAAACCTGGATTTCAGTATCGCGCGCGCGCCCTGGTCGGCGCCGAGATGCGCGGCGTTTTCCGGGACATCCGACAGAAGCTCCTCCGCGATGGCGTCGAGAAGAGCGGTCGCCTGGAGGTCTCCGATCCCGGCCGCATGGGACGGAGACTGGGCCGCCATCGAACCGAAGGCGGAAAGGCCGCAAAGCATTTCCCGACGTGTGGTGGGCATTTTCAGGTCCTCGCCTATTCCCTGATCCAGGGCGCGCCGCACCCTCGGCGTTCATCAGCGCCTCTCGCCCGGCCGGCGAAACGGGCGGTTCGCCTTGCAACCCCGATCATGGCGCGGGCGCGACACGGGTGGAGTGCAAGAATTCAATCCGCCACCGGCCCTCTTCGAACCGCAGAATCGCCGATTCCAGCCAGGTTCGCGGGATCGTTCCAGCGGCGGCGGTGACGGAGCCCACATTGACATAAGCGATCGTGGCGCGATCGCAGGTGATGTGGACATCCGGGTTCCTGACACTCCAGACATAGGTCTTCCCGGAGGCCTGGGTGTCGGCGATCAACTTGGGCAAAGCCGCGCCGTCGTAGCGTTTGCCGCCATCGAAGGCATAGAAATCGGACGTGAAGGACGCGCTCACCGCGGCGCTGTCGTGAGCCATCATCGCGCCGTAGGTGCCGCTCATCGCCGCGACCACCGACTTTGGATCGGCCGGCGGACACGTCCCGGCGCGCGCGAACGTCGCCGTCATCGCCAGAACCACAGCCGTCGCGACCATGACGCTTCGCACCGACCCCATGCCGCTTCCTCCCCGATCCCGCTCCAAGGCTCGCTAGCTAAATTGGCGGCTTGTCATTCGCAATGGATAATTTATCCAATCAGTCGCGGCGCCGGTAAAGCCGGGCCAAGTGGTTCGCTAGCGCCTTGGGTTCGCCGTTCAATGCGGGACGACATGGATAGAGTTGCGGCGCCCCCCGCGAGGAGCCACGCGCTCAGATCATCAGGCCTCGCGCCGGTGGTGGGGATGCTGGCCCTGTCGCTGCATTCGATCGCCGCGGCCGAGCCTGCCGCGACGCCAGAGACCGCGGCGTTGACCTCGCGATGCGCAGCCCTCGGCGACCTTTCCACGAACAATGGTAGGGTTTCCGGCGCCCTGCTGGTCGCGGCCGGGCTATATGATCCGCGCCGGCTTCCGCTTCCGGCCGACCACGGCGTCATGTCGGGCTATCCGTTCGAAGCTCCATCGTTCTGCCGTGTCAGGGCCACTTTGACGCCGAGCGCCGACTCGGATGTCCGCATGGAGATCTGGCTGCCCGCGGTCGGCTGGAACGGCAAGTTCATGATGGTCGGCAACGGGGGCGGTCGCGGCGAGATATTCTATTCCTCGATGCCTGGCCCATTGAAGCGCGGTTACGCCGTGGCCTCCACGGATACCGGCCACGCCGGCCGGGACCCGAAGTACAGGATCGGGCATCCGGAAAAGTGGACCGACTTCCTGTGGCGGGGCACGCACGAGACGGTGACCTTCAGCAAGCGAATAATCGAAGCCTTCTACGCAAGACCCCCTCGCTTTTCCTTCTTCGACGGATGCTCCGCCGGCGGCCGTCAGGGGCTCGTTGAAGTGCAAAAATTCCCCAGCGATTTTGACGGCGCGATCATCGGCGCGCCCGCGCGCGGGTGGGGACTTCAGATCCAAGCGCTTTGGGCGAACCGGGCGGCGTATCCGAATGGGCCTGCCGCTGTCATCGGCGACCGGGAGGAGGCGATCCTGCACGAGGCCGTGTTGGCTCAATGCGACGGCCTGGATGGTGTTCGGGATGACGAAATTGCGGATCCAAGGCGCTGCGCCTTCGACCCCGCCAGCATCGCGTGCGCTGAGAACCGTTCGAGCGACTGCCTCACGCCCGAGCAGGTCGAAGCGGCCGAGAAGATCTACGCGCCCGCGCGGGACGCCCGCGACGGCGCGATCGTATCGCCAGGACTTCCCCCAGGCAGCGAGAAGACCTGGGGGCTCGTGATCGGAGCGCCCTCGGACGGACCGGTGCTGTCGAGCGCGTTCGGCGCGGGATGGTCCGCGCGCAGTTTCGATTTCGGCGCCGACATAGACCGGGTTTATAAGTCCGACCCTGAACTGGACGTCACAACCTCGTTCTCAGCCTTCAAAGCCCGCGGCGGAAAGATCATTCAATTCCACGGCTGGGCCGACCCGATGGTCCCAAGTGAAGACAGCATAAACTTCTATGAAGCCGTGGCCGCCAAGCACGGCGGACTGGACGAGACGAGGACGTTTTACCGACTATTCATGACGCCGGGAATGGGACACTGCTCGGGCGGGTATGACGTCGACCAGTCCAGCACCAAGTGGATGGTCGCCCTTGAACAGTGGGTCGAACAGGGCGCTCCCCCCGCCAAAGTCGTGGCGACCCGCATCGTGGACGGTCCGGCGCCATGGATTCCGCAAAGGACCGAAGACTCGCTCGCCCGCCGTGGCGACCTGGGTGAGCGGCCGATCTGCGCCTATCCGGCGGCGGCGGTTTTCAAGGGGACGGGGTCGAGCGCGGTCGCCGAGAACTTCGAATGCAAGGTTTCGCCGCGCGGCGCGCGCGCCAGCCAGCGCACCTTGGCGGTCACGGCGCAGGACCAGCTCCTGCGCAGCGCCCGGCCCGGGCCTCGCCCTTGGCGACGTTGAGCCGGAGGCGGCGAAGCGGCCGGACATCGCGCTAACCGACGCCCGCTTCCATGGCGATGCGGAGCAGGTCGGCGGTGCGGGCGACACCGAGCTTGGCCTTGATGGCGGTGCAGGTGTTGGCGATGGTCTTATAGCCGAGATCGAGGGCGTTCGCGATCTCGCCGAGGCTCTTGCCGGCCGCGAGGTGGCGGAGGATTTCGAGATCGCGCGCCGACAGCTGGCTCAGCGAGACGGGCGGCGTCGCGGGCTGAAGCGCCAGGACCTGGGCGAGTTCGCTCTCGATATAGCGTGCGCCGCCCGCCACCTTGCGCACCGCCAGCAAGAGCTCGTCTGGCGAGACGTTCTTGCTGAGATAGCCGCTGGCCCCGCCCTCCAGCGCCCGCGACACATAGAGAGGCTCGGCGTGCATGCTGAGCACCAGGATCGGCGTGGGCGTCAACTGGCGAAGCCGCTCCAGGAGCTCGAAGCCGCCGAGCTCGGGAAGATTGAGGTCGAGGATGATCAGGTCGAGGGTCTGGCGGCGGGCCAGGGCGCAGGCGTCGCGGCCGGAGCTGGCTTCGTGGATCTCGGCCTTGGCCAAGGCAGCCAACATCCGGCTGAGTCCCGCGCGCACCACGGCGTGGTCGTCGACCAGCAGGATCTTCACAGGACCGGCTTCATGGTGCGGCCAGGGGACGAGGTCGGACCTGGCTTCGGAAGCGCCCGGGGCAGCTGGGCGACGACCCGCCAGCCGGCGTCGTGCTTGCGCGGCCCGAAGGTCAGCCGCCCTCCGCAACCGGCGACGCGCTCGCGCATGCCGATGAGGCCAAGGCCGGCGGCGGTCCCTGAGGCGGCCGCCGCCGGCCGCCCGTCGTCATCGATCTCGACCCGGACGTCGTCGTCCTCCGGGCGGACCGCGACCTCGATCATCGTGGGCTGGGCATGGCGAACCGCGTTGTTCAGCGCCTCCTGGACGACGCGATAGATCACCTCGGCGACCTGATCCGAGCGCGGCTCGCCGCCGGGGGCCATGTGGAGCTGGAAAGCGATGTCGGGGCGGCGGCCTGACCAATGGCGGATCAGGTCGCGCAGGGCGGTCTCGAGGCCGAGTTCGATCACCCGCGTGGGGCGCAGCCGGAGTAGAAGATCGCGCACATGCCGCTGCATGTGGCCGACGGCGGTCTGCACCGACGCGGCCAGCTCCACGATCGCCGGGTCGTGTTCACCGCTCTTGGCGATCATCTTCGCGTCCATGTTGACCGCGAACAGATGGGCGCCGATCTCGTCGTGCAGGTCGCGGGCGATCTCGATCCGCTCCTCCTCCTGCAGGGTGGTCAGCTGGTCGCCCAAAAGGCGGTTGCGCTCGGCCATGGCGGCGAGTTGCGCCACCATGGCGTTGAATCCGCGTTGCAGGCCCTGGAGCTCGGCGGGCCCCTGGGCGGCGACGCGGCTGCGATAATCCCCCGCGCCCACGTGCACGAACTCGCCCGACAGGGTCTCGAGCGGGCGAAGGGCCGCCTTGATCACCAGCGAGACGGCGATCAGGCCCAGCGCGATGGCCAGGGTCAGGATCAGCACCACCCCCGAGAACTCCCGCCACGTCGTCCCGATGTCGAGATCGGCGTCGGGCCGAAGCTCGATCGCCCGGTAGCCGGCGATGGGGCGGGGGACGGGCAGGTTCACGACGGCGGGCGGCGCGCCCAGCCAGGCCTTGAACCAGCCAGGGGCGGACACCGGGCGTTGCGGCGCCCGGGACGCCGCCACGTTGCGGCCCGACCGGTCGATCAGCACGGCGGTCACATGCCGGTCTCCGTCGAAGGCGGCGACCAGCTGCTTCAGGTCGCGGTCGGGGTGGTCGGAGCGCGGCAGGTCCTCGAACGCGCTCGCCACCGTCTGGCGGGCGCCGGCAAGCCCGGCGGCGAGCTCCTCGTGCAGCGACCGGCGCGCCTGGTAGCCGGCGAACAGGGCGCCGAGCCAGATGCTGGTCACGAGCACGGCGGCCATCGAGGCGATCACGCGGGCGCGAAGCGACATGGATCGATCCTTAGCATCCGTATCGGGACCGTCATCAGCGTCGGCGGAGATTGGGAATGTTTCCCCCGAAAATCGGGAAAACTCGGCATGGCGACGCAGGTCCCGCTGCGCCATCCATGTCGGACACAGTAACAGAGGGGCCTCGAAAGCCATGCGTTCGACCGCGCGCGCCATCTTCCTTGCGACATCGAGTTTAGCGGCGATGCTGGCGGGACGGGCCTGGGCGGACCCTGCGGATCAGCCGGCCCCCTCCACCACCGCGACGTCCGACGTGGTGGTCACCGCCCGGCGCCTCGACGCGGCGCGGTTGACGATCCAGCCCGACATCGGCGCCTCGACCTATACCATCTCCAAGGAAGCGATCGCGGCCATGCCGGGCGGAGACAATGCCGAACTCAATCAGGTGATCCTGCAGTCGCCGGGGGTGAGCCAGGACAGCTTCGGCCAGTTGCACGTCCGCGACGATCACAACAACATTCAGTTCCGCCTGAACGGGGTGATCCTGCCGGAGGGCATCTCCGTTTTCGGCCAGAGCCTCAGTCCCAGGCTGATTGAAAGCGAGGAGCTGATCACCGGCGCCCTGCCGGCGGAATACGGCCTGCGCACCGCGGGCATCATCAACATCACCACCAAGAGCGGGGTCTACGACAATGGCGGGACGGTCTCGCTCTACGGCGGCAGCCACGGGGAATACGAGCCGAGCTTCACCTACGGCGGCTCGGTGAACGACACCAACGTGTTCGTCTCCGCCAGCTTCCTGCGCAACCAGCTCGGGATCGAAAGTCCCAACGGGACCTCGACCCCCGAGCACGATCGCACCAACCAGCTGAACGGGTTCGCCTACCTCGACCACACCTTCGGGGCCAAGGACCGGGTGTCGCTGATCGCCGGGACCTCTCAGGACACCTTCCAGATCCCCAACACGGTGGGGCTCGAACCGCAGCTCGGCCTGACCGTGAACGGGCAGACGAGCTTCCCCAGCGCCGCCTTGGGCAGCAACCAGCGCGAGACCACCGACTATCTGATCGGCAGCTGGCTGCACGCCGAGGATCGCTGGTCGACCCAGGTGTCGCTGTTCAGCCGCTATTCGACCCTGACCTATCGTCCGGCCGGCGACTTCGCCGAGCTGCTCTACAACGGAATCTCCCAGAACGCCGCCAAGCAGGACGCCGCCTTCGGCCTGCAGGCGGAGGGCGCCTACACGCTGAACGACCGGCACACCCTGCGCTCGGGCATCATCCTCGAAGGCGAGCGCGGGATCAGCAAGACCTTGTCCTACGTGCTGCCGGTCGACGCCAATGGCGATCAGACCACCGACACGCCGCTCGCGATCGCCGACAACGGCGCCCACGACCAGTTCGAATACTCGTTCTATCTGCAGGACGAGTGGAAGCTGCTGAAGACCCTGACCGTCAACTACGGCCTGCGGTTCGACGAGGTGAACGCCTACCTCAGCGAAGGGCAGATCAGCCCGCGCCTCAACCTGGTCTGGCTGCCGACCCCCGACACCACCGTCCACGTCGGCTACTCCCGCTACTTCACCCCGCCGCCATTCGAACTGGTCGGCGGCGAGACCCTGTCCAAGGTGGCGGGCACCACCGCGGCGCCGGACGTGGCGCTCGACAGCACACCGCGCTCGGAGCGGACCGACTATTATGACGTCGGGATCCAGCAGAAGCTGTTCCACCGGAGCCTGACGCTGGGGGTCGACGTCTATGACCGCGCGTCAAAGAATCTGATCGACGAAGGACAGTTCGGCGCGCCGATCATCCTCACGCCGTTCAACTACAAGACCGGTCACCTGCGCGGCGTCGAGCTGACCTTCAACTATGTGAACGGCCCGTTCTCGGTCTACGGCAATGCGGCGTGGGAGCGGGCGCAAGGCAAGGATATCGAGACCAGCCAGTTCAACTTCGGCGCCGACGACCTGGCCTATATCCAGAACCATTACATCTTCCTCGATCACGACCAGACCTATACCGCCTCGGCCGGCGTCGCCTACACGTTCAAGGACGGGTGGGCGGGGGGACCCCGGGTGTCCGGCGACATGCTGTTCGGCTCGGGCCTTCGCGCCGACGAGACCCTGCCCTCGGGGGCCAGCGTGCCCAACGGCGGCGCCGTTCCCGACTACGTCCAGTTCAACGCCAGCCTCGCCCACCATTTCGACCTGCCGACGGTGGGCAAGCTCGACGTGCGTTTCGACGTCATCAACCTGTTCGACCGGAAGTACGAGATCCGCGACGGCACCGGTGTCGGTGTGGGCGCGCCGCAGTTCGGACCGCGGCGGGGAGTCTTCGCGGGCGTCACCAAGTCGTTCTGAGGTCCGCCCGGAAAGCGGACCGATATCGTGCATGCTTTCCTGGCCGAGCTCGGCGCACCCGGCGGCCGGCTGATCGCCG
The DNA here is from genome assembly GCA_903837135.1 of uncultured Caulobacterales bacterium. Lineage (GTDB taxonomy): Bacteria > Pseudomonadota > Alphaproteobacteria > Caulobacterales > Caulobacteraceae > CAIOYC01. The sequence goes on from CAILTK010000073.1 coordinate 21,376, forward strand.
TGGGCGCCGTCACCGGCCTCGCCACCCTCACGGGCGGCCTGGTGGCGCTCGCCTTGCGCAGGTATCTGCACGTGTTCCTGGGGTTCAGCGCCGGCGCCATCCTGGGCGTTTCGCTGCTGGAGCTCCTGCCGGAGGCGATCCGCGCCGGCGGCGGAGCCTTTGTCACCTCCAGTGTCTACGCCGGCCTGGGATTCCTCGCCTGGCTGCTGATCGACCGCCTGCCCTGGTCGGCGACCGATGAACCGCCCAACCGGCGGGGGCGCGCTCACCCGCGGGCGCACCTCGGCCCGGCGAGCCTCACCGTCCACAGCCTGCTCGACGGTCTCGCGATCGGCGTCGCCTTTCAAGTCTCCGAACCGGCCGGGCTGGTCGTGGCCGCGGCGGTGATCCTCCACGACCTCTCGGACGGGGCCAATACCGTGAACCTCGGACTGATCGGCGGGGGGGCGCCCATGGCCCTTCTCTGGCTCCTCGCCGACGCCGCGGCGCCGCTCGTCGGGATCGCCCTGGCGCGCCTGACGCATGCGCCGGATAAAGCGCTCTCGCCCCTGCTGGCGATCTTCGCCGGATCGTTCCTCTACATCGGCGCCGGCAAGCTGATCGGCGAGAGCTATCGCCGCCATCCTCACCTGTCGACCAGCCTGATGTCCGTCCTTGGCTTTGGCGCCATCTACCTTCTCGCGAGCCTGGCGCCCCCGTGACCGTTTCGAGAGGGCGGACCCGGCGGGATATGATGGTAATTCAGCCCTAAGCTTATGGCGTGGCCGGAGCAGCGCGTAGCGACTTGAGCTGGGCCTCCAGCATCTGGCCGTCGCCGTTGATGTGAGCTTCCAATGCGTCAACGGCGCCCGTGATGTTTTTGTCCCGGCAATACTGAACAATCCGACTATGCTCGGTCTGGAATTTTCCATCGGCATCGGTCAGCGATATGATCATCCGCGAATACCGTTGAATCTGCGTATATATTTTCTCAAGTATGGAGATCGTCGCCGGCTTACCCGACGCTCTGTATAGCGCTTTGTGAAACTCCCAATTGGCCGCCACTCCGGCGTCGTCGTGTTTCGCCATGGCGCTGTATTGGATGTTGGCTTGTTCTATCGCCGCAAAATCTTCATCCGTCATGTTCGGGATGGCGTGTCGCAGGAGCCATGTCTCGAGGTGGGACCTCAGTTGGTAGAGCTCGACAAACTCTTCCAATGAAATTGGGGAGACGACGGCGCCCATCTGGGGAACAAGCGTGACGAGTCCCTCGGAATGCAGCTGGTGCAACGCCTCGCGGACGGGGATGCGACTGACGCCCATCAGATCCGCTAACCGATCCTGGCGAAGCTGCTCTCCCGCCTTGAGCTCACCGGTAAGTATTCTCTTGCGGAGTTCGTCGGCGACCTGAGCCGTAAAGGTCTTTCTGCGGATTATTCCGGTGTCCGCCTGGTCGCTTTTCGCCACTCGTTTTCGCCCGATCTGTACGCCATCCCACTCGGTTGCGGTCGCTGGCTGCGAAGCGCGGCCTACCGCCACGGTCCCCGCAGATCGGCCCCCCCGTGACCGTGAAGGGATCGAACCTGTTTGTCCACACCGCCGACCCGGCCGCTGGACGCCGGTTTGAAGGGGCGCGGTATTCCAATCGCCGCCCTGACGCCTGAGCGCCCAAGATGGATCGGCTGCAAAACTGCGATCAAGCCGGGAGCGCTTGACGGCCCCGCGCAGGCCGAGTTCGGCCACGGCTGTATTGGCGGGGCGGGGCGCCCATGACCTTCTTGAACGCGGCGCTGAACGCCGTTTCCGACTCGTAGCCGAGCGTTTGCGCGATGATCGAGATCGGATCTTCGGACGTCTCCAGCCTGTCGCCAGCGAGCAGCATGCGCCATTGGGTCAGGTACTCCATGGGCGAGACGCCGACCACCTCTTTGAATTTCTGAGCGAACGTCGAGCGCGACATGCCGGTGAGCTTGGCCAGCTCCGGCAGCGACCAACGATGGCCAGGATCGGCGTGCATAGCCGTCAGAGCGGCGCTCATCTGCTTGTCGGCAAGCGCAGAAAGCCATCCCGCGGCGCCCGTCGATCCACTGGTGAGGTGAAGCCTAAGCGCTTGAACCAGCATCAATTGCGCGAGGTGCTGGACGACCAGAAGACTGCCCGGTTGTGGATCGCGCAACTCCTGCATCATGTGTTCCACAGGCCATCGCAGCGTCGCCTGGCCGGCTCGATCGCGGATGTGGACGATAGGGGGAAGCATGCTTAGAACTGTGGAGGCGTGACGTCCTTCCAGGGAGAACCGGCAGCTGACGAGTAAAAAGTCACCTCCGCCATTATAGGTCGATAGGCCCGGCCTGCACGGGGCGGAGAAGACCTTCGCGCCGTCGATCGGCTTCACACCCATCTCGCTGGCGAGACGGAAGGGCCTCCCGCTCGGCAGGAGGAAACAATCTCCGGCTTTGAGCGCCACCGCCTGGGCGACGCCTTCGACGGACAGCCAGCCGGCGCCGGACACCACGGCCCCGCACTTGATGCCCTCCTGTTGATCGGGGAACTGGATCGACCAGTCACCGCCCGCGTCGAGCCCCGCCGAAAAATAGTTGCGCGGCTTCAACAGCGACAGGACGTTCGAGAGCGGATCCATCGGCATTTCCGGACGATTGAATAGGTCTTTCGGACGATACGCCGTGGGGCCTGTCTTCCCAGGCCCCTATCTCGACGGAGTCGAACAACGACCTTCTGCGTGCGCCGTTCCTGCTCGGTCGCTGCGTCTGGATCAAGATAAGGAGACCAAAATGGGTCGCTATGATGGAAAACGCGCCGTCATCACCGGCGGGACGAGTGGAATCGGCTTGGCGACCGCCAAGCTTTTGCTTGAACATGGCGCGCGGGTGCTTGTCACCGGCCGGACCAGAGCGACGCTGGACGCCGTCAGCGCAGAACTTGGCGAGGGCGCCGTCGTGGTCGAGAGCGACGCCGCATCCCTGGCCGCCATCGAAGCCCTCGCCGATCGTGTGAAGAGCGAATTCGGAGCGATTGACCTGCTCTACATCAACGCCGGGGTCACGCGCTTCGCACCGTTCGAGAGCGTGACCGAAGAGCTGTATGACGAGGTGCTCGAGATCAACGCCAAGGGTCCGTACTTCACGGTGCAGAAGTTGGCTCCGCTGATTTCGGAGGGGGGCGCGGTGGTCGTCACGACGTCGGTGGCGAACGAGTTGGGCTATCCCATGATCAGCGCCTATTCCGCGAGCAAGGCGGCGTTGCGGTCGATGGTGCGCAGCCTTGCCCGCGAACTGCTGCCGCGCCGGATCCGCGTCAACGCCGTGAGTCCGGGGCCGATCGAAAGCGGCATACTCGAAAAGACACTGCCTCCCGAGGCGGTGGATCAGACCAAGCAAACGATGAGCGCGGAAAACCCGATGCAGCGCTTCGGTCGTCCAGAGGAGGTGGCGCGCGCGGTGGCGTTCCTCGCGTTCGAGGCGACGTATACGACGGGCGAGGAGCTCGCCGTGGATGGCGGCGGCTCGCAGCTCTAGGGGCGCCGCCCTAGACTTTTGAATTTAAAGAAAATTGTCCTTGAACTCCAGGCTCGGGCCTCCTGCCGGAGGGCGGCCGTGCGGTCACGGTCGCCCGGGCTCCCAACGGCGCTGCTGATCCCTTTTGGCGACGTGCAGCATCGCCGGCGCAACCCGGTGGAAACGCGAATGCGGCGTTGCGCTACAGAAGACGGTCAAGCGCCGACCGCAGATCTCGGTTGAACGTGTCCGCCAGCCGTCCCGCAACCTCGTCGAACCGGTGCACGCCTCCGGGATAAACATGCGCCTCGACGGGTACGCCGGCCCGCGCCAGACGCAGCGCATAGGCCACGTCCTCCTCGAGGAAGAGATCGAGCGATCCGACCGCGATGAACAGGGGCGGCAAACCCGCCACCGCCTCGGCCAGAGCGGGCGCGAAATGCCCGAGGGACTCGCCGGTCAGCTCCCCCGGCGACAGCCCCCCCGACATGGCGGCCCATCCGAATTGGTTGGCGGACCGAGTCCACAGAAATTCGCCGGTCGTAGGATTGTCCACCGGCGCATCAGGCGTACCGGTCCTCGGATCAAGCGCCGGATAGATCAGAAACTGGCACTTCAAACGATGGGCCCCGCGGTCTCGCGCCAACAGGGCCAGGGCTGCGGCGAGGCAGCCGCCGGCGCTGTGGCCCATCACGCCGATGCGGTTCGGGTCGACGCCGAGGCGCTCCGCTTCGACAAACAGCCATTGCAGCGCCGCATAGCAATCTTCGAGCGGGCCCGGAAACGGCGTTTCGGGAGCAAGGCGATAATTCACCGCCACGATGACCGCGCCGGCGTCCCGGGCGAGGCGAAAATTGTCCACGTCGGCGATCTCAGGGCCGCCGGCGATGAATCCGCCGCCGTGGAGATAAAGCAGCGCCGGCGCCGCCGGTTTCACCCGCTCCGGCCGATACAACAGCACGCGCACATCGGGCGACCCTTGGGGCCCTGGCGCGAAGCGCTCCTCGCCTCTTACGCCGTCGGTCGGCAGGGCCGCCCGCACCGCCTGCCGCAACTGGGCGATGGTGACGCGCTCCGGATCAAACACCGGAAAGGACGCTGCGAAGTCGCGGCAATCCGCATCGACGAGGGGCAGGCTGGTCATGGGGGCTCCCTGGAGAAGCGGGACGGAAGGCGGCTCTCCGCCCCCATCGGTCGAAGCCATAATACCGTCTTGATTATACAATCAAGTATGATAAGGTCATCACTTACGATATGGTGAGAAATGGACGCAGCCAGAGCGGCCACAGAACGAGGCTCGGTACGCGGCGCAGCCACACGCGCGTCGGCGTGCGCCGCCGACGCGCGGGACCCGGTCGGGTCAGGCGATTGGTAACCCCTGAATTTTCAACGGTCTGCGGCGGTGTGGCGGCTTATAGGGAATCGAACGGTGCGCTTATTGAGCTTTGAACTGAACGGCCGGCGGGGTCTCGCACTCAAGTCCGCGAGCGAATGGCTCGATTTGGGCGAAAGCGATCCGAGTCTGCCGGACGATGTCGCGGCGTTGCTGGCCCTTGAAGACTGGCGTCGTCGCGTCGACGTCGCTGCGGCGAAGGCCCCGCGCATGGATGTTTCGGCAATTGAGTTTCTGCCCCCCGTTCGACGCGGCGAGAAGATCCTGTGCGTCGGCCTCAACTATCTCGCGCATGTGGGGGAAAGCCCCTATTCCGTGCCGGACTATCCCATTTTCTTCCCGCGCTTCGCCTCGGGCCTGATCGGTCACAGGGCCCCGATGATAAGGCCGCCGGAAAGCGAGGCGCTCGACTATGAGGTCGAGCTCGCCGTGATCATCGGCAAGGCCGGCAGGCGGATCGCCGCAAGCGCCGCGCTGGACCACGTCGCGGGCTACACGATCATGAACGAGGGTTCGGTCCGCGACTACCAGTTCAAGTCGCCGCAGTGGACGATGGGGAAGAATTTCGACGGCACCGCCGGCTGCGGGCCGTGGTTCGTCAGCGCCGACGAACTGCCCCCCGGCGGAAGGGGGCTGACGATCGAGACCCGCGTGAACGACGTCGTCGAACAGAGCGCCAGCACGAGCGACATGTTGTTCGACGTCGCGACCCTCATCTCGCTGGCGAGCGCCGTGCTGACGCTGCGGCCGGGCGACATGATCGCCACAGGCACGCCCGCGGGGGTGAGGTTTGGAAAGAAGCCCCCGGTCTATCTCAAGCCGGGCGACGTTTGCTCGCTCAGCATCGAGGGCATTGGGACGCTCGAGAATACGGTCAGGGACGAATTCTAATCAGAAAAAGGCGCCTCAGGCGGGAGTACGGATGAAATGGTAGAAGTCCTCGACGTGCAGTATGTGGCTTTCGGCCAGCCTGACCTGGCGCGGGCGGAAGCGTTTTTTGTCGATTTCGGTCTGCTCGTCCAGCATCGAGGCGACGGCGAGATCCTGTTTCGCGGACATTCCGATATCCAATATTGCTATGTCGCCGTGAAGTCCGAGCGCTCCGGACCTCTCGCCATCGGCATGCGCGTGGCGAGCCTTACGATGCTTGAGCGCGCCGCCCAGTATCCCGAGGCCTCGCCGGTGGAGGAGATCGATCGTCCGGGCGGAGGCTATCGTGTGCGCCTGTCGAGCCCGGATGGCCTCCTATTCGACCTTGTCCACGGCGTCGCCCCGGTCGAGCCGATCCCGATGCGCGATCCCCTGGTTTTCAACCAGGCGGTTCGTAAAGAGCGCAAGGGCGATTGGCAGCGCGCGCCCATGGAGCCCGCGGGCGTCCTGCGCCTCGGCCACGTCGCGCTGCTCACGGCGAACTTCCGCGAGAACGCGGATTGGCTGACCTCGCGGCTCGGCATGCGGGCTTCGGATCTCTTGTTCGATGGCGATCCGTCCAACCCGGTCGGGGGCTTCTTCCACTGCACCGGCACGGGTGACTGGACAGACCACCACACCATCGCTTTCTTCCCTGCCGACGCCGCGGCGGTTCACCACGTTTCGTTCGAGGTTCAGGACGTCGACGCCCAGTTTCTTGGCAACAAGTATCTCGTCTCGAAGGGGTGGAGACCGCTCTGGGGCGTCGGCCGGCATATTTTGGGAAGCCAGATCTTCGATTACTGGTTCGACCCCGCCGGAAATGTTGTCGAGCACTTCACCGATGGCGACCTTGTGAAGCCGGGCGCGCAGCCGAGCCTGCATCAGGTTTCCGACGATTCGCTGGCCCAATGGGGACCGCCCTTGCCCGTCGCCAACTTCCTCGACCGGAGGGTGGTCTAGCGGGCGGTCGCGCGGCGCCGCGGAGCGACGGCGTCCTACCCTCACGCTTGGACAGCGAAGACCCTGCCGTCGAAACGGCGCCTATCGAAGGAAGCGCCGCGCGACCGCGGCATGGGCTGACAGCCGCGAATGGCCGCAGAGCCAAGGTAACGTAAGGGAGACAACGCAATGACGGAAGCACCGAGCACGTCACTCGACGACATCGTTGGCGGATGGCTAGGCGCGTTTGAGCAAAGCCTCTCCTCGCGTAACTTCAATGCTGCCGCGGAATTGTTCCGATCAGACGGATATTGGCGTGACCTACTGGCCCTGACCTGGCGCCTGCAGACCTTTCGTGGACCCGAGGCGATCGGAGCGGGCCTTCGGGCTGCGCCTGCCGCAGGCGGCCTGCACAAACTGCGCCTCGAAGGCGCGGCCCAGCCAGGGCAGCTCGGCCAATTCGGCGAGACGATCGACGCGCTTTTCACATTCGAGACTGCCGACGCCCTGGGATGCGGCGTCGTCCATCTCACGCCAAGCGACCAGAATGGACAAAGACAGTACAAGGCGCTGGCGGCGCTCACGAGCCTGAGCACGCTGAAAGCCTTCCCAGCCAAGATCGGCCCGCATCGCGAACGCAGCTATATGCGTGCGACGCAGAATGGATCGAAGAACTGGCTCGACAAGCGCATCGAGGCGGCTCGCTTCGAGGATAGAGACCCGCAGGTCCTGGTGGTGGGCGCAGGCCAGGCTGGTCTGATCGTCGCCACGGAATTGGGCCAGCTCGGGGTCGACACCCTCGTTATCGACCGTGAACATCGCATCGGAGATTCCTGGAGAAAGCGGTATCACTCGCTCAAGCTCCATAACGAAGCGGCGATGAATCACCTGCCGTATATGCCGTTTCCACCGACCTGGCCGGTCTACATCCCCAAGGACAAGCTTGCGAACTGGCTCGAGTTCTACGCCGACGCGATGGAGCTCAATGTCTGGACCGAAACTACACTGGTCTCCGCCAGCTACGATGCTGCGAGCGAACGCTGGACGGTCCTGCTGAAGCGCGAAGACGGTGGCGAACGGATCATGCATCCACGCCATGTCGTCATGGCGACCGGCATCAGCGGAGTCCCGAATATTCCCGCCATAAGCGGAGCAAACACCTTCCCGGGACCGATCTATCACTCCACCGGCCAAAACGATGATCTGGACCTCGCCGCCAAATCCGTCCTGGTCATCGGTACGGGAACGAGCGCCCACGATATCGCCCAGGACTTGTGCCTGCAGGGCGCCGAGGTCACCATGCTACAGCGCTCGTCGACCACCGTCGTGAGCGTTGAGCCCAGCGCGGCCATGATGTCCCGGCTCTACAGCGCCAACGAGGGTATTCGACCGATCGGCGAACTGGATCTGATCAATGCGTCCGTACCCTATGATCTCCTGCGGCAGCTATCCGGCCCCCTCAGTCGGCAGATGGCGGATGCCGATCGCGACCTGCTCGACGGGCTTAGGAAAGCAGGATTCGCGCTCGACAACGGAGAAGACGACACGGGCTTCTTCATGAAGATCCTGCGCTACCACAGCGGATATTATCTGAACGTGGGCGCTTCAGAACTGATCATCGAGGGCAGGATCAAGGTCAGATCGGGCGTTGGACTGGAAAAGCTGGACGGGAAATGCGCTGTCTTCACCGACGGGTCGCGCTTGCCCGTGGATGCGGTCGTCCTGGCGACGGGATACCGGCCTCAGCAGGAGGCCGTGCGGCGGATGTTCGGTGATGCGATCGCCGACCTCGTCGGGCCGGTCTGGGGACTGGGCGAGGACGGAGAACTCCGGAACATGTTCGGCCCGACCCGTCAGGAAGGCTTCTATATCGTTGGCGGGCCGATGGTCCTGACGCGTTCATATTCGCGATACACCGCCCTTTCGATCAAGGCCGAACTCGAAGGCCTTTCGGCACGGCGCCCGCCCGATAGGCTGGCCGCAGAATGAGTTGAAGCGGCGGCCCCCGCTTTCGGCAAACCAGTGCGGGCTAGGCCGGCTCCGGCGCGACCGCGCGGGAGGCGGTTCTGGCGAGCAGCACCCCTCCCAGCGCCAGGCAAAAGCCGAGCAGCTGCAGGACGCCAAGCCGTTCGCCGAACAGGAGCCAAGCCTCCAGCGCCGCCAGCGGCGGCACAAGGAGCAGAAGGATGCTCACACGTGTCGCGCCCTGCCGGCGCGTCATCCAGACCAGCAGCGTCAGCGCGCCCGCGGACAGCATCACGACGGACCATATGAGGGCACCCCACAGGGCGGGGGAGTTGTCCCAGTGAAAGTCGCCGAGCAGGACCGTCGCCGCCAAGGCGATCGCGGCCCCGCCGGCGTTCTGGATCGCTCCCGAGACGAAGACTCCATCGTTGGCGAGCGCGCCGCGCTGGATCATGGTGCCGGCCGCCATCGCCAGGATCGACGTCGCCGAACCGGCGACCACGTACCACGGCACGACGGCGGCGGCGCTGCGTTCGAGCAAGGGGCCAAGCACGAGCACCACGCCCCCAAGACCGACGCCGAGGCCAAGCCACGCGCGCCGCGACAGGCGTTCGCCGAGGAACAGAAAGGAGGCGACGGCGACCACGAGCGGTTGCAGCGCGCCCAGCAGGGCCATGATCCCTGCGGGCATGCCTTTGGAGATCGCCCACCAACTGGTGCAGAGGTAGAGGCCGTTGAGCAGCAGGCCTGCGACAAGTTGCATGCCGAACGGTTTCCCGACAGGCCACGCCTCCCGCCGAAGGGTTGCGACCGCGGCGAGAAGCGCCGCCGTCAGGATCATGCGGGCAAGCAGGACGAGTTCTGGCGCGGCGTGCGGTGCGGCGAAGCGCGCGACGATGAAACCTGTCGACCAGACGACGACGAAAAGCGCCGGGGCAAGACGGGCGAGCATCACGGTCTTATTGGATGACTTTGCATGAATGTCGAGGTGCGCGCGGGCGCCCGCTGGGATGGAATTTCCAGGCCACGCCTTAGATTTTCTGCGCTGACGGCGCTGCACGCGTCGCGACAAGCCGAGCCCTGTGTCCGGCCGCCCCGAAGCGTCCATTGACAACACTGGTTATGATGCATAACTTAAAGGTTATCATTCGTGGGGCGGCCGGAGCGGAAGGGAAGAAGCGATGGAACGACGGGTTGGAACAACCGAGTATGTGGAGTTCGCGGGCGGTCTCATCGCCTTCGACGTTATCGGGCACGGGCCTTTGGTGGTGCTGTCGCCCGGCATGGCCGACACGCGCGCGACCTATCGTTTCCTCGCCCCCCTGATCGCCGACGCCGGTTACCGCGTCGCCAGCGTGGATCTGCGAGGCCACGGCGAATCCAGCACCGGCTGGCGCTCCTATAGTCACGCAGACACCGCCCGCGATCTGGCCGAGGTCATCGGGAAGCTGGGGGGACCGGCGGTGATCGTGGGCCAGTCCTTTTCCGGCGGCGCCGCGACGATCGCCGCGGCGACCTATCCTGAATTGGTGAGGGCGGTCGTGGAGATCGATCCCTTTACCCGGCCGCCGCAAATCAGCTTGGGCGCATTGCTGCGGAACGACCACAACTACGGTCGTGGCGCCCTTCTGCTCGGACAGTTCGTGTACATGGGAAACCTGGACGCCTGGGTCAGATATCTCGGCGTGGCCTATCCCGGGCGGAAACCGGCCGACTGGGACGCCTGGCTGAGCAAACTGCAGGCCACCCTGCGGGAGCCCGGCCGCATCGACGCGGCGCGCAAGATGGCGAGCTCGAAGCCGGCTCAGGCGACCTTGAAGGACGCCGCGGCGCGGCTAGGGCAGGTCCGGCGCCCCACCCTCATCATCATGGGCCGCGAGGACTCCGATTTCCCCGATCCGGAGGCCGAAGCCGGCGCAATCGTCGATCTCTTGCCGAAGGGCATGGCCCGGTACGTCATGATCGACAAAGCCGGGCATTACCCTCATGCGCAGTATCCGGATGAAGTTGCAGCCGCGCTCATCTCATTTCTGGCTAGCGTCGCATGACCATCGCCATCTGGACTTTGTCCATCGTGCTCGTTGCGGAGTTCATCGCCTCTCCGATGCACCTTTGGAATGGGCGAAACATGCACTTCTTCACCGAATTCACCGGCCTCAAGCCGTCAACGGGACGGGTGGTTTTCGCCCCGGCCATGCTCGTCAGTGCGGTATTGCTCGCGGTCGGGCTCATCTTCCATCCGTTGGGCGTGGCCGGCGCGGCGATCATCACCGGTATATGCGCGATCATTCTGGTCCGCCTGGCCGCCCCCACCAGGCGCTCCCCCCTCGGCATTCTTGCCTATACCCTGTTCGGCGGGCTCTCGGCTGCGCTCATGATCCTTCAGAGGGGGCAATGACCCGCCTTGTCGAAGGTGCGGCGCCGTACGGGCCGTCCGCCATTTATGCCGCCCACAGGAGAGCCGATTGCCCAGAGCGGGTTTGAATACGTTCGAGGTGGTCGCCGCCGGCGCCGAACTTGCCGACGAGTCCGGCATCGGATCGGTCAGTTTCGCGGCGCTCTCTTCCCGACTGGGGGTCAAGGCGCCGGCGCTGTACAAGCATGTCGATAGCGTCGGCGATCTGCAGCGCCGCATCGCCACGCTGGCGATGGTCGAGCTGGGCGATCAGCTGCGGGAGGCGCTCCAGGGCAAAGCCGGCGCGGACGCGATGCGGGCGCTGTTCATGGCCGTTCAGACCTTCATCGCTGCGCACCCGGGACGATACGCCGCCACCATCGGGGCTCAGTTCGGCGGAAGCGACGATCCCTTGTTCGTCGCCGCAAGCCGCGTGATCGGCTCGGTCCGCGCCGTGGTGTCTGGCTACGGCGTCCATCCCGACCAGCTCGACCATGCGGTTCGCACGCTGCGCTGCATGATCCAGGGCTATGCCCAGCTCCAGGCCGTCAACGCCTTCCAGTGGGGCAACGATCCCGAGGCGAGCCTCGACTGGATGATCCGCTTCGTTGACGCCGGGCTAAGAGCGGTCGGCGAAGACGCCCGATAAGGGAAATCCGTCTAAGCCGTCCTGTGTTCTGGAGCGCGTTCTCGAATGGTGGGAACCGGTTTGCGGACATGAGTAAAACAACCACTAAAGCCGGCTCAGCCTGATCATCTGCTTGAAGATGGCGTTCGGCGCGAGGCGGCTCGCGATCTTCAAAATATTGCTCGGGCCGGGCCGAATCTCGATCTCGCCGGCCTGGATCCCCTTGATCGCCCGGCGCACCAGCACCGCCGGGTCCATTCCGGTCTCGCCCTTCATCTCATCGGCGAAATCGCCGCGGAACAAGGGCGTCTCCGTGGCGGGCGGAGCAAGCTCGACCACCGTGACGCCCGTGCCCTTCAGTTGCGCGCGTAAGCACCGCGTATAGGCGTGAAGTCCTGCCTTCGCTGCGGAATAGACGGGCGCGGCCGGGAAGGGCACGAAGGCGAGCCCGGAAGACACATTGACGATCAGAGCCTCTTTCTGGGTTTTCAGGTGGGGAAGAAACTGCTGGACCATCCACAGCGGTCCGTTCAGTCCGATCTCGATTTCACCCGTCAAGTCGCCAAGCGGTCGCTTCCGGTCAAGCTTCAGATTACGCATCATGCCGGCGTTGTTGACGAGCGTGTCGAGGGCGGGGAAGCGGCCGACCACGGCGGCGTAGAGCGTTTCTATGGCGTCGGGGTCGCTGGCGTCGCTCTGAAACGCATGGACGCCGGGCAGGGTCTGACGGGTGAGTTCCAGCCTGGCCGGATCGCGGCCCGTCACGATGACCGTTGAGCCGAGCGCCAGGAGTTGGCGGGCCAGCTCCTGACCTATCCCGCTCGTGCCGCCGGTGATCAGGACCGTTCTTTGCTTGAGCTTCATTGGCCCCTCCGCCGGGTGTCAGACCTTGTGGGCTGACCCTATGCGCCTCACTCGCCATGAGTAAGAAGGCACCAGAAAGTGCTATACGCACCGGGCGGAGAGTGACCGATGAAGGCCTTGACCCATTTCACGACGGAAGAGATCGAGAAGGCTCGGCGTTACGCCGCCTCCATCCCCCCGCCCGACCTGGACCCGCGGATCGGCGCGCTGGTCAACGACCTGATCGGGCGCGTCGCCGACAAGTGGACCATGATGGTCCTGGAGGTTCTCACAGAGCACGGCGAAGTCCGGTTCACCCGCTTGAGCAAGCTGGTGGATGGCGTCAGCCAGAAGATGCTCACCCAGACGCTCCGGCAGATGGAACGCGACGGTCTGCTGGTCCGTACCGTGCATCCCGTCGTTCCGCCAAAGGTCGAATACAGGCTCACGGCGCTGGGCCTGAGCCTTGGGTCAGCTTTCTGCGGCGTGTGGGTCTGGGCGGCGGAAAATCTCGATCACGTCGAACGGGCGCGCCAAGCCTTTGACGGGATCGCCTCCACCGGAGGCCGCTGAACCTTGCTCGCGCGCCTGGCCAACCCACCGGTTGGATTTCTCTTCATGGCGCGGCGGCGTTGAAACCGGCGCTCTGAGGCCCCGGCGCCGGCTCCCGGCCTTGGGACGACGCCGGAGTGGGTCAATCGCTGACAACGTCCGTGGGGATCGCCCACGCACTGACCGTCGCTGCGTCACGGCGCAGCGCCTTTACCGCCGCGTATTCCGGTGAATTCCAGAAGTCGTGGATCGCCTCCACCGACTGGAACTCGAACATGGCTATACGGCCCGGATTGGAGCCCTCGAGCACCTGGGCGGCGCCGCTTCTTGAAAGATGTCTGCCGTTGAATTTCTGGATGAGCGGCACAACCGCCTCTCTATATCGTGTCCACTTGTCTTCGTCAGTCACCGAGGCTTCTATGATCAGGTAGGCGGTCATGTTTTCCCCTGCACTTGGCGTCTCGGACCGATTTTGCGGTGGTGGCGACCGGCGGCTGTATGCCCTCCGCCGCCGCGTGAAGCCTAAGCGGTCAGCCTCAGAAGCCGATCCGCATTCCGGTGGGTTATCCTGGCGAGGGTCTCGTCGTCCACCGGCAGGGTCTCCAGGAAGGCGCGACCGCCTTCGAGCGATCCAAACGGATAGTCGACCGAGTACAGCATCCGATCCGGTCCGAAGGCCTCGAGCGCCGCCATGAAGGACGGCAGGAAGAAGAAGCCGCCCATGCTGACCCAGACGTGCTTTCGCAGGATCTCGCTTGGCACGCCCTCGAAGCCGGCGAATTGGTGATATTGCTGGTCCAGCCGGGGCATCATCACTTGAAGCCCTTCGCCCAGGTGGCCGATGATAACCTTGAGCCCGGGATGACGCTCGAAGCAGCCGGACAGCAGCAGCCGCAAGACATGGGTGGCGGTGTCGGCATGCCAGCCCCAGCCCGACACGGACATCCAGAAGCTGAGATCGTCCGGCAAGCCGCCGTAGAGGGCGTCCCGCGCCGCCTTCGGCGACGGTCCCGGATGCAGATAGATCGGCACGTCGAGCTGCTCGGCCTTGGCCAGCACCGGATCAAACGAAGGATGGTCGAGGTAGCGCCCCTCCGTTGCGCCGCTGACGAGCGCGCCCTTGAATCCGAGGACCTTGATCGCGCGCTCCAATTCATCGGCAGCCGCCTCCGGATGGGTCAGCGGGAGGTGTGCGAAGCCCGCGTAATGCTTCGGGTGAGCCGCGATATGGCGGGCGAGGATGTCGTTGGCGTCGCGCGCCCAGTCCGGCGCCTCCGCCGGCGGGAGCACGTCGCCCCCCGCCAGCGGATACGACAGCACCTGGACGGTCAGCCCGACGGCGTCCAGATCCTTCACCCGCCCTTCCGTGTCGCTCATCTTGTCCAGCAGACTGAACCGACCGAAGGGCAAATCGCGGGAAAGAAAGCCCTTCTCGATGACCGCGGCCTCCGGCAAACGGCTCAGAAGCTCGGGATAGGCGATATGCTCCTCGACCCCGACGATACGGGCGAGAGCGGCTTGTCTGTCGGTCATAGGGCGTCAACTCCGCGCTCAGCATCGGCGCCAATCCATGCGCCATAGATGATAATATCATCATAAGTGATGATGGTTGGGGTTGGTTCCCTGGAAGGGACGGCAAGAGGTTTGTGCGCCCGGGCGGCCGCCCTAAGATGCGAGCGAGGGCATGGCGTGCGCGAGACCCCGCAGGTCGGCGCCGGCCGAAGTCCGACGTGAACATGTGCGGAATGGATTGGAGAATTTGTTGTCGAACCCTGGATCTCCAGAACCCGCCGGATCGGTGGCCGCGCTGGAAAAGCCGAAGCGTGGCTTTCGGTCCCGTGAGAAGACCCGCCAGAAGCTGATCGAGGCGGCGCTGCGGGTCATGTCGGTGAAGGGGGTCGACGGCACGGCCATCGCCGACATCACCGAAGAGGCCGATGTCGGCTTCGGTTCGTTCTACAACCACTTCGCCACCAAGCGCGACATCGCCCGCGCGGCGTTCAACGCGCACGCCCAGCGCCTGAAAACGATCTTCCGTCAGATCGCGGACAATGAGCCCGACCGCGCCGTCGCCGTGACGTACATCTTCCAGGTCTTTTTGACGAAGGCGATCTCGGATCCCATCTGGGGGTCCTTCGTCGTGCACGCGGCCGCCGATCTGCCGGGGATGTGGCTGGAGGTGTTCGAGGAGTTCGGCGCCCAGCACCTGCGTGAAG
The DNA here is from genome assembly GCA_903837135.1 of uncultured Caulobacterales bacterium. GTDB lineage: Bacteria > Pseudomonadota > Alphaproteobacteria > Caulobacterales > Caulobacteraceae > CAIOYC01. Next base: position 36,713 of record CAILTK010000073.1, read on the forward strand.
GGCTTGCTGGAGGACGGTTTACGTTTTCGAGCGAGAAGAGTGCGATGCGGCTGATCATCGCCGCGATCATCGCCACCATGCGCGTCTTGATCGAGAAGACCGCCGAGCCGTCAGCGGGCGAAAACACCGTCGAGAGCCTCCTGCGCACGCTCGGGGTCGACGCCGACGAAGCCTTCGAGCTCTCACGGCGCCCCTTGCCGGCCTATGTCTCGCAAATGCTCTCGGGCGAAGGGCTCCGATAGGCCGGCGCGGCCGCGGGTTCTGGCGTCGCCGCCTCCAACGACCGCCACGCTCTAGGCGAACGGGTTCAGGTCCGCGCGCCGTCGCGCGACGAGTTCGCTCAGCCATCTGCGGACCGCGCGCATGCGCGCCGACTGCGAGACATCCGCGTGGGTGCTGATCCAGAAGCGGCGGGTCAAACGGACCACATGCGGCAACACGAGGGTCAGGCCGCCGGCGATGAAGCAGGGCAGAACGCCTATCCCTCCGCCCGCCGCGATGATCTCGCGCTGCGCCCGGAGGATGAACTGGCGATCCGGGGCCGCAGGTCCGCGCCGATTTCCTCCAGGTACCGCAACTCCGGCGCGTAGATCAGATCGTCCACATATCCGACCAGGGCGTGACGCCTCAGGCCCGCGATATCCTCCGGCGGGGGCGCCCGATCGAGGTAGTCTTGGCTGGCGTAGAGCGCGAGCTGGTAGTCCGTGAGCGGTTCGGCGACCAGGCGTGCGCTGGTCGTCGCGCTCAGGGTCACCGCCATGTCCACCTCACGGCGGCTGGGCGATAGAAAGCCGGGATTGGCCGCCAGTTCGATCCTGAGTGTCGGGTGCTGAGCGCAGAAGGCCGGAAGCGCGGGAGCCAGGATGGTGGCGCCGAAACCCTCGGACGCGCTGATGCGCACGCTGCCGCCAACCAGATCCTCCTCGCCGCTGCGCTCGGCGCGGAGCATGGCGGCTTCGGCGTCGAGGGCGGATTCCCATAGCCTGGCGCCGGCCGAGGTCAGCTGCAGGCCGCCTGGGGATCGCACCAGCAAGGTGGCTTTCAACGCGGATTCCAACCTCGATATCCGCCGCCCCACCGTGGCCGTATCGACACCGAGGGCGCGCGCGGCGGCCGTGAGGGAGCCCGCCCTGGCCGCCGACACGAAAAACCGCAGGTCGTCCCAATCGAACATCTAGTATTGCATCCTTGCGTACCCGCGCCGGCAAGAATGCAATACCCGGTCGCCCTCCATGGTGATAGCCGTGGATGTGGAGACCAATCGCCATGCCCGACATCCATCACTTCGTGAACGGCCAGGCCCTGGTGGGGTCGTCCGGCCGCTACGGCGACATCTTCAACCCCAACACCGGCGTGGTCGCCGGCCGGGTGCAGCTGGCCACGGCCGAGGAGCTGGATCAGGCGGTGCAGGCCGCGGCCGCCGCCCAGAAGACCTGGGCCC